>DDXB01000054.1:34931-64129 GCA_002347405.1 Rhodocyclaceae bacterium UBA2271 | reverse complement strand
ACGACTTTTCATGCTCTAGCCCTGCAGAATTCCTGATGTGTTCATATTTTCCGTATCCACTCCGGGAACCGGGAAGAATTTGAACTGGCGCCGTGGTACGACGCGCTGGCGGTTAGCGTCAGCGTAAGGCAAACAACGATAAGCATGAACAACATGTGTGTGATACCGCACAGACGCCATCGCCCTCGATGCCTAGCCTTCTTTTAGACGGATGCTGGTTTACTGCGTACTCGTTCATCACGAGCATGTATGACAATAACATCGCAACGGGTGAGCGGCATGCTAAAGGCCACGTTGATGAAGCAAAAGGTAAAGTCAAAAGAGCCGGACGGCGAGTTGCTTGCGAGCAAGGAGCCAACTGTCGGGATATCTGGAATGGCCCACATAGCATCAGGAGAATCTAATGTTTAAGACGATTACCGCGACCTATGACAGCGAGACTACCCTTACGAATGTCGTTGACGATCTGATCAATGACGGGCTCCCGCGCGAAAAGGTGTTCAGTGACATCAAGTTACTGCAGATCAAGGTTATGGTTCCGGAAGTGAGCGAGTCGGGAATCAACGAAATTCTGAAACGGCACGGCCCAATCACAATCGGTTAAAGAGACCCTGAATAGGTATCAAACGCTGTGAGCGAGTTTTTTGCCATGGAGTCAGACGAAAAGTATTGATCACACGGACAAGACGATGAGCAGATGACGCTGCCAGCCGCCGCCGGGGACGGCGTGAGGACGACATGACTTGTGTCTGCCGTGTCATCACGCTCTCGCCGCGCGACTATGACGCGGTCCTGTTCGACTAGACGACGTGTTGCCCAGGAGTGCGAGCGTGCTGGCCACCGCAGCCAAAGTGCATGACAAGCACCCGATCCCGCAGCTGCTGGTCGCCGCGCTGGCAAATCTTTCCATGGCGCGCCGGCACTTGTTCAGATTTCAGGGGGCAAGGTGCGCCCAGTGAATGCCAACAGGCCCGAAAGGGCTAGCGAATTGCGCCCCGCTGGAACAATTTTGCACCCAATTATTCTTTACGTCAGGAATTGTGCTCGTCGCTTTCATCTGCCGCTACTTGTTCAGACGTTCCTTGAAGCATGCAAGGACGTGGATCTAAAAGCAATCCATGTGCACAGTCGAGACGGAGAAAGAACACGCGTCCATGATGCTCGAGTGGATTAGGCACAAAGACGCGAAATTCTCAAGCAAACTGAAGGGCTATTTGCTCACCAAGAAATCGATTGTGTAGACAGAAGATATTCAGTTTGGAACACCAATTAATTCTTGGGAAGGATATTCGATGGAACAATTTGATGAAGCTTCATTGGCAACGCGTTATGACGGAATATTTCGCCAGATTCAAAAGCGGGTAGCCAATAAGATAAGAATACCCGTCGAAATCCAGCTATGGGGAGATCGCATCTATCGTTTGGGGAAAGGCGAGCCTGCAATCAAGATATTGGTCAAGGATCGTCACGGACTGGCGGCCCTTAGCGGACTGGATGAGCTAAGGATTTGTGAAGCTTATATGGCGGGCCACCTGGATGTCGCAGGCGACATGCTGGGCTTCGCCAGTCTTCGCGGGCTGTTGAGCGACCGTCATTTACTGCACGCTCTATGGCGGCGAATTGCGCCGTTGTTCATCGGGCGGGTGCAGACCGACCGGCAGGCGATTGCGGGCCACTATGATTTCAGCAACGAGTTTTATCTCAAGTTCATGGACCCTACCCGCTGTTATTCGCAGGCAGTATTCGAACGCGACGATGAGACGCTGGAAACAGCCCAACACCGCAAACTCGATTTTGCCATCGACGTCTGCCGGCTAAAACCGGGAGACCGCGTCCTGGATGTCGGCGGCGGTTGGGGCAGCTTCACCGAGCATGCCGGGCGACGCGGCATTCATGTCACTTCCCTGACTATTTCAGCACAGTCCGAGGCTTTTCTGACGAACTTGATCGAGCGGCAAAAGCTTCCCTGTAGGGTGCTGAATCAGGACTTTTGGGAGCACGGATCGCCCAATCCTTATGACGCGATTGTAATTCTTGGGGTGATGGAGCACCTGCCCGACTATCCGTCAGTGCTGCGGTCTCTTCAGAATTTGCTAAGGCCCGGGGGCCGCGTATATCTCGATGCCAGTGCGTTCCGGGAAAAATATTCCAAGCCAACCTTCGTTTCCCGCTACATCTTTCCGGGCGACCATTCCTACTTCTGTCTGCACACTTTCCTGGCCGAAGTGGCTAAAACACAGATGGAGGTGTTGGAGGTACACAACGACCGGCATAACTACTATCTCACGTGCAAGACTTGGGCCGAAAATTTAGAGGCCGCCCGAGAGGAAATTGTCAGCCGTTGGGGTGAAATGCTTTATCGTCGTTTTCGGCTGTATCTCTGGGGCTCAGCCCATGCCTTTCTCAGCCGCGGAATGGATGCGTATCGGGTCGTTCTGGAGCGGCCTGATGACGGCGCCGGCACCAGCGCCGCCGCGTGTTGAAAGTTCGCATTTGGTTGACTTGCGTGAATACCGCCGGCTCAAGAACGGATGTTCATGAAAAGTGGCCATCTCATCAATCGCATACCGCCACGACCTTCTCAACGCTTACGAAACCGTTCACCATGGCAGAATTGACTTTCCCGCAGCGGACCCGGCAAGTGCCAGGGCAACAGGCAACTGCGGCGCCACCCGGCACCTTGGCTGTCCCTGCCACGGCATGTCCTGCAGCATGAGCGAATATCCACCCTCGCAACCCTTGCGCCTGTTGACCGTCAACATTCACAAGGGGTACACCGCGTTCAACCGCCGCTTTGTGCTGCACGAATTGCGCGAAGCGGTGCGCGCAGTGCGCAGCGACTTGGTGTTTCTGCAGGAGGTCGAAGGCGCCTCGGGTTCGGCTGGCGCGGCTGCCATCGGCGCGCAGTACGAGTTCCTGGCCGATCAGATCTGGCCCGACCACGCTTACGGCCGCAACGCGGTCGCCGCGGGTCAGAACCACGGCAACGCGGTGCTGTCCCGGTTTCCGATAGTGCGCAGCAACAACCATGACCTGTCGCTGCCGGGGGCTTAGCCGCGCGGACTGCTGCACTGCGTAGTGGTCCGGCCTGCAGGGCCGCCCGAGCTGCATGTGATGTGTGTGCACCTGGGGTTGAGCGAGGCGCACCGGCGCCAACAGCTGGCGAGGCTGTGCGAGACGGTGTGCCGCGAAGTGCCGGCCGATGCGCCGCTGGTCGTCGCGGGCGACTTCAACGACTGGCGCTCGCGGGCCGATGCGATACTGGGTCCGAGCGGGCTGCAGGAAGTGTTCTGCCACACGCACGGGCAACACGCGCGCACCTACCCGGCGCGCTTGCCGCTGCTGCGGCTCGACCGCATCTACGTGCGCGGCGTCGCCGCGTACCGGCCGCTGCCGCTGCCACACCGCCCCTGGGCCCAGTTGTCCGACCACGCGCCGCTGGCGGCCGAGATCGAACTGCCGGAGTCGCCGTGAACTCGCACTGGGTGCCCGGCAACCACATCACGCTGCTCGAAAACGGCGAGGGGTACTACCCACGCGTGTTCGACGCCATCGCCGCGGCCGAGCACGAGGTGCTGCTGGAGACCTTCATCCTGTTCGACGACAAGGTTGGACGCGCGCTGCAGCAGGCGCTGCTGCGCGCAGCCGGGCGCGGCGCCGAGGTGCACGTGCTGGTCGACGGCTGGGGTTCGCCCGACCTGCCGCCATCGTTCACGCAACCGCTGCTCGATGCCGGCGTCAAGCTGCGCAGCTTCGAGCCGGCTCAGCGTCTGTTCGGCACCCGCATCAACATGCTGCGCCGCATGCACCGCAAGCTGGTGGTGGTCGACGGACGGCGCGCGTTTGTCGGCGGCATCAACTACTCGATCGACCACCTCGACGAGTACGGACCGCTCGCCAAGCAGGACTATGCTGTTGAGATCGAGGGCCCGCTGGTCGGGCAGATCCAGGCCTTCTGCCGCGCCAGCCTGGAGCGGTCGCAGCCGGCCCGGACCATGTGGCTGCGACGCTGGTGGGCGATGCGCAACAAGGATGCCGGTCAAGACGAGAACGGCGCAGCGGCTTTGCACGACGGCGTGCGGGCCGCGTTTGTCACGCGTGACAACCATAGCAACCGCACCGACATCGAACGCCACTACCGCGCCGCGGTGCGTAGCGCTCACGAGCGCGTACTGATCGCCAACGCCTATTTCTTCCCCGGCTACCGGTTGCTCAGGGACCTGCGCCGGGCGGCGCGGCGCGGCGTGCAGGTCGACCTGATCCTGCAGGACCAGGTCGACATGCCCTGGGCGCAGCGGGCATCGAAGCTGCTGTACGGACATTTGATACGCGCCGGCGTGCGCGTCTACGAATACAGCGAGCGGCCGCTGCACGCCAAGGTGGCAGTGGTCGACGACCACTGGGCAACCGTCGGCTCGAGCAACCTCGACCCGACAAGCCTCAGCCTGAACCTCGAGGCCAACGTGGTCGTGCGCGACGAGACCTTCGCCAGGCATCTGCGTGAGCAGATCGAGCGTCTGATGCAGCAGCGCTGCGAGCGCGTGCAGGTGCCGACGCCGGGGCCACTGCGCTCGGCCTGGATCGCGCTGCGCAGTTTGCTCGTGTTCCACGCCATGCGCTACTTCTCGGGCTGGGCGCGGCACTCACCGGATAGCGCCCCGCGAGTCGTTCCGCTGCAGGTCGATGCAGAATGAGACCGGCGGTGCGGCGGGCCTGGTCATGGTTCAAGCGGGGGGCGCCGTGGGGCCTGGCCGCGCTGGTGTTGACGCTGGTGGCACGTCAGGCGCATACGTTGGACTGGTCGGCGGTCTGGCAGGAACTGCTCAACCAGTCACCCGGCCGGCTGGCGGCGGCGGCAGCGCTGGCGCTAGTCAGTTACGGTCTGTATGCCAGCTTCGATCTCGTCGGACGCCGGCTGACCGGCCACCGCCTGTCAGCCGCGCGAACGCTCGGCACCGCCGCGATCAGCTACGCGTTCAACCTCAACCTGGGCGCTTGGGTCGGCGGCCTCGGCCTGCGGCTGCGGCTGTACACCCGCTGGGGGCTGTCGGCACCGACAGTGATGGAGATTGTTGCGCACAGCATGGTGACGAACTGGCTCGGCTATCTGTGGGTCGGCGGCGCGGTACTGGCGTGGGCGCCGCCGCCGCTGCCCGAAGCCTGGATGCTGCCCGGCGCCGTGCTGCGCGCCATCGGGCTGGCGATGGTCGCGGCGGCGCTGGCCTACGTGGCGATGTGCCGCTTTTCGCGCCGGCGCAAGCTGAAAGTGCGCGGGCACACGCTGACACTCGCGAGCGGTCGCCTGGCCACCTTGCAGATGCTGGCGGGCGGCGCCAACTGGCTGCTGATCGGCGCCATCGTCTGGGGCCTGCTCGGCGGGCGCATCGACTATCCCACGGTACTCGGCGTGATGCTGGTGGCGGCGGTGGCCGGCGTTGTGACGCACGTCCCGGCTAATCTCGGTGTGCTGGAGGCGGTGGTCGTGTTTGCGCTGGGCGCCCGGCTGCCGGCGCACGAACTGCTGGCCGCAGTGCTGGCCTACCGGGCCACCTACTATCTGCTGCCGCTGGCGCTGGCGCTGCCCGCATACGGACTGAGCGAGGCGGCGGCGCGGCGCGCCGACCGCGGGACTTAATGTACAAGTTTCGGTCGAACGTTCAGGCTACTGCGCGGCAGTAATAGTCGATTATTCCCCCGAGCCGCTGGCGGCTACTTCTCAGCAGCCACTTGCCACGGCCCATACCGAAAATTCTGCAAACCGCTTTTGTCCGACACCCGTCGCGCCTTTGGTCAGGTACAGGGCCCAGGCCCAATCGGGCTCGAACAGGCTGGTGGTGGACGACCAGTAAATGTCCTGCACGTCGGCGAATGGATGCCCGGACGGCAAGGCCGGGCTGTGAGCGGCGCAATCGACCAGTGCTTCCAGTTCGTTGATGGTGGGGAGCCGCCAGTTAGGTCCGGTGCCGTCCTGATTCAGTTCTGCCACCGCTGACAATGCCTCGCGCCAGACTACCGGTTGCGGTGTGAGGTTCGCGCCGCGGCGCCAGAGCAGGCTGGTGAGGCGATCGAGTACACCGGCGGGAATAATCTCGAAGCGTGGTTCAGGCCACGGGGCACCATAACGCGATTCGCCGTCCTGGCCGGATCCGGCGCATGCGATGACTTTGCCGGCGGCATCAAAGCACAGGGATTGGCCCGTGCGCGGAATCACGCCCAAGCCTTCGCCACGCACTGGCCACAGCATGAAGGATTGATCCTTGCCGCCGTAGAACATGCGCCCGCCATCGAGCGCTACGTACCACGCGTGCGCCGGGCTGATGGCCGCCGTGGTCGAAGTCCAGTACCAGCCGTTGAACACATTGAGGAATGGATGCCGCTCTGGCAGCGCAGGCAATTTATTTTGCAGACTGAGCAAACTGCGCAATTCGCGGCGGTTGGGCAGGCGCCAATCGCGCTGGCCGAAGCGTTGTTCGCGATTCATGGCGGCGACGAAATCCAGTGCTTCCTGCCACATCAGCGGAAATTCCGCGAGATTGGCATTGCGACACCACACAAGGCCGGTCAGCCGGTCCACGACTTCATCGTCGCGCAACTCGAATCGCGGTTCCGGCCATGACGTGCCGACGGAAAATGCCGCGTCCTGGCCGGAACCCTGGCACGGCACCTCGCGTCCGTCGTCGGCGTGGCAGGTGCGTTGACCAGTATGCAGATAGTGGAGATTGGTCATATTGCTCCGATCCTGGGAGGGTACCCGCATGGCTGTGCAAGGCTCTGTGCGTCATCGCACAAAACCTTGTGCGTGAATGGCGCCACTCGAACCATCGTCCAGCGGTTCCGGACAAGAAACCGAATTTGCCGGATCCTGTGTGCGAAAACGAACAGACCCGGCGCGCCGGGCCGCGTAGTGTTGGACCTGTGATTGATATCGCTCTTTGCAGGCGATTTGGTCACCTAATCTACATGGAGGCAATCTCATGAACAACATTATTTATGTCGTCGGTCTGGTCGTTGTCGTCTTGCTGATCTTGTCGTTTTTCGGACTTCGATAAACACTCAGGGGTCGCGTCCGAAGTTCCGCAGTCCACGACTGATTCAGAACGATCGCACGTCGCCGCTGCCAGCCGCATTCGGCCAATTTCGAACAACTGTAGTATTAGGAGAATTGTATGGATACCAAGACCCTGGTACACGCTGCCGTGAATGATCAGACCGGATGGAAAACCGAGGAATACCACGGCAAGCAAATGCATGTCTGCGCGGAGTTGCGCGCTCCTGAAAACGAAGCGCTTGCCGGCCACGGCCAACAATGGACCTTCACGGTAAAGATTGGCGAGAAAGGCACTGGCCCGATGGATGACAAAGGCGCCAGCGCCAAGTCGGATCCGGGGCTCTTCTATTCCACGCAAGCCATCGCGGAAGACATGGGTTTCCTCAGGGGCCGTGAGTTGATCGAAGGCACCTGATCGTCTTCCACCGGCGAAAGTGTGGACCCGCAACCCTTGCCCCGGTCCGGTTCTGTCACGCCTGCACCGCTCACGATGCTCTTCGAAACGAAGCGCGGCAAAGCGGTCGGTGCAGCGTGCACTTCCCCATGTCTTCAGCAATTTCGCGCGCCGCAACAAGCCTGCGCTGGGCTAACGTGACATGTCAATAAAGGGTTCGCTGAAATAGTCGATCGTCATCTACGCAACGAGACATTCCGTGCGCTGGCGCACAAACAAGTTGGCGCACTTCACCTATCTTGCTGCCATCAACCCCTTGGGCAGCCCTCCCCCGCATCTCGCCGCTCGATGGTCTGGGCCGCAGTGCGGTTGCTGCCTGCGCAGAGGCCTTGGCGCTGCTAAGCTTTATCGGCAAATGTTCGGTCGCCCTGGGCCAGTGGGTCATACATCCGTCTCGTATACGCTGGCGGCCACTGCTGCACAACATTGCCAGCGCTGGCGTCGGTGCGCTGCCTATCATCGGGCTGCTGTCATTTCTGCTCGGCATCGTGGTTGCCTATCAGGGCTCTGGCCAGCTCAGGCAATACGGCGCCAACATTTTTGTGGCCGATCTGGTCGGCATTTCCATGCTGCGCGAGTTTGCCCCCTGATCACCGCCATCATCGTCGCTGGGCGTTCGGGCTCTGCCTATGCCGCGCAGATTGGCACCATGGCGGTGACCGATGAGATCGATGCCATGCGCACGCTCGGTATTGCGCCACTGGAACAGCTGGTACTGCCGAAGATTCTCGCCTTGCTGATCGCATTGCCCCTGCTCACAGTATTCGCCGATGTCTGCGGCGTGTTCGGCGGCATGATCATGGCGCGCACGCAACTGGACGTCGGCTTCGAAGAGTTTCTCGGGCGCTTTACCAAAGTAGTCAGCGTTACGACCTACCTTATCGGCATCGGCAAGGCACCGGTATTTGCGGCCATCATCGTGATGGTTGGCTGCTTCCAGGGCTTCCGTACCCGGGGTGGCGCCGATAGCGTGGGCCGCCAGACCACGCGCAGCGTCGTGCAATCCACTTTCATCGTAATCGTTGCCGACGCCATGTTCTCGATTGCCTTCAGCGCGCTGGATCTCTGACATGACAGTCGCCGCAACCGCAAACCCGGCAGTCATCAAAATCAGCAATCTGTCGACGCGCTTCGGCGGCCATGTCGTGCATGACGACCTCGAGCTCGAAGTACGCCAGGGCGAGATTTTTGCCGTGATCGGCGGCAGCGGTTCCGGCAAGTCGACGCTGTTGCGCGAAATGATCCTGCTACACCGCCCGGATGCCGGCTCGATACGGGTTCTTGGTGTCGACCTGCAAGACATCGAAGATGCGGACGCCCTCGCCTTGCGCCTGCGCTGGGGCGTGATGTTTCAGCATGGCGGCTTGTTTGGCTCGTTGACTGTCATGGAAAACATTGGGCTGCCGCTGCGCGAGCACCGCGAACTTGATGATGCGGAAGTCGATGCGCTGGCCGCGCAAAAACTTGCCCTGACCGGCCTTGATCCAGAGGTCGGCGCGCAATATCCGTCCGAGCTCAGCGGCGGCATGATGAAGCGTGCATCGCTGGCTCGTGCCCTGGTACTCGACCCGGAACTGCTGTTTCTCGACGAACCGACAGCCGGCCTCGACCCGGAAAGCGCCGGCGAGATCGACCAGCTTGTGCGCAAGTTACGTGATCAGGGCGGCCTGACCATCGCCATGGTCACCCACGATCTCGATCTGTTGTGGCAACTGGCCGATCGTGTTGCGGTCCTCGCTGGCGGCAGAGTGGCGGGCATCGGCTCAATGGCCGAGTTGGCGGAGATTGACCACCCGGCCATTCGAAAGTTCTTCGATGGACCGCGCGGCCGCGCGGCACAGGTACAGACCCAGGAATTGCGGGAGTCGGTCGTGCCTCAAAGCGCACATCTCAGGAGTTCGTCATGGAAACCAAAGTGAACTATCCGCTGGTCGGTGCATTCGTCCTTCTTCTCGGTGCCGTATTGGTGGCCAGCGTA
Source organism: Rhodocyclaceae bacterium UBA2271 (assembly GCA_002347405.1). Classification (GTDB taxonomy): domain Bacteria; phylum Pseudomonadota; class Gammaproteobacteria; order Burkholderiales; family Rhodocyclaceae; genus Sulfuricystis. The sequence continues at coordinate 54,649 of DDXB01000054.1, read as the reverse complement.
CTATGGCTCGCCTCTGGCGGCTCCTTCCAAAAGCATTTCGACCTGTATCTGGCCATCGTGAACGAGTCGGTCGCCGGCCTCAACCTGAATGCGCCGATCAAATACAACGGTGTCGACGTCGGCAAAGTCCAGCAGATTGCGCTCGATTCAATGACGGCGGAACGGGTGAACCTGATCTTCGCCATCGAGCGAGGTACTCCGATCAAGGAGGACACCGTAGCCGTACTGAAAACTCAGGGGCTGACCGGCATCGCCTATGTCGAGCTCAGCGGCGGAACTGCGGATTCCTTACCGCTGCGCATCAAGGCGGGCGACCGCTATCCGGTGATTCTCACCAAGCCATCGCTCAGCGCACGCCTGGAGAATGTGCTCACCAGCGTACTGGCTAAGCTGGACAGCACATCGAACAATATCAACGCACTGCTCAGTGACGAGAATCGTGCGGCCTTCACGAGTACGCTCGCCGATATCGCCACTGTGGCCAGGACGATCGCCGCCCGCAAGGATGACATCGATGCAGGCATGCGCAATGCCGCCCGCACGCTCGAGAATTCTTCGCGTGCATCGGTGCAGTTTGGGCCAGTGATCGATCGCATCGGGCGGAGTGCCGCCGCCGTCGAAAAAATGGGTAATGAGGTCGCCAAAACCAGCACCAGCGCCGGCAAGACGGTTAACTCCATCGGCGCCGACGTCAAGCGCTTTACTGCGGAGACATTACCCGAGCTGGAACGTCTGCTCGGTGAACTGAGTGTGCTGTCGGCCTCGCTGCGGCGCCTGACCGAGCAAACGGAACGCAACCCGGCCAGCCTGTTGTTCGGTCGCAAGCCGGTGCCAGATGGGCCTGGCGAGTCATCAACCGGAGCAACGCAGCCATGAGCTATCCATCCTTCGCCCAAAACAGCCGGCTGGGTGCCGCCATCGTTTTAATGTCGCTACTCGGTGGTTGCGGCGCGCTGAAAACGACGACATCGCCGCCACCGGCGTTTTATTCGCTCGACACCACGCGCAGCGAAACCACAGCGGCAACCGTAGAAAGTCGGCGCTGGCGGGACGGCGCCGACTTTTCGCGGGCGCCGACATTGATCGTCAATCCACCCCATGCCGCCTCGGGCTTTGACAGTCAACGCATCATCTATGTGCGGGAGATCCACCAGCTTGAATATTTTGCGCACAGCGAATGGGTGGATACGCCGGCGCGCATGATCGTGCCGCTCATTGTCGCAGCGGTTGAAGACAGCGGGGCATTTCGCGCCGTGGTAACGACACCAAGCGCCGCGACCGGTGACCTGCGGCTCGACACCGAGATCATTCGCTTACAGCAGGTATTTGGCAGCCAGCCGAGCCATGTGCGTTTCACGCTGCGTGCCTATATGGTGGATAACACGACGCGGCAGGTGCTGGCACAGCGTGAATTCGACGCCAGCGTTACCGCCGCGGGCGACGATCCGCGTAGCGGCGTCGAGGCGGCCAACCGCGCGGTACGTGAAGTGCTGGCAAGACTGGCGGGCTTTTGCAGCGAATCAGCGGGGCGCTGGCGACCCGCCGCTGCGGCTGACCCGACGGGAATCGCCGACAGCCCGAGCGGTCGGTGAAGTCGCTACAGATCGAAGACCGTGACTTTTCGCTCAAGCCAAGCGTCGCGCTGGCGACCTTGATCAGTCGTCGTCCGAACCTTCCTTTACCAGGCGCTCGCGAATCTTCATCAATTCGCCACGACGTTCTGCGCTAGTCGCCGGATAGCGCATCTTGAGTCCTTTCAATGTATCGAGAATGATCGTGGAAATGATCAGCCTGGCGTTCTTCTTGCTGTCTGCCGGCACCACATACCAGGGCGAAGCTTTGGTGCTGGTTGCGCTCAGGCATGACTCATAGGCGTTCATGTACTGCTTCCAGCATTGCCTTTCTTCAATATCGGCAAGACTGAACTTCCAGTTCTTTTCGGGCTCGTCGATTCGATCGAGAAAGCGCTTGCGCTGCTCCTCATTCGATAGGTGCAGGAAGAACTTGATGATCCGTGTCCCGTTGCGATTCAGATGGCCCTCCAGGTCAACGATGGATCGATAGCGTTGCCGCCAGATCGTCTTTGCGTCGACCAACTCATCTGGAAGTCCCTGGCCACGCAGAATCTCCGGATGAACGCGGACGATCAGCACCTCCTCGTAGTAGGAACGATTGAAGATGCCGATCCGGCCACGTTCCGGCAGACTTTGGGTAGTCCGCCAGAGAAAATCATGATCAAGTTCTCTCACCGTTGGATGATTGAAACTGAATACCTGGCAGCCCTGGGGATTGATGCCGGACATCACATGGCGAATGGCGCCGTCCTTCCCGGCGGCATCCATCGCCTGAAATATCAGCAGCACAGAGTAACGGTTGGACGCGTAGAGCAGGCGCTGCAGGTCGCTTAATTCCGCAACCCGTTCGTCAAGCATCTGGTGGTACTTTTTCTTGGATTTGTACGCCGGTGCGACCCGGGTCGGCCACTTTTCAAGGCAAGCTCTTTCGCCTTCCTGAAGCCTGTAATCCTTTGATTTGATCTTCATCGTAGTTTGCCCCGTAGTCACTTATGCCCGGCCAAGGCTTCGAATCCAGAAGTGACATCGAACAGTTCCTCGTCGATGCTGCTCTGGCGCAAGCGGTGGAAGGCACCGTTGAGGTCGGCCAGCAGTTTGTCGATATTCTTGTCGGAGCGTTGCCTCGCTGCCAGGCGGCTGGCATTCTCGCTGGCGAGGGACTCGGCGCAGGCGCGTAAGATGCCGTGCGTACCGCCGGCTCAGCCTCCGTCATCTGATCTAGCGACACCCTGTCGAATAAGCTACCGTGCGCGAACGGACTGACGTTACGACTTGAGGCTGGTGCACACCTTTTGCAGCAGTGCGCGTACTTCCCTTGCAATTTCAGTCACTTCCGCTTTGTCGACTAACTGCAGCACCGCCTCGGGGTCCATGAATGCAACCGTTATGCTTTTATCGGCTTCTTCGCGCACCACCACGTTACACGGCAGCAACAAGCCGATGTCCGGTTCAGCCTCGATCGCGCGGTGGGCGAGCGGCGGGTTGCATGCGCCGAGGATACGATACGGTCGTTGCTCGATGTTGAGCTTGGCTTTCAATGTCGCTTTGACATCGATGTCGCTAAGCACGCCGAAGCCTTCCTTTTTCAGGGCCTCGGTGACTTTCGCGACGGCGGCATCGAACGGCATTTTTAGATGGGTGCTGAATCCGTACATGGGTTGACTCCTTTTAATATGGTTTGAACTCCACGATTCCATTTTGGTTGCCAGCCATATCCGTCAATGCCAGACATGAGCCCAAGGCGAACTATTCGTTTACTTTCTTTTTTGCGCGACGACCCATGCCACGAGGCCGACAACCAGGATAACAACCAGGATCGGCAACCACATGCCGCCATATCCGCCCATCCAGTTCGAGCCATAGCCACCCATCATGCCGGAACCCGGGCCATAGCTTCCTTGCGACTGGGCCAGTGCGCTTGCTGACACAATGGTTCCGCCTGACAATGCGGCGGCGTTCAAAGTCTTGCGAAGGTAAATGCGTTTCATGGCGATACTCCATTCAGGATTGAATAAGTGCGTGTTTAAATTACTGGACAGTGCGCTCACTAAGGGGCGCATGACCAATTACGCGAATATCTTATATACAGGTCTGCTTTTACAGTGTCCGTACGCCATCGCACAAAGCTTCTATCGCACGTCATGGCGCCAGGTTCACAATATGACGCGGTAGAGTCTTACCGCGTTGGCGCGCGCGGGGCAATGCCCTTGGGCTTGCCGAACCTTTCAACTGATCATTGACGGGCATGTCGGGTTCCCACTTTTCAGCAGCCTGGTCATTTCTTCATCTGTAGCAGTCGCGCGTTGATCGCCACGATCACCGTGCTTGCGGCCATCAGCGCCGCACCCAGCGCTGGCGACAGCACCACACCCCAGGCGTAGAGCGCGCCGGCAGCCAGCGGAATGGCTACGACGTTGTAGCCCGTAGCCCAGGCAAGGTTCTGAATCATCTTCCGATAGGTGGCGCGGGAGAGTTGTACGATGGCCACGACATCGAGCGGGTTGCTTCGCACCAGAATAATGTCTGCGGTTTCCACCGCGACATCGGAACCGGCGCCGATCGCAATGCCCACATCGGCCTGCGCCAGCGCCGGGGCATCGTTCACGCCATCGCCGGTCATGGCCACCAGCACGCCGCGGGATTGAACCTCTTTCACCTTGGCAGCTTTGTCTTGCGGCAGAACTTCGGCGAAGTATTCATCCAGCCCGAGCTGTTCCGAGACCCATTTGGCCGTCGCCTTGTTGTCGCCGGTGAGCATCATGCAGCGGATGTTCAAGGCCTTGAGCGCATCGATGGCTTGCTTTCCCTCCGTCCTGACGATGTCAGCAAGAGCAAGCGCGCCTTTCAGCTTGCCGTCGACGAGGAGGAACACGACCGTCTTGCCCTGAGCCTGCAGCGGCTCGACGCGCTGGTCGGCATGATCGATGTCCTGCTCGCGCAAATAACCCGGGCTAACCACTTTGATCTCTTTGCCCTCGACCCGGCCTTCGGCACCCTTGCCCGGGATGCTTTTGAAGTTTTCCACAGGCAGTTTGGTTTCCGAGGCATCGGCAATCGCCTTGGCGATCGGATGCTCGGAATTCGCGTCCACGGAAGCCGCATACATGCGCAGCGTTGCTTCATCGATGTCCTGCGCCAGCACCAGTGTGTCGGTCACGCCAAAGCGGCCCTCGGTAAGGGTACCGGTCTTGTCGAAAATGACAGCCTGCAGTTTTCGAGCGTTTTCGAACGCTGCGCGATTGCGAATCAGCAGGCCATTGCCTGCGGCTAGTGCCGTGGACACGGCCACCACCAGGGGCACGGCCAGACCGAGCGCATGCGGACAGGTGATCACCATTACGGTCACGGCGCGTTCGATGGCAAAAGCAAGCTCACTGCCCATGAACACCAGCCAGATGAGGAAGGTAACCGCGCCGCTGACTAGCGCTATGAGGGTGAGCCACATGGCGGCAGTGTTGGCGAGGTTCTGGGTCTTCGACTTGCTTTCCTGGGCCTGTTTGACCAGGTCGATGACCTGCGACAGAAATGAATCCTTGCCGGTGCTTTTTACTTCGATGGTGAGCGAGCCCTCGCCGTTGATGGAACCGCCGATGACCTTGCCGCCGGCTTTCCTCGTGACCGGGGTCGATTCTCCTGTAAGCATCGCCTCGTTGACCGAGCTCTCGCCCTCGAAGACGACACCGTCCGCAGGGATTTTCTCGCCCGGTTTGATCAGGACCTTGTCATCCACTGCCAGTTCGCCCAGGGGCACGTCTTTCATGCTGCCGTCGGGCATGACTTTGTGCGCGTCGGAAGGCATGAGTTTGGCCAGTGCCTCCAGCGCCTTTGAAGCACCCATCACCGACTTCATCTCGATCCAGTGTCCCAGCAGCATGATGTCGACCAGGGTGGCCAATTCCCAGAAGAACACCTTGCCGGTCAGGCCGAAGACCACGGCGCTGCTGTACAGGTAGGCAGTGCTGATGGCGACCGCGACCAGGGTCATCATTCCGGGCTGCAGGGATTTCAGTTCCGTGACCAGCCCCTTGAGGAACGGCCAGCCGCCGTACCAGAAAACCGCCGAAGAAAAGCCAAACAGAACATAGGTGTCGCCGGAAAAACTGATGGCTTCCCGCGCGCCCACCAGCGTCTGCAGCATCGGCGAGAGGACGAGAATCGGCAGGGTCAAAACCAGCGATATCCAGAAACGCTTGCGGAAGTCTGCCGCCATGTGGGCATGGTGGTTTTGATGGCCTTGGTGCTCTTTGTGCTCCTGGTGCTCCGCATGGGCGGAACCGGGGTGCTGCAATCGAGCTTCCGCTTCCAGCCAATTCTTCTCGGCGCTTCCTTGCGGACGGCCTTCTTCCTGCGAAATGGCATAAGCCACTTTCGCGACCTTGTCATGGGGCGGCTTGGTTGCTGGTTCGTCTTTGCGTGTTTGTTTGTTCATGGCTTTGATTCCTTTCACGCACTCGCACCGAGACGGAGGACTTGACATTCGGTGCGCGCAATCGTCAGTTCTTCGTCCGTGCAAATGACGCGGACCGCAAACCAGTGATGCAACGCTTCGGTCAACTGGATCTCTTTCGGCAGGTGTTCTGGATCGAATGAACTGACCCGGTGCCGTTTCTCAACGATTGCCGCTTTCACCAAGCATGATCACATCGCCACTGGCTATGGACTTGAATTTGATCGGCATGACTTTTTTTGCTCCAAAAGGATGACTTAGGATGACCTTCGCGCAGAATGGCGCATTTTTTTCATGCTTGCGCGCAGTGGATGTGTTGTCTGTGTGCCTGCGCACAGATGAGCTTGTTTTGAAAATCCCGCTCTTGATGCATCCAGCCATCTCTATCGTCAGTTTGCCGCCGTTGAACTTTGGAAAATAGTTGTGTGCGTCAAGCATGTACAAACATGCTGCTCAGGTAATCGATTGATCCTATGGCGCTGCTGGCGGTGCGCAGGGCATAGCCGAGCTTGATCCTGCTGGTGACGTACTCAAGTTGAGCCGGCCAGGCTGCATTAACTGCACCCTGGCCGAACTGCTTGCACAGACGCTTCACCGCCTCGCGCACGCCGCGAAGGAGCAGGAAGGCGGTCGGCAACAAACTTTGTGCTGCGGGTGACGGAGCAGGACAAGATCAAGCTTTTTGAAAGCGAATTCGAACGCGTCGGCGGCAGCCACACGTTAAAGGGCGACGTGCGCATCATTGCCGCCACTCATCGCGATCTCGAACACGCCGTCGCAGCGGGCGACTTCTGCGAAGACCTTTTCTATCACCTCTCCGTCATGCCCATCTATCCGACCCCGCTACGCGAGCGCATCGAGGACATCCCCGACATTGCCCGCCTCCTGCTGGCCAAGATCGGCAAAGTGCAGGGGCGCAAGCTCACTATCCAGGATGGCGCACTGCGCCGTCTGTCCAGCCACAAATGGCCGGGCAATATGCGCGAGATGGAAAACTGCCTAGAGCGCGCGGCCATCCTCTCCGAAGAAGGCACCATAGACCCCGACCTGATCCGCTTTGTGCAGATGCGGGAACGCCTCGCCACCCGTCACCCTGAAAGTCGGCGTGACCGCAGGGAACCATGTTTGCCTCTCCTCCCAATTAATCTGCCTACCATTTCAAACCATTCATCAATACGAAGTGTTCGGCCCGGTCCCAGTCGATAAAGGCCGAGGCTATTGTGACGAGCAGGACTATCAAGGGAAACAGCGAGAAAAACGCGTCGAAGGCAAACGCGCCCGCCCACGCTGTCCCGTCGATCCGGAGAGATTTTCTAGCCGCCAGACGAAATATCGCCCATGCCTGGCGTGCTCCCTGGTTAAGCCAGTTTTGCCTATGCATCTTGCGCAGTCCTTCTTTGCCGACGGTGCCAGGCCTTGCGTCCTGGCCGAGCGCCGAGGGAAGTCCAGAGCATTTTTCGCGGTCGCGACACAGTGCTTGCAATTACCCCCTCAAGACAACCGAGGAGCAAGCGCGTGAGTGTCAGGTCTGCACGATCTGTCGCTTTGCAGCCTGCTTTCAAGGCGCAACATTGCCATGCAACAGGTACAGCCTGTCGATCGCCGACAGCACCTCGTCGCCAAGCTTGACTTCGCAGGCATCGAGGTCTTCCGTCAGCTGCGTGACCGAGGAAGCCCCGACGATGGTGCTGGCAACGCACCAGCGTGACCGCATGAAGGCGAGTGCCAGTTGTGTGGGTGTCAGGCCATGCTCGCGCGCCAGGCTGCAATAGGCGGCAACGGCCGCGGCGACCCCCGGCTTGTCATAGCGCTGGCCGAAATTCGCGAAGGAGGTAAAGCGCCCGGCAATACGGGGATTGTCGAGATACTTCCCGGTGAGGAGGCCAAAAGCCAGCGGCGAATAGGCCAGCAGGCCAACGCGCTCGCGGTGGCAGACTTCGGCCAGGCCAACCTCGTAGGTACGATTGAGCAGGTTGTAGGCATTCTGGATCGCGGCAACGCGCGGCAGGCTGAATTCCTCGGCATGGCGCACGAACTCCATCACGCCCCAGGGGTGCTCGTTGGATAGTCCGATGGCGCGGATTTTTCCTTCAGCCACCAGTTCGGCGAGCGCCTCGAGCTGCACCTTGATGGGGATGCTGTCCCGTTCCATCTCGGGATCGTATTGCCAGTCGCCGAACATCGGCTGGTTGCGATCCGGCCAGTGCAATTGATAGAGATCGACATAATCGGTTTGCAAGCGGCGCAGTGAAGCGTCGAGGGCGGCACGGAGGTTGGCGCGGGTGTAATTGAGCGTACCGCCGCGGATCCAGGGCATGGTGCGTGCCGGGCCGGCAACCTTGGTTGCCACGATGAAGCTTTCCCGATCCTGGCGTTTGAGCCAGTTGCCGACGATGGTCTCGGTGGCGCCGTAGGTTTCTGCACGGGCGGGCACGGCATACAACTCGGCAGTGTCGATGAAATTGATGCCACGCTCACGGGCCAGGTCGAGCTGGGCATGGGCATCCCGCTCCGCTGTTTGTTCACCAAAGGTCATGGTGCCAAGACAGATTGGGGTGATGGCGAGACTGCTGCTGCCGAGGAGACGGGTTTCCATGTAAGTTCCTTGCGATCTATCTAGCCCGTCACACCGGCGCAGGCCGGTGTCCAGGTTGTTGTTTTCCTGATTCCGGCTTTCGCCGGAATGACAAAACTGTATTTTCTTGACGACGGGCACAGAGCGGATTTTCGGCTACCCCTTTACCGGTTTCACCCGCGCCGCTGCCAGCTTGGCGCGCACCCGTGCCTCATCCGGCGTATCCGCATTCGCGATCGCAACGCCCATCCGGCGCTTGACGAAACTTTCGGGTTTGCCGAACAGGCGCAGATCCGACTCGGGCACTGCCAGCGCATCGGCAATTCCTTCATAAGCGATACCCTGTTCTGCCATGCCGCCATAAATGACCGCCGACGCCGCCGGGCGGCGCATTGACGTATCCACGGGCAGCCCGAGGATGGCCCGGGCATGGAGTTCGAACTCCGAGAGTCGCTGCGAAGCGAGCGTGACCAGCCCGGTATCGTGAGGGCGCGGGCTGACTTCCGAGAACCAGACAGCATCGCCCTTGACGAACAATTCGACGCCAAAGATGCCGCGCCCGCCCAGCGCGCTGGTGACTTTTTCCGCAACTTCGCGCGCGCTTTGCCAGGCAAGCGGTGACATCGGCTGGGGTTGCCAGGATTCGACGTAATCGCCCGACACCTGCAGATGACCGATCGGCTCGCAGTAGAAAGTCTCGACCTTGCCGGATACGCCAATCGCCCTGACCGTCAATAGCGTGATTTCATAATCGAAATCGACAAATGCCTCGACAATCACTCGGGCTTCCTTGACGCGGCCTGATTCCAATGCATAGCGCCATGCGGTCTCGACATCTGCCGCACCACGCAGAACCGACTGTCCCTTGCCGGAAGACGACATGACCGGCTTCACCACACAGGGGTAGCCGATGCCTGCGTCGATAGCCGATTGCAGCTCATCCAGCGAGTTGGCGAATGCGTAGCGCGAAGTGGGCAGACCGAGTTCCTCGGCCGCCAGGCGGCGAATCCCCTCGCGATTCATCGTCAACTGGGCCGCGCGCGCCGTGGGAATGACTTCGGCAATGCCCTCCCGCTCGATGTCGACCAGCACACTGGTGGCGATGGCTTCAATTTCAGGTACCACGAGATGCGGTCGTTCGGCCTTGATCAGCGCCCGCAATGCGTCAGCATCCGTCATCGCGATGACATGCGCCCGATGCGCAACTTGCATGCCGGGCGCATTTGCATAACGATCGACGGCGATGACCTCGACGCCCAGGCGTTGCAGGGCAATGATGACTTCCTTGCCGAGCTCGCCGGCGCCGAGCAACATGACCTTGGTTGCGGATGGACTCAACGGAGTGCCGATACGGCATGGGATATGGGCAGCCATGATCTTCAGGACAGGTGGTTGGTGTGACTTGGGATGGTAACGCGATTGAAGCTGCTTTGCGCCGACGCGGATCGGCCTGACTCAAAAGGACCTTCAGCTTATGTCGCTGATGGCCCCTTGTCCGTCGGCGCGCCGGCATCGAAATGCAAAGCCAGCCAAACGGTTACTTCGTTCTGGTCGGTCCATTCGACACGGTGACGCTGCAGTGGTGCAATATGCAGCCAATCGCCCGGCTGCAATGTCCTGGCGGCAGACTCGTCGGCAAAGCGCAGCCCCGCCGAGCCCTGCAGCAACAAGACCCATTCGGCATCGAGCTGGTCATACCAGAACCCCGGCGGGCTGGCTTGCCCCGTCGAGACAATTCGCTCGATCTTCAGACCGGGCTTAGAGAACAGCGTCTCGAACTGCTCTGCGGTTTCAGTTTGTGCGGGTAGCCCGAAAAAGAGATTGCCAGCCATGCGTTGAACCCCAGTAATTGTTTTGTGTAGTCATGCCCTTGCGCAAGACTCACCACTGGCGCGTGCCAGACGCCCGCCGCCAGCGACCCTCTACCTTGAAGTGGCGATCGATCTTGGGTTTGGGCATCAAGAGGTTTTGGCCGCGAACTTTTTTTGCTGCTTTATGCGCCTGGATGGCAGCGCTCAGCTCGTCCTCGGCCAACTGGATGGGCGGTAATTCACCCGTTGGGTTATAGGCAGCAAGATCGGATTTGATGGTGATAACGAGTTCTTCCGTACCGGCTTTTTTGGGTTGCTTTGCCATGAGTTCCTGGGCAATCGGCGTCAGCAAGTAACCCTCCTCAGTCACGCTGATCAAGCCAAAAGCTGCGAGTCGCCGAATCGCATCGCCCAATTTCTCGACGAAAGGCATGACGCCTTGCAGCAGATCGGCAGCCGCCACGATCTCGACCAACTGCGCAGGCCGCCGCTTCGACGCAAGAGTCGTGGCCAGCAGAATAATTACATCCAAATCGTGAATCTGGCGCATCGAGTGACCTTTATGAGTGAATTACGTACGACATGACATCAATGACGTGGTCGTTGCCGGAGGGGCATCAGAATGTCCGTCAGCCCGTTGTGATCGATTTCATGCATCAAGGCCAGGAGTCGTCCTATTTCGCCCTGGGGAAACCCTTCACGGGCGAACCAGTTGAGGTAGTTCCCCGGCAAGTCGGCAATCAGTCGTCCCTTGTGCTTGCCAAAGGGCATCTCCCGCGTGACCAGCAACTCCAGGTCCTCGGGTTTCATTGCGGGCAGGCTTATTGGTCGATGCCCACGACGTCATCAGGCTCAAATTCGTCCGGCACAGTGCCGTCGCCAATGCCGGTGACCATCGCGGCCATGTTTTCACTCAGCTTTACGAAATACTCCTGGCTGATCAGGTCATAGAACCGCTGACCGAGGGCAACTTCGCTGAACTTGATACGCTGACGGGCGGTTTGAGTAGTCATGCGGAATCCGTATGGGGAAAAGTGAATGACAGTGTGGGGAGGTGATCGTTTTGGCACAGGCCAGGAGGGCGGCAAAACTCCGGGAAGAGTTAAGAAGATCCGCAACCAGTCAGGAAAACCGGCCGATCGGGGGTGAAAACCGGGTCACCTAGTATTTGTAGCAAAAGCGGGCCGGATTGATCGAATTTGCGCTGTTATTGGCACAAAACCACGCGCCTCCTGAGCGCTCTTGAGATAGAGCGCCATCCCTAGAGCCATCAAGCATTCAGGGCCAAGTGAGGCCGGGACACCAGGCAACACCTGCGTCCGATTCTCGAAAAAGAATCGGACGTTGAGAATCGGACGTGGTGGTAGACGTCCGATTCCCCGGAAAGCTAATGCCTGAGCGGGTTCAAGAAACTAAGCCCTGTTGTTGCGCTGCAGCGGAATCGGACGCGAATCGGACGCGAATCGGACGCCGAAAACGGTCCCCCAATCGGCTATTTTTCTACCTTGATGAGGCGGACAGAAACGCGGCTGTGTTTGCGTGGCAGCTGAGCCTCAAGGATACAAGGCAGGCCTGGTGTTGAGGACAAATGTGGCTAGCAGTTCAAGATCGCCGTCAGTGATGTTGTTCAGGCGCTCAGCCTTATCTGGCGGAAACATCTTGCACAGCGAGCCCCATGTATCGACGGATAGGGATATAGCTTGACCACGGTCGTGGTCAGGCCCGAGCACCTGCTGGGCAGCCTGCATGCACCGGGCTATCATGACGGACGCCGTCCGCTCCATTACCTCGACGTGATTGGTCGCCGGCTGGCCGCGAAACGGCGCCGGCGCAGAGGCTACCGAAACACCCTTCGCGCCTTTCCGTGACAGGCGCAGCGCGGCTTCCAGGTCTTCATCCCCAATTGCATCGACCCCGTCGACATAGTCGGTGCTGGGTCCGTGTTTGTTGTACTCCTCCAGGAACATCAACTTCGCTGTAGTCAGCGGATCGCCCACGGCTATTGTCGAGCGGAATTGCTCGAAAGACCGCGCCAGCAGGCGCATGCGGACCAAGGCCATCACCGCCGCCGGTGGCTGATAGAGCCGCTTGACGCCGGCCTTGCCGCCTTGCGCCCGCACCTCGCGCCACGGCCATTGCTCGCGCTCGACCAGCTTTCCCCAACCCCGTTCGGTGCTCGGAAAATCGGGAAGGCCCATCTCGGCCAGGTCTTTACAGGCAAACCCATCCGGTTCAGAGCTTAGTTCAGAGCTATCGAAGATTATTTCGTGATGGTAGGTCAATAAATATCTCTTTTAATTTCAGCTTGTTACTAATTAAACGGGCCGATAGCGAAAATTTGCAGCCCTGAACCGTTGACATGGTTCAGTTCTGTTCTTAACATGGCGTCACGGTCAATCATTAAACGGACAATCGACATGCCAAAAAAACCAGCCCCGCAAGACTGGCACAAAGAAGACATCAAGGCGGCCGTTCGTAAGAGCGGCACCACCATGAAGGGCCTCTCCCTCCGGAACGGCTACCGCAGCGTCGATGCCTGCTCGCAGGCACTGCATCGACCCTACCCGAAGGTCGAGCGCCTCATCGCTGCCGCCATCGGCGTGCCACCGGAAACTATCTGGCCATCGCGTTACAAGTTCAAGTCTACACCGGCAAGTAACGCGGTCAAAGTCAATCAGGCGAGGGCTGCCTGACATGAAGCAAAGCTATAGCCTAGACCTGTTCGCCGACGCGCCAGAGCGGCCGGGCGCCCTGGGCTGCCGCGTCGAGATCGCGGCGACGATGGCTGATGCACTCAAGACCGCTGCCGCGCGCGGTCTGGACCGCGACGCGGTGGCCGAGCGCATGGCCTTCCATTTGGGCGACAAGTTCAACCCGGCCACGCTCAATGGCTATACCGCCCCATCGCACACCGAGAAAGCCGAGCAGCCCCGCGACATCAGCCTGCTGCGGGCGATGGCCTTCGATGCCGCCCTTGGTTCGGATGTTTTGCTCGGCCTGTATGCCCGCAAGCGCGGCGAGCGCCGCGTTATCACCGCCGACGAAGCGGCCTTCATCGAACTCGGGCGCATCCACCAGCAGGAGCGCGAGCTGGCCGAACGCAAGCGCGCCCTGCAGGCGCTACTCAAGACACAAGGGAGCCATTGAAATGGGAAGAAGACATCTGGTCGACCTGCTGCCGGAGGTTGTGCGGCAGGAACTGTCGCGGCGCGTTTTCGATAGCAAGTTCAGTGGCTACGAGGGGCACGAAGCCTGGCTGATGGCGCGGGGCCACCGGGTGGGCAAGTCGTCGCTGCACCGCTTCTATAGCGCCATCGAGCGACACGAGATAGGGAAACGCGAGGCCGAGATCGCCGCAATGGTGGGAAGTAGTCGCGCCCATGAAGGGGTGGCACAAAATGCCCCGCTGATCGTCCAGATCGTGAGCCCGACCACCGGAACCCTGCGAATCCTCACCAGCTACGCCAGCAGCGAGCGCATCGAGGCCGCTGTCAGGGGGTTGGAATGAACAGCTGGTACAGCGCGCAGGAGCTGGCAGGTTTGCCCGGAATGCCCGGCACAGAGCGTCGCGTTCGCGCCAGGCTGGAAAACAAACCATCCGAAGCTCGCAAGAAAGAGCGAGGTAAGGGCCTGGAATGGCCGATTTCCTGCCTGCCGCCCGAGACGCAGAACGCGCTGTTGCTGGCCTCGTTTGCCGGAGCCTCTACGGGCCCCCTCCGGCCTGACGGCCTCCCCGTCTCGCCAGCGCCGACTTTTCAGATTACCTCCTCCCGGGTCTCAGCCGCCGGGGTTTTGCCCGCCACCGAGCGCCTAGCGCGCCCAGAGCGCCCCGAGCGCCCGGCGGGCCTTTTTATTCCTTCGCTGTCCAGCCTGGACAGCCCCGACAGCGGCCAGCTCGATGTTGAGCGCGCCCGCGACCGCATTCTCGACTTCATCGTCGTCTATGCCGGATCGGTGCAAGCCGCCATCGATCACCTAAACGTCCATCACTTCGACGGCACGCTGCCAGGCCCGCTGGCTTGGGCCTACGACCACGCCTGGTCGAAAAAGCGCAAGGATTCGCGCCTCAACCTGGACACTCTCAACAAGTGGAAGGCCGTCAAGAAGCAGCGCGGGCGAGCGGCGCCGCTGAAGATCGTCAAAGACATGAGTGTCAAGCCCTGGCACGCGCTGGCCGTCGCCCTGGTGCAGCGGCCGCAAGGCGGCTGCAAGAAGTGGGTCGCCGAACAAATCGCGGCGCAGTGGCAGGCCGGCTGGGGAGGGAAAGCGCCGAGCTACGACGTGGTGGCCAAGTTCTTCCGCGACCAGTTCAGCCAGATCGACCAGCTCAAGGGACGTTACACCGGCAGCCAGTTGCGCGCCCGGATGAAATATCAGCACCGCGACAGCAGCAACCTGCTGCCCTGGGACGAAATTCATGCCGACGGCTGGAATACCCACTTTTCAGCGCCGCACCCGGTGACGGGCGAGTATGTCACCTATGAAGTTTGGCATGCCCACGACGTGGCCACGCGCTTTGTGCCGCCCTTCGGCGTTGGCCTGACCGAGAACTTCGAGGTCATCGCCAAGTGCGTCGAGCACGCCTACCGGGCCGGCGGCTGCATGATGTTCCTGCAAACGGACAGCACGCGCATCGTCAAGCTCAGCGAGAAATTCAAGACCAACCCGGCCACGGCGATCGCCGATCGCGCCGGCTTTACCATCGTGCATCCGGTCACCGTCGGCAACTCGCAGGCCAACGGCATCGCTGAAAACTTCAACACCTGGCTGGACAAGGAAAGCCGCGAACTGGCTACCTACCAGAACCCGCGCCAGATGGACGAAATGAGTTTCAAGCGCGGCAAGCGCCTCACCGCCGCCATCGTCAAAGCGCAGGCTGCCGGCGACATGGCGTTGGTGCAGGCCAAACGCAACGAGCTGACGCGCATCAATAAGGGCCTAGTGCTCACCAGCCATGCCCAGACGTTGGCCTGGCTCGAAGACAAGCGCCAGAAGTGGAACCACAAGCCGCACCGCGCCCTACCGAAAGTACGCTGCGCCGCGACCGGCAAGCTGCGCCACCAGACCCCCGCCGAAGCCCTCATGCAGCACATTTTCGCCGGCTGGGAACCCAGCCTGCCCGACCTGACCGATGCCGCGCTGGAACAGCACATGGTCGACCTGTTCCGGCCGCACCTGCAGATCAAGGTGCGGCGCGGCACCGTCAGCCCCTACGGCGGCATGCGTTACGAACACGACGAGCTGCCGCACTGGGAAGGCAAAGACGTGGTGGTGGCCTACGACATCATGGACTGGCGGCAAGTGTGGGTGAAGACCCTCAAGGGCGAACTGATCTGCATTGCGCAATTCAAGGAAGCCACCGGCTACCGCACCCTCACGGCGCAAGAAGCCGCCGACGAGAAACGCGCGATGGCGCGCATCGCCAACAAGCAGCGCGCCATCGAGCGCGACAAAGCCAGCGTGCCCGGCATGGTGGTCGAAGGTGAAAGCCGGCCGGCGATTCTCGACTACATCGAAGCGGAAGTGGTGCCGATCCGCGTCGAGCCGCAGCCGACCCTCGCCGATCTGCTGCGCGAGCAGCCCGCGCGGGAACGGGAACGGGAATTGACCTTCGAGGAAACCTGCGCGCTCTACATGCGTCGCAGCGACGAGAGCGATGAAGAACAAGCCGGGAGCCATGAGGACGGTCCCGCAAAAGAGGCGGCCGCCGGGTGAGTGGAATCACGCGACGGCCATTTACAGCAGTACTGATAGCAATCAGTCAAGGGAGTTTATCAGCATGAGACAGCACTACGTTAAAACCAGCAATCACCAGCGCTTCATGGACGCGGTGGCCACCATCGATAATCGCGGCAGCAAGGAAGCCTGCATCCTGCGCCTCACCGGCGCACCAGGCACCGGCAAGACCACCACGGTGGATCATTGGGCCGCGAAAAGTAACGCCGTGCTCATCGACGGCGTGCCTGGCATGGGCATCACCTTCGTGCGCGACTACCTGGCCGACCAGACCGGCATCAAGGAACCGCGCCGCTTTGCGCAGGATAAGGCCTTCGTCGACTACTTCAAGCGCAGCGGCTTCCCAATCATCCTCGACGAGGCTCAGCACGGCCTGCCCAACAAGGCCGAGTGCATCGAATACCTGCGCCGTATCGGCGAGCGGGCCGGCGTCATCCTCGTGCTAGTGGCTCACAGCAGCGAGGCGCACCGCTTTGGCGAAGAGCGGCTGGCGCATATCGCCACTCGCATCAGCGCCGCGCCTGAACTCAAGCCGGCCAGCATCGAGGATGTATCTGCCTACCTCGAAGAACTCTGCGAGGTGCAGGTCGATGCCGCGATCGCCCAACAAGTGCATGAGCAAAGCCGGGGGCGGTACCGCCTGATGGCTAACGCCGGTCGCATGCTCGAAGCCGTCGCCGGCAAAAAAGGCGCGCAAGCCTTGACCGCCACCGACGTGAAGGGCCTGCGGCTGTGTGAAGACGTGCTGAATCGGGTGAAGAAGTGAGTCCAGGCCAGACCGCCCCCCGTAAAGTCACCACCGGCCTGCGGCAGCGCGCCTGGTGGGTAATTCGCCGGCATGGCGTCTTCACCTTGCCCGAGTTGCTCGCCACCGTGGCCGACGGCAAGGAGCGCGACGCCGAAAGCAACCTCGGCCGCTGGCTGCGCGCTCTGGCGAAGGTTGGCATCCTCAAGATCGAGGGCCGCGCACGCCCTCTGTCGCCAACCAGCAACGGGGCATGGCGTTACCGTCTGATCATCGACGCCGGCCGTGACGCGCCGGTGTGGCGGCAAAGCGCCGGCGAAGTCTATGACCCGAACAGCGGAGAAACTCATGCCATTGCCTGAAGCCATCGAACTCGTCAAGGCAGCGGCGAAGGTGCATCCGCGCAAGCTGGCCGGCGTGGCTGATGCGCTTGGCTACTCGCGCCCGGCGCTGTCGCGCTACGTCAACGGCAGCTATGGCGGCGCGGAAAAACTCGAAGCCGCCATCTTCGACCGGTACCAGGGCGTGCGCGCCTGTCCGCACAACGGGGAGCACGTTCCTGTCTCCCACTGCCGCCTGCGCGCGCATGCCCCAGAGCCATTCGGCGGCGCTGCCCGCCACGCCCAATGGCAAGCCTGCCAGCGCTGCCCCTACAAACCGACTCAGGAGATCAAGCCATGATGCGCTGCCTCAACCACCCAGCCATTCCCGGTACTGACGACCAGCGACTGGCCGCGTTCGCCCGCATCGTCGCCCAGGCCGTTGCCGAGCTGATCCGCCAGGGCTTCTCGCCCATCTCGTTCAGCGCCGACGTCGTCGCGCCCGGCCTGCCGTCGATCCTGGTCGCATCAAGCAACAAGACCGCCGCCGCCGTCGAGAAAGAGCGCGCCGCCTACTACAAGACCAGCACACTGCGCGGCGTGCCTGAGCGCTGGGGGCAGTTGCTTTACCCGCCACCTGGCGTGCGGGTTATCTGGGTAGAGAGGGGGCACTGATGAACGCACCCGAACGCATCCTCGACCCCGAGCTGCTCGCCGGCCTCGAAACGCCGGAATTCCTCAAGCGCGCCGAAGCCGAAGCGCTCTACGCCTGGTGGTCCTCGCGCCGGCTGCTGATCATCAAGGATGGCGCCACCGTCAGCCTTTGCGCCGACGACCTGCGCGGCCTGCTGCGTTTTCTCAGGGTCAGTCGTGTGGAGGAACAGCTATGAGAGACACCATCATGGACTTGCAATCCCTGTGCGACTTCGGGCACTCAAGGCGCGACGTCGCCAGGATCTCCGGACTGACGATCGGGCAATTGAATTACCGCTTGGCCAAAGCCATCCCACCGAAACCCAGGCGCCGCAAGTCGGCCCTCATGCGCCCCTGCCTGTGCTGCCAGACCACCTTCAACAGCGAAGGCCCGCACAACCGCCTCTGCGATACCTGCCGCCGCCAGCGGCTCACCGCCTTCGACTACTCGCCCAACAGCTAGGAGACCGCTATGACCGAAACACCCGTCACCAAAGAAGCGCTGTTCCGCCACCTGAAAAACGGCCAGGGCAACGGCCGGGACGTCAAGACGCTCGCCTCCCTGGTCGGCACCACCGAGCGCGCCATCCGCCAGCTCGTCGATGACCTGATCGAGGCCGGCACTCCGGTCTGTGCGCACCCAACGACCGGCTACTACATCCCCGAAACCGAAGCCGAAGTGCAAGCCGTCTGCGAATGGCTGCACGGCCGCGCGGTGCACAGCCTCGGCAAGATCAGCAAGCTGCGCAGCGCATTCGCCAAATTCACCGGCACCGACGGCGCCAACGAACCCCTTCCCGAACTCTAATCACAGGAGCAACCATGCCTGAAACAATCAGCCTCGACCAGATCCGCGCCGCCGCGCAATACCTGGCCAACCGTCGCAACGATACCCAAGCATGCTCGACCATGCTCAACGCCGAGATCAAGGCGGCGATTGCGCCGATCCTGGAAAAATACCGCACCACCCTCGACGACTACGCAGAATCGGAAGCCTTCGCGCTGCGGAAGCTCGACGATCTACTGATCATTGCGCCGAATCTGTTCGTCAAGCCGCGCAGCCTCGAAGTCGACGGCGTAAAAGTCGGCTACATCAAAGATGCAGACTCGCTGGACTGGGACGACGACGCGGCCGTCATCGCCGGCATCAAGGCGTTACTACCAGAACAGGCCGACATCCTCATCCGCACCGAAGAAAGCCTCAACATCAGCGCGCTGGCCGGCTGCGAACTTAACGACCTGCGCAAGGTAGGCATCCGCACCGTCGCCGGGGCCGACCGTCGCTATATCAAAGTCGGCGACAACGATGTCGAGAAAATCACCAAGCTGGTCATCGCCGACGCCGCCCGCCGCCAAGGCGAAAACGAAACCGCCAAAGCCACCAAGGGCAAAGCCAAGGCCAAGCCCGTCGAGGTGGCGGCATGAAACCGCAGTACGCCGTCTATGACAGAACCGAATCGCTTTTCGAAAGCGTGGCCAGCGATGTCGTGACCTTCGGATTCCTGTTCGTCTGCATCTACGTCAGCCGAGAAAGCACCTTTTGGACGCTCGTCGCGGGCGGCATGTTCTTCCTAGCGCTGTCTGCGAAATTCACCGCGATTGGCTTGCGCAAGCGGAAGCTGTATTTCAAGACAAAGGCAGAGGTAATAGCCTGGGCAAACGATCTGCCGGATGACGAGAAAGTCGGCGCTGGCGAGACGGCGAAAGAGGTGGCGGCATGAGCCTGCTCTTTATCACCGGGTGCGCTGTCGGCGCGATCATGGCGACCGTTGGCTGGGTCGCTTGGGGCTATCGTCTGAATTCAGCGAGCGGCGAAG
>DDXB01000054.1:0-34718 GCA_002347405.1 Rhodocyclaceae bacterium UBA2271 | reverse complement strand
CACGGGCGCACTGATGACGCCGAACGCAACATGTCGCCGTTACGGAAGCATTGATAACGCCATGCCGACGCTGACCAGGGAACAGTGGACACAGATCGAGCAACAACTCTCCGGCCCCTTCGGCCGGGTTGAGTTGAAAGCCGACGGCTACAAGCTCGTGTTACAGGTGAAGGGTTACAAGGCGCTACGCCAGTGCATCGTCGTCTATGTTGATGGCGTGATGAAGGGTGAGTGGTTCCGTGGCGAAGCCACCGAGGCGAAGAAGTTCTGCCGCGAGGAGCGTCACTGGCTGTATCCGGCCAAGAAGCGAGAGGAGGCAAAGGCAAAGCTCAAGTCACGCCGGATTAGCCCATTGCTTCGCGATCACTACGAAGGCGTCGCCGAGAAATTCGTGGCCTGCTGGGCGCCGTACTGGTTTGCGCCGAAATCCCTCACCAGGCATCTGCGCAGGACGTGCACAGACGTCGAAGTGGTCGATCTCGGCTATCGGGTGTAACGCAATGCCCATCCGCCCCGAGAACCGTTCGCGTTACCCGGCCAACTGGCGCGAGATTCGTGCGGCCATCCTGTCCCGCGCCGACCATCGCTGCGAAGGCAGTCCGGCGCACCCGGAGTGCCGGGCAGTCAATGGACAGACGCACCCCGAGACCGGCAGCCGCGTCGTCCTGACCATCGCGCACCTCGACCACACGCCAGAAAACTGCGAGCCGGAGAACCTGCGGGCCATGTGCCAGCGCTGCCACCTCCGGTACGACCAGCAACACCACAAGCAAACCGCCTATACCACCCGCCGTGCGCGGCTTGGCATGGGCGATATGTTCGAGGCCGCCTGACCATGCCCGCCACCCGCAACCAACTCCTCGCCCGCCTGCACTGCATCAAGAAAGAGCAGGGTTGGGATGATGACGCCTACCGTGACATCCTCGAAGCCCGCACCGGCCGCCGCAGCGCGGCCGAGCTGGAAGGCCCGGAGCTGGCGCGCGCGGTGGCGGCGCTGGGCGCGCAAAAGCCGCCGGGCGGCTACAAGCGCGACAACGAATGGGCCTTCATCGACGCCGCCCCCGCCGACAAGCGGCCCATGCTGCGCAAAATCTGCGCCATGTGCGGCGCGCTGCAGGTTGGCAAGGGCTACGCCGAAGGCGTGGCGCGGCGGCAATTCGGCATCGCCCGCCGCCTCGAAATGATGGATGCGCAAGAACTGCACGGCGTTACCGGCGCCCTGGCGCGGACGCAGAAATACCGCGACAAGAAGGCGCGCGAACAGGAAACGGGCTACGCATGACTCCCGCCGACCTCGCCACCGTCGAAGCCCTGCTGCCCTACACGGCGCAGGCGCTGATCGGCTGCCTGGGGCCGGCCCCGGCGGCGGCGCTGCTGGCCGCGCGGCCCGGGTGCACCCTGCTGATCCCCAAGCATCCGGACAAACACCCGGCGGGCGCGAAGCGCTGGGATGAGCTGGCCGGGATCATCGGCGAGGAGGCCATGCACCATCTGGCCAAACGCTACGGCGGCGACGTCATCGACATTCCGACCTGCAAACAAGCCCGCGACGAACTGCGCAACCGCGCCATCCGCAAGGAGTTCGACCGGCTGACGCGCGAGGAAAAACTAAGCGGCAACCAGGCCGTCTATGAAGTCGGCCTCAAGTTCGCGCCGATCAGCAGCCGCGCCATCGAACTGATCTGCGGGCGGGCGGATGCGGGGCAGGCGGAACAGCAGGACTTGTTCGCATGAGCTTGACAACGAATTCACTCCGGGCGCATCATCCGCCTGCCGCTGGGGTTCCAGCGGTCGGGTTTGACAGCCCGGAGCTTGGCGGACGAGCCGCCCACCAGCGGTTTTTTTACGTCCATCGCATGGCAGTCCAGAGTTTTGGGCGGCCGTGTGGGGAGCCCTTCGGGGCTCGCCGGTCCAAGCCCGGTCTGTCAACCCGCACGGTCGCCCTCCCGATTGACAGCGGGGGTGCGGTTCTTGAATCGCTTGCTTGGAGATTTGCCATGTGCCAAACCAACCCTGTTAAACCTGACGTCAATATCGACGAACTCAGCCTGCTCATTGGGCGCTGCGAAACCATCGCGCTCGGGCTGTCCGTTGTCTTGTCCCGCTCAACCCTGCCGAATGGCCCGGAGCGCGAAGGCCTCTGCTACGAGATGGTCAGCATCATCGAAGAGTCCGCCAAAAAAGCCAACCGCCTTGTTTCCGCCCTGTGAAAGGAGCATGACCATGAACATCCAAGTCTTTTCCGGCCAGCTCGCCGGAAAGTCGCAGCCCATCACCACCAGCCGCATCGTGGCCGGGGTGTTCGACAAGCAGCATACCCATGTGCTGCGTGATATTCGGGAACTGGACTGTAGCGAAGAGTTTCGACTATCCAATTTTGGAGAGTCCGCCTACCTCAACGAACAGAACAAGCGTCAGCCGGAATACCAGATGACGCGCGACGGCTTCATGTTTCTCGTCATGGGCTTTACCGGGGCCGAGGCGGCACGGCGCAAGGAAGCATACATCGCCGCCTTCAATGAAATGGAAGATGCGCTGCGTTTGCAGCCAACCCGTCAGGCCCAGCCGCTCACGCCGCGCGAGTTGAACGAACTGCTGCACATGGAAGTTACTCTGCCCGTGGCAGAATACCTGCGACTGGTCGGGCAGCAGCCCGGCGCGGTGGCTGCCGAGGGGCGCAACGCCACCTGTTGGACGCAGGACGAAGACCAGCGCTTACTGGCAGGCATTGCCTCCGGTCAGCGCCCGGCTGAGATTGCCCGCGTCATCGGCCGTAGCGTCAATGGCATCATCCATAGGCGCAAACTACTACGACGCAAGGCCAAGGAAAGCGCCTAGCGCCGTCCCGCCAGCGCCGACTTTACACCCCCGCTCCGGCGGGGTTTTTTGTTGGTGGGGTAGCCGTTCACCCTGACCGGCCCATCGCACGCGCGCGAAGATGCGCGGCATGCAGCCTAGATCCGAAACCTGCGGCACCTGTCAGTCCCTTGAGGCTTCGTCGCTCGCTGGCTACGGCTATTGCCGCGCCTGCTCGACGCCGGAGGAGCGCGCCCGTTTTCTGCCGCGCTCCGGGGCGTGCATTTATCCGCTATCCCGTTACCAGGAGATCATCCATGCGCCTGCCCCGTCTCGCTGACTGGATCGCGATTGCCGTTGTGCTGACGCTGGCCATCGGCATCATCGCGCCCCAGCAACTCCCCGTCACGCTCTACAAGCTTTCCCTGGTCAGTCTCGCCGCCGCCACGGGTTACTGGATCGACCGCAGCCTGTTCCCTTACGCCCGGCCCGATGACCTGTCGCTCGACCATCAGGAAACCGCCGCCGCCTATATCCGCCGCGCCATCGTGGTGGCGGCGTGCATCATTGGCGTGAGCTTGGGGGCGTGATGCGCTTCGACAGGGGTCAGCGCGAAGAGATCATCGACACCCTCGTGGTGGTGGTGTGCGTGCTCGTGATTGGGCTGCTATCGCAAGGGGCCGCCGCCGCCGAGCCGCCCCGCGCCGCGCTCAAATACCGCGCCGACCTGATCCGCTCCGCGCGCCTGGTGTGGGGCCTCGATGCGCCGGTCGCCGTCATGGCGGCTCAGGTGCATCAAGAGTCCGCTTGGCGGCCCGACGCTCGCAGCCCCTACGCTCACGGCCTGGCGCAATTCACGCCGGATACCGCCGACTGGATCGCCGGGCAGGATGCCGCACTGGCCGGCGCGGACACTGGCAACCCGGTCTGGGCCCTGCGCGCGCTGGCGCGTTACGACCGCTGGCTGCACGACCGGATCGCGCCCGCCAGTAACGCTTGCGAAAAGTGGTGGGGCACGCTGCGCGGCTACAACGGCGGCCTCGGTCACTGGCGCAAAGAAGCGCGCCTGGCGCAGCCCGCGTCCGATCGTGCGGCGATCGACGCCCGCTGCGGCCAGGCGTCGCGTCACGTCACGCACTGCCGCGAAAACCTCGCCTACCCGCGTCTGATTCTCACCAAATGGCAACCGCTCTATGCGAGCTGGGGGCGAGGCGTCGCGTGCGACGCCCGCCCCCTTGGGGCAAGCGTGGCCCCCGCCCTACCGGGCGGGGAGGTGGCCTGCCCATGAACGTCACCAAATTCATGGGCTGGCTGACCCTGATCCTGCTCGTCGGGATGATGTTCGCCTCTACCTGGTTGATGCTCGATAACCAGATTACCGGGCGCGACTACCTCGCCATGTGGACGCCGCTGCTCACGCTGGCGGTCGGCTGGTGGTTCGGCCGGCAAGGGCCGACGCCATGAACCCCTGGATGATCCTCGCCGTCGTGCTGGCCTTTGCGGCCGGCGCTGGCGTGGGTGAGTGGGACGGCGCGAAGCGCGCCAACCAGCGCTGGGAGGCCACGACCAGCAAGAAGCACGCCGCAGAGGTTAGTTCGGCGCGCATCAGGGAAGTAAAAATGTTCCGCAACATGGAGGTTGCCTACCGTGCGAACCAACTTGAAAACCAGAAAAACCGCGCCGCTGCTCTGGCTGCCCATCGCGCTGCTCGCGGGCTGCGCGACGACCTTGCCGCCATCAAGCGCCGCCTGTCCGGTGCTACCGGCGCAGCCTGCCATGCAGCGCTCAATACCTGCCACGCCATACTCGGAGACTGCGGCGAACGATATCGAAGCATGGCGCAAGCAGCTGACGACCATGCCGCCGACGCCCGGCTCTGCTTCGACGGATGGCCGCAGTGACTGACCTGTGGGACCGCGCCACCGAGCGCGAAGAAGAAATTCGCGCCGACGCCCTGGCCGAAGCGCGTTACCGGCGTGAGCGCGAGCGGTCGCGCCCGTCGGCCGTGGAATGCCGCGTCTGCGGCGGGCGCATCCCCGTTAAACGCCGCCGGGCTGTCCCTGGCGTGCAGACCTGCGTGCATTGTCAGGAAGAACTCGAAGAGGGCCTGCTGTGAAGATCGAACTTGAGCTGTGGCACATGATCCTGATGCTGATCGCCTTCTTTGGCTGCGTCGGCGCGTTCGGGAAGATCCTGATCGCGCAATTCGAGAAGCGCCTGGATGAGCGCTTCGCCACGCAAGAAGCCTCACGTAAGGAAGCGCAGAGCCGGTGGGACGATGAATTCAAGAAGATCGAGGCCCTGGCGCGCAAGAACGAGCTTGATCTGCTTGGGCTCAAGGTGCATCTGGCGGAAAACTTCGTCTCGCGCCCTGACCATATTCGCGGCCACTCGATCCTGGAACTGAAGATCGACGGCCTTGCCTCGAAGTTTGAAAACGTCCTGCTCCGCGCCAGCGCACAGAAAGCGAACCCGTCATGACAGTCGATATCGAAAAAGTCCGGCGCGAAACCATCCGCTGGCAGATCCTGCTCACGCTCTACAACGCGTCACCGATCGGCGCGTGGGAAGAGTTGGTGCTATCGGTGATTCAGGCCACCTTCCCCGATGCGACGCCGCTGGAGCTGCGCCGGGCGCTCGACTACCTCTCCGACCGCAAGCTGGTCGAGCTGGTCAAGCACCCGGGCGGCCGCTGGTTCGCCGACCTCACCCGTTATGGCACCGATGTGGCGGAATACACGGTCGATTGCGACCCCGGCATCGCGCGCCCCGTCAAGTACTGGGGCTAGGCCACCATGCCGCGCCGCTCCAAGATCGAAGGGCTGCCCAAGGCCGTCAAGCAATGGCTCGACGTCGCGCTCGTTGATGGCAACTTCAGTGGCTATGAGCAGCTCGAAGCCGAGCTGAAGACGCGCGGCTTCGATATCGGCAAAAGCAGCATCCATCGTTACGGCAGCGCCTTTGAACAGAAGCTGGCCACGCTCAAGCTCGCCAGCGAGCAAGCCAAAGCGATTGTGACGGCGACTGGCGACGATGAAGGGGCTGTGAGCGAGGCCTTGATGCTCATGGTTCAAGAACACCTGTTCAATCTGCTGAATTCTGGCGATGGAAAGTTTGATCTTCCCAAGATTGCCCGTGCCGTGGCCGATCTGGGGCGCACGACGGTAACGCAAAAGAAATGGCAGACGGAAGTCCGTGCCAGGGCCACCGCCGCCGCCGATGCCGCCGAGCGTATCGCCAAGAAGGGCGGCCTGTCCGCCACGTCGGTCGCCGAGATCCGCAGGAGCATCCTCGGGATTGCGCCGTGACCAACCCACTTGAATCATTCCTCACCCGCGAGGCGGCCACCCATGAAAACCCGGCGCCGCCTCCAGCGCTTTTGGGCTACCAGCAGCGCTGGGTAGCGGATCAGTCGCCGCTCAAGCTCGCCGAGAAGAGCCGCCGCATCGGCCTCACCTGGGGCGAAGCGGCCGACGACGTCCTGATCGCCTCCGGCGACGACGGCTCCAACGTCTTCTACATCAGCGCGACGCAGGACATGGCCCTGGAATACATCGAGGCGTGCGCCATGTGGGCACGGGCCTTTGACCTCGCCGCCGGGCAGATCGAGGAAGGCATCTTCATCGACGGCGACAAGGAAATCAAAACTTACCGCATCGACTTCCCGAAATCGGGCAGGCGTATCGTCGCGCTCTCCAGCCGGCCGGCCAACCTGCGCGGCAAGCAGGGCGTGGTGGTGATCGACGAGGCCGCCTTCGCGCCGGATCTCGCCGGCCTGATCAAGGCGGCGATGGCCATGCTGATGTGGGGCGACAAGGTACGCATCATCAGCACCCACAACGGCGACGACAACCCATTCAACGAGCTGATCAACGAAGTGCGCGCCGGCAAGCGCAAGGGCGCGGTGCATCGCATTACCTTTGCCGATGCGGTGGCCGACGGCCTGTTCCAGCGCGTCTGCCTGCGCAAGGGGAAACCGTGGAGCCAAGAAGCCGAGGACGCCTGGGTGGCCGACGTACGCAGCTTCTACGGCGATGACGCCGAAGAAGAGCTGGACGCGATCCCGGCGCGCGGCGGCGGCACCTACCTGCCGTTGGCGCTGATCGAGGCGCGCATGGTGCCGGTGGGCGTCTACGTGCCGATCGTGCGCGAACGCTGGCCTGTCGTGTTTTCCTTGCTGCCCGAGCCGACGCGCGCCGCCGATGTGGGGGAGTGGTGCCGCGATCGCCTCGCCACGCATCTGCGGCTCGGGCTGGACCCGGAACGCCGCCACGGCTTCGGCGAAGACTTTGCCCGCGAAGGCGACCTCACCGTCATCACCGTGCTGGAGGAAGGCGCCGACCTGGTGCGCCGGCCGCGCCTGGTGGTCGAACTGGGCGGCTGCCCGTTCGCCCAGCAGCGGCAGATTCTTACCTACATCGTCTCGCAGCTGCCGCGATTTTTCGGCGGGGCGCTCGACGCCACCGGCAATGGCGCCGAGCTGGCCGAATACGCGGCCGACACCTGGGGCCACAGCCGCATCGAGCAGATCAAGCTCTCGGATATGTTCTACCTGGAGCAGATGCCGCGCTTCAAGGCGGCGCTGGAAGATGCCACGCTCGACGGCCTGCCGCGCGACGAGCAGTGCCGCGACGACCTGCGCGCCATCAAGAAGATCAACGGCGTGCCCAAGCTGGGCAAGACCAAGACGCAGAGCGCCGGGGGCAAGAAGGTGCAGCGCCACGGCGACTTCGCCATCTCGCTGTTCCTCGGCCATTACGCCATGACGCGCGATGGCGAACCGGGCCGCTGCGACGGTTACGTCGCCATGCCGCGCCGCGTTACCGGCGACGGCTTCGGCGACGCCATGTACGCCGGAGATGTCGATCGCTTCGACCTCGACTTTACACGCAGGATGGTATGACCATGCCCAAGATTCTCGACCAGTACGGCAACCCCATCGACACAGTCGGGTTGAGTGAGCCGCAAACCAGCCGCATCGCCATGCTGGAAAACCAGTACCTCACCCCCATGCTCGCCGGCCTCACGCCGGGCCGTCTCTCGTCCATCCTCAAGCAAGCCGACGACGGCGACCTGACGGCGCAGCATCGGCTCTTCGCCGACATGGAAGAGCGCGACGCGCATCTGCTCTGCGAGATCGGCAAGCGCAAACTGGCCGTGATGGACCTCGACTGGGACATCGTCCCGCCGCGTAACGCCACCGCCGCCGAGAAAAGTAACGCCGAATGGGTCAAAGAAGTGCTGACCGACGCCGTCGACCCGATCGAGGATCTGCTACTCGCCCTGATGGACGGTATTGGCCACGGCTTTGCCGCCGTCGAACTGGAGTGGCGCAAGGAAGGGGCGGATTGGCTGCCCGCCTTCTACCCGCGCCCGCAGGAATGGTTCCGCCTCGACCGCCCCCGCACCGAGCTGCGCCTCATCGACGCCAGCGCCGAGGGCGCGCCGCTGCAGCCCTTCGGTTGGGTGCTGCACACCCACGGCAAGGCCAAGACCGGTTACCAGGGCCGCATGGGCCTGCACCGCGCCCTGGTCTGGCCCTTCCTTTACAAGGCGTACTCGCTTGGGGATTTTGCTGAGTTTTTGGAGACCTACGGCCTGCCGATGGTGATCGGCAAGTATTACCAGGGCGCCAGCGACACCGAGAAGGCAAGCCTGTTGCGCGCCGTCACAGCGCTCGGCCACGACGCCCGCGCCATCATGCCGACCGACATGGCGCTGGAGATCCAGAAAGTCACGACCGACGGCAGCGGCACACCGCACCTGGCGATGATCGACTGGGCCGATCGCGCACAATCCAAGGCCATCCTCGGCCAGACGACATCGAGCGAGGCGCGATCCACGGGTATGGGCTCCGGCGTGGCCACCGTGCACAACGAAGTGCGCCACGACATCCGCAACGCCGACGCCCGGCAGATCGCCGGCACCATCACGCGCGACCTGATCTATCCGCTGCTGGCACTCAACAAGGGCGGCATCGACAGCCTCAAGCGCTGCCCGCGCCTGGTGTTCGACACCGGCGAGGCCGAGGACCTGGTCACCCTGGCCGATGGCTTGGACAAGCTTGTCAAGGCTGGCATGCGCTCCATCCCGGTCAAGTGGGTGCATGAGAAGGCGCGCATCCCGGAGCCCACCGAGGGAGAGGAAACCCTCGGCGCTACGCCGAATGTAGCGCCTGACAAGATCAAGGCAGCCCTGGCCGCAATGCGGGCAGGGGCTGCCACGGCCGACGAGTTCGACCAGATGGCCGCCGACATGGCCAGCGACTGGGAGCGCGTTACCGGGCCGCTGGTTTCGCCCATCGAGCGACTGATGGAGGAGTGCAAGACCCTGGAGGAATTCCGCGCCCGCCTGCCGCAGGTGCTCGATCAGATGGATGCCACAGCCCTGACTGACCTTCTCGCCAGCGGCAGCTTCGCCGCCCATCTGTTCGGCCGTGCCACCCCCCCCACCGATTTATCCACCGAAAAGGAGTAACCCATGACCGTCACCTATTCCGCCGCCGTCAAGGCGGCCCGCATGACTGCCGTGCGCGATCAGATCGACGCGGGCGGCGCGGCCGGCAAGATCGAGATTTGCTCGGCTGGCTACGCCGCGATTCTCGCCACCATCCCGCTCGGCTATTCCGGCGCCTCCACCGGCACGGTCTCCGGCGCGGTGCTCACCCTGGCCGGCTTCCCGCGCTCGGATGCCACCGCCGATAACACCGGCACCGCCGCCGTGGCGCGCATCCGCACCAGCGCGAACGTCGATGTGGTGACGGGCCTCACCGTTGGCCTTTCCGCCAGCGACATCAACCTCGACAGCCTGAGCATCACCGCCGGCCAGACCGTCACGCTCAACAGCGCCGCGATCACGCACGTCTGATCATGGAAATCAGAGATATTGTCACCATCGGCTTGCCATTCGGCGATGACACGACCGGATATGTCGTCTGCGGCATTCTCGACGCCGACACCTCACAACTCTGCCAAGGCGAGGAAGTGCTGGCCTACCGCAATGAGTACCTGACCAAGATCGGCGAAGGCGGTACGCTGGCGCTCAGTGTGAATCAGCGCGTTATCCGCGACTGGGAATTCCGCAATCGTTTCACGCAGTCGCAACTCATCGGCATCATGCGTGCGGCGATGGCTGGAGATGACGTGGCTGCGCTGGTGTGGCTCAAGCTCTCTACCGCATCGGATGGTGTTGACCTAACTGACATGGAGGTTTCTCAGGGTGTGCAGTACATCGCTGCTACACACCCTGAGCTTGCAATTGATCCTGCGGTGATTCTTGCATGACTGCCCTTGTCGATCTATCCGATATCGTCAATCGCCTGACAGGCGGCAACAGCGGGACGCCGCAGCATATCTTCTCGCAACTCGACGGGCGCATTCAGGCCGCAGCCGCAGCAGCACCAGTCGCTAACAAGTGGCTATCGCTGTGGCAGTACAACCAGTCGAACGGGGCGAACGGTGCCGCACCCGGCGCTGTGGAAATCCCGACGCGGGCAACGATCGGTTCGCAGCCCTTCGTCAATCCGACTGGCGGGCGGCAGCAATGGCTGCTCGGCATCGAAGCAGCGTTGTCGCAACTCTGCACCCTGACAATGTACGACCGGCTGCTGCATCAGGGCAACCTGTCCGGCACGGTCGCCACGGCGCAGACGGTCGGTGGAACGATGACGCGCTACACCGGCGCTGAGTCGGTCGGCAACCAGATATGGGTCGAGATTTACACCGCGCTTGGCAGCACGGCGACAACCATTACTGCGTCATACACCAATCAAGCGGGAACAGCAGGAAGAACGACCCGCGCTGTTGCGATTGGCGGTACGGGCAACAACGAAGCCCAGCGCATGATTCCGTTAATGTTGCAAGATGGGGATACCGGCGTGCAGTCGGTGCAGACTGTGACACTGGCAGCAAGCACCCTCACGGCGGGCGCGTTCGGCGTCACCATCGTCAGGCCGCTGGCGCAGTTCCATTGCACGGGAGCGGGTTATCTCACGGTGCGTGATCTGATCGCCGGGCTACCAGCCGTTGCCGAGATGAAAACCGATGCTTGTCTGACCTATCAACTGCTGGCTGGGGCGACGACCGCAGTTAGCGGGGTGATCGCCGTGCACGTTATCGAGGCTTGATGCAATGGGCGCACTAGCAGATTACGCAGCATATAAAACAGCGCTGACCACGGCGCCAGTGATGGCGAACTTGATTGACCAACAAGCGGGGCTTGGTGGCACATCTGTGGCATGGGGGTCTGCTACGCTCAACGTCACCCCGACCACTTCGGTCGCGCATAACAACACCACCGCGTTCACCACCCGACAGTTCCCGGATTACCTTCCCACAACGCTGACCAAGCAACTCTGGCTCGCTTCGTGCGAAATCACCGGGAATGCCAATACCCTGTACGGCGGGATGATGGTCGATCTGCTGAATACCAGCGGCGGGATGAGCGCCATCGTCACGACCGAGCAGACCACTGGTCTTCCCACTGCTGCTTTGGCGCGGCACACGTCAGGCGTCGGCGTCTGTATCGCGCTGCGAATATTCACCGCCATTGGCGCTACGGCTACAACAGTCACTTGCCGCTACACCAACCAAGACGGAACAGCGGGTCGGGTCACGAAGCCGAGGGCGTTTGGTTCTTCCGCCTCTGCTGGGTCGATCCTCGTCATGTCCTTGGCGGACGGCGATACCGGCGTTCGGTCGGTCGAGGGTGTGACTGTTGCCGCGACTACCGGCACGGCGGGCAACTTCGGCGTGACGCTGTTCAAACCGATATTTATGATGCCAATGCACGGTATTGGGCAGAACGGCCTGTACGGTTATGCCGAAGGACTACAGGCAGGAAAGATGGCGGAAGTGCTGCCGAACGCCTGTTTTATGTCGCTCACCCGGTACGGTTCCACTGGTGCCCGTGCTCTGTTCCGGTTAGCGGAGGCCTGACATGCTCATCCGGGCTGGCACTTCGCGCCTGCTGTTCGATGGGGCAGCCGTTGAACTTGGGTATGTTCCGATAGGTAGTGGGTCAGTCATCGCCAATCCATCGGGAGCGATGGACGCCACAGAAACCGGCAGCGACGCCTATGCCGGCGACGGCGATGTAATTGTCCAAGGCACGGCAGCCGCCACCGAAAGCGGCAGCGATACGCTGGCCGCCGTCGGCGATGTTGCCATCAAAGGCAGCCTGTCTGTCACCGAAATCGGCGCAGATGTCTTCGCATCTGCCGGAATTGTCATCGTGCAGGGCGCGCTGGCCGCGCAAGAAGTCGGCGCTGACAGCACGGCAAGCAGCGGCACGGTGCTCGTCAAGGGCGCGCTGGCCGTCACCGAGACCGGTGCGGATACCTTTGCCGGCGGCGGCGGCTCGGTCGCCACCGGCGATCTGGCCGCCACCGAAAGCGGTGCGGATACCTTCGCCGCGCCGGGCGCGGTGGCCATCATCGGCGTCTTCGCTGTGCTGGAATCGGGCGACGACAGCATCGTCATCAGCGGCACGGTGGCCTGGTCCGGGTCGGCCGTGCCGGCGGAGGTGTGGCCGGGCGACATTCTCATGGCCGGCCACCGGGCACGTCTGCTGACCGCTGACGCGCGGCGACGCCTGGTCGATGCCCCCCCCCATGACCGGCTACTAATATCGAGGAGATTGTGATGGAGTTTTCCAACAAACTGCCTGGAGAGACGGAATTCGTCGGCTTCAATTTCGCACCGCGCCTGGTCAACGGTGGCGGCGCCATCCAGTCGGCCACGTTTGTCGTTACCGTCCTGACTGGTGCCGATCAGGCGCCGAGCGCCCTGAAGATCGGCACCCCGCTCATTCAGGGTTTCATCGTCAAGCAGATGGTCGGGGGTGGCGTGTCCGGTGTCATGTACCGCATCACCGCCACGGTCGTCACCACCACTGGCCAGACACTGATCGAGTCGGCCAGCTTGAGGGTCGGGTGATGCTGGCGGTGAGTAATCCGCCGTCTCGCCAGCGCCGACTTTCTGTATGAGGTGAAGCGATGAAAAACGAAAATCGGAAAAACGGCCTTTGGGGGCGTTTTGCTGGGCGAATGGCTATCAGCACATCACCAGACATCGCAAAATTGCACAGCGAGGCCAGTAACGCGCTAGTAACGCTATCCGTGAACTGTGGGCGAGGTCGATAAATGCCAAGGAAGCCGTTTACCCTCTCCAGCGTCTTCGGATTGCCCCCCGCCGAGGCTGTCGACTTCTTCCGCCAGAAGGGCTTCAAGATCGGCTTCGACCATCGCGATGTCTGGCAGCAGGAACACCAGGCCGCGTTCACCGTGGCCAAGGCCATGCAAATGGATCTGCTCCAGGACATTCGCGGCCAGGTCGATGCGGCATTGACCGACGGCACCACCTTCGAAACCTTCAAGGCCGCACTCAAGCCCAACCTGGTCAAGCGCGGCTGGTGGGGCAAGGCCATGATGACCGATCCGGCCGACGGCCAGATCAAGGAAGTGCAGCTCGGCAGCCCGCGCCGGCTCAAGACCATCTACGACACCAACCTGCGCACCGCGCACGCCGAGGGTCAGTGGGCGCGCATTCAGGAAAACAAGGCGACCCTGCCTTATTTAATGTACGACCACACCCCCAGCGCCCACGAGCGCAAGGAACACGCCGCCTGGGATGGCCTGGTGCTGCCGGCCGATGATTCATGGTGGCAGTCGCACATGCCGGTGCGCGCCTGGGGCTGCAAGTGCCGCGTAATCCAGATGGGCCAGCGCCAGCTCGACCGCCAGGGCCTCAAGGTCGGGGAGGCGCCAGCTGAGCGTTACAGCGACTACACCAACAAGCGCACCGGCGAGACGCAGCGCGTGCCGGCCGGCGTGGCGCCGGAGTTCAACTACCCTCCGGGTGGGCGGCGCGCCAACCTGGTCGGGTTCATGGCCAGCCGCATCGAGGCGCTGCCGGCGGATCTGCGTCCGGCGGCTGTCATGGATCTGGCGAAGGGATCGTTTGCCGAATGGATGAAGGCCCCGGCGGGCGACTGGCCGATCGGTGTGCTGCGCGCGGCGCATGCGGCGGATATGGGCCTGCAAACCGACGTGGTGCGGCTCTCTGCCGTCACGATGGCCAAGCAGGCGAAGGAGCATCCCGAGATCGCCGCCGACGAATACCGCCATGTGCAGGACGCCTTCGCACGCGGCCGCGCCATCCAGGAAGCCGACAAGGCAATGCTGTTCCTGCTGGAGGAAGAAGGCTACGTCACGGTGGTCAAGGCCACGCAAACTGGCCGGGCGGCCTTCATGACCAGCTTCCGCCGGCTGTCGAGCCGGCAGGTCAAGCGCAATGAGGAAATCCGCCGGCTACTGGCGAAGGGGCAGGAAAAATGAGTTGCGGGCGGTGGGGCCCCCCAGTCCGGTTTCCCGGCAACCCCACATGGCGCTCCGGCATCGCTGCCGTGCTACGGCCGGGGGAATGTCACCGTGTCGCGCCCGCAAAGAAAGTATAGCTGGTCTGTGATGTTATGGGAGTAGTTGTATTCATTTCGATTGCCGTCCCTGCACTTGCGCGGTATGCTGAGAAGATAATGAATCTCAGCTTAAGGGGAATATGCATGGCCGCTGATCGAACTTTGGTTGTTTCTGGAATCAATATCGTTACTCACCCGCACTCGCCGCAGGGCTACGTTGACTTGCTTAGGGCCGCGACTGCCATGCGTAAACCGGTTCAAATTCGCGGGGCACAGCACATCATGCTCGGCGAACTGCGGCCGCTAGACAGAGGAAACCCTACGGATGGATTGTTCGGCCGGGTTTATCGGTTCGATCATATCGATCCGGAATTACCCTGGTTCAACCTTGAGCGCCATCAGGAAGCCACCGAAGATGAGATGTCCGCAATAGCGATTCCCAAGGATCTCGTTCCAAACTTGGTTCTTTTCGATTTCGTCTTTTATCCCAAAGGGCACGTCCTGTACTTTGTGTCGAAAAGGGACAGGTATTCACTTTCGCCGCGTTCGCTGTACAAGTTGCTTGAGGTATTGTTCGAAACGCGGCTGATATTCGGGCGATTTGGCAAGGTCGACCTTACGATCATGCCGGACCGGCAAACATTGGCGCGCATCATGAAGCTGCACAGGCTAGCGAAGCTGACGATTGATGTTACCCGCCCAAATCCTGATGATAATTTCGATGACGATGAGGAGGTTTTTGACCGAATGAGGAATCAGGGTGCCAGGAGAGTCATGCAGGTAATGACTGCGGAGAACGGTGAATCTATCAAGCCTGACCATGAGACAGCGCAGCTAGCTAGGGTCGCAGCGCGAAACGGCAAGGTATCGGCCGTCGGTTACAAGGCGAATGGACAGAAAGTCGAGGAAACGACTGTCGACTCACCCTGGCGAGAAACCGTTGCCTATGATCCGGATCATCAACTCGCACCGGATGTATTAATAGCATTCAGCGCACAGCACCTAGTAGATGCACTTTAAACAATATTCAGGCGTCCATAAGATCCTCTCCAAATACTGGTCGGTATATGGAGGGTGGTCTGCGTTGAGCGGATCACCCTACGTGCATTGGTCTTTACTGTTTTCCCTGTTGTGCGCCGGCTACTGGTTTGATCGCGACTGGACTGGGCAGGCGTTAGGGGTGCTGCCAAATCTGCTCGGGTTCACGCTTGGCGGTTTCGCTGTGTTTCTTGGCTTCGGCGACGAGAAGTTCAGGCAATTGATCGCTGGAGGCAAGAAAGAGAGTGCTGGAAGCGACAAGTCATCGCCCTACTTGAATATGTCCGCGACCTTTCTTCACTTCGTTCTTGTGCAGGTGGCGGCACTGTTGTGGGTGATCGTCGCTGCCGGAATGCACTCTTTCTATCTGCCAATCCCTGACTCGCTGAATACTGCGGCACTGATTGTTAGAGCGTGTGGTGACGGAATCGGGTACTGGTTGTTTCTGTACAGCATCTTCTCTGCGGCTGCTGCGGCAATCGCAGTCTTTCGCACCGCGTGGTGGTTTGATTCGTGGCATGGGAATAATAAGAACGGTGCTGATCCGACGTAGTTCTTAAAGAAGGGCGCCCCATCCAGAATGGCGCCCCATCCGAACCGCTTCCCCCTGACCGCGCCGCCGTGCGCGCGCGAAGATTCGCTCCATGCCGAATCTTCGCTCCAGCCAGCATGTTGCCGTAGCCGCTCTCGCCGTCGATCTGACGGCGAGCGGTAACGCGCCCACCGAATTCCGCCTGCTGCCGCTCGGTCGTTTCAAGTCGGCCGACGGCTCCGGCCGTCCGGTCGAGGTCAGGGACGGCTGGCTGCTTGATGCGCCTGGCGCGAAAAGCATCGCCGACCTGTCGGCGCGGCGCGTTTCCAAGCGCGTCATTGATTACGAACACCAGACACTGCGCTGCGCCGACAACGGCAAGCCCGCGCCGGCATCCGGCTGGATGGGCAAGCTGGAGGCGCGCGCCGATGGTCTATGGGCTGTCGATGTCGAGTGGACGGCGCAGGCCGCCGAAATGATTGCCGACAAGCGTTACCGCTACGTCAGCCCTGTTTTTCCTTACGACAAGCGCACCGGCGAAGTGCTGGGCGTTGCCCATGCCGCACTGACCAACGATCCCGGTCTTGATGGCCTGACGGATCTCGCCGCCATGACCGCGCTGGCCAATCAGTTTTTCACCCCCCCAGAGGAGCTACCGATGAAAGATCTGCTCAAGGCGCTCGGCTTGCCCGAAACCGCCACCGAGGCCGAGGCGCTTGCCGCGCTGTCGGCCATCAAAACCACACAGGTGGGCGAGTTGGCAGCCATGAAGTCCGCCGTGCCCGACCCGGCCAAGTATGTCGAGCTCGCCACGCTCACCGCCGTGCGCGGCGAGCTGGCCACCGCCACCACCGAGCTTGCCGCACTCAAGGCCAAGACGCATGCCGACGAGGTCGACAAGGCCGTGGCCGCCGCGCTGTCCGTCGGCAAGCTCACCCCGGCGATGGAAGGCTGGGCGAAGAGTCTTGGCAAGACCGATCTGGCGGCGCTTACCGCCTACGTCGACGCTGCGCCCGTCGTGGTCAAGCCGGGCGAAACCCAAACCGGCGGCAAGCCTGCTGGCGACGGCAAATCCCATCAACACACCGATGTCGACACGGCAGTCATGAAGGCCCTGGGCCTGACCGCCGAACAGTTCGCCGCCGGTAAACTTCAGGAGGTTTAAGCAATGGCTGCTCTTACCGCTGCACGCAATACGCCGGAACGCGCCGGCGACATCCTCGGCTTTCCCGTCAAGGCGGCCGTCAAGGCAATTCAGGGCGGCATCGCCGTGCTGAATGCCGGCTATGCCGCGCCAGGCACCGCCGCCCTCAACCTGATCGCCATCGGCCGCTTCGAGGACACGGTGGATAACACCGCCGGCGCCAATGGCGCCGTGTTAGCGCCTGTCGCGCGCGGCGTCTTCAAGTTCGCCAACTCGTCAGCCGGCGACCTGATCGCCCAGGCCAATGTCGGCGCCGACTGTTTCATCGTCGATGACCAGACCGTGGCACTCACCAACGGAACAGGCACCCGTAGCCGCGCCGGCAAGATCGTCGCCGTCGATGGCGATGGCGTCTGGGTGCAGATCGGCCTCGGCGTTTAACCCTCATTCGACCTTCAGGAGATCACAACATGAAACGCATCCTCGCTATTCTTCTCACGCTGGCTGCCGGTTTGGCTGCGGCGTTTTCCGTACCGGCCCTTGCCGCGACCGACGTGTCGGTGCTGCTGCCGGCCAGCGACCTGTCGATGATCGGCCTGGCCGGCCTGACACTGACCCCGGCGGCGCTGCAATCGCTCCAGCAGGGATTCAATGCTGCCTTCAAGATGGGCCTTGGCTCTGTCAAGCCGAGCTGGCAACAGGTCGCCATGCTGATTCCATCCTCGGCCAAGACCGAAACCTATGGCTGGATGAAGGACCTGCCCGGCATGCGCGAGTGGATTGGCCAGCGCCAGATTCTCAACCTGGAAGCGGCCGGCGCGCAGCTGACCAACAAGCACTACGAGCACACCATCGGCGTCAACCGTAACGACATCGACGACGACCAGCTTGGCATCTATCAGCCGGTGTTCGCACTGCAGGGCGAGGTCGTCGCCGCACACCCGGATTCGCTGGTGTGGGGCCTGCTGCCGACCGGCTTTGCCGTCAATGGCTTCGACGGCCAGTACTTCTTCGACACCGATCACGTCGGTTACACGGCCGCCGGTGCGGAGGCTTCCTGGAGCAATACCGGCGGCGGCGCCGGCGCCCCCTGGTTCCTGATGGATTTGAGCCGCAGCTTCATGAAGCCGCTGATCTTCCAGGAGCGCAAGAAGGCCGAGTTCGTCCCGATGAACAAGTCCGACGATCCGAATGTGTTCATGGAAAACAAGCTGTTGTTCGGTGTCGATGCGCGCTACGTCGCCGGCTTTGGCTTCCACCAACTCGCCTACGGCTCCAAGGCAACGCTCGATGCGGCCAGCTTCACCGCCGCGCGCCTCGCGATCGAAACCCAGCGCAAGCCGGATGGCTCCCCGTCGCCGGTGCTGGCCACGCACCTGGTGTGCGGCCCGAGCCGCCGTGCCGAAGCCGAGGCGGTTCTGATGAAGGAGTTCCTGGCCGCCGGCGACAGCAACACGAACTACAAGGCGGTCAATCTGATCGTCAGTCCGTGGCTCGGCTAACCCAATAACCACCCGCGCAGCTGGTGCAAGTGCCGACCCCCGCCCTGGTTCGCCAGGGCGGGCCGAGGCCAAACAAATGATCCTGGCCAAGACGGGTATTCCCCACCAGGAAATGGCATTGCAAGGAGATCGAAATGGCAGACCAAAAACCGAAGATTCAGAAAATTCCCGGCCTGCGCGTGCGCGCGCTGGTCGATGGCTTTCGCCGTGGCGGCCGCGCCTGGACTACCGAGGCCCAGGACGTCGCCGCCAGCGAATTCACCAAGGCCCAGATCGCCGCCTTGAAGGATGAGGCCCGCCTGGTCGTGACGGACATCGAGATCGAAGTCCCGGCCGAGTAAGCATGACCTACGCCACCGCCGCCAACCTGCTGGAGCGCTTCGATGCCGAAGAGATCGCCCAGCGTGCCGATCGCAGCATCCCGCGCCTGGTGACAGCCGCGATGCTGGTGACGGCGGCTGGCGGTGACAGCATGGCCGGCTACACGGCGCCCGAGCAGGCGGCCGTTGCCGCCGTGCTGGCGCTGGTGAATGGCGCCCTGGCGGATGCCGACAGCGAGATCGACGGCTACGTTGCCACGCGCTACAGCGTCCCGCTCAGCCCGGTGCCGTCCATCGTCAAGCGTCTGGCCTGCGATCTGGCGCGTTACCACCTTTACGACGACCAGGCGACCGAGACCATCCAGAAGCGCCGCGATGCGGCCGTGGCCGTGCTGCGCGACATATCGGCCGGCAAGGTCAGCCTCGGCGATCCGGGCGCCGCGACGCCGCCACAGGGCGGCCTGGTCGAAATTATCAGCCCGGCCAAGGTGTTCGGCCGTCCGACAAACGGCGGGCTGCGCTGATGTCCGGTATCTCTTATCAGATCGACGATGCGCGGCTGCATGCCGGCCTACGCAACCTGATCGCGCTCGGCAGGAATGCCGGGCCGGCGATGGCGGATATCGCCGCCATTGGCGAGAGCAGCACCCGCCAGCGCTTTCGTACCGTGACCGGGCCGGATGGGCAGCGCTGGAAGCCGAGCCTGCGCGCCCGCATCACCGGCGGCCGCACGCTCACCAGGGATGGCCATCTTTCTGGCTCGATCTCCGCTCGCCACGGTCGCGACTTCGCCGAGTGGGGCGTCAACCGCATCTATGCCGCCATCCATCAGTTCGGTGGCGAAATCCGCGCCAAGGGCGGATCGCTGCGTTTTCGGCTGGCCAACGGTGGTTTTGCCACGGTGCAGAAGGTCACTATGCCGGCTCGTCCGTTCCTCGGCGTTTCCGACGACGATCGCGACGACATCCTGGACATCATCCAGGTGCGCATCCAGGGAGCCGCTCATGCTGGCTGAGTGCGAAGACGGCCTGGTCGCCCTGGTGAAAGACTCCGAACTGGGGCAACGGCTCGCTCTTGTTGCCGGGTTGCCGGAGATCGACGGCCCGGATCTGGTCAATAAGTTCAGCACCGAGGCGCCGGCAGTTTATGTGGCCCCCGGCCAGATCACGACCAGCGATGGCTCGATGTTCGTGAGCTTCAGCATCGGCTGTGTCGCCAAGAGCGCACGCGGTCAGGAGGCAGCGCGCAAGGGCGACGGTATGGCCATCGGCCTGTACCAGATCGTCGAGGGTGTCGCGGCGCTCGTCGATCGCGCCACGGCCGGCGACATCAACTGGAGCGTGACCGGCATCAACTACCTGACCGATCCGCTGCTGTCGAAAGCCGGCCTGCATGTCGCCGTTGTGATGGCGCGCTCATCCGGCGCCATCGAGATTCCGGCTGCGCTCGATGAAGCTGCCCTGTCCGCCTTCGAAACCTTCCGCGCCGATTACGACATCGAGCCGTTCGCGACCGCCGCCGAGCACGCCAAGTGGGCCAGCGATCCGCCCAACTATGCCACAACGGCCCCGGAAGTTTCCGAGACCGTCACCCTTCAACCGCAGGAGTAACGCCATGCCCCAAGTCATTGCCACCCCCATCAACGGCGCCCGCGTGCGCAAGCCCGACGGGCAGATACTCAAGGCCGAAGGCGAGCCGGTCGAACGCGATTCGTTCTGGCTGCGCCGTCAAAACGATGGCGACGTGCGTCTCGATCACCCGTCTGCCGATACGCAGCCGGCCGGCGACGACGCGGCCAACGTCACTCCCATCAAGCCGAAGAAGTAATCGGCCAGCATAGCCAATCAACCAGGAGGCCCCATGCCCGACAACATCACCTTCATGTCGATTCCCACCGACTGGCGCATTCCTGGCGCCTTTCTGGAGATCGATCACACTCGCGCGGTGCGCGGCCTGCCCAATATGGCGCGTCGCATCCTGCTGCTCGGTCAGCGCCTCGCCACCGGCAGCGTTACCGCCGGTGTATTGACTCGCGTGACCCGCGAAGCCGACGGCGTCAATTACTTCGGGCGCGGATCGATGTTGGCGCAGATGGTCCCCGCCGCCCTCAAGGTGCACCCGACAGCCGATCTGTGGGCGTTGGCGCTTGACGATCTCGGCGCGGGCGCTGCCGCCACCGGCACGCTCACCTTCGGCGGCTCGCCGACCGAGGCTGGCACGCTCAATCTCTACATCGGCGGCAAGCCGGTGCGGGTCGGCATTACGGCATCGCAAACCCCGACCGCGATCGCCAGCGCCGTGGCGGCCGCGATCAACGCGCTGACCGATCTGGCCGTTACTGCGACCTCCGCCCTGGGTGTGGTAACACTGACGGCGCGCCACAAGGGAGAGGAAGGCAACGGCATCGACGTGCGCCTCAACTACTACACCGGCGAATACACGCCCAAGGGCCTGACGGCTGCCATCGTCGCGATGACGGGTGGCACCGGCAATCCCGACGTACTGGCCGCGATCGCCGCCATGAGCACCGGCGCCTTCTATACCGTGGTAATGCCCTGGACGGATGTGGCCAACGTCACGGCGATGGAGAGCGAGCTGCAAAGCCGCTGGGGTGGCCTCGATATGCGCACCGGCCACAGTTTCGGTTTCAAGGGCGGCACCTTCGCCACCCTGTCCGCCTACGGTGCTGCGCGCAACAGCCCGCATACCACCTTCGCCGGCCTCAAGGGCTGCCCGACGCTGCCCTGGGTGGTGGCGTCGCAGTTTGCCGCCGCCGTGGAACTCTCCGGCGCGAACGATCCGGCGATCCCGTTCCGTGGCCTGGCGCTGCCCGACGTGATGGCTCCGGCAGAAGCCGACCGCTTCACCGATGCCGAGCGCAACCTGCTGCTCTACGACGGCATCAGCACCATTATCTTCGACCCATCCGGCGCGGCAATGGTCGAGCAAGTCATCACGACCTACCAGACCAATACCTTCGGCATGAATGACCGCTCGCTCCTCAAGCTCAACACCAAGTGGACGGTCGACTACATGCGTTACGTCTTCCGCTTCGCCGTGGTGCGCGATTACCCGGCCCACAAGCTGGCTGGCGACGACGTGCTGCAGCAGGTTAGCCCCGGTCAGAAGATCGCCACGCCAAAGCTGATCCGCAACACGCTGATAGCGGCGGCCGGGCAACTGGCGACGGTGGGGCTGCTCGAAGACCTGGCGCAGTTCAAGAAAGAGCTGGTCGTGCTGCGCAGTGAGGCCGACGAAAACCGCGTCAATGCGGTCATCCCGCCGAATGTCGTCAATCAGTTCGACGTGTTCGCAGCGGCCGTTCAATACATCCTCTAGGAGCTAAACGATGGCACAACTTACCGGCCGCGTGGCCATTACCGTCAGGGGCGCGCGTCTTTCCTCCAAGGAAGGCGCGACGCTCAAGTATTCGGATGTCGAGCGCGAGGGCGTTGTCGGCGATTCCGGCGTACTCGGCTTTACCGAGAAGACCGTCATTCCCGAGGTCGAGTGCGTCATCTCGCACGGCGCCCAAACCCGGCTGGCCGACTTTCAGGCCATGACTGACGAGACCGTTTCGTTCGACGCCGACACCGGCACCAGCTACGTACTGCGCAATGCCTGGTGCGTCGGCGCGCTGGAGCTGTCGAAGGGCGAGGTCAAGCTGCGCTTCCAGGGCATGAAGTGCGAAGAGGTCGGCGCATGAAGACCGTCACGGGCAACCTCCCCAACGGCCTGGTGATAGACGGAATGGCGCATCGCGACTTCGAGATGCGTGAGGCATCGGTCGGCGACATGTTCGACGCCGAGGGTGAAGCCGACGTCATGCGACCGCTCACCTTCAATGGACAGATGATGCTGCGACAACTGGTTTCCGTCGGCACTTTCACCGGGCCGTTCACGATGGGCATGCTGCGCAGCCTCAAGCCCGCCGATTACCGCACCTTGCGCGGCAAGCAGATGGAACTGGAATCGGAGGGGGAAGCTGGCGGGGGCGGCGGGAGCGCAGAACAAGCTTCCTGAACAAGGTGCTGCTGCTGGCCCTCAAAACGGGCTGGAGCCGCGCCGAGATCCTGTCGCTCCCGGCAGACGAGTTCATTCACTACCTGGAAGTTCTAACCAAGGCAAAGAGCGATGGGCAGTAGCAACCGAGATCTATCACTGGCGCTGCGTCTTTATACCGACGCGGCGCGCTTCGTTTCCGGCCTGTCCCAGGCCGAGGGCGGGGTGCGCCGGTTCGGGCAGACAGCGAAGCGCGAGTTCGACGCGCTCAAGGGCGCGCTCGGATCGATCCAGGGGCAGCTTGCCGCACTGGGGGTGTCGGTCGGCATGGTGGCCGCCCTGGCGCAATCGGCTCGCATGGACAAGGGACTGACGCAGATCGGCCAGACCGCCGGCATGTCGAAGAAAGAAGTTGCCGAGCTGCGCGGCGAGCTGTTCCGCATGGCCGGCGATACCGGCCAGATTGTCGACGACTTGCAGCAGGGCTTCAACAACGCCGTGCAGTCCGGCCTGAACTTCCGCGAGGCACTGCCGGTGATCGACGCGACCAACAAGGCGATGGCCGTTACCGGCGCCAATGCCGACCAACTGACCGCCGGCCTGACCGTCGCCGCCCAGGCGTTCCAGTTCGACCTGGCCAAACCCGGCATGGCGCTTACGCTGCTCGACAAGATGACGATCGCCGGCCGCCAGGGCAATGCCGAGCTGCAAAACCTTTCCGCCATATTCGCGCGCGTCGGCGTCAATGCAGCGAGCGCCGGGTTGAGCTTCGACCAGACGCTTGGCTTCATCGAGTCGCTGTCGCTGGTCGAGCGCGCGCCGGAGCGCCTGGCCACGCTGGCCGACTCGACGCTGCGCCTGTTCACAAATCTCAATTACATGAAGGAAGCGGCGCAGGCGACGAACGTCCGTTTCTTCGAGAAGGATGGTTCGCGCCGCGATCCCGTCGCCGCGCTGCGCGACGTGAAGAAGGAATACGACAAGCTCAAGACGGACAAGGATCGCGCCCTCTATATGCAGAAGGCGTTCGGCAAGGCCGACCTCGACACCATCAAGGGCCTGCGCACCTTGCTCGGCGGCGACATGCTGGACAAGGTCGGCGAGTTTTCCAAAGCCATCGGCGGCGCCAGCGGCACCATCGAGAAAAACCTGCCCGATGCAATCAGTAACGCGATCGATCAGACCGGCCGGCTGAAGGCCGAGCTGCGCAATGCTGCCGATGGTTTCGCCAAGCCGATCAACGATGCCTTCCAGAACATGGTCAAGTTCGGTCTCGACAAGAAGTCAAACGGCGGGATGGGGTTATCCGGTGGCGAGATCATCGGCGGCGGTACCGCGATTGCCCTGGGCACGCTGGCCGCCGCGCGTTACGGTGGAATGGCGATCGGTGGGCTGGCCAAGCGCTTCGGCGGCACGGCCGCCGGCGTGGCCGAAGGCAAGGCGCTGGAAACTGCCGCCGGTGTGACGCCGGTTTTCGTGGTCAACTTTCCCGCATCGCTGGGCGGTTCCACTGTCGGCGAGATTGCGGCCACGGCGGCCGGTGG
The DNA here is from genome assembly GCA_002347405.1 of Rhodocyclaceae bacterium UBA2271. Taxonomy (GTDB): domain Bacteria; phylum Pseudomonadota; class Gammaproteobacteria; order Burkholderiales; family Rhodocyclaceae; genus Sulfuricystis. The sequence goes on along the minus strand of DDXB01000054.1, from coordinate 10,425 downwards.
TGCCGCCGGCGCGGGTACGGCCGGCAAGGTAGCGAGCCGCGCCAAGTCGCTGGCTGTGCTGATGGGCGGCCTACCGCTTTCCGTCTGGGGGTCGATGGGCGCGGCTGGACTGGCCACCGCCGGCGCTGGAGTGCTGGCGGCCGGGGGCGCGGGTTACGCGGTCGGTACCGGGATAAATAAGACGCTCATTGAAGGCGCGGCCGTGGGCGACAAGATCGGCGAGGGCGTGGCCAGGGTGCTGGCATTATTCGGCAATGAAGAGGCGCGCCGCGCGGTCGAGATCAGCGATAAATTGCGGGAGGCGAAGATCGGCGGCGAGGTACGCATCCGTCTCGACCAGGACGGTCGCGTTTCTTCATTGTCGGCCTATTCGGATAATCGCGACGTGCCGCTGTCGGTCGATGGCGGCATGATGATGATGGCGCCATGAACCAAGCCACCTGGCGCCAGCAGCTACAGCGAGCCAGTTTCCGGGGCGTGCCCTTCTACGTGAAGAGCGCGGATACCGAGGAAGGTCGGCGCGGCGTGCTGCATGAATACCCGCTGCGTGACGATCCCTACGTTGAGGACATGGGGCGCAAGGCTGGAGAGTTCAGCCTGGAAGCCTTTGTCGTCGGCGACGACTATTTCAAGGCCCGCGATGCCCTGCGCGCTGCGCTGAAACAACCCGGCCCCGGCGAGCTGATCCATCCGACCCTTGGTCGCATGCAGGTGTCGCTGGTGGCCAGCTACCGCTTCGTCGAATCGCTGGTTGATGAGGGTGGCGTGGCGCGCTTTTCGCTGCGCTTCACCGAGTCCCAGCCGAATCAGCAGCCGACCGCCGACACCAACACCGCCGCCGTGGTTGATGCCCAGGCCGATGCGGCGATGGGCCAGTGCTGCGCCGAGTTCGACGATACCTTCTCTCTCGATGGCTTGCCCGAGTTCGCGGCTGCCGATGCGATGGCGCTGCTGACCGATGCGACGAAAGCCATCGAGGCGGCGCGGGCCGGCCTGATGCCCGACCTGACGGTGGTCGGCGAATTCTCCGGCGCGGTGTCGCGCTTCACGTCGTCGCTGTCGTCGCTGATCATGGCGCCGGTGACGCTGGCCAATCAAGTCTTCGGTCTGACGGCAGGCTTGCGCGCCGCGCTGTTGCGCCCTGCCAGTGCCGTGACGGCGCTGTTCAAGTTTTTCAACCGCGAATCGACGCGCCCGCCGATCCCCGCGACGACACCGAACCGCCGCACGCAAGCGGCCAATCGCACGGCCATCGAGGCGCTGGTGCGCCGCTCGGCCGTGATCGAGGCAGCACGGGCGGCCGCCCGCGTCGACTTCGCGGCGCCGGTCACTGCCGGTGCGCCGCGCATTGCTTACCAGCAGGCCGTCGCGCTGCGCGAGCAACTGGCGGACGCACTGGAAGACGAGGCCGCGACCGGCTCGGTCGCAACCTTCAGTGCGCTGATGGATCTGCGTGCCGCCGTGGTGCGCGACATCACCGCGCGCGGCGCCGACCTGCCGCGCCTGGTGGCGATCTCGATGCCGGCCACTCTGCCGGCGCTGGTCGTGGCCTATCTGGCCTTCGGCGATGCGACGCGCGCCGCCGAGATCGTCGCGCGCAACGCCATCATCATCCGCCATCCCGGCTTCGTACCTGGTGGCATTCCGCTGGAGGCGCTGGCATGAAGGCTGAACTCTATGTCGGCGAGACGATCTTTGGCGGCTGGCAGCGCGTGTCTGTAACGCGCTCCATCGAGCAGATCGCCAACAGCTTCGAGCTGGAAGTGACCGAGCGCTGGCCGGGTCAGTCGGACAGCCGGCCGATCCGCCCCGGCGAGAAATGCACGCTCAAGCTGGATGGTTCCGTTCTCATCACCGGCTACGTCGACGATATCGATGTCTCCTATGACAAGCAGGCGCATGGCCTGTCGGTGCGCGGCCGCGATGCCACCGGCGACCTGGTCGATTGCTCGGCGATCCATAAGACCGGGCAGTGGAAAAACGTGCCGCTGAATCGCATCGCCAGCGACCTGTGCGCACCCTTCGGCATCAAGGTGAAGACCGAGACCGATGTCGGCGACCCGTTTCCCAGCTTCAAGATCGAGCCGGGCGAGACGGCGTTCGAGTGCATCGAGCGCGCGGCACGCCTCAAGGCCGTGTTGCTGATCGCCGATGGCGAAGGCGGCCTGGTCATCACCCGCGCCTGCAAGGTGCGCAGCGAAATGGCGCTGGTCGAGGGGCAGAACATTCTCTCCGCGCGCGGCAGCTTCAGTTGGAAGGAACGTTTTTCGACGTACACCGTCAAGGGTCACGACCGGCTCGATCATGACGCGGAGGCGGTGGACAAGCATGTCGCACCCTCGGCCACGGTCACCGACGACAGTATCACGCGTTACCGGCCGCGCATCGTGCTGGCCGATGACCACGGCAACAAGACGCGTTTTCGTGATCGCGCCGAGTGGGAAAAGAACGTGCGCATGGGACGCGGGCTGCGCGGCTCGATCACGGTGCAAGGCTGGACGGATGATGCCGGCAAGCTGTGGCAGCCGAATACGCTGGTCACCGTGACGTCGCCGCTGCTGTACCTGAAGGAAGCGGAGATGCTGATCGTCGGCTGTATGTACACGCTTGACGATGGCGGCTCGCGCACGGCGCTGTCGATCGCGCGCCGCGAAGCCTTCGATCTGGTCGCCGGCATCGGAAAATCGAAGCTCTTCAAGAAGATCAACACCAAGGAAGAGAAGGAAAAGAAACAGAAGGCGAGCGACGATTGGAGCGCACTGTGAGCCGGGAACTGTTCAAGGCACTCGCGCCGCTGGCCCGCCGCATTCGCCTGATGGCGGGGCGGGCGATTTTGACGCTGGTGAATGACGCTACCAAGTTGCAGGGCGTGCAGGTCAAGCTGCTCGACGGCGAGGTGTGCGACAACGTCGACCGCGTGCAGCACTACGGATTCACGTCGGTGCCGCTGCCGGGCGCCGAGGGCATTTATCTGGCGCTGGGCGGCAGTCGCGATAACGGTGTCATCATCGCCGACGACGACCGTCGTTACCGCATCAAGGGTCTGCAAGGCGGCGAGGTGGCGATCTACACCGACGAGGGCGACAGCATCATCCTCAAGCGCGGCCATGTGATCGAGGTGGCCACCCAGACGCTGAACGTGAACGCCGCCACGGTGGTGAATATCACCACGCCGACCGTAAACATGAGCGGCGATCTGAACGTCGCCGGCGACATCGTTGCTCAGGGTGACATCTCCGATCATGGCAACAAGAGCATGGCCGGGATGCGCCAAACCTACAACGCGCACACCCATAGCGATCCGCAAGGCGGCAGCGTGTCGCTGCCGACGGGGCAAATGTAATGAGCGATATCCGCACCCAGTTCATCAGCTTCGAGCAGGGCGCCGACTGGCTGCTGCAAGCGCCCAGCCTGGCCGGCGACGGCGGACTCGACACGGCCGTGATTCTTTCTCTCTTCACCGATGCGCGCGCTAGAGATGGCGACGACACGCCGGCGCCGGATGATCTGCGCGGTTGGTGGGGCGACGGCTATGCGGCGAAGACGGGCGACCGCTTTGGCTCGCGCCTGTGGCTGCTCGGCCGCCGCAAGCAGCTGCCGTCGGTGCTGGCCGAAGCGAAGGGCTACGCCGAAGAGGCGCTGGCCTGGCTGATCAAGGATGGTATCGCCAGCCGCGTTGAGGTCGATGCCTTCATTCCCCGCGACGAGATGCTCGGGCTGGCGATCGCGATCACGCGGCCGAACGGTCAGCCGGTGCGCTATCGCTTCGAGGCCCTGTGGGCATCCTTATAGAGAGACCAGCATGGCATTCACCCGCCCCGATCTTCCGACCCTGATCAACCGCGCCGAAGCGGACATCGAGACCCGCTTGCCGGGCGCCGATGCCCGCCTGCGCCGCTCCAACCTCAACGTACTGGCGCGCGTGCATTCCGGCGCCGCGCACGGCCTCTACGGCTACCTGGAATGGATCTCGCGCCAGGTCATCATCGACACCGCCGACGGCGACATTCTGGAGCGTCATGCCTCGATCTGGGGCGTGGAGCGCAAGGCCGCCTCGCCGGCCGTCGGCAACATCACGGTGAGCGGCACCAGCGGCGCGATCATCCCGGCCGATTCGACGCTGGCTCGATCCGACGGCGCGCAATACACGACCGATGCCGAGGCGACGGTCGCCGGCGGCACGGCCACGATTGCCGTTACCGCCGTCGAGGGCGGACAAGCCGGTAACGCGGCGGCGGCATCGTCGCTGAGTTTCGACACGCCGATCACTGGCGTTTCGGCAAGCGCGACGGTGGATGCCGCTGCCCTCACCGGCGGCGCCGACATCGAGGTGGACGACGATCTGCGCGCCCGCCTGCTCGCCCGCATCCAGACGCCGCCGCACGGCGGTGCTGCGCATGACTACATCGCCTGGGCGCTGGAAGTGGCGGGTGTTACGCGCGCCTGGGTGTATCCCGCCGAACTTGGCCTGGGCACCATCACCGTGCGCTTCGTGCGCGACGACGACGCAAGCCTGATCCCGGACGCCGCCGAAGTAGCGGCAGTGCAGGCGTATATCGATGGCCTGCGGCCGGTGACGGCGGGCGTCACGGTGGCCGCACCCATCGCCGTGACGCTTAACTTCACCATCGACATCACGCCGGACACCGCCGCGATCCGCGCCGCCATCGAGGCCGAATTGCGCGACCTGCTGCGGCGTGAGGCCGAGCCAGGCGCCACGATCCTGCTGTCGCACATCCGCGAGGCGGTCTCGCTAGCTACCGGAGAATCCGATCACATCCTCACCGTGCCGGCCGCGAACGTCACGCACACCACCGGCCAGATGGCCACCTTCGGGGCGATCACATGGGCATGACGTCGTCTGATTACCTGGCCCAGATCCAGGCGCTGCTGCCGCAAGGCCCGGCCTGGCCGCGCGAGGCCGATGCGGCGCTCACGCAGTTGCTCGCCGCCTGGGCCGATGAACTGGCCCGCGTCGATGGCCGCGCCGCCGATCTTATCGAGGAAGCCGACCCGCGCACCACGGCCGAGCTGCTCGCCGACTGGGAGCGCGTTGCCGGCCTGCCCGATCCCTGTGTCGAGGCGCTTGTCGGCACGCAGGCCACCGCGCAACGCCGCGCCGCGCTGGTGGCCAAGCTCACCACCATCGGCGGACAGAGCGCCGCCTACTACATCGCCCTGGCGGCGAGCCTGGGCTACGCGATCACCGTCACCGAGTTCGATCTGCACGACGTCGAAGACAACGTCGAGCATCCGCTCACCGGCACGCCCTGGCAGTTCGCCTGGCAGGTGAATGCTGCCGAAGACACCGTCGGCGTGCTCACCGTTACCGATACCGTTGAAGACCCCCTCGCGTGGTGGGGCAACGAGCTGCTGGAGTGCGTTATCAGCCGGCTTAAGCCCGCCCATACGCACGTTTTATTCGCCTACACCTAAGAAGGAGATTATATGGATCGCACATTCGAATCCGGTGCCGCCGGCAGCCCGCCCAGCGCTCCGGCCAGCCCCTCCAGCGGCTATCCGACGGCGGGCAACCCGCAGGCCGCCACGCCGGCCACCAAGCCGGGGCCGTGGTGGTATCACATGATGACCGAGGAGCTGCGCGCCGTGATCGTCGCTGCCGGCTTGACGCCAGACCATACCGACGTGACGCAGCTGTCGCAGGCCATCCAGGCGCTGTTCATCGCCAACCAGAAGGCCGTCGTCATCAACGGCGCCGTTTTCGAGGCTTCGGTTACCAATGGCGAAGTCGTGCGCTGGGATGCCGCCAACAACCGCTTCGACGAGGCGATCGCCGACGGCACGGCCAACAACCACGCTGTCGGTGTCGCCGACGTCACGAACAGCAAGGTCTACCTCTATGGCGAATGCCCGCTCTTCACCGGCTTGACGCCAGGGGCGCGTTACTACCTCTCTGCTGGTACGCTTGGCGCAATCACCACGACAGCGCCGCTCGATACTGTGATGATCGGCATCGCGAAGAGCGCTACAACGCTGTGGGTTGATGTGGATGCTGCGCCGGCGCAGCAGGGTGTCGAGGTCGGATCTGTCATTTTCGTTGCAAAAAACACTGCCCCGACAGGCTATCTCAAGGCCAACGGAGCTGCAGTTTCGCGCACGACCTACGCGGCGCTGTTCGCAGCAATCGACACTACATTCGGCGCCGGTGACGGTTCGACCACATTCACTCTGCCCGACCTGCGCGGTGAGTTTGTTAGGGGATGGGATGATGGCAGAGGAGTGGATTCTGGCCGCGCGTTCGGGAGTTCTCAAGCAGACGACTTTAAAAGCCATAGCCACAATATTCCATATTCAGATGGATATTCACTTACGAACCTGACTGCCGAGAGGTCTGGGGTTCAGGATGGTACATACCCAACGTCAGTCGCGGGTGGCACCGAAACTCGCCCGCGTAACGTCGCCCTGCTTTCGTGTATCAAGTATTGATCGGAGATCTCCCTATGAAAAACGTTTGTCAATTGGACTCTCACGGGTATTTTGTCAATGTGGTTGTTGCAGATTCGTCGCCACTTGAAGCTGGTGTGTTTTTAATCCCCGGCGGAGCAATCGATGCACCACCACCTTCCGTTCCGGATGGCATGCGTGCCAAGTGGAACGGAAGCCGCTTCGATATGGAGGATATCCCGCAGCCAGTCATTCCGCCTGCGCCGACTCTCGACGAGCTAAAGGCTGCGAAGAACGCCGAGATCAACCTCGCCCGTGCCGCCGCGAACACCAGCACCTTCGCCCACGGCGGCAAGACCTTCTCCTGTGACCAACTCTCGCGTGGCGACATCGACGGCGTGAATGGCTACGTGGCGCTCTTCGGCGCGCTGCCGCCTGAGTTCCCTGGTGCCTGGAAGGCGATTGACAACAGCTATCATCCGATCGCCGACGTCGCCGCCTGGAAGGCGTTTTATGCCTCGATGGTGGCCGCCGGCTCGGCGAATTTTGTGCACGCGCAGACGCTCAAGGCGCAGCTCGCGGCGGCGACCACGCCGGCAGCGGTGGCGGCCATCGTCTGGACGCCATGAAGATCGCCCTCATCTTCGGCGCCCCCGGCAAGCTGTCCGCCGACCTCGCGGAGTACTTCACCCACTGTCGTGTCTATCACATCTGCTTCGTATGCGAGGAATCCGGCTGGGCCTATGACCAGCACTTGCTATTCCGGCGTTTTCGCTGGGATGGCCACTACAAGCCGGATCTGGTCGAGTTGCATGAGTGCCCGTTCGAGATCACCGAGGATGAGCTGCGCGAAGAAATGCTCGGCGACATCGACGCCATCTGCAATAGCGATGGCTCGCTGTGGGTGCGGCTCTTGCGCACACTCTACGGCTTCCGCGACTACGCGGCATGGGCGTTGCGTCCGCTCTATCACGCCATCGGCAAGAGCACGCCGAACTACGGCGGCAGGGTCTGCAGCGGCCGTATTCGCGACATGGGTGCGGCGCGCGGTTTCCATGCGCTCGGCACGATGTTCGATGCCGAGCCGAGCCCGTGCGACTGGGCGAGATGGTTTGCCGCCCAAGATATAAATTAAAGACGGCGCGACCGGATGGGTGGTGGAACACCCAACCGGCCGCCGCCCGCAGAAGCAACCTGCGTTAAAGCCAAAGGCGCCGCCACCGTGCACACGGCGTTACAAGGCTACCACGCGAATGACATGAGACTTGGAAACGATACGATGCGGTAAGTGCAACAGAAAGCTGGCCGAGGCTGAATTCAGTCACCTGGCCATCATGTGTCCCCGCTGCGGGACGCTCAATGTAGTGAAGGCCAAGAGCCTCAAAACCGAGCGCCATCGAGCGTCAAACCGAAAGGAAACGACCGATGGCAACCAAAACCCGCAAGACGCTCTTTAACAATGAACACGTCAGCCTTCCCGGCGCCGATCTCTACAGGGGCGACTGCTTGGCGGTTCTGCCCATCCTTGCTGGTCCCTTCGATGCTGTGGTGACCGACCCGCCTTACAGCTCTGGAGGGCAGTCGAAGGGCGACCGCGCCAGATCGACGGGCGACAAGTATCTCAACAACGGCGCGGCCAAGTACCCTGACTTCCTCGGCGATACCAAGGACCAGCGCAGCTACTTGCACTGGTCTGCGCTCTGGATGAGTCTGTGCATGGAGCGCATGGCTGCCGGCGGCCTGATGATCGTCTTCTCGGACTGGCGCCAGCTCCCCGTTACAACCGACGCCATGCAGGCTGCCGGAGTAACGTGGCGCGGGGTGGCGGTCTGGGATAAGACCGCCACCCCGCCCCTACAAGGGCGGCTTCCGCAGCCAAGCGGAATACATCGTCTGGGGCAGCAAGGGGCCGCTTCAGGGCACCCGTTACTCGCCGGGTGTGTTCCGTGTCAATCCGCTGGCCGGTGGCAAGCTGCACCAGGTAGGCAAGCCGCTCCCCCTGATGGAGGATTTGGTGGCTGCCTGTGGGCCTAGAATCCTCGACCCGTTCATGGGGTCGGCAACCACTGGCGTAGCGGCTTTAGCCCAGGGCAAACAGTTCGTCGGGATCGAGGCCAGCGAGCATTACTTCCAAGTCGCCGTGGAGCGGCTTGGCGGCAGTGCCAAAAGTCGCGCAAAATAGTGCCAAAACGCGCGCGCGCTTACAACAGGGGCGAATTGATGAAATTATTCTATAAGTCCAGATGGTCAACGCGGGCCACCCTGCATCAACCTCTGGACTAGCGTAGTTCCGATCATCCCGAAAAGCAAAAAGCCATCCCGAAGAATGGCCAAGGGATGGCTTAAGTGCTTGATGAATCTTGGCTCCTCGACCTGGACTCGAACCAGGGACCTGCGGATTAACAGTCCGACGCTCTACCAACTGAGCTATCGAGGAATGATGAGGCGCGAATGATATGGATTTCTGCCACTCGCGTCAACGCCAGGACTACCATTTATCGCCCTTTTCGCGTATTTCAGGCTACTCCGCCCTGCCCCTGATTGCCCCGGTGATCCGCCAGGATGGATGCCACGGACAGGGTGAGTTTCTTCACGTAGTCTAGATGCAGAAATTCGTTGGGCCCGTGGGCGTTGGCGTTGGGGCCAAGCACCCCGGTGACGAGGAACTGGGTGCCGGGGAAGCGCTCGCCGAGCAGGCCCATGAACGGGATGCTGCCGCCGGTTCCCTTGTACACCGCATCACGGCCGAAAACGCATTGTGATGCTGCCTGCATGGATTGTTCCAGCCAGGGTTGCAGGGGCGGAGCATTCCAGCCGCCCAGCGAGCCTGAAACCGTGAAGGATACTTTCGCGCCGTAGGGCGGGTCAGCTTCCAGCTCCTGCTTGACGGCCTGCGCCGCGGCGGCCGGGTCGGTCGTCGGCGGCAGACGCAGCGACAATTTGACGGCCACGCCGGGCAGCAGCACGTTGCCGGCATCCTTGAGAGCGGGCAGGCCTTCCGCGCCCGTCACTGTCAGGGAAGGGCGCCAGGTGTTGTTGAGGAGCAATTCCAGGGGCGTGTGGCTGATCGGCTCGACGCCATCGATGAACGGCATCTTGCGGTAGGTCATGTCGCCGAGTTTTTCAGCGGCGGCCTGGGCCTGCACTTGCCGATCCGCGGGGATGGGCGCGTACAGCGCATCGATCAGTAACTCGCCGGTCGTTTCGTTTTCGATGCGGCTCAGCAAGCTGCGCAGGACGCGGAAAGGCGACGGCGCGACACCGGTACCGGCGCCGGAATGTACGCCTTCATTCAATACCTCGACACGCAGGGTACCGGTCAGGTTGCCGCGCAGGGAGGTGGTACACCACAGCTCGTCGTAGCTACCGCACTCGGCGTCGAGGCAGATCACCAGGTCCGGCGTACCGATGCGGTCCTTGAGGGCTTCGACGTAATAGGGCAGGTCGGCGCTGCCGCTTTCCTCACAGCTTTCGATGAGGACGACGCAGCGGGAATGGGCGACCGCCTGCTCCTGCAGCGCGCGAATTGCCGCCAGTGATGAAAAGATCGCGTAGCCGTCATCGGCACCACCGCGGCCGTAGAGCCGCCCGTCGCGGATCACAGGCTGCCACGGCCCGAGTCCTTCCGACCAGCCAGTGAACTCGGGCTGCTTGTCGAGGTGGCCGTACATCAACACCCTACCCGCAGTGCCGCCGACGCCTGGCGTACCATCGATTTCGCACAGCAGCACGGGAGTGCGGCCGGCATGGCGCACGATTTCGACTTTCATGCCCTGCACCGGCTGCTGGCGGCACCAGTCGGCCATCAGCACGGCGGCCTGATCCAGGTAGCCGTGCTTCTCCCAATCCGTGTCAAAGCCGGGCGACTTGCAGGGGATGCGGATGTAGTCTTCGAGGCACGGGATGATGGACTCATCCCAGAGCTGATTGATCTGCTGGCGGGCGCGACCGTGGTTCATGAAATCATCCAGGGTAATTAATCAGGAAAACATGGCCTATTGATATTTCCTTAAAACATGA
>DDXB01000067.1:4840-42840 GCA_002347405.1 Rhodocyclaceae bacterium UBA2271 | reverse complement strand
TTGCCGCCGAGGTCGAGAATGCCGTGATCGTCAGTATTGTCTGCGACCGGGGTGACCGTTATTTGTCTACGGGTGTTTTCCCGGCGTGATTCCTGTTCTGGTCTTCGACATCGAGACGATTCCCGATATTGCGGGTCTGCGGCGCTTGCATGAGCTGCCGGATGGGTTGGTCGATGGGGAGGTTGCCGAGTTTGCCTTCCAGAAACAGCGGGCAAAGAACGGCAGTGATTTCCTGCCGCTGCATCTGCAGCGGGTGGTCGTCATCTCCTGCGCCATGCGCAGCGACGAAGGCTTTCGCGTCTGGTCGCTGGCCGAGCCCAAATCGGGCGAGGGTGAGATCATCCAGCGGTTCTTCGAAGGGATTGCCAAATACACGCCCAATCTGGTGTCGTGGAATGGTGGTGGCTTCGATCTGCCGGTACTGCACTATCGCGGTCTGATCCATGGCGTGGCGGCTGCCCGCTACTGGGATCTCGGCGAAGATGACCGCGATTTCAAGTGGAACAATTACATCAGCCGCTACCACACGCGCCATCTCGACCTGATGGACCTGCTGGCGATGTATCAGCCGCGTGCCAACGCCCCGCTCGACCAACTGGTGAAGCTGATGGGCTTGCCGGGCAAGCTGGGCATGGATGGTGGCGCGGTCTGGGGTGCCTGGCTGGACGGCCAGATCGATGCCATCCGCGACTACTGCGAAACCGACGTGGTCAATACCTATCTGGTCTATCTGCGTTTCCAGAAGATGCGCGGCAATCTGACTGTTGCGGCACACGACGCCGAGGTGGCAGTGGTGCGCAATCAACTCGCTGCGCTTGACCAGTCGCACTGGTGCGAATTCATTTCCGTATGGAATCAGGCCGCCGGTTAACGGCCAATCGCAGTTTCCAGCAGCAGCAGAAAATCCTTTTCATCCCTGACCTGCGCGACCTCGGCTGAGGTCACGGTATAGCCGTGCGGCCGGGCAATCGCTTCGTAGCGCGGAATGCGCGCATGAAACAGGTGGGGAAATACCCAGCGCGAGAAATCGTCCGGAGCGGCAGCATCAATGTCGGCCAGTTGCCGTTCGGCAAGGTATATCGGCAGATACTCGGCGAGGAAAGCCGGACGGAAATACATCGGCTTGGGGTCGGACTGGGCGCGACGGATGAGTTCGGTTTCTTCCTCTGCCGTGGTGACCTGGATATAGAGGATCAGCGTGTGCTCGACCAGCAGGTCGATGACCGCCGGTTCTTCAAGTTCGCAGAGGCTGCCGCCGACATCATTGACGAAATGGGCGTAGCCGTAGATATCCTGCGCCTTCCTGAGAAATTCGGGCACGTCGCGCATGGCGGCAATCTCGCCTTCGCGGTACATCGCCTGGCGCCGGCTGAACTCGTCAAAGGGAATGCCGCCCTGCGCAGGATCGCCCAGTTTGCCGACGAACGAAAGCACCGGGCCGAGGTCGTCCACCTTGATGTTGTTCTTGATGTCGATCCAGTCGCGCCGCAACAGATCGCGCAGGAAGGCCACTTGCATGGCCTGCTGCTTGATGAGGTCGAGAATCGGCTCGTCGAGATAGCGTTTGCCGATGCGATAATCGGCCGAATAATGGAACCAGTCGTGGCGCCGCAGCAGTGACGACAGCCAGGTCTTGCCCACGCCCGACATGCCGAGCAGGGTGATTTTCTTGTGTTGCCAGGCGCGGAAGGATTGGGTGTCGAATTTCATGGAGGTTTATTTGTTGCGGGCGGCGTGCACCGCTTCCACGATGGCATTGTAGCCGGCCAGCGATGACCAGCGCTCGATGGGTAGCGGCAATTTGCGTTGCCAGTTGGGGTGCTGGTCTTCTAATGTGCCCGGCAGGTTGGGTTGTTCCAGCACGCCAAGGATATCCTCGGGCTGCACCACCATGATCTGCGCTGGCGAGCGTGCCAGATAGGTATGGATCGCCATGACGGTTGCGCTGGAGAGTTCCGGCATTGTGGCGGGCTGCTTGCTTGTATCTGCTGGCAGCAGGTGTTCCTGTTCGAGTGCCCACAGCAACCGGCCGCGATCCCAGCCGCGTTCGGTGATCAGACGCTGGTGCAGTTCCTCGTTGGGAAAGAGGTGCAGGGTGGCGCGGATATCCAGATCTGCGCCCTGCCAGAAGCCGCGCAAGGTCGGCAGATCGTGCGTGCCGGCCGCCACCAGGGCCTGCTGCGGCATATCCGCCGGCAGGCGGAAATTGCCATCCGGGTAGCGTTCGAACATCAGCGGGTGGTAGGAGAGCACGCCGCATTCAGCCAGGCGTGGCCGGAAACCCTCGGGTACGGTGCCGAGGTCCTCGCCGATCACCAGGCACTGGTTGCGCTGGCTTTCCAGGGCGACGATGCCGAGGATGTCCTCGAAGGGGTACTGTACATAAGTGCCTTCGGTGGCCGGCAGCCTGGCCGGTACCCAGAACATTCGCGACAGCCCCATGACGTGATCGATGCGCAGTGCACCGGAGTGCTTCATGTTGGCGCGCAGGATGTCGATCAGCGGGGCATAGGCGGCTTCCCGCAGGCGGTGGGGGACGAACGGTGGCAGACCCCAGTCCTGTCCCATCAGATTGATTTCATCGGGGGGGGCGCCGGCATGGGCATCGGCGGCAAACACCTCCTGCCAGTTCCATGCTTCGGCGCCACTCGGATTGGCGCCAACCGCGAGATCCTGATAAAGACCGACCGCCATGCCGCTTTGGCTTGCGCGCCCGGCCGTGGCGGCAAGCTGGGTGTCTGCCAGCCATTGCAGCCAGGCATGATAGCTGACGGCGCTGGCGTGTTCGGCAGCAAAGGCAGCAACGGCAGGCGATTCCGGGCTGCGATATTCTTCCGGCCAAGCGGGCCAGCCCCAGACGTTTTCGTCAGCGGCACGAAAGTGTGCCTGCATGGCGGCAAAGCGGGCGTGGCGTTCGAGTTCATCGCCCTGCGCGGCACGCCAAGAGGCAAAAGCGGCAGCACGTTCGCTGCTTTCGGCAAGAAAATGCCCGAACAGGATTTCCAGAATCTCGAACTTGGCGCGTGCCACGGCAACATAGTCAACCAGTTCGGCGTCGCGCAAGTCCTGCAGCCGTTTCTGAAAGTCGGCGCTGGCGAGACGGCGTTGTGCCTCCTCACAGGTGGCCAATTCGGCTACCGCCGTGACGTCAAGATAGAGCACATTGACAAAGCAGCGCTGTGAGGGGCTGTACGGGCTGATGTGTGCCGGGTTGTCGGGAAACAGGGCATGCAGGGGGTTGACGCCAACCAGATCACCGCCAGCGGCAGCTGTGAGCGCGAGCAAATCGCCAAGATCGGTGAAATCGCCGATGCCCCAGTTGCGTTGCGAGCGCACGCCATACAACTGCAGCGTCAGACCCCAGATGCGCCCGCCATCACGGATGGCTGCCGGTTGGTGGCACTGTTGCGGGACGACGATGAGCGGCATGGTCAGGCTGGTCTGTTCATCCACCGCTGTCACGCGCAACTGGTGATAGCCCGGCACCGCGATCGGCGGGAGTTCGATCTGATACCTGTGCAGGGTGTCCTGCGCGTCTGCGCCGGTTTGCAGAAGATTGGCGGGCGTGAAAATTGTCCCGGAGGCTTCACCGGTTTCGAGAACGACGGTCCAGCGCCAGGTTGCCGTGCTGGTAGTGGCCGGCACTACCAGCGGAATGCGGATGGCCGTGCCGCTGCGCACCACGCTCACAGGTGGCAAGGGCTGCTGCCACTCGGCCGCATCGAGTTCGCTCTGGAGTGTTTCGGGAGCGAAAGCCACCGCAGCGGGAGAAAAGTGCATTGCCGTGAGCAGCGCCTGGCGGGTATGGGAAGAGGTCAGGTGCTCCCCCCCCCAGATGTCGTGATACGCATCGGCAATGCCGCAGCGGTTGGCGAGCGTTTTCAGGTTATCGGTCATGCCGTGCTTTCAGTGGGCGCGGCAACATTATGCTGACGCATCAGGGCGAGTGTCCGGCCCTGGAGTGGATAGGTGCCACCACCGGCGAAGTTGCCGTCGACGTGCAGACCGGCATGATAATGGGTATCGAGGAGGGCCTGCCAGACACAGTTTTCGCCCAATGTGGGCAAGCGGAAATCGATGCGTTCGTGATGGGCGTTGAACAGCAGGATGAAATTGTCATCACGCACGGCCCGGCCGCGCTGATCGACTTCGCCGAGCGATTCGCCCGATAAATGGACGCCCAGGCTGCGCGCAAAGTCGTGCTCCCATTCATGCTCGCTCATCTCGTTGCCATCCGGCTTGATCCAGTGGATGTCCTTGATGCTGCTACCGTCGTTGCCGTGAATCGGCTTGCCCTGGAAGAAGTTGCGCCGATGAAACACGGGATGGGCGCGGCGCAGGTGGATCAGTCGCGCGACAAAATCCTGCAACTCGCGGTCGGCATCGGTCAGCGACCAGTTTACCCAGCTGACTTGGTTATCCTGGCAATAGGCGTTGTTGTTGCCCTGCTGGGTCCGGCCCATTTCGTCGCCGGCCAGCAACATCGGCACGCCCTGAGACAGGAACAGGGTGGCCAGCAGGTTGCGTTTCTGGCGGGCGCGCAGCGCGTTGATTTCCGGATCATCGCTCGCGCCTTCGACACCACAGTTCCAGGAAAGATTCCTGTCGCTGCCGTCGCGATTGTTCTCGCCGTTGGCGTGATTGTGCTTGTGGTTGTAACTGACCAGATCGTGCAGGGTGAAGCCGTCATGCGCCGTAACGTAATTGATGCTGGCATGCGGGCGACGACCGTTGTGGGCGTAGAGGTCGCTAGAGCCGGTCAGGCGCCGGGCGAACTCGCCGATCAGGCCGCCATCGCCGCGCCAGTAGGCGCGCATGCAGTCGCGATAACGATCGTTCCATTCGGCCCAGCCGACCGGAAAATTGCCGACCTGATAACCGCCTTCGCCGAGGTCCCAGGGTTCGGCAATCAGTTTGACCTGCGACAGCACGGGGTCCTGGTGCAGGATGTCGAAGAAGGCGCCCAACCGGTCGACCTCGTGCAATTCGCGCGCCAGTGCCGAGGCGAGGTCGAAACGGAAGCCATCGACGTGCATTTCCTGTACCCAGTAGCGCAGCGAATCCATGATGAGCTGGAGGACGCAGGGGTGCTGGAGATTGAGCGTGTTGCCGCAGCCGGTGTAATCCGTGTAATGGCGCAGGTTGCCGGGGGCCAGGCGGTAATAGGCGGCGTTGTCGATACCCCGGAAGCTGAGTGTTGGACCGTGATGGTTACCCTCGGCGGTATGGTTGTACACCACGTCGAGAATGACCTCGATGCCGGCCGAGTGCAGTGTCTTGACCATGATCTTGAATTCCTTGGTCGAGCCATTGGTGGAGTAGCGCTGGTCGGGGGCGAAGTAGGCAATCGAGTTGTAACCCCAGAAATTGCGTCGCCCCTGATCGACCAGATAGCGGTCGTCGATAAAGGCATGGATCGGCATCAGCTCGACCGAGGTGATGCCCAGCCGCTTCAGATGTTCGATGACCGGTGCGGTGCACAGACCGGCAAAAGTCCCGCGCAAAGCCGGGGGAATCTCAGGATGATTCTTGGTGAAGCCGCCCACATGCAGCTCGTAGATCACCATCTCGTGCCAGGGAATGTTCGGCGCCCGGTCGCCACCCCAGGAAAACGCCGGGTCGGTCACCCGGCACTTCGGCATGCCAGAGGCGCTGTCGCGGCAATCGGGCGCAAGGTCGCCGGCGGGGTGGCCGTGGTGATAGCCGAAATGGGCATCGCTCCAGTCAAGCGGGCCGACGATGTCCTTGGCGTAGGGATCGATCAGCAGTTTGTGCGGGTTGAAGCGGTGCCCGCATTGCGGGTCATAGGGGCCATGCACGCGATAGCCGTATAGCAGGCCGGGACGCGCTTCGGGCAAATAGCAATGCCAGACCAGATCAGTTTGTTCACGCAGTTGGATGCGCTGTATCTCGTTCTGTCCACTGGGGTCGAACAGGCAAAGCTCGACTTTTTCGGCATGCTCGGAAAACAGGGCGAAATTAACGCCTTCGCCATCCCAGGTCGCACCGCGCGGATAAGGCGAACCGGGCCAAATCGAAGTTATCAATGGGGCACTCACAGAAAACGCTTGAGAATTTTCTGGCTGTGTGCATCCAGTCCCAGGCGGTCGCGGATGAGGAAATGGATGCCCTGGCTGTCGGCGATCAGCAAGGCGTTGGCGTAGCTGGTGCTACGCAACCGGCGGATATCGTCTTCGCTCTTGAGGATCAGCGCGGTTTCCCCGCGATCGGTGTCGACCTGCCAGGTGCTGGGCGTGGCATAGCTGGATACTGAAATGATGCGACGGATTTCCGGCACGAACTCGCGCTGGGCGAGTTCGGCGACGATCAGGCTGCGGGTGTCCTCCGGCAGGGTATCAAGGCTCTCGATCCATTGCAGTTCCTTGCCGTCAGCCGACATCAGGGCAATGCCGTAGTCAGGCGCGGTGATGCCGAAAGCGCGCACGGGCACGATGCCATCATGCGCGGTACCGTTGGCGCCAACCAGAACGAGCCGACCGAAGCTGTTGCGCGAAAGCGTGAATGTCATGATGGTGAACCGTCCTCACCCAGGGCCGGCGGGGCGTCGAGTTGTTTGGTCTGCGCCTGATAGAGTCGCCAGTAGGCGCCCGCGCTGGCCATCAGGGCCTCATGGTTGCCGATTTCGACGATCCGGCCGCGATCCATCACCACCAGGCGATCGGCGCGGCGCAGGGTGGATAGGCGGTGGGCGATGGCAATCGTCGTGCGGCCGCGAATCAGATTGTTGAGTGCGCTCTGGATCTCGAATTCCGTTTCGGTATCGACGGCCGAGGTGGCTTCGTCGAGGATCAGGATGCGCGGATCGATGAGTAAGGCTCTAGCAATAGAGATGCGCTGGCGTTCGCCGCCCGACAGCGACTGGCCGCGTTCGCCGACCAGTGAATCGTAACCGTGCGGCTGGCGCAGGATGAACTCATGGGCATGGGCGGCGCGGGCGGCAGCGACGATCTCGGCGCGGGTGGCGTCAGGCTTGCCGTAGGCGATGTTCTCGGCGATGGTGCCGAAGAAGAGGAAAGGTTCCTGCAGCACCAGGCCGATATTGCGGCGGTAATCGGCTATCGCTATGCTTCGCAGATCGGTGCCCTCGACCCTGATGGCGCCTTCGGTGACATCGTAGAAGCGGCAGATCAGGTTGACCAGCGTGCTCTTGCCCGAGCCGCTGTGGCCGACCAGGCCAATCATTTCGCCCGGTGCTATTTTCAGGTCGATGCCGTGCAGCACGGCGCGGTTGCCATAGCGGAAGCTCACCTTGTCGATATGTATGCCACCCTTGAGCGGCGGCAAGGTCACCGGGTTGACCGGTTCGGGAACGCTCGAAACATGGTCGAGGATATCGAAGATGCGCTTGGCGCCCGCCGCAGCTTTTTGTGTCACGGAGATGATGCGACTCATCGAATCGAGCCGGGTGTAAAAGCGGCTGATGTAGGCCAGGAAAGCGATCAATACGCCAACGGTGATCTGGTCCTTTGACACCAGCCAGATGCCGAAGGCCCAGACGACGAGGATGCCGATTTCGGTGAGCAGGCCAACAGTAGGCGCGAACAGCGACCAGATGCGGTTCAGGCGGTCATTCACCTCCAGGTTGTGCTTGTTGGCCTCGCGGAAGCGTTGTGCTTCGCGGGCTTCCTGCGCGAAGGCCTTGACGACGCGGACACCGGGAATGGTGTCGGCCAGCACACTGGTGACTTCGGCCCAGACGCGGTCGATCTGCTCGAAGCCGGTGCGCAGCTTGTCGCGCACCAGGTGGATCATCCAGGCGATGATCGGCAGCGGCGTCAGCGTCACCAGTGCCAGCCAGGGGTTGATCGAGAACAGGATGACCGAGGTCATCACGATCATCAGTACATCGGTGGCGAAGTCGAGCAGGTGCAGGGAGAGGAAGACGTTGATGCGGTCGGTCTCCGAGCCGATGCGCGCGAGCAGGTCCCCGGTGCGCTTGCCGCCGAAGTATTCGTGGCTGAGCTTGAGCAGATGCTCGTAGGTCGTGGTGCGCAGGTCGGCGCCGATGCGTTCGGATACCAGCGCCAGAATGTAGGTACGGGCCCAGTTCAGTGCCCAGGCCAAGAGGGCCGAACCCAGCAGGCCGCCAAGCAGCCAGGCGACCTTGTTTGGATCGATGGGCGTGCCGTTCTGGTAGGGAATCAGCACGTCGTCCATCAGCGGCATGGTGAGGTAGGGCGGTACCAGCGTCGCGGCGGTGGCGGCCAGCGTCAGCAAGAAGCCGGCGATCAGTTGCCCCTTGTAGGGGCGCGCGAAGCGCCAGATGCGCAGCAAAGTCCAGGTCGAAGGGGGCGTATGCAGTTCGCGGACGCAGTTCGGGCAGTCTTCTTCGTCTGGTTGAAGCTGCATCTGGCAAATCGGACAGGTGGCGACGCTGGGCGGTGGCGGTGGTTGCCCGCTCGCCACGCTATCGCGCTGGCGCACGAATTCGCGCTCGAAGCGGAGTGCGGCAGGGCTGCGGCCAAGGGTGTAACGCCACCGGGCCAGCCGGCCTTGCGCATTTTCGAGTTCCAGTGTGCCAACACCGGCGTTATCGTGATGGGTCAGGGTTAACCCGGCCGACAGCGGCCAGTTATTCCAGGAAAGATTGCTTGCGCCGGTGGTGATCAGGCGACGGTCGCTGAGCGCGACGAGGCCGGGACGAAAGTCGAGATGATCGTCGAGATCAAGCTCCAGCCAGGCGATCAGTTGCTCGTCCGGTGCCAGGCAGGCGAACAACTCGGCTTGCCAGGCTTCGGGTAAAGTATCGGATGCGGTCACAGAGTAAAACGAAATTTGAAGAGGCTGGCGCCTGCGCAAGTGGGTAGCAAGTGGGTGTTATGCCGAAAAAGAAAATCCTGAAACGCTCGGCCAGTGGTGATTTTAAGGCTTGCCGTCGCGCCAGCGCCGACTTTTATTTTTATTAGTGGCGTCAGCCTTCGTGGCGATATTGCGTTGACGGGGTTGCATCAACTTATCCAGACAGTCTCAACAATCCAACAAAATGAAATCCATTGAATTTCTCAAGATCGTGCATTTGCGCGGTCCCAACATGTGGACTTATCGGCCGGTGCTTGAAGCCTGGGTCGATATCGGTGAACTGGAGGATTGCCCTTCCAACACCTTGCCCGGCTTCAATGCTCGCCTGACGTCCTGGTTGCCGACGCTGCATACCCATCGGTGCAGTTATGGCGAACCAGGTGGTTTTGTCCGGCGACTTGAGGAAGGTACCTGGCCGGCGCATATCCTCGAACACGTCACCCTCGAGTTGCAAAACCTGGCCGGCATGCCTGGCGGTTTCGGCCGTGCGCGCGGCATGACGCAGACCGGGCATTACAAGGTGGTCGTGCGCGCCTGGCACGAGGAAGTCACTCGCACGGCGCTTTACGCCGCGCGCGACCTGCTGATGGCAGCCATTGAGGATCGTCCCTTCGAAGTTGCCGGCACCATCAAGCAACTGCACGAATTGGCCGACCGCCGCCTGCTTGGCCCGAGCACGGCCTGCATCGTCGATGCGGCCAGCGACAAATCGCGGGGCATTCCGCATATTCGGCTCAATGACGGCAACCTGGTGCAACTGGGCTATGGATCAAGAAGTCGGCGCATCTGGACGGCCGAAACCGATCGCACCAGCGCCATTGCCGAAAGCGTTGCCAGCGACAAAGACCTGACCAAATCGCTGCTCGCCCCTTGTGGCGTGCCGGTCCCGGAAGGGCGCATGGTCGACAGCCCGGCCGATGCCTGGGAAGCCGCGCAGGAAATCGGTCTGCCCGTGGTCGTCAAGCCGGACGATGGCAATCACGGTCGCGGCGTCTCGCTCGAATTGATGACTCAGGCCGAGGTTGAGGCGGCCTTCCCGATCGCCGATGCCGAGGGTGGCGGCGTGATGGTCGAGCGCTTCGTGCGCGGCGAGGAACACCGCCTGCTCGTGGTGAACAACAAGCTCGTTGCAGCGACGCGCGGCGAAAGCATCTTTATCACCGGTGATGGCAAGGCCACGATTCGGGCGCTGATCGATAGTCAGTTGAATACTGACCCGCGCCGTGGCGCAGCCGAGGAATTCCCGCTCGAGACGATTGTTCTGGAAGACGAGCCGCTGATCCGGCAACTGCTCAAGCGTCAGAAGATGGATGGCGATTCGATCCCGGCAGATGGTCAGCAGGTGCTGATCCAGCAGAACGGCAACTGTGCCATCGATGTCACCGACTTGGTGCATCCTGATGTCGTGCGCACGGCCTGTCTGGCCGCGCGCATCGTCGGACTGGATATCGCCGGCATCGACCTGGTGGCTGAGGATATTTCGCGGCCGCTCGCTGAGCAGGGTGGCGCCATCGTCGAAGTGAATGCCGGCCCGGGTTTGCTGATGCACCTCAAGCCCGCACAGGGTCAGCCACGGCCGGTTGGCGCGGCGATTGCCGATCATCTTTTCCCCAATGGTGACAATGGCCGCATTCCGGTGATCGGCATCACGGGCAGCCGCGACACCACGGCGGTCGCGCAGATTGTCGCGCGCCTGCTGCAACTCGATGGCCGCCGCACCGGACTGGCCTGCGTGGCTGGTCTCTTTCTTGGCAACCGCAAGGTGCAGGCCGGTGACTGTACGCAACGTGAGTCGGGGGTGCGCCTGCTGATCAACCGTACCATTGATGCGGTTGTCATTGAAAATCCATCGGTCGTGATGGTCAGTGAAGGGCTTGCCTATGACCGCTGTCAGGTCGCTGTCATTACCGCCATCGACAATACTGCCCTGTTGCCCGAACACGGCATCGACTCGGCCGAATTGCTCTTCAAGGTTTTTCGTACCCAGATCGATGTCGTGCTGCCCGGTGGCGTTGCCGTGCTGAATGCAGACGATCCGACCGTGGCATCGATGGCTGAACTGTCTGATGGTGAGGTAATCCTTTTTGGAGCCGACGCCGCGCTGCCCATCATCATTGAACATCGCAGCAAGGGGGGGCGCGCTCTGGTGGTGCGCGATGGCCGCATCCTGTTGGCTGTTGGTCCACATGAGGCACCGTTGATTGACCTGGCTGCCGTACCTCTGCTCAATGAGTCTGCCAATCATCTGGCCGGTATTCTTGGCGCCATCGGTGCCGGCTGGGCACTTGGTTTGCCACCCGAGATCCTGCGTACCGGTATCGAAACCTACCGCTTCCCCGGCCATTCTTTTGGCGATAACGCCGCGACTGACTAATCTTCACGCCCTCTTATGGAAATCTCACGTATCCGGGCCCTGCGCGGGCCGAACCTCTGGAGCCGGCACACTGCGATTCAGGCGCTGGTGCTCTGTGAAGAAAACGAAAACGCCTTGAGCCGCATGCCGGGATTCGAGGCACGCATTCGTGCGCGCTTTCCGCACATCGGTGCAATGCGTCCGATCGGTTATGAAGGCGATATTTCGGTAGCGCATGCCATCCAGTTTGCCGTGCTCAACCTGCAGGCACAGGCCGGCTGTCCGGTAACCTTCAGCCGCAGCGCGCCGACCATCGAGCCCAATCTCTATCAGGTGGTTGTCGAATATACCGAGGAGGCGGTGGGTCGCCGGGCGTTTGCCCTGGCCGAGGAACTTTGCCGTTCCGCAGAGAACGATACCCCCTTCGACATCGATGCGGCACTCGCCGAATTACGCCAACTTGACGAGGACGAGCGCCTCGGGCCGTCCACCGGCTCCATTGTCAATGCCGCCCTGGCGCGCGGCATTCCGTGTCGTCGGCTGACTTCCGGCAGCCTGGTGCAAATGGGTTGGGGCAGCAAGCAGCGCCGCATCCAGGCCGCTGAAATCGACAGCACTTCTGCCATCGCCGAATCCATTGCCCAGGACAAGGACCTGACCAAGCAATTGCTCCACGCCGCCGGCGTGCCAGTGCCGATTGGTCGCATTGTCGGCAATGCCGAAGAAGCCTGGCAGGTCGCCAACGAGATTGGCCTGCCGGTGGTGATCAAGCCCCGTGACGGCAACCAGGGCAAGGGCATCACCGTAAACATTTCGAGCCGCGACCAGATTGAAATCGCTTTCAAGGCGGCCGAGGCCGTGCGTGACGATGTCATGGTCGAGCGCTTCATCACCGGTCATGACTTTCGCCTGCTCGTCGTCGGCGACAAGTTGGTCGCCGCCGCGCGGCGCGATCCGCCCCATGTCATCGGCGATGGACAGCTCACGGTGCGCGAGCTGGTCGATAGCGTCAATAGCGACCCGCGCCGGGGCGTTGGCCATGCGACTTCCTTGACGAAAATCCGCTTCGACGATATTGCCCGCGCCTGTCTGGCAGTGCAGGGCTATTCCGCCGAGTCGACGCCACCCAAGGGTGCGCGTGTCGTCCTGCGCAACAACGCTAACCTGTCGACCGGCGGTACGGCGACCGACGTCACCGACGATGTACACCCGGACGTTGCGGCGTGCGCGGTGACGGCCGCCAAGATGATCGGGCTGGATATCTGCGGCGTCGACTTCGTCTGCGAAAACATCAGCCGCTCGCTTGAAGATCAGGGCGGCGGCATCGTCGAGGCAAATGCCGCGCCCGGTCTGCGCATGCATCTCACCCCCTCATTCGGCAAGGGCCGCGATGTCGGTGCGGCGGTAATGGATGCCATGTTCCCGGGAGGAGATGACGGCCGCATTCCATTGGTTGCCGTTACCGGAACCAATGGCAAGACCACCACGGTGCGCCTGATCGCTCACCTGATTGCGCAGACCGGCAAGCGCCTGGGCATTACTGCCACCGATGGCGTGTATGTGCATGGTCAGCGCATCGATACCGGTGATTGCAGCGGACCAAAGAGTGCCAGGAATGTGCTGTTGCACCCCGAGGTTGACGCGGCGGTGCTGGAAACGGCGCGCGGCGGCCTGCTGCGCGAAGGACTGGGCTTCGACCGCTGCGACGTGGCGGTGGTTACCAACATCGGCAAGGGCGATCATCTGGGCCTCAACTACATCACCACGGTCGATGACATCGCGGTAGTCAAGCGCGTCATCGTGCAGAACGTCGCCCCGCAGGGATACGCCGTGCTCAACGCGGCCGACCCGCATGTTGCGCGCATGGCCAGGGTTTGCCCCGGCAAGACAATTTTCTTTGCGACGGATCCGCATCACCCGGTGATGATGACCCACCGTGCCGAAGGCAAGCGCACGCTCTATCGCGAGGGTGATGCACTGCTCGCGTCCGAGGGGGCACTGGTCGAACGGATCGACTTGTCCGGCATTCCGCTGACGCACAGTGGCACCATCGGCTTCCAGGTTGAAAACGCCATGGCCGCCATCGGCGCGGCCTGGGCACTGGGAATGGACTGGAACACCATTCGCCTGGGGTTGGCGACCTTTGTCAGCGATATCAGTACTGCTCCCGGCCGTTTCAATGTCTTCGATTACCGGGGGGCGACCCTGGTGGCCGACTATGGGCACAACCCCGACGCCATTGCAGCGTTGACACAGGCTGTCTCAGCCCTGCCGGCCAAGCGCCGTTGGGTGGTGATCAGCGGTGCCGGCGACCGGCGCGATGAGGACATCCGCGGCCAGACCGAAATTCTCGGCGATGCCTTTGACGGCGTCATTCTCTATGAAGATGCCTGCCAGCGCGGCCGGGCCGACGGCGAAGTGCTGAAACTGCTGCGCGATGGGTTGGCCAAGGCGACCCGCACCAGCACCATCGAGGAAATCCATGGTGAGTTTCTCGCCATCGATACGGCGCTGGCGAAACTGCAGGCAGGTGACCTCTGCCTGATCCTCGTCGATCAGGTCGAGGAAGCGCTGGCGCATATCAAGCAGCGCATCGCCGAGCGATAAATAAAAGTCGGCGCTGGCGGGACGGCGCTGGGCATGCATTCGTCCCGTGACCACGGCAGGCTGGAAGCGGCCGCCGTGGAGATTCAACTGTACACCGTTTAGTGCTCGCCCTTGGTGCGGCGGATGCCGGCCAGACGGTTGCCCTGCTTCTTTGCCAGGGCGATGGCAAAGTCCTCGGACCACTGGTACATATCCTGGATGTAGCCTGCCTGATCCGCAGCGATCATCTCGCCATTGACATCAACATATTCCGTGCGTATCGCGAAGGGGTTGGTTTGCATGTTTATCCTTTCATAGGGTTGAGATGTACGCCGCGAGGTTCCCGATATCCTCGTCCGACAATTCAGCCGCCCAAGGGGCCATGAGGTTGGTCAGCGGCCCCACCTGACTGCCGGAGCGATACACTTCGAGCATGGTAATGACCCAGTCCTCGGGGCGGCCCGCGATGGCCGGCGTGAACTTGCCGCCGATACCGAGCCGATGGTGACAGAGGCGGCAGCTGGATTCGTACTTCACCATGCCGGCGCGCACCCTGACTGCGCGGGCGGGATCGGTGCTCTCCATCTTTTCCAGCCTGGCGAGATCGGGGCCTTTGCGCATTTCCGCATCGCCGCTCTGGATGATGCCCTGCAAAGCGAAGTGCACGCCGCTGCCGACGGCGAGCACCAGTGCCAGCCAGATCAGTTTGCGCGCGTTGCCGTGGCCTTGCGGCTGCGGCAACGCATCGATGGGTGCGGAGTCCTTCACGTGTTACCGTGCCCGATGAGGCGGGCCCACACGCTACGTATCCTCAGCGCAGCGGCGCCCGACGCTTGGTGCGCACGATCTGGTAGGCGCGGCCGAGGTAGCCGAGCGGCAGCGACCAGATGTGCACCAGCCGGGTGAAGGGGAACAGCAGGAACAGCGTCATGCCGAAGAACAGGTGCCAGCGGAACACTGCCTCGGTCTTCGCCACCAGTTCCGGCTGCGGGTTGAATAACACGATGCTCTTGGCCCATTGCGCGAGTGTCATCATGGTGTCGGCGCTGCCCTGGGCGGCGTGGTGCGCGGTGGTGAAGGTGGTGGCCAGGCCGAACAGCAGAGTGATCATGATCCATGTGAGGATGAACAGATCGGAGGTGCGTCCCGCCGCGCGCACGCGCGGGTTAGTCAACCGGCGCCACCACAGCATCGCGCCGCCGATGAGACAGAGGATGCCGAGGAAGCCGCCGCCGTACATGGCGATGCTTTGCTTGCCCAGGCTGGTAAGGGAGATGGCGTCCCACACCGCGAACGGCGCCAGCAGGCCGACCAGATGGCCGAGGAAGATGCCGATGATGCCGATGTGGAACAGATTGCTGGCAAGGCGCATGTTCTTGTTCGACATCAGCTGGCTGGAGTCCGCCTTCCAGGTGTACTGCTCGCTGTCAAAGCGCATCCAGCTACCAATGAGGAAGATGCCACCCGCGAGGTACGGGTAGACGCCGAAGATCAGATTGTTCAGGTAATCCATGTTGTGTTCTCCTCTGGTCGCCGCGCGGGCGGCCGTCACGTTTATTGATGTCAGGCGGCGGCTTGCATCAGCAGCGCGCGACGTTCACCGATGCGCACCAGCGGCGCCCAAGGGTTGTCACTCTTTTCCAGGTTTCCGGCCAGGACGGTAAGCACCTTGCCGAACTGCGACAGAAACATCCGCCCCTCCATCTCTTCCAGCGTGGCGGCAAACTCGAACATCAGCGGCAGATAATCCGGCAGCTCCCCATCGATGGTCTTCATGCCCCAGGCCTTGTAGTACTCGCCCAGGTCGATGAGGGCCGGACCGCGGTTCTTGTCATCACCGAGCAAATGGTGGGTGAGATGCAGGCTGTGCTGGGCCTTGAGGTCAAAGGTTTCGACGTAATGGCGTTGCAACTCCAGAGCATCGATACCGGAGACGAAATCAAGAAAGGCCTCCAGCGCCGCCGTATCGCGCACATCGCTGGCTGCTTCCGCGGCGCGGACGCGCAGTTCGGGCAGATGTTCGTACAGATCTTCTGCCGGATAGTCGAGCAGATATGAAAGCAATTTGTAGAGTTGCATCGCAGGCCTCCTAGAAGTATGGCTTGTCCGCCGTTTCCGGCTGTGTCTTCGGCTCGGCGGTATCCTTGCGCCGCTTGGGGTACAGCGACAACAGACTGATGCCGACGGCGCTGTCGTTGCCGAAGCTGAAGCCGTTCTGGCCCTGGAAGCCGCCGGGGTCTTCCATGCGCGTCTCGCCGTGATTGGTGGGGATGACGAAGCGATCGGCGTAGTCGGCGATGGCGAGCAAGCGATACATATCCTTGGCCTGCTGTTCGGTCAGCCCCGCCGCTTCCAGTGCCGCCGTCTCCGCTTTGCCTTCCACATGCACCGAGCGCTGGTAGCTGCGCATGGCGATTAGCTTGTTGAGCGCATCGACCACCGGCTTTTCGTCGCCGGCGGTGAGTAGATTCGCCAGGTAGCGCACCGGCGTGCGCATCGTCTCGCGCAGCGGGATGACGCCGTCCGGCCCGGTGGGCAGGTTGCCCTGATCGATCTGCGACTGCACCGGTGATAGCGGCGGCACGTACCACACCATCGGCAGGGTGCGGAACTCCGGGTGCATGGGCAGGGCGATCCTCCAGTCCATCACCATTTTCCAGATGGGCGACTTCTGCGCCGCCTCGATCCAGCTCTCCGGAATGCCCCCGGTGCGCGCCGCCTCGACCACCTGCGGATCGTTGGGGTCGAGGAAGATGTTCATCTGCGCCTGGTACATGTCCTTGTCGTCGGGGGTGGCGGCGTACTCCGCGATCTTATCGGCGTCATACAGCATCACGCCGTTGTAGCGGATGCGGCCGACGCAGGATTCGGAGCACAAAGTCGGCATGCCGGACTCGACGCGCGGATAGCAGCCGATGCACTTCTCCGCCTTACCCGACTCCCAGTTGTAGAAAATCTTCTTGTACGGGCAGGCCGATACGCACATGCGCCAGCTGCGGCACTTGTCCTGGTCCACCAGCACGATGCCGTCTTCCTCGCGCTTGTACAGCGAGCCGGATGGACAGGCCGCCACACAGGCCGGGTTGAGGCAGTGGTTGCACATGCGCGGCAGGTAGGTCTGGAAGGTGTTCATAAACTCGGCATACATCTGCTTCTGGATGCCGTCAAAGTTCTTATCCACGGCGCGTGCCGCAAACTCACCGGCCAGGTGGTCTTCCCAATTGGGCCCCCATGTGATCTTGTCCATGGTCTCGCCGGTGATCTGCGAGAGCGGCCGCGCCGTCGGCGTCGCCTCTGACAACTTGGCGCTTTGCAGATGGGCGTAGTTGTAGGTGAACGGTTCGTAGTAGTCGTCAATCTCGGGCATGTCCGGATTAGCGAAAATGTTGAGCAGCTTGGAGGCGCGACCACCGCCGCGCAGCTCCAGCTTGCCGTTCTCCACCTTCCAGCCGCCCTTCCACTTGTCCTGGTTTTCCCACTGCTTGGGGAAACCGATGCCCGGCTTGCTTTCGACGTTGTTCCACCAGGCGTATTCCATGCCCTTGCGGTTGGTCCACACGTTCTTGCAGGTCACCGAGCAGGTGTGACAGCCAATGCACTTGTCCAGATTGAACACCAGGGCGAATTGTGCGCGTACTTTCATGTTTGTCTCCCGATCTCTGTAGAGGTGCAACGATGTTTAGCGTGAAATGCAAAATTTGACGCCGAGTAACCCCATGAGCGCAGCGAACAAACTTTGCCCTCCGCCTCGGGGCGAGGGCAGGGGGTGGGGGGCCATGGGACGGGGCAGACTTTCATAATGCGGGGTGATGTTTCACGCATCATGAAAATTAGCGCGGGCCAACGCCCGGGGGATTGATGGCGGCCTCGCGCTCGGGCGTGAGCGGACGCTCCAGCCAGTCGACGTCGCGATCATCGATCTTGTGCAGCACCACGTACTCGTCACGGTTGCTGCCCACTGGCCCCATGTAGTTGAAGGCGTAGGACAGCTGGGCGTAGCCGCCGATCATGTGGGTCGGCTTGATGACCGTACGCGTGACGCTGTTGAGAACGCCGCCGCGCTTGCCGGTGGTCGGGCTGCCGGGCACGTTCACGTTCTTCTCCTGGGCGTGGTACATGATGGCCATGCCGCGTGGCACACGCTGGCTCACCACGGTACGGGCCACAGTGGCGCCGTTGGCGTTTACCGCTTCCACCCAGTCGTTGTCCTTCAGGCCGACCGACTTGGCGTCGTCTTCCGAGATCCACACATAGGGACCGCCACGAAACAAGGTCAGCATGCGCAGATTGTCCTGGTAGGTGGAGTGGATGCCCCACTTGGAATGCGGAGTGATCCAGTTCAGCACCAGGTGCGGCTTGCCGGTCACCTTGGCCGGCATGTTGTAGTGCGACTTCATGTCTAGGGGTGGCTTGTAGACACAGAAGCTCTCACCAAAGTCGCGAATCCACTCATGATCGAGATAGAAGTGGGCGCGTCCGGTCAGGGTGCGGAACGGAATGTGCTCGTGGATGTTGGTGTAGCCGGCGTTGTAGCTCACCTCATGCGACTCGATGCCGGACCAGGTTGGCGCGGTGATGATCTTGCGCGGTTGCGCCACGATGTCCTTGAAGGTGATGATTTCGTCACGGCGCGAATCACACAGATGGTTATGATCGATGCCGGTCTTCTTGCCCATCGCTTTCCACGCCTTGTGCGCCACCTCGCCGCAGGTCTCCGGCGCCATGCGCATCACCGCATCACAGGCATGGATATCGTCGGTCAGCGACGGCATCCCCTTGCTGACGCCCTCTTCGCTGATGGTGCCGTTGTGGTGTTTGAGGTGCTCGTATTCGTCGTCGGTATTCCAGTCCACGCCCTTGATGTTGTTGCCCAGTTTCTTCATCAGGGGGCCGAGGGCGATGAACTTGTGGTAGGTGTTGGGATAGTCTCGCTCCACCACCTTGAGCAGGGGCAGGGTCTTGCCCGGTATCGGCTCGCACTCGCCGCGCTTCCAGTCCTTTACCTCGCCCAGCGGCTGGGCCAGGGCGAAGGGCGAGTCATGTTGCATCGGCAGCGCCACTACGTCCTTGCGCGTGCCGAGATGGTTGGCGGCCAGCTCGGAGAAGCGCTTGGCGATGATCTGGAAGATCTTCCAGTCGGACTTGGACTCCCAGCCCGGCTTCACCGCCTCGGACAGCGGATGGATAAACGGGTGCATGTCGGTGGTGTTGATGTCGTTCTTCTCGTACCAGGTCGCCGTCGGCAGGATGATGTCGGAGTAGGCGCCGGTGGAATTGAGACGGAAGTTGATGTCCACCATCAGGTCCAGCTTCGCCGTCGGCCCCTGCTCGACCCACTTGATCTCCTTCGACTCCTTGCCGGCGGTGCCTTCCTGCATGACGCCGTTCTGCGCGCCGAATAGGTGCTTGAGGAAATACTCGTGACCCTTGGACGAGCAGCCGATGAGATTGCCGCGCCAGACGATGAGATTGCGCACCCAGTTGCTGGGGTTGTCGATGTCCTCATAGGCAAATGACAGCTCGCCACTCTTGAGCTGGTCCACCATGTGTTCGGCGATACCGGCCTCGTCGGTGGCGCCGGTCCTGGTGGCCTCCTCGACGATGTCGAGGGGGTTCTTGTTGAAGTGCGGCGCCGAGGGCAACCAGCCGAGGCGCTGCGCCACCACGTTGTAGTCGGCGCAGGTGTGGCCGCGGTACTTGGCCTTGGCATTGGGCGCCATCAGTTCGTCGGCCTTGATGGTTTCATAGCGCCACTGTCCGGTGTGGAAATACCAGAAGGTGGTGCTGGTCATGTGGCGTGGCGGGCGGTGCCAGTCCAGCGCGAAGGCGATGGGGGCCCAGCCGGCCTGCGGCCGCAGTTTCTCCTGGCCGACGTAATGCGCCCAGCCACCGCCCGACTGGCCCACGCATCCGCACAGGTGCAGCAGGTTCATGATCGATCGGTAGCTCATGTCGTTGTGATACCAGTGATTGATCGCCGCGCCCAGGATCACCATGGACTTGCCACAGGTTTTGGAGGCGTTGTCGGCGAACTCACGGCCAGTACGGATGACATCGGCGCGCTTCACACCAGTGACCTTCTCCTGCCAAGCGGGAGTGTAGGGCGTGCTCTCGTCGTCATAGGAGGTGGCGACATTACCGCCGCCCAGACCGCGATCAATGCCGTACTGCGCCACCATCAGGTCGAACACCGAGGCGACATGCATCTCGCGGCCGTCCGCCAGCTTGAGGGTGCGCACCGGGACGTTGCGCGCCAGCATGCCGTCCTCATCCTCGGCGTAGTGCGGGAAGGCCACCGGGACCACGTTGTCGCGACTCTCGATGGAACTCAACTCCGCCTTGATCTCAGCTTGGGTGGCAGAGTTTTTCGGCAGCAGATTCCACTTGCCTTCTTCACCCCAGCGGAAGCCGACCGAGCCGTTGGGCGCCACGTAGGACTTGCTCAGCTCGTCGTACACCACGGTCTTCCATTCGGGGTTGTTGGCTTCGCCCATGTTGCCGTTGAAATCCGAGGCACGCAGATAGCGTCCCGGGATGTAACAGTCCTCAAACTTGTCCAGCATCACCAACATCGGCAGGTCGGTGTACTTGCGTGCATAGTCGTCGAAGTATGGGTCGCGCTTCTGCAGATAGAATTCCTTGATCGCCACATGGCCCATGGCCATGAATACAGCGGCGTCGGTGCCCTGCTTCACCTGCATCCACAGGTCGGCGAACTTGACCTGCTCGGCGTAGTCCGGCGCCATGGCCACCACCTTGGTTCCCTTGTAGCGGACCTCGGTATAGAAGTGGGCGTCCGGGGTACGGGTGGTGGGGATAGAGGAACCACACACGATAATGTAGGTGGAGTTGAACCAGTCGGCCGATTCCGGTACGTCGGTCTGCTCGCCCCACACCTGCGGGCTGGACACCGGCAGGTCGCAGTACCAATCGTAGAACGAGCCGCAGGCGCCGCCAATGAGTGACAGGTAACGGGAGCCGGCGGCGTACGAGATCATCGACATGGCCGGAATCGGCGAGAAGCCGAAGATGCGGTCCGGGCCGTACTTCTTGATGGTGTAGACGTTGGCCGCGGCGATGATCTCGCTCACCTCGTCCCAGGAGGTGCGCACGAAACCGCCCAGGCCGCGCACCGCAGTGTATTTCTTGCGCTTGTCTTCATCTTTCTGAATCGCCTCCCACGCCTCGACCGGGTCCTTGCCGCTCTTCTTCTCGGCGCGGTACAACTCCACGAGGCGGCCGCGCACCAGCGGATGGCGGATGCGGTGCGGGCTATACAGATACCAGGAGAAACTCGCACCGCGCTGGCAGCCGCGAGGCTCGTGGTTCGGCATGTCGGGCCGCGTCTCCGGATAATCCGTCTGCTGCATCTCGAAGGCCACCAGGCCGTTCTTGACGAAGATCTTCCAGGAGCAGCCGCCAGTACAGTTCACCCCGTGAGTGGAACGCACCACCTTGTCGTGGCGCCAGCGGTTGCGATAGACATCCTCCCAGTCGCGGTCCTCGTTGGTAACGATACCGTGGTTGTTGGAGAAGGTTTCCTGCGTTTTTTCGAAGAATCTCAGTCGGTCGAGAAAGTGACTCATGTATGTCTCCTAATGAAATCTGTGTGTGGTTGCCGGGCTTAAGGGTTCTTGATCTC
Organism: Rhodocyclaceae bacterium UBA2271; assembly: GCA_002347405.1. Lineage (GTDB taxonomy): Bacteria > Pseudomonadota > Gammaproteobacteria > Burkholderiales > Rhodocyclaceae > Sulfuricystis. The sequence goes on along the minus strand of DDXB01000067.1, from coordinate 21,439 downwards.
GGAACCCGCTCGCAGGTAGAACCACCAGTTGAGGATGAGGCAGAGGGCGTAGAAGATGGCAAAACCGTACATGGCGTTTTCCGGGGTGCCGGCCTTGATCTGCGCGCCGATCACCACCGGGGCGATGAACGAGCCGTAGGCGCCTACCGCCGAGGTCCAGCCCAGCACCGGGCCGGCCTGCAGGCGGTCGAAAATTACGCCGACGGTGCGGAAGGTGGAGCCGTTGCCGACGCCGGTGGCGGCGAACAGCACGACGAAGGTGATCAGGAACTGGGTGAAGTAGATTTCCGGCGTGGCGGACTGGTAGGCCTGCATCATGATCCAGCCGGCGTAGACCGAAGCCGCGACCATCACCACCGAGATGGCCTGGGTGACGATGGAACCACCCACCTTGTCGGAGATCCAGCCGCCGACCGGACGGATCAGCGCGCCGACGAAGGGGCCGATCCAGGCGTAGGTCAGTGCGGAGGGGCCGTTCGGGTTTTTGGTGTGTTCCCACAGTCCGGTCGTGGCATTGAGCGTGTGGGTGTCGCCGAAGATCACGGTGATCGATAGCGGCAGCGCCATCGAGAAGCCGATGAAGGAGCCGAAGGTGACGATGTACAGCGCGGTCATCGACCAGGTGTGCTTGTTCTCGAAGATGGCGAACTGTTTGGCGATGTTGCCCTTCATTTCGCCAAAGGCGGCGAGTTTCATCACGATCAGCGTCGAGACGATGATCAGTGGCAGCGCGACCCACATATTCAACAGCCCCAGGCCGGTGGGCGCGGGCAGGTACAGGTAAAGGCCGATGCCAGCGGTGAAGAAGGCAAGGCCGTACAGGTAGAGCACCTTGGCGAATGCGGCCAGCGTCGAGCCGATGTTCTGGCTGATGGTCAATAGGTTATTCATGCCGAAGAAGGCAAGGATCGACATCGGGATCAGCAGCAGCAGCCAGACGAAACCGGCGTTCTGGATATAAGTGGGCGTGCCGGCTGCGATCTTGCCGAAGATCCAGCCAGAGTCTTTCACCAGGTCCATCGAGCCGCCGGTGATGGCGGCAAAGACGCCGGTTGTCATCACCAGCGGAATCAAGATCTGCATGGTGGTGACGCCGAAGTTGCCCAAGCCTGCGTTGAGGCCCAGCGCCGTGCCCTGCAGCCGCTTCGGGAAGAAGGTGCTGATGTTGGACATGGAGCAGGCGAAGTTGCCGCCGCCGATGCCGGACAGCAGCGCCAACATCTGGAACACCCACAATGGCGTGGTTTTATCCTGCAAGGCGATGCCGGTGCCGATGGCGGGAATCATCAACAGCGCAGTGGTCAGGAAGACGGCGTTGCGGCCGCCGGCGATGCGAATGAAGAAGGAGGCCGGAATCCGCAGCGTCGCCCCGGCCAGGCCGGAAATGGCGGTCAACGTGAACAACTCTTCGGGCCTGAAAGGGAAGCCGAGGTTTAGCATCTGCACGGTGATGATGCCCCACATCAGCCAGACGGCGAAGCCGCACAGCAGGCTGGGGATGGAAATCCACAGGTTGCGGTTGGCAATGGATTTACCTGTCGATTCCCAGAATTTCGGGTCATCGACGTTCCAGGTCTTGATGTTGGTGCTCATGCGTGGCTCCAGGAAGAAAGTTGGGAGGGAGAAAACTCGGGTAGCTCCGGTGGTGGCGAGAACGACATGGCGGCGCCCCTCATTCCAAATCCAGGGTGTCGGTCTGCGCCGCCTTGGGTTTCTTGCCCATGTAATCCAGCTTGCGTACCTCGGTGGTGTACATCCAGATCAGGCTGACCCAGACCACGCCGTACATCAGCATGAAGGCGGAGGAGCGGATGCCGGTGAGGTCGACCATGGCGCCGAACATGATCGGTAGCAGGAAGCCGCCGAGTCCGCCGACCATGCCAACGATGCCGGAGACCACGCCGATGTTGTCCGGGAACTCGTCGGAGATGTACTTGAAGACGCTGGCCTTGCCGAACGCGAAGGCCACGCCGACGGTGAACAGCAGCGCGGTGAACAGCTCCGGCGACAGGCGGATTTCCCAGATCTGCGGACCGGTCACGGTATGCACGGTGAATTCGGTTTGCGGATAGGACATGATGAACAAACAGATCCAGGACACCCACAGCACCCACCAGGTCACCCGGTGCGCACCCCACTTGTCGGACATCCAGCCGCCCACCGCGCGCAGGATGCCGCCGGGCAGCGAGAAGGCGGTGGCGAGCAGGGCGGCGGTGGTCAGGTCGAACCCGTATTCGCCGACGTAGTACTTAGTCATCCACAGCGCCAGCGCGACGTAGCCGCCGAACACGATGGAATAGTACTGGCAGTACTTCCATACCGCCGGATCCTTCAGCACCTGCAACTGTTCGCGCACCGTGACGTGCGACGGCACGCGGTGCGCCGGATCGTCGTAGGTGAACAGCCAGAACAGGATGGCAGTGACCAGCATGACGCCGGCGAAGACCTGCGGCACCATGGTCCAGCCGTAGGCGACGACGATGGCCGGCGCCACCAGCTTGGTTACCGCCGCCCCGACGTTGCCAACGCCGAACACGCCCATTGCCGTGCCCTGGCGCGACTTCTCGTGCCAGCGTGCGCAGTAGGAGATGCCGACCGAGAAGGACCCGCCGGCGAGACCGACGAACAAACCGATGACGAGGAAATGCCAGAACTCGGTGGCGACGCTCATCAGCCAGATCGGCCCGACGGTGGCCAGCATCAGCACGAAAAACACCACACGGCCGCCGAACTTGTCGGTCAGTATGCCCAGCGGCAGGCGGATCAGCGAGCCGGTCAGTACCGGGGTGGCGATGAGGATGCCGAACTGGGTCTCATTGAGGTCGAGCTGTTCCATGATCGGGATGCCGATCACCGCGAACATCATCCAGATCATGAAGCACACGGTGAACGCGAGCGTACTCATGATCACTACGGACCAGGCCTTGCGTTTGTGTGCCGCTGATGTCATTTCACCTCCCCTGTCGTGGAAGTGGCTTTCCACGGTGCAATCCTAGGAGGGATCGGTCAAGAAATAAATCGGCCGGAAGTACGGCGGCGGCGCGGCAGAAGAGGAGGGGTGTGGCCTACCGAATATATAGGCCGAAGGGGAGCGGGTAGTTCGGAAGGACTAGTCCCTGTGGCTGAGAGCGAAGCGCGACGCCGTATCGCCAGCGCCGACTTTTGCAGGAGGGCGGCCGGGCCGCCCGCGGAACCGTCGTTGTCGGCCGGGCGATGCGGCGCTACGCGCCGCGTTGCACCAGTCCGTTTTCGACGGCGTATACCGCAGCCTGCACGCGACTGGTGAGTTCAAGCTTTTTGAGAATGCCCTGGATGTGGATCTTGACCGTGCTTTCAGCCAAATCAAGAGAGCGGGCGATTTCCTTGTTGCTGGCACCCTTGGCGAGGAAGCCGAGAATCTCGCGCTCGCGCGGCGAGAGCTTTTCGTGCAGGGCCGGACTGGCGGCCGACAACGGCGCGCTGCGCAGGTTCTGCATCAGCTTTGCCGTCATCTGCTGCGACATGACGGCCTCGCCGTCGGCGGCGCGGCGCACGGAGTCGATCAGGTAGTCGGCGTCGATGTTCTTGAGCAGGTAGCCAAGGGCGCCCGCGCGCAGGGTGTCGACCAGGTCCTCGGCGTTCTCGGAGACCGTCAGCATCACCACCCGGGTGTCGGGTGCATCCTCGGCGATGGCCTGCACCGCCTCCTTGCCGGAGATTCCGGGCATGTGCAGGTCGAGGAGGACCACGTCGGGCTTAAGCGAGATGGCGCGTTTGACGCCCTCCAAGCCGTCGCCGGCTTCGCCCACCACTTCGAAACCCGGTTGCCGCATCAGCAGTGCCTTGATGCCGCTGCGAAAGAGGGTATGGTCATCGACGAGCAGGACGCGGATCGGTTGTTCCATGCGTAACTCAGTGTTTGCGTGGGAGGACAAGCGTAACACAGGTGCCTTGACCATGGCCCGCGTCGAAATCAAGGCGTGCGCCGATGCGATGGGCGCGTTCGCGCATGATGCCGATGCCGACATGGGCGCCGTCTTTCTCGACGACACGCGCGGAATCGAAGCCGCAGCCGTCGTCGCGCACGGTGATGACGAGCGCGTCGTCGGTGCCGTGCATGGCGACCGTCACCGCCGTCGCCGCGGCGTGCTTGCGCACGTTGGACAGCGCCTCCTGCAGGATGTGCAGAACCTGCAGGGTGGTGGCGGCCGTTACCGTGGCGTCGCCGCGCTTTTCGAACGAGGTGCGGATACCGGTTTGACCCTCGAATTTTTCCAGCGCGCTGTGAATGGCGCCATCGAGTTCGGCATGCTCGACGCGGATGCGGAAATGCACCAGCAGTTCGCGCACATTGTCATAACTTTCCTGGATGCCTTCGCGCATGCGCGCCAATTCCTCCCTGGCCGGTTCGATCTCGCCGGCGCGCAGCGAGTCTTGCAGCATCTGCGCCTGGATGTTGAGGAAGGCCAGCGACTGGGCGATGCTGTCATGCAACTCCTGTGCCAGTAGGTTACGCTCCTCCGACACCGCCATGTCTTTCTCGCGCACGGCGAGACGCAGGTTCTCGATGGTTACGCCCAGATGTCGGCCAACGACTTCGAGCAGTTGCACCTCGTTAGGCGCCAGCTTGCGCTCGCCGAGGAAAAACAGGTTGAAGATGCCGAACACCTGCTGTTTCGACTTGATGGGAATGGCCACCATGGCCAGTAGACCGTCACGATGGCAGTTGAGCAACAGTCCTGCCGTATCGAGAGGCTTTTCGGACACCGACTCGCCGCAAGCTGCCGCCTTGCCGCACAGACAGTCGCCCAGCGGCAAGCGCTCTTCCGCTTCGAGAAAGCGCTCCGAGAGGTTGGTCGATGCCACAATCACCAGTTCCTGCGTCGGTACGTCGATTAGGCGCATGGCCCCGGCCTCGGCGGCCAGCAGGATGCGCAATTTTTCCAGCACGCCATGGCACAGCGTCGCGACCTCGGCAGGTTCTGCCAGATAGGCGGCGATCTCGTAGAGCAGCGCCAGTTCGCGGTTTTTTTCCTCGATGTTGCGGGTCTTGTCGGCGACACGCTGTTCCAGCGTGTCGTAAAAACCGCGCAGGTGGTCGGCCATGCGGTTGAAGCCACGCGCCAAATCGCCAAATTCGTCGGCAGACTCGACCGACAGTCGCACATCAAACTCGGCCGTTGCCATCGCGTCCATGCCCTGCCTAAGATTCTCGACCGGGAGGATCACCAGAATATTGAACATCCGGATGAGCAGCAGTGTCCCGGCCAGGGCGAACCCGACTAAAGCATTCTGGAAGGTCCACATCAGGTCGGTATTGCGCGCATTGCTCTTCTCGATCGACAGGACGAGTTTGTCGATCATGGGTACGAATTCGCGCACGCTGTCGTCGATCTGCTTGATCAGGTGGCGCCGTTCACTCATGTCGGCAGTGGTCAAGGCGCCAAGCATCTGCGACCGCAGCCGCGTTTCCCAATACTGGCGCAGTTGCTGCATCTTGCCTCGCACCAGCGCCTCGCGCGGCAGGAACAGCGGCCGTTCGGCATCCCCCAGTTCAAGCAACGTCAGCGCCGCCTCGAAGGATTCGAACACACCGCGGGCTTCAGTTACCAGATCGTCGCGCTTCTCGCCGGCATTGACGCTCTGCTCGAGCAGGTAGGCGATGCGGTAGGTGCGCATGCGCTCTGCGCCCGCCTCGTTGATCGCCGCAGCGCCGCCTTCAAGCTGGCGGCCGACGTAAAGGGTCGCCACGATCAGGCCGCACGCGAATATGAAGAACAGCAACAGGATATTGTTGATCTTGGTGCCGAGCTTCCCCGGCAGACGTGCGATCCTCAGCATGGCGGTTTCACTGGGGCCGGCCTGCCGCAGTGTGTCTTTGCCAAACCTGGTCTGGCGCGCCAGGCCGGCTGGCCCACCAGGTCTCAGGGCATGATTTCGACATATTCAGGGACCGTGTTGTCGACAAGCTGCTTGCGCACCGGGACGGGCAGCCAGGGGAACCAGTCGTGTGGATCGTGCTTGTCGATCTCGCGGCCCATGAAGCGGAACAGTAGGTGCACTTGAGCGTGGTCAGCAGTTGCAGTTCGACGCGGCCGCCAAGGATGGGATCGGAATCGGGGACGGTCTGGACGGCCGCCGGAGCGAAATTGAAAGCATGAGCGGTCATCATGGACAGTTCCTGAACAGATCACGGGAGAACCAACACGCGGCCGCCATTATCCTCAGATTTCCTGAACCCTTGCTCGATTGTTTAACGTGGCGCAATTTGACGCCGAGTAATCCCTTGAGCGCAGCGAACAAACTTTGCCCCCCGCCTCGGGGGCGGGGGGCTGGGGGTGTGGGGCGTTTATTGCTGTTAACGGATTACATGGCACGGGGTAGGCATGGTGACCATGAAAGTTAGCAGCATGAGCTGCGTTGGGAGCAGCGCTCATGGGATTAACACCCGAGCGTCAAATGGCGTGTTTCACGTTAAATCGTGCAGAATGACCCTCCTAGACGGGGAGGGAACGCATGGCCAAGACCAAACGCGCAGCGGATGCCGACAATCTGAGCATTCGCACCGGGCTGTCCGAGGAATCCATCCGGCTGGCCTTTCTCGACAATCTTTTCTATGTGCAAGGGCGCTTTCTTGAGGTCGCCTCGTCCGACGACAAATACAAGGCGCTGGCGTTCACGGTGCGCGACCGCCTGCTGCACCGCTGGGTCAGCACGATCCGCACCTATCAGCAGGTCAATCCGCGCACGGTCTGCTACCTCTCGGCCGAATACCTGCCGGGTCCGTTCCTCGGCAACAACCTGCTGAACCTCGGCATTGAAGACCCCACGCGCAAAGCGCTGGCCGGGCTTGGCGTCGATCTCGATGAACTGATCGAGCATGAGGAAGAGCCGGGGCTGGGCAATGGCGGTCTCGGCCGTCTCGCCGCCTGCTTCATGGATTCGCTGGCGACGCTGCAGATTTCCGCGATCAGCTATGGCATCCGCTACGAGTTCGGCATCTTCACCCAGGCCATCCGCGACGGCAAGCAGGTCGAGACCACCGACAACTGGCTGCGTTACGGAAATCCCTGGGAAGTGCGGCGGCCCAACGTCGCCTATGAGGTGAAGCTCGGCGGCCACACCGAGCAGTATGTCGATGAGCAGGACCGCTTCCGCGTGCGCTGGGTGCCCGGCGAGACTTTTCTTGGCATCGCCATCGATACGCCGATCCTCGGCCACGGTGTCAGCACGGTGAACCTGCTGCGCCTGTGGAGTGCCGAAGCTGCCGAGGGTTTTGATTTTCACGCCTTCAATCGCGGTGACTACTACGGCGCGGTGACGCGCGAGGTGCGCTCGGAAACCATCAGCAAGGTGCTTTACCCGAACGACGAGCCCGAAATCGGCAAGCGCCTGCGTCTTTTGCAGCAGCATTTCTTTGTCACCTGTTCATTGCAGGACATGTTGCGCATCCACCGCAGCACGGGTCTGCCGATCGAGGATTTCCACAAGAAATTCAGCGTGCAGCTCAACGACACGCATCCGGCCATCGCGGTGGCGGAACTGATGCACCTGCTGGTCGACAAGGAAGGACTGGACTGGGATACGGCATGGAACGTGACGCGCAATACCTTTGCCTATACCAATCACACCCTGCTGCCCGAGGCGCTGGAAAAATGGTCGATCATCCTGTTCGAGAACCTGCTGCCGCGCCATCTGGAAATCATCTATGAAATCAACGCGCATTTCCTCGACGATGTGCGCCTGCATTTCCCGTACGACAGCAGTCGCGTGGAACGCCTGTCGATCATCGACGAAAGCGGCCCGCGCTATGTGCGCATGGCTCATCTGGCCTGCGTCGGCAGCTTTGCCATCAACGGCGTTGCTGAATTGCACAGCCGTCTGGTCACGCAAACCGTGCTGCGCGATTTTTACGAGATGTGGCCGGAAAAATTCCAGAACAAGACGAATGGCGTGACGCCGCGCCGCTTCATCATGCTCAGCAACCCCGGTCTCGCCAGTCTGTTGACCGAAACCATCGGTGCCGACTGGGAAACCGACCTGTCGCAATTGCGGGCGCTGGAGAGTTACGCCGACGATCCGGCGTTCCAGGAACGCTGGCAGCGGATCAAGCGTGAGTGCAAGCTGCGCATGGCCGCAACCATCGCCAAACGTTGCAATGTTCAGGTTGATCCGGCCAGCCTTTACGACGTGCAGGCCAAGCGCATCCACGAATACAAGCGCCAGCACCTCAATGTGCTGCACATCATCACGCTCTATAACCGCATCAAGCTCAATCCGGCCGCGGAGATCGTACCGCGCAGCTTCATCTTCGGCGGCAAGGCGGCTCCGGGTTACGCGCTGGCCAAGCTGATGATCCACCTGATCACCGCGGTGGGCGAGGTGGTGAACCGCGACCCCGATGTCGCTGGCCGGCTGAGGGTGGTGTTCCTGCCCAATTTCAGCGTCAAGCTGGGGCACGGGCTCTATCCGGCCGCCGATCTGTCGCAGCAGATTTCGACCGCCGGCAAGGAGGCCTCGGGCACCGGCAACATGAAGTTCTCGATGAACGGGGCGCTGACCATCGGCACGCTCGATGGTGCCAATGTCGAAATCCGCGAAGAGGTCGGCGCCGACAATTTCTTCCTCTTCGGACTCAATGCCGAAGAGGTGGAACGCACCTTGGCTGACGGCTACCGGCCGCGGGACATCTACGCCGGCAATCCGGAACTCAAGGGCGTCATCGACCTGATCGGCAGCGGCCTGTTTTCGCATGGCGACCGCGGCGTGTTCCAGCCACTGATCGACAACCTGCTGCAACACGATCCCTATCTGCTGCTCGCCGACTATGCTGCCTATATCGCCTGTCAGGAGCAGGTCAGCGCGGCTTATCGCGACCCGGCACGCTGGACGCGCATGTCGATCCTCAATGTCGCGCGCATGGGCAAGTTCTCTTCCGACCGCACCATCGCCGAATATTGCCGCGACATCTGGCGGGTGACGCCGACGCCGGTGGAACTGTAAGCCGTGTCAGTCCGGCTGAAAGTCGAGCAACACATCCACGCCGCTTGCGATGGCTATGGCGGCGGCTGGGATTGCCGCGCCGGCGCGCCATTCAGCCACGGCAGGCTGCTTGCCGGTGCCGCTGACGATAAACAGCACCTGGCGGGCGGCGGCAAGGCGGCGGGCAGAGAGCGAAACGCGCTCCGCCGGCGGCTTGGGTGCGTCGAACACCGCCAGCACGGCCGGCGCCGTCGCCTCTGTGCCCCATTCATGGCCGGGGAACAGGCTGGCGGTATGACCGTCCTCGCCGAGCCCGAGCAGCACCAGGTCGAAGTCGCCCAGACCAGCCAGCACTTGCGCATAGCCGTTCGCGGCAGCGACAGGGCCGAGTTCGGCGGGAATCGGATGGATCTGCACCGGCGGAATCGGCACCTGGTCGAGCCATGCATCTGCCGCCATGCGGCTGTTGCGCTCGGGGTCATGTGGCGGCAGGCAGCGCTCGTCGCCGAACCAGACATGCCAGTTGGCCCAGTCGGGCGCGGATTGCGCCAGTGCCCGATAGATGCGGCGCGGCGTGCTGCCGCCGGCCAGCACCAGATGGAAAGCGCCGGCGCGGGCAATGGCCTGTTGCGCGGCGTGCAGGATACGGGCTGTCGCGTCTTGTTCCAGCGCGTCAGTAGTGGCAAGGACATGCCAGCGGCAGGATTGTCTTGTTTGCATGGCCGTAAACGTAAAAGTCGCGGAGCGGCTCACACCGCTCCCCTCTCCCTTGACGGGAGAGGGGTTGGGGGAGAGGGTGCGGGCATGGCGAGAAACTTTCATGATTTGTCGTGGTGCCAGCCCCATGACCGTTAGCATACAACTTCAATTCGATGGGAGGAAACATCATGCGTTTGGCAATGATCGGTTTGGGCAAGATGGGCGGCAACATGGTGCGGCGGTTGCGGCGTGCCGGTATCGAGGTGGTCGGTTTCGATCGCGACGCCAAAACCGTCAGCGCACTGGCTGACGAGACAGGCATGATCGCCGCGGCTTCGGTGATCGATGCGGTAGCCAAACTCGCCGCGCCGCTCAAGAAACTCGACGGGCCGCCCCGAGAGTTTCTTGGCCCCCTGGGGGGAGAACCGAGCGAAGCGAGGTTTTCGGGGGGGGCTCGAATCGTCTGGCTGATGCTGCCGAGCGGCGCGGCGACCGAGGACCAGTTGCGCGAACTGGTGTCGAAGCTGTCGACCGGCGATATCGTCGTCGATGGCGGCAACTCGAATTACCGGGATGGCCAGCGGCGTGGTGCCATGCTGGCCGAGCAGGGCATCGGCTTCATGGATGCCGGCACCTCGGGCGGTGTGTGGGGTCTGGAAAACGGCTACTGCCTGATGGTCGGCGCAACGCCGGAGGTGGCGGAAGTGGTGGAACCGATACTCAAGGCGCTGGCGCCGGCACCGGATCGGGGCTGGGCGCACGTCGGGCCGGTGGGTGCGGGCCACTATTCCAAGATGATCCATAACGGCATCGAGTACGGCATGATGCAGGCGCTGGCCGAAGGGCTCGACCTGCTCAAGGGCAAGCAGGAGTTCAATTTCGATCTGGCGCAGGTCACCGAGTTGTGGCGCCATAGTTCGGTAGTCAGAAGCTGGCTGCTCGACCTGACCGCGGAAGGGCTCAAAAACGATCAGGAACTGGCCGACATCGCCCCCTTCGTTTCAGACTCCGGCGAAGGCCGCTGGACGGTGATCGACGCAATCGAGCAGGGCATTCCTGCGCCGGTGCTGACCATGGCACTGCAGATGCGCTTCGCCAGCCAGGATGAAAAAGGCTACAGCTACCGCCTGCTTTCGTTGATGCGCAATGCCTTTGGCGGGCATGCGGTGAAGAAAGCGAAATCCGGGAAATGAAAACCATCGACCCCTGCACGCTGATGATCTTCGGCGCCGGCGGCAACCTGGCGCGACTCAAGCTGATTCCGGCGCTGTTTCGCCTTGAGACCGCCGGGCATCTGCCGGACAACATGGTGATTCTCGCCGCCGACCGCGAACCATGGAGCGACGAGGAATGGAGCGCCGAGGTCACCAAGATGCTCGTCGCGAAGTATCCGCAGGGATATGACCACGGTGCCTGTCAGCGTTTCCACACGCGCATGCATTACCACGCCATTGTGCCCGGCGACGATGGCTCTTACGAGCGCCTGCGCCAGACGCTCGAGGAAAGCCCCGATTTTTCACGCAATGTCGTGTTCTACATGGCGGTGCGCCCCGCCGAGTTTCCCAACATCATCGACAAACTCGGCAATGTCGGCCTGCTCCAACAGAAGAACGGCTGGCGCCGCGTGGTCATCGAAAAGCCCTTCGGCTACGACCTGCTGTCGGCCCAGACGCTCCAGCAGAGCCTCTACAAGCATCTCAACGAGCCGCAGATCTACCGCATCGACCACTATCTGGGCAAGGGCACGGTGCAGAACGTCATGGTGTTCCGCTTCGCCAACCTGATGCTGGAGCCGTTATGGAACCGGCATTACATCGACCACGTGCAGATCACCCATTCCGAGACGCTGGGCATCGAGGGACGCGCCGGTTATTACGAAGGGGCGGGCGCGCTGCGCGACATGATCCAGAGCCACCTGCTGCAACTGATGGCGCTGGTGGCGATGGAACCGCCGGTGTCGATGGCGGCCGAACACCTGCGCGACGAGAAGGTCAAGGTGCTGAAGGCGATCCGCCCGATCACGCAGAATGCCGTGCATGCCCACGCCTTTCGCGGCCAATATTCCAGCGGATCGATCAACGGCAAGACAGTGCCCGGTTATCTGGAGGAAGCAGGTGTGGCGTCGGACAGCACCACCGAGACCTTTGCCGCGCTGAAGCTGTTTGTCGACAACTGGCGCTGGTCGGGCGTGCCTTTCTACCTGCGCACCGGCAAGCGCATGGCCGAAGGCAGTTCGGCAATCTGCATCCGCTTCAAGAATCCGCCGCAGGATTTGCTGCGCCATACCCGTCAAGAGCACTCACGTCCCAACTGGATCATGCTCGGCATCCAGCCCAACGACTGCATGAAGATGGAACTGCAGGTGAAGGTGCCGGGGCTGGAACTGCACACCCGCACCATCAGCCTCGACGCCACCTACCACAAGGCCAGCGAGGAAGAATATGACGCCTACGAGGGTTTGCTGCTCGACACCTTGCTCGGTGACCATTCGCTGTTCCTGCGCTACGACGAGGTGGAATGGGCGTGGCGCGTCGTCGACCCGGTTCTGAAAGTCTGGGCGATGGAACGCGAGTTCATCAATACCTACCAGGCCGGTTCCTGGGGCCCGCGCGGCACCTACCGTCTGTTCGATCGCGACGACCAGTTCTGGCGACACTCGCTCGAAGTGGGCGGGGCTGATTTGCAGGCGTACTGACGCCCGCCCCCTTTGTGCGCCGTTGGCGCANNGCTGCTGCGCAGCGTCCTGCGGCCTACGGCCTGGTGCCCCCCTCGCGGGGGGTTCTTGTTTGCTCGCTGCGCTCGTGTATCACGGGGCGCTTCTCTTGGCGGCGGCGCGGGTTGCGGCTGGCGCCGCGTGCCGTCTCGCCTTGGGGCGGCCCGGCGGCGAGACTGCGGGGTTTTCTCCCCTCGCCCCTTGCAGGAGCGGGGGCTGGGGGAGAGGGGAGGCCCGGCGCAAACGCTGCGGTTTCACGCTAAAAGTCGGCGCTGGCGGGACGGCGTCAGCCGTCTCGCCACCTACCCGGGGACGGCGGCTATTCGGTTTTCAATTCGCCGCCCAGTGCGACGAGCAGGTCGTCGAACAGATGGGCCAATTCGCCGGCCATCAGGGCAAAGTCGGCATCGAACCGTTCTTCGGCGTTGTCGGTTGATTCGGCCTGTTCCTTGAGGATGTCGAGGAAGGCCAGGCGCTTGAGATGCAGCTTGTCGGTGAGGACAAAGGAGATCCGGTCGTTCCAGGTCATGCCGAGTTTTGTGGCGATTTTTCCGGCGGCGATGTGGCCGGCGATTTCCGGTCCGGCGAGCGCGTGATGCACATAGCGGATCGCCGCCTGTGACTCACTGGCGGAGCGCAATTCCAGGTCGCTGTCGATGGTGAAGCCGGCAGGCGCCTCGCTGTCGGCCAGCCAGCCGGTCATCGCAGTCTGCGATGACACCTGCGTTTGCAGCGGCCGTGGCGTGATATTGTCGAGGGTGGAGACCAGCATCTCCATGAATTCGTCGGCCCGCGCATCTGAGCCGGCATCGACTACCAGCCAGCCGTGCAGCGGATCGAGCCAGCCCCAGGTGGTGCGGCGCTGTGAGAACGCCTTGGGCAGGAGTTCTTCGGTCACGCGCTCGGCGATGTCGCGCATTTCCTTGCGACCCACCTTGCGGTTCTGTTCGGATTCGATCAGGGCGGCGCGTTCCTGGGCGGTCTGGCGGACGACCGCGGCGGGCAGCAACTTTTGTTCGACGCCGAGGGCGATGAGCCACTGCCGATTGACGGCATGCACGAATGCGCCTTCCTGGCGCGGAAATACCCAGCCCCGGCTGGCCATTTCGAAGCTGCCGCAACGCGCGAGCGGGCGGCGGGATAGTTGTTCGTCAAGCTGAGCCAGATCAATATCAAGCTTTCGCTGAAGACGGTAAACACGCAAATTACGAAACCACATGAGCGATTCTTTCCTGAACAAAGGGACGAAGGATACCTGTTTGCGCCATCAAAGAATTAAACGGCGTGCCGTCTTCCTTGACCACGGCCACCGAACCCCAGTGCCTGTTTTCCGGGGATCCGCTGCGGGTGGTGACGGCGAGCAGGGGCATTTCGGCATGAAGGTGCATATCGACACTGACAGCAAGACCGGCCTGATTCACAGTGCCAGCATTACGGCCACCAATGTGCATGACGACCAGCAGGTGAAAATCTCCTGCACGGAAATGAGACTCGCCTCTATGGCGATAGTGCCTAGCGGGGTAAGGTGCAACGCGAGTGACTCAGGGAGATCGCACTGCAGGCTAGGGACTTCACCAACCAGCGGGCAATTCTCGGCAGCTTGTTCAGCGTTTCCCAAAGCATATCTTATGCCGTAATGCTAATAACCATGCTTTCAACATAATAAATGTCGAGTCGGTCACGGGTTTGCAAGAAAATATCGACAGCATATTTAATTCGCCCCATTTATTGCTATCCTCGTGGCCCCAAGCCAACTTCAGGGGTATTTGATGGCTAAGACGCTAGCGGATGTTGTTGCCGAGAAACCGTTTCCTGACTTTGCAAGCTGGTGGCCTGTGGGGAACGATTTCATTCGTTTCATGGCCAACGCCATCTATCCCGAATGGCGCGCCCTGTCGGGCAATGATGGGGCTCACGATGCGGTGGTCCGCTATCTGGATGATTATCTGCAGACTGTTTATAGTCGCGCAGCGCGGCCTGGCTTATTGGCCGGCTTCATCTCCGGGGAGTCGGGCCTGCCGGTGCAGTCCGGTGAATTTGATGCCCTCTCCTATGCTTTCACGCGCGCCGCTTTCCAGCTGATCGCCGCCCATTGCGAGGCTTCCGGGCAGTCAGTCGAAAACGAGCGACGTTTGTTCACCCAGCACGTGGGTCGCCGCTTCTTCAGCCAACTTGAGCAGCATCTGGGGCTGGAGCTGCCGCCGACCATGGCGACTGAAGAGCAGTTCCAGGCATTGCAGACGGCGATCGCCCAGGTCGGTCATTTTCTGAGCAAGGAAGGCTACTTGCGCGATCATTTCGCCTTCACGTTCGATGTGCATGCCGAATTTAACGGCCGGCGGATCGAGCAAAATGGCGGAGACCTGCTCACCCAGCTTGCCTGTCGGGATCAGGCCTACGCGCTATACGAAATGGGTTTTCCCATCATTCTTCCGTCGGCAGTCTATCTTCACCAGACCATCGGCGAGGCGCAGCATTATTCCTCCCGCACGATCGAGGAACTGTTTGCCAGGGTCGGCCTGGAAGCCCGCGAGACGGACGACTTCGATCCGAGCGGGTTTCCTTCTGATCTGGTTATCGAGCTATGGGAAATCCGGTCGTCTATGGAAGGGTCGCAGATGACGGGCCCGAACTGATGGCGACACGATAGGTTCCTGGAATATCCCGCTGTTGTTCGGGCGGGCGTTTCCGGCTTGGCCTTCAGGCTGCGCCGTCGAGGTAGTACCAGCGGCCATCTTCACGCACGAAGCGGCTGATCTCATGCAGGCGCTCGGCGCGGCCGCCGATTTTGTGGCGGGCGATGAATTCGACGACTGCCGTGTCGGTGCCGGTGCTGTCATACCGCTTGACTGTCAACCCGAGCCAACGGGGGGGCGGGGTGGTGGCGAGCTGCAAGTCTGCCGGTCGCGTCGTGGCATGCCAGGTGGCCAGCAGATAATCCTCCAGACCCAGCACATAGGCGCTGTAGCGCGAGCGCATCAGGGTTTCGGCATCGGGGGCGGGGGCGCCGCCATGCCATAAACCGCAGCAGGATGCGTAGGGCAGGGGACGTCCGCAGGGGCAGGTCTCGGACATTTCGGCACTGGTCAGGATTTGTTGCCCAGCATGGCCTTCAGGTTGGCGAAGGGCGAATGGGTGGCGGCGCTGGATTGGTTGCCGGCTTCGGCTATGCCGCCATGGGCTTCAAGCTGGCGCTGGTGTTCGTTGTCGTGGCAATAGAGGCAGAGCAGTTCCCAGTTGCTGCCATTGGGGGGATTGTTGTCGTGGTTGTGGTCGCGGTGATGGACGGTGAGTTCGCGCAGGTTGGCATTGGTGAAGGTGCGCGCGCAGCGACCGCAGACCCAGGGGTAGATCTTGAGCGCCTGCTCGCGGTAGCCCTGGTCGCGTTTTTCGGCGGCGCGGCGCGCCTCGGCGACGATTTTGTCGAGTTTGTCAGATGATGACGCCGTCCCCTTGTTGGCGGCGGGCCCGGCTGATGCCGTCCCGCCAGCGCCGACTTTATGCTGGGGGGACGCCAAACTGCCGCCAGCGCCGACTTTTGCTTGATTGGCCATTGAATATCCCATTGAACGTTATCATCGCACGATGCCTGAATCCGCAGAAAACAGTATAGCGACCTTCCCCGGCAGTCCATTTCGCCTGCACCAGCCATTTTCGCTGGCCGGCGATCAGCCGGAGGCGGTGCGCCTGTTGACGGAGGGCATCGCGGACGGCCTGTCGTTTCAGATCCTGCTGGGCGTGACAGGTTCTGGCAAGACCTACACGATGGCCAACGTCATCGCGCGGCTGGGGCGTCCCGCCCTGGTGCTGGCGCACAACAAGACGCTGGCGGCCCAGTTGTATTCGGAATTCCGCGAATTCTTCCCGGAAAACGCCGTCGAGTATTTCGTTTCCTATTACGACTACTACCAGCCCGAGGCTTACGTTCCTTCGCGCGACCTGTTCATCGAGAAGGACTCGGCGATCAACGAGCACATCGAGCAGATGCGCCTCTCGGCGACGAAAAGCCTGCTGGAACGGCGCGATGTGGTGATCGTCTGCAGCGTGTCGGCGATCTACGGCATTGGCGATCCGGTCGATTATCACGCCATGATCCTGCATCTCTCCGAAGGTGAAAAGATCGGCCAGCGCGAGATCATCCGGCGGCTGACCGAGATGCAGTACGAGCGCAATGAAATCGATTTTGATCGCGGCGCCTTTCGCGTGCGCGGCGACGTGATCGACAT
>DDXB01000067.1:0-4829 GCA_002347405.1 Rhodocyclaceae bacterium UBA2271 | reverse complement strand
GAGGTCGAGACGCTGACGCTGTTCGATCCGCTCACCGGGCATACCAAGCAGCGGCTGGGACGCTTCACCGTGTTTCCGTCGAGCCACTATGTCACGCCGCGCGCCACCGTCTTGCAGGCCGTCGAGAAGATCAAGCAGGAACTCCGCGACCGCATCGAGTTTTTTCAGCAGGAGCAGAAGCTGGTGGAGTGCCAGCGCATCGAGCAGCGCACCCGTTTCGACCTCGAAATGCTCGCCCAACTGGGCTTCTGCAAGGGCATCGAGAACTACTCGCGGCATCTGTCCGGCCGCCAGCCGGGCGAACCGCCGCCGACGCTGTACGACTACCTGCCGCCGGACGCGATCATGTTCATCGACGAGTCGCATGTGACGATCTCGCAGGTCGGCGGCATGTACAAGGGCGACCGTTCGCGCAAGGAAAACCTGGTCAATTACGGCTTCCGCCTGCCTTCGGCTCTCGATAACCGGCCGCTCAAGTTCGAGGAATTCGAGCGGCTGATGCCGCAGACGGTATTCGTTTCGGCGACACCGGCCAACTACGAACACGAACACCAGGGCCAGGTCGTCGAGCAGCTGGTGCGGCCGACCGGGCTGGTCGATCCGGCGCTGGAGGTGCGGCCGGCGGCGACACAGGTCGATGATTTGCTGAGTGAAATCAAGCGGCGCGTGGCCGTGGAGGAGCGTGTGCTGGTCACCACGCTGACCAAGCGCCTGTCCGAGCAACTGACCGAGTTTCTTGCCGACAACGGTATCAAGGTGCGTTACCTGCACTCGGACATCGACACCGTCGAACGGGTCGAGATCATCCGCGACCTGCGGCTGGGGCTGTTCGACGTGCTGGTCGGCATCAACCTGTTGCGCGAAGGGCTGGACATACCCGAGGTGTCGCTGGTGGCGATTCTCGACGCCGACAAGGAGGGCTTTTTACGCTCGGAACGCGCGCTGATCCAGACCATCGGCCGCGCCGCGCGCCACATCAACGGGGCGGCGATCCTGTACGGCGACAAGATCACGGCCTCGATGCAGCGCGCGATCGCCGAGACCGAACGCCGCCGCGAGAAGCAGCTACGCTACAACACCGAGCACGGCATCACCCCGGTGGGCGTGAAAAAGCGCATCAAGGACATCATCGACGGGGTCTACGACACCGAAAATCTCCAACGCGAACTGAAGGTCGCGCAGGAAGCGGCGAAATACGAGGCGATGAGCGAGAAGGCGCTGGCGCGCGAGATCAAGCGGCTGGAAAAAACCATGCAGGATCACGCGAAAAATCTGGAGTTCGAGCAGGCGGCGGCGGCACGCGACGAACTGCACCGGGTGAAGCAAATGGTTTTCGGCGATAGCGGGCACGACGCGCCAGCCGCCTGATTATTTCTTGCGCGCCTTTCTTTCCAGCGCGGCGGCAGCCTGCTTTTTCGTCTTCGGCGGTGCCTTGCGGCGCGGCCTGGGCGCGGCGGGGGCGGCCTTCTCCGGATTCTCGCGCCACAGCACGAGGATGTTGCCGATCTGCTGCACCGGCGCGCAATTCAACTCGGTGCAAATGGCGGCGAGCAGCGCGGGTCTGTCGTCGCGCTCGATGCCGTGCAGCTTGACCTTGATGAGTTCGTGCGCTTTCAGGGATACATCGATCTCTTTCAGCACGGCGGCTGTGAGACCATGCGTGCTGATGGCGACGACGGGCTGGAGAGGGTGGGCGGTGGCGCGCAGCGCGCGACGCTCAATGGGAGTTAATTCAATCATGGTCGGATTCTACCTGTGAGCTGGTCAACGAAGCAGCAAAAAAAGAGCAAGGTTTGGATGCAGCAGCACGTCCACGACCCCTATGTCCAGCAGGCCAGGAAAGAGGGCTGGCGCTCGCGCGCCGTGTTCAAACTCAAGGAAATCGACGAGAAGGACCATCTGCTGAAGCCCGGCATGACGGTCGTCGATCTGGGCGCCACGCCGGGGAGTTGGTCCCAATATGCCGTGAAGCGCGTCCAGCCGGGTGGGCGCCTGATAGCCCTTGACCTGCTGGTAATGGATCCACTGGCTGGCGTGGATTTCATCCAGGGCGATTTTCGCGAGGAAGCGGTGCTCGAACAGCTAAAGTCGGCGCTGGCAGGACGGCAGGTTGACCTTGTATTGTCGGACATGGCACCCAATATGACGGGTATCGCGGCGACGGATGGCGCGCAGGTGATGTTGCTGGCCGAACTGACGCTGGATTTTGCGCGTGATCACCTGAAACCTGGCGGGGCTTTGCTGGTCAAAGTATTTCAGGGTGCCGGCTTCATGGAATTGCGCAAGGCCCTGCAGGAGGGTTTTGTAAGCTTGACAACCCGCAAACCGGCGGCATCGCGGGATCGTAGTGCCGAATTGTATTTGCTGGCAAAGCAGAAAAAGTAGCTTGATCGATGGCCGGTCGTGATTTGCGACTAAAGTCGAAGCACCATAGAATGAACCCCTGATAACCCCACACGGGGAAGGATGCAGTTTTCGCGAAGGTGTCGGCATGCATTGCCGGTGCCGCGCCCGAACCAAAGAGAGGTATCAACTTGAACAATAATTTTCTCAGGAGCATGGCCATCTGGTTGGTGGTCGGCGTTGTGTTGATGACTGTGTTCAACCAGTTCAATACCCGCCAACCGACCCAGAACATCCTTGAGTACTCGGCTTTCCTCGACGAAGTGCGGGAGGGGCGCATCGCCAAGGTCCTGATTCAGGGGCGGACGCTTGAGGCGACGACGCAGGATGGCAAGAAAGTCACCTCCTATGCGCCGCCCGACCTGTGGATGGTTTCCGATCTGCTCAAATACAACGTCCAGATCGTGGCCAAGCCCGAAGAGGAGCAATCCTT
Source organism: Rhodocyclaceae bacterium UBA2271 (assembly GCA_002347405.1). GTDB lineage: Bacteria > Pseudomonadota > Gammaproteobacteria > Burkholderiales > Rhodocyclaceae > Sulfuricystis. The sequence continues at coordinate 1,993 of DDXB01000067.1, read as the reverse complement.
CCTGGCGAGCATCTTTGTCTCGTGGTTCCCGATGCTGCTGCTGATCGGCGTGTGGATCTTCTTCATGCGCCAGATGCAGGGTGGTGGCAAGGGCGGTGCTTTCTCGTTCGGCAAGAGCAAGGCGCGCATGATGGACGAAAACACCAATCAGGTGACCTTCGCCGATGTCGCGGGTTGCGATGAAGCGAAGGAAGAAGTGTCGGAGTTTGTCGATTTTCTGCGTGATCCCACCAAGTTCCAGAAGCTCGGCGGCCGCATTCCGCGTGGTGCGCTGATGGTCGGTAGCCCCGGCACCGGCAAGACATTGTTGGCGCGCGCCATCGCCGGCGAGGCCAAGGTGCCGTTCTTCTCGATTTCCGGTTCCGACTTCGTCGAAATGTTCGTCGGCGTCGGCGCGGCGCGCGTGCGCGACATGTTCGAGCAGGCCAAGAAGTCCGCTCCCTGCATCATCTTCATCGACGAGATCGACGCCGTCGGCCGCCAGCGCGGTGCCGGCCTTGGCGGCGGCAACGACGAGCGCGAACAGACGCTGAATGCCTTGCTGGTCGAGATGGATGGCTTCGAGGCCAGCGTCGGCGTCATCGTGATCGCCGCAACCAACCGTCCTGACGTTCTCGATCCCGCGCTATTGCGGCCGGGCCGCTTCGACCGTCAGGTCGTCGTGCCGCTGCCCGACATTCGCGGCCGCGAGCAAATTTTGAAAGTTCACATGCGCAAGGTGCCACTGGCACCCGACGTCGATGCTTCCATACTGGCTCGCGGCTGCCCCGGTTTTTCCGGCGCCGATCTCGCCAACCTGGTGAACGAGGCGGCGCTGTTCGCCGCGCGCGCCAACAAGCGGCTGGTGGACATGGATGACTTCGAGCGTGCCAAGGACAAGATCATGATGGGCGCCGAGCGTCGTTCGATGGTCATGCCCGAGGAAGAGCGCAGGAACACCGCCTACCATGAGTCCGGCCATGCCGTCGTTGCCAGGCTGCTGCCGAAGACCGATCCGGTGCACAAGGTGACGATCATCCCGCGCGGCCGTGCGCTGGGCGTGACCATGCAGTTGCCGACCGAGGATCGCTACAGCCAGGACCGCGAACGCCTGCTGAATACCATCACCGTGCTGTTTGGCGGCCGCATTGCCGAAGAGCTGTTCATGCACCAGATGACCACCGGCGCGTCCAACGACTTCCAGCGCGCCACCGATCTGGCGCGCCGCATGGTGACGCAGTGGGGCATGTCCGACAAGCTTGGCCCGATGGTGTATGGCGAGGAGGAGGGCGAAGTATTCCTTGGCCGTTCGGTCACCACGCACAAGAACATGTCCGAAGCTTCGTTGCAGACGGTCGACGCGGAGATTCGCCGCATCATCGACGAGCAATATGGCCTGGCGCGCCGTCTATTGGAAGAAAACCGCGACAAGGTCGAGGCCATGACCGCCGCGCTGCTTGAACTGGAAACCATCGATGCGGACCAGATCAACGACATCATGGAAGGCAAGCCGCCGCGTCCGCCCAAGCCGGTTGCGACCCCCATCAAGCCGCCGGTGGACGACGACAAGCCGGGCGCCGCACCCAGCGACGACGCAGCGGCGGCCGAGGCCTGATCAGGTCAGCTGCTACGCCACTCCCGTTGCGTTCCAATCGGGGGTGGCGATGCCGCTGCCAAGGTCGGCTTCGATCAGGCGACGGCGTACTTCCAGCAGTTTTTCGATCAACGCCGGTTCGGCCTTTTCATAGGCGGTTGCGTCGGGAACACGTTTGACGACAACTCCCAGCAGTTCCGTGATTGCATTGCCGATGGAATTCTGGCTGATGGTGACAATCAGCCGGCCCTCGTCATTGCGGTAGATCAACTGCTTGAAAGCAGGCTGCCAGCGAATCGAGTTGGCATATTTCGCATCGGTGATGCAGCGGTCGCGCACCATTTTTGCGGTCTTCAGGAAGTCGTTGTTGAACAGCAGCCTGGCCTCGACCAGTTCGGGAAAATAGGCGTTCTGCGGCAG
>DDXB01000053.1:157954-180325 GCA_002347405.1 Rhodocyclaceae bacterium UBA2271 | reverse complement strand
AACGACTTTTCATGCTCTAGCCCTGAAAGCGCCCCGTGATGTGGTTACGCCGGTGTGACAAAACACGACAATTCGCCGCCACGGGTCACTCGTGTCCCCGTGTCATACCAATGCAATCATCGACGAGCATTGTGCGGAGGATGAACACCCAATCAATTCCCTCCCGTTTCCTGCGCGTCCTGATGATCTCGGACGTGTATTTTCCGCGCATCAACGGCGTTTCGACCTCGATCGAAACCTTTCGCGCCGACCTTGCCGCCGAGGGCATCCAGGTGCGGCTGATCGCGCCCGACTATCCAGAACGCCACAACGCCCCGGCCACCTGGCGCGTACCCTCCCGCCGTGTGCCCTTCGACCCCGAGGATCGGCTGATGCACTGGCGGCCGCTCAATCACACCGCGGAGCGCCTCGCCACCGAGGGCCTCGATCTGGTCCATGTGCAGACGCCCTTCGCCGCCCACTACGCCGGCCTGCGCACCGCGCACCGCCACCAGGTGCCGGTGCTGGCCACCTACCACACCCATTTCGAGGAATACATCGCCCATTACCTGCCGGCGCTGCCGCGCCCGTGGCTCAAGGCCGCGGCGCGCCGCATCGCCACCAGCCAGTGCAACGGACTCGACGCCGTGGTGGTGCCCTCCTCCGCCATGCACGAAACGCTGACCGGTTACGGCGTGAAGGCGCCTCTGCACGTGCTGCCCACCGGCATCCCGGTGCGCAATTTCGCCATCGGCAACGGCGCGCTGTTCCGTTCCCGCCACGGCATCGCCGCCGACCGCCCCGTGGCCCTGTTCGTCGGCCGCGTCGCCCACGAAAAAAACATCGACTTTCTCATCGAGGCCATGGCCGCCGCCGTGCGCCAGCGGCCCGATCTGCTGCTGGTGATTGCCGGCGAGGGCCCCGCCCTGCCCGCCCTGCTCCGCCAGTCCGAACAGGCCGGCTTGAGTAGCAGCATCCGCTTCGTCGGCTATCTCGACCGCGTTCAGGAACTGCCGGACTGCTATGCGGCAGCCGATGTCTTTGCCTTCGCCTCGCGCACCGAGACCCAGGGCCTGGTGCTGCTCGAAGCGCTGGCGGCCGGTCTGCCCGTATTTGCCCTGGCCGAAATGGGCACTCGCGACATCCTGGACGCAGAGCGCGGCGCCGTCATCGCACCCAACGACCCCGTCGCCTTCGGCAACGGCCTGGTGGCACTCATCAGCAATCGCTATCAACTCGACACGCTGGCGGCAGAGGGGCGTGACTACGCACTGGAATGGGCCGCGCCGGTGCGCGCGCGCCAACTCGCCGATCTCTATCGCTCGCTGGTAGCGTCCATCACATGACCACCCCCGAACAGCCATCCCCGGCCAGCCACGACAACGAGAGCCCGTTCAAGGGTAAAACGGGCCTCGCCCGCGTCTGGAACGCCCTGTTCTACTCGGTTGCCGGCCTCCGGGCGGCCTATCGCCACGAGGACGCCTTCCGCCAGGAGGTCTGGCTGGCGGTCGTACTGATCCCGCTCGCCCTGTGGCTACCGGCCAGCGGCAGTGGCCATGCGCTGATGATCGGAAGCGTGCTGCTGGTATTGATCGTCGAGCTCGTCAACTCCGCCATCGAGGCCGCCGTCGACCGCATCTCGTTTGATCAGCATCGACTGGCCAAGCGCGCCAAGGACATCGGCAGCGCGGCGGTGTTGATTGCCCTCGTCAACGTCATCGCGGTATGGGGGCTGGTGCTATTTGGCTAGCCTGGCAACGGGTCACGCCGGGCCGCCGATGGCCGACCAGAAATTGCCCTGGCGATTGAGAAATTCGTCGCAACTCATGTAGTGCGTGCCATCGCAGGAAAAAGTGAGGCTGACCATGCCGTTGAAGATGTTGATCGAGGCCGAGCGCAGGTAAATGGTCTGGTCGGCCAGGCGCAGTTCGCGCATGGCGTCGAGCATGGGCTTCACGCTCTCGGGCGGTATCAGCGCATCCGCCGGCCACGGCTGGGGCGAATAAAGCAGGCAGACGTCAGGATCAGCCAGCGCCTCCTGGTCGAAGATGTGGTAGCGAAACGGATCGTCAATGAACCAGCCGGTGGCGCGACTGCTGGAAAAATGGATCACCACCTGGAACATGCCGCGTTCGGTGATGAGATTTTCGAGGATGGCCTGCGCCTGAATGATGTCGCGGTCCATCTGGCTCTCCACCCGCTGCTGCAGAAAGACACCGCTGCGGATCGACGGATCACCCTTGACCTGCCGCCACTCGCGCGACTCCTCGCTCAATACGGCGGCGACCGGCAGATCGCGCAAGTCGAAGTCGGCGCCGAGAAAGCCGATTTCCGTCTCGCCAGCGCGCACGATATGGAGCGCTGTCAACGAGGGCCGCCCCGTCAGGCTGATATAAGCCTCGGAGAGCAGGAAACCCCACGGTGGCAGCGGTTCCTTCATATAGGGGCGCTGCGAGCGGTCGCGGCCGAAATGGCCGGAGGTGACTTGCTCGGCGTCGACGTTGTCGCTGATCTGCACGCCGGCGCTGTCGAGCGCGTAGAGCGAAACAGCATGGGGAATGCCGCCGCAGCCGGCGGCGAGCAGGTCGTTCAGGCGCTGACGGTCGCCCCAGACGGCGGCGCACAGCCTGGCCAGCCGCGCCATCGGTTCGTGCAGCCGCCGCGCCAGTTCGGCGCGCTTGCGATAGACATCGTCTTTCCAATGATCATCCATGACCGGTGGACTCCGTTGCTTGAAAAAAGTTGCTGCGACGCAGCATTATGTCGCACGCCGTCCCGCCAGCGCCGACTTTTCATGGCAGCGCTGTCATCACACTGTAATAATTTATCGCGGGGCTGCGACATACAATCTTCGCAATCCCATTCCCATAACCGGGCTATTTCATGGCAATCCAGATCGCCCTCAAGCTCAACCTTCCCGAAGCGGCGCAAGCCCAGTTCATGCGCCACCCGCTTCCGCGCCGCGCCATCAGCCGGCACGGCGCAGCGCTGGTCAGTGTTTATTACGATACCCGGCACTGGACGCTGCACAAACAAGGCATCATCCTGCGCCTGCGCAAGCAGGGTGCCGGCTGGGTGCAGACGGTCAAGCACGATGCCGGTGCGGCAGGTGGCCTAACCACGCGCTCCGAATGGGAAGCGCCCTACCTGAACCGCTTCGATTTCTCCTTCGTCGACGCCGAGGCGGTACGCTGCGTGCTGGAAAAGCCCAGGGTGACGCAGGGCCTCGCCGCCCTGTTCGAAACGAACTTTCGCCGCGTCACCTGGCAGTTGCAACCGGCGCCCGGTACCACGGTGCGGATGATGCTAGACCGTGGCTGGATCGCAGCGAACGGCCGCCGGGCGCCGATATCCGAGGTCGAGATCGAACTGGTGTGCGGGTCGAGGGCGCAGCTCTACGCAGTGGCGCTCGACCTCGCCGCGCGCATTCCGCTGACGCCGGAACTCGTGTCCAAAACCGAGCGCGGCTACCGTCTGGCTCACGACATCCGCCCCGCGCCAGTGCGCGCCGGCGCCGTGCCCATCGCCGCGGATGCCCATCCCCTGGCCGCGTTTCGCGCCATTACCCTGAATTGCCTGGCGCACCTGCACCACAACCACGCCGGTGCCCTGCGCGGGGACGATCCGGAATATGTGCATCAGATGCGCGTGGCGACGCGGCGGCTACGCGCGGCCCTGCGCCTTTTCGCGCCGCTACTGCCAGATGATTTCGCTGCGCAGTTCATGCCGCCGCTGCACGAGTTGATGGCCGTGCTCGGCCGCACCCGCGATCTCGATGTGCTGCTGGCCGAGATCGTCGGTCCGGTCAGCGCCTCGCTCGCCAATGACCCGCGCATCTCGACGCTGGCCGACATGCTCACCGACCAGCTTTACGCCACGCGCGAAAAAACCGCCGACTACCTCACTCACCCCGGGTATGGCCGCCTATTGTTGCTGGTGGCAGCAGAACTGCACGGTAAGGTCCTGGCCGCGCAGGTGGCGACGGCGGAGGGGGATTCCGCCGTCACGCTGCGCGATTTCGCCCAGCGCCGCCTGCGCAAGTTGCAACAGCGCACCCACCTACTTGCGGAACTCGCCAACATTGACAATCCATCTTCCCTGCATGCCCTGCGCATCACCATAAAGCGCCTGCGCTACGCACTCGAGTTCTTCGGCCCCTTGCTGCCCCAGCGTTCTTTCGCGACGGCGGCGAAACGGCTGGCAACGCTGCAGGACAAACTTGGCCAGATCAACGACTTGGCCAACGCCGGAATGGTGCTGATGACCTTAGCCGGTACCGACGCCAAGCTGCGCGAGGCGGTGGCGCTGATCGGCGGCTGGCATGCGCCGCGCCACGCCGCGCTGCTCGCCGCGGTGCCCGCACATCTGAAGGCAGTGCGGAAGCTGCGCCTGCCGAAACTCAAATAAACATGCTGACCGCGCTCCGCGCGGGTTTGCGGCTGACACGCCTCGCCCTGCATCTGCTCGCCGGCCTGAGCACCGTCGCCTGCGTGCACCCGTGGGTTTCGTCGGCACGCCGGCTGTGGCTCAAACAGCGCTGGTCACGGCAGTTGCTGGAATGCCTCGGTGTCGAATTGCAGGTTACTGGTGCGGCAGCCGCAGGCCTGCTCGTCGCCAACCATATCTCCTTTCTCGACATTTACGTCATCAACGCGGTGGCACCCGCCGCCTTCGTCGCCAAGGACGAGGTGAGACGCTGGCCGCTGATCGGCTGGCTCGCGACGCAGACCGACACGATTTTTCTCGAACGCGGCAGCCGCAGCGCAGTGCAACACGCCCGTACCAAGCTCGTCGAGCAGTTGCGCACCGACCGGCGCGTGGCGGTGTTCCCCGAGGGCACGACGACCCGCGGCGACCGCGTGCTGCCCTTCCACGGCGCGCTGTTCCAGGCCGCCATCGACGCCGGCGCGCCGGTCACGCCGCTGGCGCTGCGCTACACCGACGGCAACGGTCGGCGCAGCGCGGCGCCGGCCTATGTCGATGCCATCACGCTGTGGCAAGCCTTGCGCGCCATCGTTAGCGCCAACCGCCTGGTGGCGCGGATCGAGGTACTGCCGCCGATTCGGGCACACATCACCGATCACCACCCGCTTGCCGACCGACGCCACCTCGCCGCCCACGCGCACCGCACCATCGCCCACGCCGTCGGCGCGCCGCGCCCTGATGGGTTAATAAAACTGTAATCTCGCCGTCATCGTCGTGTCGCACGGCGCCCGCAACATGCGCGATCATGCGCGTCGCCCTGGTCACCGAAACCTACCCGCCCGAAGTCAACGGCGTCGCCCTGACGCTGGGGCGGCTCGCCGACGGCCTGCGCCAGCGCGGCCACCAGTTGCAACTGGTGCGGCCGCGCCAGCAACGTGGGGAACAGCCGGCGCTGACGGCCGACTTGCGCGAACTGCTGGTGGGCAGTCTGCCGCTACCACGCTATCCCGGCCTGCGCTTCGGCCTGCCGGCCCACGGCGCGTTGCGCAAAGCCTGGCGCGAACAGCGACCGGATATCGTCCATGTCGCCACCGAAGGACCGCTGGGCTGGTCGGCGCTGACCGCGGCGCGGCGGCTCGACCTGCCGGTCAGTTCGAGCTTCCATACCAATTTCGACGCCTACAGCAGCCACTACGGCATCGGCTGGCTACGTGGCAGCATCGAGCGCTACCTGCGCCGCTTCCACAACCGCAGCCAGGTCACGCTGGTACCGACGCAGCAGATCGCACGCCGTCTCGCCAGCGCCGACTTTCGGAATTTGCTGGTGATGGCGCGCGGCGTCGACACCCAGCTTTTCAATCCGCGGCGCCGCTCCACGGAATTGCGTCAGCAATGGGGCGCGGACGCCGCCACGCTGGTCGTCGCCATCGTCGGCCGGCTGGCAGCCGAGAAGAACCTGATGCTCGCGGTCGCCGCCTTCGACGAACTGCACCGGACATATCCGAATTCACGGCTGCTGTTCGTCGGTGACGGCCCGCAAAAGTCGGCGCTGGCGGCACGGCACCCCGAGCATATCTTCGCCGGCATGCGCCACGGCGAAGATCTCGCCGCGCACTATGCCTCGACCGACATCTTCCTGCTCCCCAGCCTCACCGAGACCTACGGCAACGTCACGCTCGAGGCCATGGCCAGCGGGCTCGGCGTCGTCGCCTTTGCCAGCGCCGCCGCCCTTGAATTGATCGATGACGGCCGTAACGGACTGCTGGTGCGCCCCGGCGACGAGCAGTCTTTCATTCGTGCGGCCAGTGCGCTCGCCGCCGACCCGGGACGGCTTGCCCGCCTGCGCTTGCGTGCTCCGGCGCGCGTGGCCAGCCTCGACTGGAACACGATCCACGACAGCTTCGCCGACGTGCTTGAAAATCTCGTGTTGACGCATGCCCGACGGCAACGGGCCAAGGAGTTGTTTCCCATTGCCCCGGACTAGCCTCTTGCTAACGTGAACCATGGCCCGGAGAGTCCGCGCCATCTTCCTTTCTGACATCCACCTCGGCACGCGCGGCTGCCAGGCCGAGAGCCTGCTCGACTTCCTGCGCGACCACGAGGCCGAATACCTGTTCCTGGTCGGCGACATCGTCGATTTCTGGGTCATGAATCGCGGCATCCAATGGTCGGCGGCGCAGAACACCGTGGTGCAAAAACTGCTGCGCCGCGCCCGCCATGGCGAGCAGATATTCCTCATCCCGGGCAACCACGACGAGGCGCTGCGCGAATACATCGACATGAATTTCGGCGGCATCCAGGTGGTGAACGAATATATCCACACCGCCGCCGACGGCCGGCGTTATCTGCTGATCCACGGCGACGAGTTCGACCAGGTGACGCGCCATCATCGCTGGGTGGCGCTGCTCGGCGACATCGCCTACAACGGGCTGGTGCGGATCAATGCCTGGCTGTCGTGGCTGCGGCGCCGCCTCAATCGCCCCGGCTACTGGTCACTCGCCGGTTATGCCAAGCGCAAGGTCAAGACAGCGGTGAGCTTCATTTTCGACTTCGAGGACTCGGTGATCCGTGCCGCGCGCGAACGTGGCGTCGATGGCGTGATCTGCGGTCACATCCACAGTGCGACCATCCGCGAGGCCGACGGCATGACCTACCTCAACTGCGGCGACTGGGTCGACAGTTGCACGGCCATCGTCGAGCATCTCGACGGCCGCATGGAACTGATTCATCACTCCGCACCGGCGCAGCTACCCCTGTTCCAGGCGGTGATCGCTTCATCCAAGGAGCCACAGGGGGCGTTCCCTGAACAAGCGCCTGCCGCCCTGCTTGATTCACATCATCTTAATCATTCTGCAAAACCCTTGTAACCAACGCTTCCGACAATGCCGTCATACCCCACGACAAGGAGAAGAGCATGCTGCACACTCAGGAATGGCGCACCCACGACATCCATCATCATCAACACTATTCGGTCGGCCTGGCGCTCAATGCGCACGAGGTCAAGGAGGCCCAGTGCCTGCGTTACCGCGTTTTTGTCGAGGAGCTCGGCGCCAGGATTCAAACGCGCGTCCCCGGCGTCGATGCCGACATCTACGATCCGTATTGCGAACATCTGATCGTCCGCGACACATCGAACGCCGGAGCCGGCAGGGTCGTCGGCACCTACCGCATCCTGACGCCCGAGGCCGCCAACCGGGTCGGTAACTATTACAGCGAAACCGAATTCGATCTCACCCGCCTGCGCTACCTGCGGGATGGCATGCTTGAGGTCGGCCGTTCCTGCATTCATCCCGACTACCGCAATGGCACGGTAATCGCCCTGCTGTGGAGCAGGCTGGCCGAGTTCATGGCGCGTCACGGCTATCGCCATCTGATCGGTTGCGCCTCGATCAGCATGGCCGACGGCGGCCACAACGCCGCCAACCTGTTCGTGCAATTGCAGAACACGCACCTCGCGCCGCTCGAGTACCGGGTTTTCCCGCGCGAGCCCCTGCCCTTCGAGCGTCTGGCCACCGGCCGCGCCGCCGCCATCCCGCCGCTGCTCAAGGGCTACCTGCGCGCTGGCGCCTGGGTCTGCGGCGAACCAGCCTGGGACGCCGACTTCAATACCGCCGACCTGCCGTTGCTGCTGCCGATGTCGCGCCTCACCCCGCGCTACGCACGGCATTTCATGCCTGGCTGAACGCTTGGAGAAGATCCTGGAATGCCCGCCATTTGCGGTGCCATTCCAGCGTAGTCGGAAATAACCCCGTTATTCGCCTCGGTCTTATTTAACTTTCTACGCCTGGGCGCGCGGCGGGGCCGCTTTCTGCTGATCATGGCCAGCGTGATCGGCGGCTACACGGCCATCAACATCGGTGCCAAGGGATTCCCTAAGCTTGCACACGCAAAAGTCGGCGCTGGCGGGACGGCGCCCGCCACCCATATCAACCGAAGCGGCCGGTGATGTAGTCGTTGGTACGGGTTTCCTTCGGGTTAATGAACAGATCGTCGGTCGCACCGAACTCGATCAGGTCGCCCATGTACATGAAGGCGGTGTAGTCGGACACCCGTGCCGCCTGCTGCATGTTGTGGGTCACGATGATGATCGTGTATTCGCCCTTGAGTTCATCCACCAGATCTTCGATTTTCGATGTAGCGATGGGATCGAGTGCCGATGCCGGCTCGTCCAGCAGCAGCACTTCGGGTTGGAGCGCAATAGCTCGGGCGATCACCAGGCGCTGTTGCTGGCCGCCGGAGAGGCTCATGCCACTTTCTTGCAGGCGATCCTTGACCTCGTTCCACAAAGCGGCTGCGCGCAGTGACTTTTCGACCGCCACATCAAGTTCGGCCTTGTCATTGACACCCATGATGCGCAAGCCATAAGCTACGTTCTCATAGATCGACTTGGGAAACGGATTCGGCTTCTGGAACACCATGCCGACCCGACGCCGCAGCAGTGCCACATTCACATCATTGTCGTAGATGTTCTTGCTGTCGAACAGTATCTTGCCGTCGATACGACAGATATCCACCAGATCATTCATGCGATTGAAGCAGCGCAGCAGGGTGGATTTTCCGCACCCGCTCGGTCCGATGAAGGCCGTGACGCGATTCCGCGGAATCAGCATGTTGATGCCGTTGAGTGCCTTGGCCTCGCCATAGAAGAGTTTCAGGTTATCGACTTTGAGCACATAGTCTTCGGTCGGTGCCATGGGAGCGCGGCCCAGATCGCCGATTTGCATCGTATGGGTTTTTTCCGGGTTTGCATTCATCTTCTACGGTCCTTCAAGCAGGAAGTTACGGCAATAAAGAGGGTCATACGCCTTCAAGGCCCTTCATCCGCTCGCGCATGCGGTTGCGCAGGCGGATAGCGAACAGGTTCAGCACGACGATGATGATGACCAGCAGCAGGGCGGTGGCATACACCAGCGGCCGTGCGGCTTCGACGTTGGGGCTCTGGAAGCCGACGTCGTAGATATGGAAGCCCAGGTGCATGAACTTGCGCTCAAGATGCAGGAAGGGAAAATTACCATCCAGCGGCAGACTTGGTGCAAGTTTGACCACGCCCACGAGCATCAGCGGCGCCACCTCGCCCGCGGCACGCGCCACGGCCAGGATCAGCCCGGTCATCATGGCCGGGCTGGCAATCGGCAGGACCGTGCGCCACAGGGTCTCGGCCTTGGTCGCGCCCAGCGCCAGACTGCCCTCGCGAATGGTGCTTGGTACCCGTGAGAGCCCCTCTTCAGTGGCAACGATGACCACGGGCAAGGTCAGGATGGCCAGCGTCAAGGAAGCCCAGAGGATGCCGGGACTACCGAACACCGGCGCCGGCAGGGATTCCGCATAGAACAACTGGTCGATGTTGTGGCCAAGGAAGTAGACGAAGAAGCCAAGGCCGAACACGCCGTAGACGATCGAGGGCACGCCGGCCAGGTTGTTCACCGAGATGCGGATAATGCGGATCAGCGGCCCCGGCTTGGCGTATTCGCGCATATAGATCGCTGCCATGATGCCGAGCGGCGTGACCATCACGGCCATCAGCAACACCATCAACACGGTGCCGAAGATGGCCGGGAAGATGCCGCCCTCGGTGTTGGCTTCGCGCGGGTCGTCGAAGATGAATTCGACGAACTTGGTGAGATAGTGGCTGGTCTTTTGCAGCACGCTCATGTCGTTGGGCATGATCGCATCGGCAATCTTGGCAAGCGGCACGTCGACTTGCTGACCTTCCATCACCTCGGCGACGAGGCTATCGCGCGCAATCTCGCCGCGCAGCTTTTCGATGCGCTCTTGCAGTACGGAGAACTCGCCGGCCAGTTGCTCGCGCTGCTGCGCGAATTCTGTACTGTCCGCCGCGCTCAGCTTGTTTTGCAACGCCAGCTTGCGCTCCTTGAGGCGCAGGCGCTCCATAGCGTAGTTGACCTTGCCGATGTCCTTTTTCTCGATGCGGAGAATTTCCTTGAAAAGCGCGTTCGAACGCGCGAGGCGCTCCTGCAATGCCGGCCAAGCCGCCTCGCCCTCGGCGACGACCGTGCCGTTTTCCTTGACTGCCTTGAGGTGGCCGTATAAGTGGCCCCATTCGCGGCGCTCGACCGCGATCAGGTTCTGCGGGTAGGTGAATTCGCCGAGCAGCGGGCCGGGATACCACTTGAAGTCGATACCGGTAATGTCGCGGTTGCCCTGCTTGATCAGGTAGCGGTGGGTGAATTTGTCCTGCGTGTCCAGCGTATAGCCGGATTCGCGCAGGCGAATCACCGAGACCTCTTCGCGTTTGCGCACTTCGCCGATCAGGCGGATATTTTTCCCGTCCCGCTCGGTGAAGGTGGTTTCTGCCACCGGCTTCGGCCACCAATGCACCAGGCCCTGTGCCGCCGTCATCCAGACCACGGCGTAGACCATCACCAGCGACAGGGCGACGGCACCGCCGGTCATCCAGATCCACGGGTTGCCATCCTTGAACCATTTACGCATGATCGTGAGTCCTTACAGTGAGCTGTATTTTTCGCGCAGGTTCTGGCGCACCAGTTCCGCGATCGTATTGACGACGAAGGTGAAGGCGAACAGCACCAGCGCCGAGAAGAACAGCAGGCGGTAATGCACGGTGCCCACCGCCGCCTCCGGCATTTCGACGCCGATGTTGGCCGACAGGGTGCGGAAACCGGTGAAGATCGACATATCCATCACGGCGGTGTTGCCGGTCGCCATCAGCACGATCATGGTTTCGCCGACGGCGCGACCCATGCCGACCATGATCGCCGAAAAGATGCCGGGGCTGGCGGTAAGAAGCACCACGTAGAACAGGGTCTGCCAGGGGGTGGCGCCGAGCGCCAGCGAGCCGGTGGTCAGGTGCTTGGGCACGCTGAAGACGGCATCCTCGGCGATCGAGAAGATGGTCGGGATGACGGCAAAGCCCATCGCGATGCCAACCACCAGCGCGTTGCGTTGCTCGTAGGTCCAGCCGAGCTCGTTGGTGACCCAGTGCGGCATGTCGCCGCCGAAGAAGGCGGCCTCGATCGGATGGCCGATCGAAATCGACGCCCAGATGACCAGGATGATGACCGGAATCAGCAACGCGGCTTCCCAGCCGGGGCCGACGCGCCGGGTGATCTGCTCCGGCAGCTTGTGCCAGATCCCGGCGGTGATGACGAAGCTGAACGGCAACAGGAAGATGGCCACGAAGGTGCCGGCCAGGTTGTTGTCGACGAAGGGCGCCAGCCAAAGGCCGGCGAGGAAGCCGAGAATGACGGTCGGCAAGGCCTCCATGATTTCGATGGAGGGCTTGACCACGCTGCGCATCTTCGGCGACATGAAATAGGCGGCGAAGATGGCGCCCATCACCGCCAGCGGCACGGCTACCAGCATGGCGTAGAAGGCGGCCTTCAAGGTGCCGAAAGTCAGCGGCGCGATACTCAGCTTGGGTTCGAAATCCGAGGTGGCGGCCGAGGACTGCCAGTTATATTCCGGCTCCTGGTAGCTCTCATACCAGACTTTCTGCCACAGCGAGGAGAACGATACCTCCGGATAGTCGTTGTCGACTTTTGCCGTCTGCACCGCCGCGTTGCCGGTTTGCACCAGGATGGCGTTGGCGCGCGGGGCGATGCCAACCGCGAGCACCGGATCGCTGCCGGTGGCACGGATCAGCATTTGGCGATTCGAGGTGGCGTAGTAAAGGCCGATGTTGCCCGCGATGTCGCCGGCGAGAAAACCCTTGCGGTAGTGTTCTGGCGCTAGGGTGGCAATGGCGTGCCCCATCGGTTTCAAGGTGCGGATGTGGGTCAGATGATTGACATTGTTGTCGTCGCGCACCAGAAACCATTGAGCGATTGCGCCGGTATTGCTGCCGACGATCAGCGAAAAGCCGCCGGACAGGATCGTCAAGGCCGTGGCCGTCTGGCCCTCGGGCACGACGGCCACGGTTTGCACCAGTTTCGGCTCGCGCTTGTTCATCACGTCGTAGTGGCTGACGAAACGCTCGCCGTGCAGGACATACAGGTCGCGCTGCTTGACCTCCAGCATAAGTTGCCGGATTTCGCCTTCGACCATCGGCAGTTCGATGGAGGACCGCTCGGTGGTGACCTCACCGGTGATCATGTTCTCACGACTCTCGAAGGCGGCCATCACCAGCCGCTGGTCTGCTGTCAGTGCGACGGCAGTCGTTTCGCTGCCGCGGTGCTGTACCGTCAGCTTGCTGAGCGCCTGACCGGCATCATCGATGAGCAGCGGTGCTTCTCCGAGGGGATAGGACAGACTGGGCGCAATGGTGCGAATGTCTTTGCTGCTGTCTTGAGTATCTTGCAGAAAGGTGACCTTGAAACCCTGTTCGGTAACGATCATCCGGCCATCGGCCAGGCCATAGGCGACGGCTTTCTGCGCCAGATCGCCGGCGGCGAAGCTGCTGATTTTGGCGCCGGCGGGCAGGGCCAGGCGGGCCTCGCCGCGCGACTGGCCATCGGCGATGTTGAAGAAGGAGACGCCGCCTTCTGCCGTGAAGCGCACGCCGATTTCGGCTTGTTCTTCAGCGGTGAGGTGCACGGTGGTTTCGGCGGTGGCCCCCGGCATGGTGTGGCGTACCAACGGTTCCATCGTGGCGGGCATGAACATCGGCACCACCACGCTGGCGAGGTAAACAAAGATCAGGCTGATCGCGATGATCACGCTGAGACCGCCAAAGGTCATGACATGCTTGAACAGCTTGTCCTTCGACATGCGGGTACCCGTGTAACCGCCTGCTTTCGTGATATTGGCTTCGATTTTTTCCATGATTCACCGCATCGTTTGTGGCACGAACTTTCTTGTAACGGGCGCGCTAACGCCAGCCGTGCTCGCGCACGGCCGGCGTCCTCGTGCCGGATTGCAGCTTACTTGATCTTGTGCAGGGTTTTGAATTGCTCGGCCAGTTTGACCGGGCGACCCTGCTTGACGGTTTCCTTGTTGAGTGCGTAGATAACCGTCTCGCCCTTCGGGCCGGTACCGACTTCGGTGAAGGTGAAGGTGATTTCCTTGTTCTTCAGATAGTCCTTGAAATCGTGCCAACTGCCGAACACGAGAAAGCGTCCGTCGCGAATGATTTCTCCGTAGAACGGACCGGTAGGTTCGTAATTGCCATCGAAGAACAGTTCGGCCTTGGCCGGCTTCTTCAGGTCGCTGGTCTCGTTCCTCTCGATGCCGAACACCAGCGTCTCGCCGTTCGGGCCCGCGCCGACGCGGGTGCGCGTAAAGATGAGCTCGCCGGTGTGGAGGAATTCGAGATAGTTTTTGGCGTCGGCGATCGGGTAGATGCGGCCGTTCTCGTGATAGATCAGGAAGTAATTATCGACCGTCGCGGTCTTGGCGGCTTCCACCTTGGGCGCTTCGGCCTTCGGTGCGGGAGCTGGCGCGGCGGCCGGTGCGGTTTGCTGGCTGGCGCAGCCGGCCAGCAGGCCGAGAGCGAGGGCGGAAAAGGCGTAGGGAAGCAGGCGCTGCTGGATTTTGCGCATGAGGGGGTTCTCCTTCAATCATTAAAAGTCGGCGCTGGCGGGACGGCGTTCAGCCGACCGCCAGTGCCGAGAGGGGGCTATCGATCTCAGTCGATGCCCATGTCCTTGAGCGCCTTGGCGGCCAGGGCGGCGGGCAGCGGGACGAAACCGTCCTTGATCACGACTTCCTGGCCCTGCTTGGAGAGCACCAGCTTGACGAACTCACGCTCGAGCGGGGCCAGCGGCTGGTTCGGACGCTTGTTGACATAGAAGTACAGCACGCGGGCCAGCGGGTAGGTACCGTCGATGGCATGCTTGGCATCGGCTTCGACGAAGGGCTCGCCGGTCTTCTTCGAGAGCGGCAGGGCGCGCACGCCGGAGGTTTTGTAGCCAATGCCGGAGTAGCCGATGGCACCGAGCTGGCCGGTGACGCTCTGGACGACCGAAGCGGAGCCGGGCTGCTCGGCGACGTTGCGCTTGAAGTCGCCCTTGCACAGGGCCACTTCCTTGAAGTATCCGTAGGTGCCGGACACCGAGTTACGACCATAGAGGGCGATCTGACGCGAAGCCCATTCGCCGGTCATGCCGACCTGGCCCCAGGTGGTGATGTCGGCCGGGGCGCCGCACTTGCGGGTGGCGGACATGATGGCGTCGATCTGCTGAATGGAGAGTCCCTTGATGGGGTTGTCCTTGTTGACATACACGGCCAGCGCGTCGATGGCGGCGGGCACGGCGGTGGGCTTGTAGCCGAATTTCTTCTCGAAGGCTTCGATTTCCTTGGCGTTCATGACGCGGCTCATCGGGCCGAAGTTGGCGGCGCCCTCGATCAGGGCCGGGGGTGCGGTGGCGGAACCGGCACCCTGTATCTGGATGTTGACGTTGGGGTAGTTGCGCTTGTAGGTCTCGGCCCACAGCGTCATCAGGTTGTTCAGTGTGTCGGAACCAACGCTGGTGAAGTTGCCGGAAACGCCGCTGGCCTTTGTGTAATTGGGCAGGGCGGGATCGACCTGGACGGCCTGGGCCATGGCGGCCGGGGTAACGAAGGCGGCAGCGGCAACAAAGCCGAGCGTCGATACAATTTTCTTCAGTTGCATATGGGTACTCCTTCTTCGACAGGTCAAAATTGACAAAACAAAACCAAAATCACTCGGGTTGCAACGGATAATTTGCAGCTTGGGGGAACTGCTGGCCATCGTATCGATGCCTTGTTACAGGCTTGTGACAGCCACCGCATTCAGAAGGGATCAATAGACACGCTGATTCACATAGAGGCTGTTAACCATGATTCCCTTGAATTTTTTCTTGACCTCGGCGGCAACCACCGAGACTTCGAGACCTGTGCGAAACATGCCCGGCATGGCCTCGGTGACACCGATATGGCTGATGAATAAGGCGATGAGGGCGCGCCATGTTGTCGACTATCTCGTGACGCGCAATCATGCCAATCGGCATGCCTTCCCTGACAATAGCAACGGCACGCATTTCCAGGTTGCCCTCGAACAGGGCAAAAACCTCTTCCGCAGAAGATTCCGGCACGATCGGCGGGATGCTTTGCAACATTTTCTCCAGCACATGCGGGCCGGCAACCGGCTTGGGGCTGGCGCTGAAAGCCTCGTCGTTGATCACAGCATGTGCCACCACAGCCAGGGTACGCACAGGTCCGGCTGATCCTTTACCCCATGAGGCACGGATAACGCAGCCCTTTTCACCCCGTGCAACCATGACGAGGAGCTGTACGAATACATCCACATCGCTCCGCACTACGCGCGGCACTTCGTGCGTGGCCGAGGACGCCTACTGGGTAGCCGCATCCTCGGAGAGCGACTTGCGCATGCGCTTGATGCCGAACAGCGCGAGCAGCGCAATCAGCGGAATCGACGCAGCGGTGACAATCTCGGGCGACCAGCCGGGAAGCAGATGCTGCCCCCCCTTGACCAGATAGTGCACCAACTGCGATCCGTAGTAGGTGATGGCGACGACCGAAAGGCCCTCGACCGTTTCCTGCAAGCGCAACTGCAGCTTGGCGCGATTGTTCATCTGGGCCAGCAACTCATGGTTTTGTTTTTCAATCTCGATATCGACGCGGGTGCGCAGCAACTGACTGTTGCGCGCTACGCGGCCTGACAAGTCGTCTTGCCGCCGCGCCATGGCCGCGCAGGTATCCATCGCCGGCAGCAGACGCCGCTGCATGAATTCGTTGAGCGTCGGAAAGCCCGGGATGCGCAGCTCGCGCAAATCCTCGATACGTTGCATGACCAGACGGTGATAAGCGCGGGCGGCGCCAAAACGAAAGGTGGTGCGCGCCACCGAATGTTCGACCTCCGCGGCCAGCTTCGCCAGGCTGGCCAACACCGCGCGCTCGTCCTCCGGCGAACGTGCCTGGCCGATCTGATCCATCAGATCGGCCAACTCCTGTTCAGCACCGCCCAACCAGCGGCCCACCTCCTTGGCAACCGGCAAACCGAGCAAGGCCATCATGCGATAGGTCTCGATTTCCAGCAGACGCAGAACCGCGCGTCCCGCCTGACGTTGTGTCATCGAGGCATCGAGCACGAGAAAGTGCGAAAAGCCGTTGTCGAACATGAAGTCCGTAAACACCCACGCCGCACCTGCGCCCACCTGAACGGCCACCATCTGACGCCCGCTCGGCGGAAAACCGGCGATCACCGCTTCCGGCGACATCTCCGCCGTCGAGCGCAGTTCGACATGCGTCGCGACAATCAACTGCCCGGGAATCGCCGCCAGGAACGAAGGCACAACGGCCTCGAGCGCCGTTGAATCCGGGTTGAACGGCTCGCCGACCACCAATGGCCGGGAAAAAGTGTAGCTCGAAAACTCGGTATGCAACTCCCAGCGCAGGCGAAAACTGCCGGCGTCGAGCACCAGGTGCGTATCCGAGCTTTCAACCGACTGACAGACGCAGGATTGGCACAAACGCGCGAGATTGTCGCGCTCATCCTGCTCGGTCAAACCTTCATGTTTGAAGGCGAGATGCGAAACGATCAGCGGACTACTCAGGGGAATCGGTAAATGGGCGTGAAACTCGCTGTTCAAACGCTCACGCAGCGGATGCTCATCGAGTCCGGCCAATTTCAATCGGGCGTGCAATCTGGCGTGCATGTTATCCCCTGTCAATCTTGGGCAACAATGATGTGAGAAGCGTTTTCCTGGATGATGCTTTGAAAAAGAAAGCAGACGAAGCCTGGCAATTCAATGTTACAGCGCATTGACATCCCGACATCGTCGAGCGGCGCGGAATTCACCCCACCGATAAGCCTGCCGACGATAGGGTGCGATAATCCTCGCAATTTTTTTCTCCCATAGACCATGGAACTCACCAATCTCAACGATATCGAACGCGCCACGCTCAAGACGCGTCGCGAGATGCTCCGCTTTGGCATCGCGTTGCTGTTCATCATCGGCGTCATGTTCTACGCCTGGGCACGCGGCGGCGGCAGCTTTCTGCTGATCATGGCCACCGTGATCGGCGGCTACATGGCCATCAACATCGGCGCCAACGATGTTGCCAACAACGTCGGTCCGGCGGTCGGCTCGCGGGCGCTGACCATGACCGGCGCCCTGTTCATTGCGGCAGTTTGTGAGGCCGCGGGGGCGCTGATCGCCGGCGGTGACGTGGTGCAGACGATTCGTGGCGGCATCATCAGCCAGGACAGCGTGGCCAACGCCGATGTTTTCGTCTGGCTGATGATGGCCGCGCTGCTGGCCGGCGCGATCTGGCTCAACATCGCCACCGCCGTCGGCGCGCCCGTGTCGACAACGCATTCCATCGTCGGCGGCGTGCTCGGTGCCGGCGTGGCCGCTGGCGGCTGGGGGGTGGCCAACTGGGGCACGATGGGCTACATCGCCGCCAGTTGGGTAATTTCGCCCCTCTTGGGCGGCATTGTCGCGGCCGCCTTTCTTTACCTCATCAAGCGCAGCGTTACCTACCAGAACGACATGATGGCGGCCGCCCGACGGGTCGTTCCCCTGCTGGTGGCCTTCATGGCCTGGGCCTTCACCACCTACCTGATGCTGAAAGGCGTCAGGGCCGTCCTCAATGTGAACTTTGCCACCGCCGCCCTGACCGGCCTGGCGGTGGCTGTCGTCGTTTTCTGGCTGGTGAAACCGCGCGTCGAGCGGCAATCGCGCGTCGGCGACACCGCCGCCAACGCCGACAAACCCCGGGTCAACACCATGTTCACCGTGCCGCTGATCTTTGCCGCCGCCCTGCTCAGCTTCGCCCATGGCGCCAACGACGTGGCCAACGCGATCGGCCCGCTGGCCGCAATCGCCGACGTGCTGGGCAGCGGCAGCATCGAAAGATCGGCGCACATACCGCTGTGGGTGATGATGATCGGCGCCATCGGCATCGCCGTCGGCCTCGCCCTGTTCGGCCCCAGGCTGATCCGCACCGTTGGCTCGGAAATCACCGAGCTGGACCAGATTCGCGCATTCTGCATCGCCATGGCGGCCACCATCACCGTCATCATCGCCAGCCAGCTCGGCCTGCCCGTCAGTTCGACCCATATCGCCGTCGGCGGCGTGTTTGGCGTGGGCTTCCTGCGCGAGTTTCTCAAGTCGAATTACGCGCGCATGGTCGAGGAAATTCAGTCGCACCACCCGGCGGGCGACCAGGCAGCCATCGAAGCCTTCCTGCAACGCTTCGACAAGGCGACGATCCACGAAAAGGGCAACATGCTCGAAGTGCTGAAGCGCGAAGCCAAGGCCCGCGAAAACCCAGAACTGTTTTCGTCCCAGGAACGCAAGGGCCTGCGCAAGGTGTATCGCAAGGAACTGGTCAAGCGCTCGCAACTGCTGAAGATCGCGGCGGCCTGGATCATTACCGTGCCGGCCTCGGCTTTGCTTGGCGCATTGTTCTACTTTGCCATTCGCGGGGCGATGTTGCCTTGATGCAGGGATGAACCCCGGGCAACCAGCCCTGCTTTACCTCCCCCATATGCACTACCGGTTTTACGGTAATCGCAATAACCGCCACTCTTTGTCATTAAACCCGTCATTCCGGGCTTGACCCGGAATCCAGTGGTTTGCTTCTGGATACCGGCCTACGCCGGCATGACGAGATAGACGGTGTCACGGTAACTCGCCCTATGGCCTGATCCTTCTGGAATCAGGCCGAAATCCCGCACAGTACCCCATGAGGGGCATTTCATCCCGTCCTCGCCGACGTTCCTCATGCCAAGAATAGAATTATTTACACATATATCAATATTAGAATATTTTTATTCACTTACTGTCTGGAGGGGAGTAATTTGCCTGGCTGTGCATATCCCATTAGTTACATCATCCGCATGCGTCGCACAGCCTCTGGCCCTTTCACTGAGAAATGTGTTTTCTAATTGTATTTTCAATGTGTTAGATCGTGCGCGCCGGGCTTCGGAACAAGTTGTAATGCCGCAGTAAATTCCTAGGAGAAGTCATGAATCAGACATTCAGAAAAAAATTGCTCGTCACCTTGATTGCCGGTTTGGCCCTGCCGATGGTCGCCAGCGCCGCTGATGCCGACCTGCTGAAGCGCCTCGAAGCCCTGTCGCGCGAGATCGAAACGCTGCGCGCCCAGGTCAAGGCCAGCGAAGAAAAGGTCAACAACCTCGCCGCCAAGTCGGAGAGCGTCGCCGTCGCCGATCTCAAAGGCAAGGTCGAGCGCCTGGAAGACAAGTCCCTGAGCAAATGGCTGACCGTCGGCGGCAGCTATCAATTCCGTGCTGATTCGCTGCGGGGTGAGACCAAGACATTTACTGATGTCAATGCGACATTTGGATATGCACAAAATCTTCTGCAACTGGGAGCAATGGGCCACCCAACTAGCATCGCAACGCTTAATACGCTAACAGGCGGAAATATTAACGATCAAGCAACTGCTGCTGGTGCACTTTTTAATTTCGTAGATTTTGCCCAAAGCATGGCAGCGGTGAAAACCCTTACACAGGCACAAACCTTTGTCGCTGCCAATGCTCCTCCCGGCGGGTTGCTAGGCATGTTGCCAGCCTTTGCTCAAACGGTCCCCGCCTACAAACCCAAAAACTCAGCCCTCTACACCAACCGCTTCACCCTCGACCTTGGCGCCAAGGCGACCCAGGATGTCTCGGTCAATGCGCGGCTGGCGATGTACAAGGTATTCGGCTCGCAGAGCGACGCGGCCCTCAGCAATTCCGGTGCCGCGCCCTTCTTCGCCGACCGCGTCGGCGTCTTCGATGGCACGGTCAGCCATGTGCCCTCCGACAGCCGTCTGAACGTCGACCGCGTCTATGCCACCTGGAGCAACATCGCCGACCAGGACATGTGGTTCTCGGTCGGTCGTCGTCCCTCCACCGGCGGCGCGCCGAACAACCTGCGCACCAACAACCCGCGCCCCGGCAATGGCGGCACGCCCGGCCTGCTGGTCGATTACGCCTTCGACGGCATGACGCTCGGCTATGCACCGGAAATCGACGCCCTGCCCGGCGCTTACGGCAAGATCTGCTACGGCGTTGGTTTCGAGAGCGGTTTCAGCCGCACCGGCAACTCGATCAAGGACACCACGATGCTCGGCATCGCCCTCGTACCGATCGACACCGACCCGCTGCGCGTCTGGATGCAGTGGAACCGTGGCATGAAGATCTTCGATGCGCCGGAGATGAAGGGCACTTACTTCGGCAACACCGCGCCCTCGATCAACCTCGGCGACATCGACTGGTTCGGCATCGGCGCGATGAGCACCTTCAAGAACGTCGGAGGCGGCGACCTGCATGTCTTCGCCGACTGGGGCCTCTCGCGCACCAACCCGAACAACAATGTCTCGGCGCAATTCGGCTTCCAGGGTCTGCTGACGGGTGAGTTCTTCAATCCCGAAGCACCCAGCAAGAAGACCGGCACGGCCATCGCGCTCGGCATGCGCTATGACCTGCCGTCCAAGACCAAAATCGGTTTCGAGTACAACAAGGGTTCGAAGAACTGGATCACCTTCGCCCCGGCGGCCGACGACATCTGGACGTCGAAATACGGCACGCGCGGCGATGTGTATGAAATTTACCTAATTCAGGAACTGGATCGCATGGCGATTTCTTCCAATGCCTCCCGCGCCTTCTTCCGCCTCGGTGCGAAGTATTACGACTTCAAATATACAGGCAGCAACAACTGGGTCGGTAAACCTATCGCTATCTCGGACGTTAATGGTATGAATATGATGACCACGACGCCGCTGAAGAGTGCTACAGATATTTATGCAACTTTTGAGGTCAAGTTCTGATCATAGTATTTGATCCGGCGGACAGAAGTTATACTGCTCGCCGACAATTCTTGAACCAACCATAAGGAGTCTCACATGCAAAGCAAACTGTCCGCAATCATCTTCTCGGCCGTCCTGGCTGTTTCCACCCTGGCCTTCGCCGGCAACGCCGCTGCTCAGGGCGAAGCCCGCCTGCTCGGCCCGGTGAGCGCCATCACCATCGCACCCGATGGCAAATCGGCCACCGCCGTCGTCACCGATGGCAAGACCAAGGAAGCCGTCACCATCCTCATCACCGACGACCTGACCATCGACAAGTTAAAAACCAAGGTGATCAACAACGGCGACGAAATCCGCGCGCGTTACATGAAGGACGGCAAGAACACCAGCAAGTCCTTCAAGAAGGCTGCCGGCTGCTGATTTAGCCAATCTTCCGGTTAAATCCGGGGGCCGCACGGCGAGCAACTTCGCGCCGTGCGGCCCCTGTTTTTTTGGCCATCGTCACGCCCCACCCTGATTTTCGTGATGCGCTGCCCAGCGCCCCCCCCTGATGACGAAGCGTTTCACGTTAGCCCAACCTGCGGACTTTTGTAGGTCGGGCGCCAGCCCGACGGATGCGCCATGCCCGCAGTGGCGTGTCGGGCTTGCGCCCGACCTACATCACGCAATTTGGGCCGGCACCGAATCCCGTTTCACGCCTATGTAGGTCGGCACTACCCCAACGTAGGTCGGGCGCAAGCCCGACGATCAGACCCGCAAGCCCGACGATCAGACCCGCAAGCCCGACGATCAGACCCGCAAGACCGACAATCAAACCCACACACCCGACAAATGACTTACAACGCTTTACGTATTGGTCGTTTTTCAGAAATCGGTCGCGCTTACAACATAACCACTGTCACTGCTGGGCGTGTGGCGGTTTTTGCGGATTTCTCTTTGGCGCGCATCGTGATTTGCCAGATGCGCGCTTTGCATGATGAAGGTCTTGTTGAATCATTGGCCTGGGTATTGATGCCAGATCATTTGCACTGGTTGCTGGTGTTGCGCAAGGGTGATCTTGCATCAGCGATGCGCGTGTTCAAGGCACGGAGTGCGCGGGCTGCGAATGTGGCGAGGGCTTGTGCTGGAGCACTGTGGCAGCCGTCTTATTTCGATCACGGGGTGAGAGATGGCGAAGATGTGCGTGGGTTGGCGCGATATATCGTAGCCAACCCTTGTCGTGCCGGTTTGGTGCCGCGACCGGGCGATTATCCGCATTGGGATGCGGCGTGGTTGTAAGGGTGCCGTTGGGATGGGTGTCGGGCT
>DDXB01000053.1:0-157927 GCA_002347405.1 Rhodocyclaceae bacterium UBA2271 | reverse complement strand
TGGCGCATCTGTCGGACTGGCACCCGACCTACGTTGTGGCTGATGACTTCGACAGCAAACATGAGCTTTCACGGCGAACTTGCAAAAGTCGGCGCTGGCAGGATGAAATGCCCCGCAGCGGGTACGGCGCCAAGTTATGAGCGGCGTTGTTTTACGCCTGCCCGGCGGCGACACGCACCGAATTGGCAATCGCTTCGGCCTGCGCCAGCACCAGCGCTCCATCGCTGCCTTCCACCATCACCCGCAACAGGGGCTCGGTGCCGGATGGACGCAGCAGCACCCGCCCGGCCCCATCGAGGATGCGTTCCGCCTGTTCCGTCGCACCGCGAATACCTTTGTCAGCGCGCCAGTCAAAGCCCGCCGGGAGGCGCACATTGATCAGCTTTTGCGGGAACATGCTCAGATCGGCGCAGGCCTCGGCCAGCGTTTCGTTGCGCTCGCGCAAAGCCGCCAGCACCTGCAGGGCGGCAACGATGCCGTCGCCGGTGGTGTGACGGTCCAGACAGATGACATGGCCGGAATTTTCACCGCCCAGCGTCCAGCCTTTTTCCTGCATCAGTTCAAGCACATAGCGATCGCCGACCTTGGCACGGGCGAAGCCGATATCCAGCCGGCCCAGCGCCTGCTCGAAGCCGAGGTTGCTCATCAAGGTACCCACCAAACCGCTCAATCCCCGGCCCGCCCGTTGATAACGGGCGATGACGTAAAGCAGTTCGTCACCGTCGAACAGCCGGCCACTGGCATCGACCACCAGCAGGCGGTCGGCGTCGCCGTCGAGCGCGATGCCGAGATCGGCGCGATGCTCGACCACCTGGTCCTTGAGATGCGCGGGCGCAGTGGCGCCGACACCGGCGTTGATGTTGAGGCCGTCGGGCGCGGCCCCGACCGCCACGACCTCGGCGCCCAGTTCGTGAAACACCTTGGGGGCGACGTGATAGGCCGCACCGTGCGCGCAATCGACCACCAGCTTGAGCCCGCGCAAATCGAGTTCGTTCGGGAAGGTGCTTTTGCAGAATTCGATGTAGCGGCCGGCGGCGTCATCCACGCGGCGCGCCTTGCCTAATTGTGCCGAATC
The DNA here is from genome assembly GCA_002347405.1 of Rhodocyclaceae bacterium UBA2271. GTDB lineage: Bacteria > Pseudomonadota > Gammaproteobacteria > Burkholderiales > Rhodocyclaceae > Sulfuricystis. The sequence continues at coordinate 156,852 of DDXB01000053.1, read as the reverse complement.
GCGGCAGCCCATCGGCTGGATCAGGCGCGCTTCGATTTCCTCTTCGACGGCATCCGGCAGTTTGAAACCGCGAGCGCCGAAAAATTTTATGCCGTTATCGTCAAAGGGATTGTGCGAGGCCGAGATCACCACCCCGGCGGCAAGCCGCAGGGCGCGCGTCAGATAAGCCACGGCGGGGGTCGGCAGCGGGCCGCACAGCATCACGTCGACCCCGGCGGCGGCAAAGCCGGACTCCAGCGCGGCTTCCAGCATGTAACCGGAAATACGCGTGTCCTTGCCGATCAACACGGCAGGACGTTCGCCATCGCGGGCATGCCCCTGCGCCCGCGCGTGCGCCACCAGTGTTTCGCCGGCGGCAAAGCCCAGCCGCAAGGCGAAGTCGGGCGTGATCGGCAGCTCGCCAACCCGACCGCGGATGCCGTCAGTACCAAAATATTGTCTTGCCAACTTATGCTCCCTTTTCTGTTGCCGCCACATTCATGGCTGCAAATACGGCCAGCGCATCCCGGGTCGCCGCGACATCATGCACGCGCACGATTTTCGCTCCCCGACTCACCGCCAAAACTGCCGCTGTCACACTGGCATAGACCCGCGCCACGCCATTCGGCTGGCCGGTAACCGCACCGAGCATCGACTTGCGCGACAGACCGGCCAGAACCGGCACGCCCACTTCCCCCAGACACTGCAACTCGCGTAGCAGCGTGTAATTGTGCTCCACCGTCTTGCCAAAACCAAAACCGGGATCGATCAACAACCGTTCGCGGGCAATGCCGGCTGCGGCGCAGGCCGCCACGCGCGCGGCAAGGAAATCGCGGACCTCTTGCGTCACATTTGTGTAGTGCGGGTGCGCCTGCATGGTGCGCGGCTCGCCCTGCATGTGCATCAGGCAGACGGCTGCATCGCTGGCGGCGACGACATCCAGCGCGCCAGGCGCCTGCAAGGCGACAATGTCATTGATCATGGCGGCGCCGGCGTCGATCACCGCGCGCATCACTTGCGGCTTGGCGGTGTCGACCGAGATCGGCAGTCCCCAGTCGCGCACCACATGCAGGACGGGCAGCAGGCGGGCAATCTCGACATCGGCCGGCACGGGCGCCGCGCCGGGACGCGAGGATTCCGCACCCAGATCGAGCAGGTCGGCCCCCGCATCGCGCTGCGCCGCCGCATGCGCGATGGCCGCGGCAGCACCCCCACCCACCCCGTCGCCCGAAAACGAATCGGGCGTCAGGTTGACGATGCCCATGATGAGCGGGCGATTCAGGGAAAGGCGGAAAGAGCCGCAGTGCAGGAGGGTCATGGCAGTTAGCGAATACAGCCCCCTCTCCCTCAATCCCTCTCCCGCGAGGGGAGAGGGAAGCTGCCTATCTCCTCTCTCCCCTCGCGGGAGAGAGGCTGGGAGAGAGGGGCGCGGGCGTATTTCATGGGCAGGGGTGGCGCTATTGACCATGAAAGTTAAGGTAATTCGTCCCCCGCCAGCGGCGCTGCTTGCGGGCTGGCCGCCAGCCAAGCATCGAAGCTGGTCAGATCGCCGCGCGCCTGCCTTTCACGAAAATAAGTTTCAGTTTTCAACGCGGAAACCTTTTCGGCAATCGCCGTGACAAAAAACTGGTTCATCGATACATGCTCTTCCTCGGCAACCTGACGAGCATAGGAAAACAGCGATTCAGGAATACGCAGTGCATAGTTGGCCATCAGGTTTTCTCCTCTTGCAGTTGCCGCAAAAATGCGCCGGGCGTTTTCACCGGCAGTCGAAAATTCGCGGCGGCGGCGAAGTCTCTGCCATTCAATGTAACCAAAGCGTCGGCGCGACCGTTCAATGCGGTTTTCAACACCATTTCGTCGGCCGGGTCACGCAGTTGCGGCCGCCAGAGGTAATGCAAATGCACTGGTTCGACGCACAAGGACAAGGCATCGAGAAAAGCATCGGTCATGGCCGCGTCACGCCCGCTGGCACGGAGTTGTTCAGGTCGTTTGAGCACCGCTTCATATTCGAGCATGAGCGGCACCGACACCAGCGCCTTGAACTCACCATTTCTCAAGCACTGCAACAGGACAAACGAAGCCCCGAGTCGACTGCGGGATGCGGCGACCAGAACATTTGTATCCAAAACAACACGCCACACACTCATATCGCCGATGATATTGATATGCCACAAAAAGTCAAGCTGAACCCAGCACACTCGCCGTCTCGCCAGCGCCGACTTTTAGCGCGGGCGGGACGTCCAACAATCCGCCAGCGCCGACTTTTGCGGGATACTCAAAAGTAGTAACGCGCCACCAGTTCCACTCGCCGCGCGTTCTGCTTCTCGCCGAATTCGCTGCCGGCCTTGCCCGACAACCAGCTGGCGCGCAGGCGCAGGTCGAGGTTGGTGATACCGGTGTAGAGCAGTTCGGGCGTCAGCGAATAACTGCGGTCGTCGAGGTTGCCGATCAGGGTGATCGACGGGGTGAAATAGACGATGTCGAAGGGTTCCTTCTGGCTGGCGCGCAAGTAAAGATAGCGCTCGCCGGGGTTGGCGCGGGCGTAACTCGGGCTGATCTGGCGGGCCTTGGCGAGCAGCGGGTCGGTTCCGGTGGCCTGAAACTGGGCGAGGCCGTTGTCGATCAGTCGATAAAACGCCTGCGTCTGGTTTTCCGTGTAGCCGGTACCGTTGCGGTAGTACTCCAGGATGTAGGTCGTGTCCTGCTCGGTCAGGTAGCGCAGGCCGAGCAAATAGCTCGTCACGTTGCGGCGCTCAGTGGTGACGGCACCGCTCGGAGCAACGCTGCGCAGTTCGAAATCGCGGATCTTCGCCCACTCGCCGTGTATCTCCAGCGCGCTCGTCAGGTTGCGCGAGAAATCGACGCCGAAACGTGGCGAGCGACTGCCGCGTCCCAGCCAGGTGAAGTCGATATCGGTATCCCGATACAGCAGGTAAAGCTTGGCGGCGGCATTCAGATGGTCGGACTGGCCGAAGTCGCTGTTGATCTGTGAACTGACCGGCAGCAAAACCGGCGTAAAAGCGATGGTCTTGAGATCGCCGTCAAAATTGCGGATGAAATCGGCGGCGACCATCGTGAAACCCTCGCGCGCCAGTTCGACATCGTTGGCATCTTTCGGCCGTTCGACAAAGCCGACGGGGTTCCAGGCGTAACCCTTGCCCCACTTCAGCGCCTGCTTGCCGACATCGAGCGTGAAGCCGGGGTCGGGTTTCCAGGACAGATAGGCTTCGTCGAAGCGGTTGATGCGCTCCTCGTTCAGCGCGTCGCGGCGCACTTCGGCGTCGGCGCGAAAGCGGAAAATGAAATCGTCGCGGGTGAATTTGCCGTCGAGCTTGAGCGTCGCCGCTGTGCGATCCAGCGTGTCGCGCGGGGCACGGTTGTAGAAATTGAGCTTGTAGAGGGCGCCGTCGGGGTTGAGCCAGGCCCGCTCCTGTTTGAGCTCAAGGTAACCGCCGAACTCGACCGGCTTCTTGTCGAATTCGGTGGCATCGAAGCTGAACTCCTCGGCCTGGGCGATGCCCGCCAGCAGGCAGGCACTCAGGAAGACTACAAACCAGCGCCACTTCATTTGCGTAAGTCTTCGACACGCGGCAGATAGTTGAGCGAGAACACCTCGTCGGCGAAGCTGCGCTTCTTGATCTGCGCATACAGCATCACCGATTTGTAACCCTTATACAGCGGGCTGTCGGTCTCCAGGGTCGCGGGACGCTTGATGCCGCCGCCGAAATCCTTGATGTCCGCAAAGCGCAGGGTCTTGATCAGCATGCCGCTGGCGGCGTAGCACTCGATGGTGACGGGCAAGAGCGCTTTCTTGTCCACCCACATTTTCAGCCGGTCGTAGGCGACCTCGCCGGTTTTGGCCTTGAGCTTGAGCAGATGCTGGCCCTGGTCGTCCTCGACCGACTCGACCTGGTATTCCTCGGCATAGTCGATGCGCAGGATGTCGGCATTGTTGAAGACGCCGCCGGTCACCGATTGCAGGCTGGTGATGCGGAGCGGCTTGCCGACTTCGGGGATGTAGAGCCACATGTTGTCGCCCAGGCGCAAAGTCGCTCGGCCCTTGTCGCTTTGTGGCGCGAGGAACAGGGCGACGACCTTGTCGCTGCCCTTCTTCACCGAATACAGCACGAACTCCTTCCGCTTGCCGTCCGGCTCGATATTGATGAGCTTCCTCATCATCTCGTAGGACTCGGGTTCGAGGTTGCGGTCCACTTTTTTGAGGATCTCCCCGCCATCGAGCGCGACGGCGGGCAGGGCGAAAAAGTACAGCAGGGCGAGAATTATTTTCATATTGGCTTACACATGACGTAAAGCGGTGATCGGATCCATGCGCGAGGCCTTCCAGGCCGGCTGCAGGCTGGCGATGATGGCGACGGCGATGACCAGACCGGCGATGGTCAGGACGTCGCCGGCGGCGATGGCGGGCGCCATCACCAGACCCTTCTGCATCCCGAAGTCGAAGGTCGGCTGCCAGACATTGATGCCGTAAATCCCCGCCAGGCTGAGGACGATGCCGGCGAGCGTGCCGGCGATGCCCAGCATCAGCCCCTCGGCGAGGAACAGCGCAAGGATGCGCGACGGCGGCGTGCCGATGGCGGCAATCGTGCCGATCTCGCGGATGCGCTCATACACGGCCATGATCATTACGTTCATCACGGAAACCAGCACAATCGAAACCAGCACGATCTTAATGAACAGCGTCATCAGGTCGATCATCTTCGCGATGTTGGCGAAGGGCGAAAGCTGGGTCCACTCATGCACCTCCAGCATCGGCTTGCCTTCCTTGTTCGTCAGGCCCTCGACCGCCGCCTTGATCTGGCCGCCGACCCGGTTGAGCTGCGAAAAGTCCTTGAGCCGCACGACGATCTCGCTCACCTGATCTTCAGTCATGCGCAAGATTTCGCGCGCATCGTCGATGTGAATGTAGCCATCGCGCCCGCCAGGACCGGAGATGCTTTCGAGAATGCCGCGCACGACAAAAGTCTTGCCATTCACCGAGCCGTCGCGGTTGGTGGCCACGACGACGACCGTGTCCCCCAACTGGGTCTTCATGCCGCGCGCCAGCAGCAAGGGAATGACGATCTGGCCGCGCTCGACCAGCGCCGCGTTTTTGTCACCCTCCTGCAGGCGGCCGGACAAGAGCGGCACGGTGGTGGCTTCGCGCGCCGGGTCGATGCCGTTGATGCGGATGCTGGTGGTTTCGGCGAAGTTGCTGAACATGCCGCCGAACTTGATGCGCGGCGACCAGGCGGCGATGGCGGGATTGCCGTCGAGTTCGCTCTCGATTTTGGCGAGCATGTTCGGCCGCATGTTGAGGTTGAGCGGCAGACTGTCGATGGAGGCAACGTAGCCCTTGCGATGCACCTGGACGTGACCGAGCACCGAATCGGTGATCTGGCCGACCATCATGGATTTGAAGGAACCGGCGACACCGATGAACAGCAGCACCGCGACCATGCCGATGACGATCAGCAGCAGGGTCAGCAGGGTGCGGCGGCCATAGCGCAGGAGATTGCGGCTGGCGATGCCGAGAATATCAAGCATGTGAACCTCCATTCAGCAGACGACCATCTTCGAGGGTGAATATCGTTTCCGCCTCGCCCATGATCCGGGCGTCGTGGGTGGAAAAAACAAAGGTGGTCCTGAATTCGTCGCGCATCTTTTTCATCAGTTCCAGAACGCGGTGGGCGGTCTCGCTGTCGAGGTTGGCGGTGGGCTCGTCGGCCAGCACCAGCTTGGGGTCGCTGACCAGGGCGCGGGCAACGGCGACACGCTGTTTCTGGCCGCCGGAGATCTGGTCGGGTCGCTTGTGCGCCTGATCGGCCATGCCGACGGCGTCAAGCAGCCGCAGCACCTGATCGCGCCGTTTGGCTGCCGGCCACTGCTGCACCATGCGTAGTGGATATTCGACGTTTTCGAAAACCGTCAGCACGGGAATCAGGTTGAAGTCCTGGAAGACGAAGCCGATGTGCTCGCCGCGAAAACGCGCGGCGGCGCGGCGATCCAGCGTGGCGATGTCGGTGTCGAGCACCTTGAGCGTGCCGCTGGTCGGATGATCGAGACAGCCGATCAGGTTCAGCAAGGTGCTCTTGCCGCTGCCGGAGGGGCCGACAAAGGCGACGAAGGCGGCCGCTTCTATGCTGAAATCGACGCCTTTGAGTGCCGGCACATCGATGTCGCCACTGCGATAGGTCTTGGTGAGTTTTTCCGCGCTGAGCAGACTCATGTGATCTTCCTTGCCGGTAGCGTTATGAACATTAGTGTTTCGGACAGTGCAATAGCGGGGGCCATTTCACCACTCGGGCGGAGCGGCGCCACGTTCCGGTTGTATCCACACGTAACAGGATGCTGGATAGTTACATGAGGTTACAGGCACCCACGCTACCCTTACCGGGATTAAACTGCGCCCTTCGAAAGCCCACTTGGCACCATGCCGGCCATGTTATTTGAAGTATCTGGCGTTGTCGTCCCCGTCTGGCTGCCGCCGCTGGTGGCTTTTGTCATTTCGCTGTTCACCTCGATGGTCGGGATATCGGGCGCCTTCCTGCTGTTGCCGTTCCAGATGAGCGTGCTCGGCTATGTCGCGCCATCGGTATCGGCGACCAATCTCGTCTTCAACCTGGTTGCCATCCCCGCCGGCGTCTGGCGCTACGCCCACGAAAAGCGCATGGACTGGCCGCTCGCCTGGGTGATCGCCGCCGGCACTTTGCCAGGGCTGCTGGCGGGCTGGTGGTTGCGCGTACATTGGCTGCCAGATCCGCGCGACTTCAAGTTTTTTGTCGGTCTGGTCCTGCTGGGGCTGGCGGTCAAGCTGCTGCTGAAGCGACGTTTGCGTGCCCCGGAGCCGACAGCATCGATAGTGGCGGATGCCCCATGGCGGGTCATCCCGGTACTTTCGATCGCCCTGGTCATCGGCATTGTCGGCGGCGCTTACGGCATCGGTGGCGGCTCGATCATGGCGCCGGTGCTGGTAGCCATTTTCAGTTTGCCGATCCATGGCCTGGCCGGCGCAACCCTGTTCGGCACGCTGGTCACGTCCGTCGCCGGCGTGGCGCTTTACCAGTTCATGCCTGCTCCGCCGGGCATGACGACACAGCCCGATTGGGCACTGGGCATCCTGTTCGGGATGGGCGGCGCGGCGGGCATGTATGCCGGCGCCCGGCTGCAAAAGCTTGTGCCGCAACGCGCGCTTGAAATCGGCATCGCGCTGGTGTTGGGCCTGCTGGCGAGCGCTTATGTCGGGGGCTACTGGCTCGGCCGTTAACGTGAAAAACATCGCAGCGTTTGCGTCGGGCCGCCTTGTTGTCCAAATGAGGCAAACGCGGCAAGCGGCGCAAGCCGCAATCCGCTCCGCCACACAAGTGCTCCACTCAGCAATATTCGAGCGCCAGCGAGCCGTTCGGAACCCCCCGCGCCGGGGGTGAAGGGGGGCGGGTGTCTTTCATGACCAGGGACGTAGCCCGCGCATCATGAAAGTTAGTCGCAACCGTAAATCCGCCGGGTAGCGGCAAGCACCGCATTGCCGCTCATCGTTTCCAGCGGCAGGGTGAGAAAGGCCTTGATGCGTTTTCTGAGCAACTGGTAGGTCGCTTCGAAGGCAGCCCGGCGCGGCTCCAGCAGTTCGACGTGCGAGGGATCGGCAATCTCCCAATGGATGGTGACCGGATCACCGCGCCAGACGGGACAGGTTTCCCTGGCGGCACTGCCGCAGACGGTAAAGATGAAATCAAAAGTCGGCGCTGGCGGGACGGCGTCCTGACCCGCTTGCGCGCCAAACTCATTCCAGGACTTGCTGCGTGCCCCCTGCAAGGGCACGCCATGTCGTTCCAGCGTCTCCAGTGCCAGCGGATTGACCTGGCCGGTCGGCTGGCTACCCGCCGAACAGGCCCGGATCCGCCCGGCGCCAAGGTGATTGAACAGCATCTCGCCGAGAATGGAGCGGGCGGAATTTCCGGTGCACAGTACCAGCACGTTGAATGTCCTGCCCATTGGCTGCTCCTTATTTGCCGGCTGCCAAGCTTAACCCCGCGGAGAACAGCAAACCTGGCCGGGTTACGGCCAGGAAGTTGTCGGAGTGGAAATTACTTGAACAAGCCCTGTGCCTTCATGCGGTCGCAGGCGTTCTGGCGCGGCCCGGGCAATTTGAGCCCTTTTTCCTTGGCCCGGGCTTCCATGGCCTGATGATGTTCGTTCTGCGCAGCCTTGCACTCTTCGTAGCTTTTGGCAGACATCATCGTGTTGCGATGGGCAATGCGCTCATCGGCCGTCATCAACGCCCAGCCGCGCGTATTGTCCTGATCGAAGGCGAAGCGGCCACCGCCGCCGGGGCCCATGCCCATACCACCCGGTCCCATGCCCTGTTGCGCAAAGGCAGGCGCGGCAACGGCCGCACTCAGCAGCGCAATCATAGTGACGAGATGAACTTTCATGATTTTTCCCTTCCTTTCTGTTTGTTTCAGGATTGCCGGCGCGGTGCCGGTTCGTTTTCATTGAAGGCCACACCAGCGCCACTTGCAATATGCATTTAGAAACCAAATGTAAATAGCCGTCACGCGCTACCTGCTGCAACCCGCAGGCACCGCTGCGTATAATTCATACCCCATCAGTACCCTGCATTCCATGACGTCCTTGCTGCAACTGCCCGCGCCGCCCAAAGCCGGCCAACGCATCCCGCTCCCGGAACTCACCACATCCGCCGATGCCCTGGCCATCGTGCAATTGGCCGAGGCAATGGGCGCCGGCCACCTGCTCGCCGTCATAACGGCCAGCCCGCTCGAGGCGCAACGTCTGACGGAAGAAATCGCCTGGTTCGCGCCGGCCCTGCGCGTGCACCTGTTGCCGGATTGGGAAACCCTGCCCTACGACCATTTTTCACCGCATCAGGATCTGATTTCAGAACGGCTGGCCACCCTGTTTGCCGTCACGCAGGGGAACTGTGATGTGCTGATCGTCGCCGCGTCGACCGCTGTCACGCGACTGGCGCCACCGGCCTTTCTCGCCGCCCACACTTTTTTCATGAAAAAGGGCGACCGCCTCGAACTCGAAAAACTGCGCGCGCAAATGACGCTGGCCGGCTACCAGCATGTCACGCAGGTCGTTGCACCGGGCGAATACAGCGTGCGCGGCGGACTCATCGATCTGTTTCCGATGGGCACCGTGCTTCCCTATCGCATTGAACTCTTCGACGACGAGATCGAGACCTTGCGCAGCTTCGATGTCGACAGCCAGCGGACCTTGTATCCGGTACCGGAAATCCGCCTGCTGCCGGCGCGCGAAATGCCGGCCGGCGAGGCGGGACGCACCACCTTTCGGCAGCGCTTCCGTGAAACATTCGAAGGCGACGCATCGCGCATCGGTCTGTACAAGGATGTGTCCAACGGCATCATGCCCGCCGGCATCGAGTATTACCTGCCACTGTTCTTCGAAAAAACCGCCACGCTGTTCGACTATCTGCCGCCGGCAAGCACCCTGCTACTGCACGGTGACGTGCCTGTAGCGCTCAGCGAATTCTGGACCGACACGCAGGGCCGCTACAAGATGCTGGGTGGCGACCGCTCACGACCGGTATTGCCGCCAGGCGATCTGTTTTTGCGCGATGAAGAGTTTTTCGTCTGCGCAAATGCCTTTGCACAATTCCTCTCGAAAGTCGGCCCCCCTCTCCCTCAATCCCCGCCTCCGCGCCCCACGGTCGGCAATGCATTGCCGACCGGCTACGCGGGCGGGGAGCATGCTCCCCGAAACCCCCGCTCGCCCCAAGATGGGAGAGGGAAGCTGACTGCCTCCGCTCTCCCCTTGCGGGAGAGAGGGGTTGGCGAGACGGCGTCAGCCGGATCGTCCAACCTGACGGTGACGGCAGCAAAATTGCCCAATATCGCGGTCGACCGCAAGGCCGACGATCCGCTGACCGCGTTGCGACATTTTCTCGACAGCTTTTCCGGTCGCGTGCTGCTGCTGGCCGAATCGCCCGGCCGGCGCGAAACACTGAACGAATATCTCGGTGAGCACGAACTTCCCGCCACCGCTTGCGCGGATTTTGCCGCGTTCCGTACCAGCACGGAACGGCTGATGCTGGCCACCGGGCCACTTTCGGCGGGCTTCATCCTGCCCGCAGCACAGCTTGCCGCTCAGTTCGCCATAATCACCGAGAACGAACTTTACGCCGCTACCGCACGCCCACGCCACAAGCGCTCCGACGCCCGTCGCGCCAACCTCGAAGGCTGGCTGCGCGACCTGTCCGAACTGAAGATCGGCGATCCGGTCGTACACGAAAGTCATGGCATCGGCCGCTATCTCGGGCTAGTCCACATGGACTATGGCGACGGAGATACCGAGTTCCTGCACCTCGAATATGCCAACGCGACAAAGCTATATGTGCCGGTCGCCCAGCTCGAGGTCATCTCACGCTACAGTGGCGTCGATCCGGAGGCCGTGCAACTGCACACGCTCGGTTCCGGCCAGTGGGACAAGGCGAAGAAGAAGGCCGCCGAACAGGTGCGCGACACGGCGGCCGAGTTGCTGAATCTTTACGCCCTGCGCGCCATGCGCGAAGGCCACCAGTTCAGCTTCAAACAACAGGATCTGGAAGCCTTTGCCGATGGTTTCGGCTTCGAGGAAACGCCCGACCAGCAGGCCGCCATCGAAGCCGTCATCGCCGACATGCAGTCCGGCAAGCCGATGGACCGACTGGTCTGCGGCGATGTCGGCTTCGGTAAAACCGAAGTTGCCATGCGTGCCGCTTTTGTCGCCGTCGCCGATGGCAAGCAGGTCGCGGTGCTGTGTCCGACCACACTACTGGCCGAGCAGCATTACCAGAATTTCGCCGACCGCTTCGCCAGCCTGCCTGTCAAGGTCGCCGAGATATCGCGCTTCAAGAGCGCACAGGAACAGGCCGCAGCCATCGAGTTGCTTGGCCAGGGCAAGATCGACATCCTCATCGGCACGCATCGGCTGCTGCAAAAGGACGTGCACTTCGAACGTCTCGGTCTCGTCATCATCGACGAGGAACATCGCTTCGGCGTGCGCCAGAAGGAAGCACTCAAGGCTCTGCGCGCCTCGGTCGACGTGCTGACGCTGACCGCGACGCCGATCCCGCGAACCTTGGGGCTGTCGCTGGAAGGACTGCGCGACTTTTCGGTGATCGCCACGCCGCCACAGAAACGCCTGGCGATCAAGACTTTCGTCAGCCGCTGGTCAGCTGGCCAGGTGCGCGAAGCCGCCCTGCGCGAATTCAAGCGCGGCGGCCAAGTGTATTTCCTGCACAACGAGGTCGACACCATCGAGAATATGCGGGCGCGGCTGGTCAAACTGTTGCCCGAGGCGCGCATCGTCATCGGCCACGGCCAGTTGCCGGAGCGTGAACTCGAGCGCGTGATGCGCGAATTCACCCAGCAGAAGCACAACCTGCTGCTGTGTTCGACGATCATCGAGACCGGCATCGACAACCCGCACGCCAATACCATCATCATCAATCGCGCCGACAAGTTCGGCCTTGCGCAGTTACACCAGTTGCGTGGCCGGGTGGGACGCTCGCATCATCAGGCCTACGCCTACCTGCTCACCGACGAAAACGCCAAACCCACGCCACAGGCGCAGCGGCGGCTCGATGCGATCCAGGCCATGGAAGAACTCGGTTCCGGCTTCTTCCTCGCCATGCACGACCTCGAAATCCGCGGCGCCGGCGAGGTGCTGGGCGAATCGCAAAGCGGCGAAATCCACGAGATCGGCTTTGCGCTCTACACCAACATGCTCAACGCAGCAGTGCGCGCCCTCAAGGATGGCCGCGAAATCCCCGACCTCACCCAGCCGCTCGCCGTCACCGCCGAGATCAATCTGCGCACTCCCGCCCTGCTGCCCGACGCCTATTGCCCCGACGTGCACGAGCGTCTGACGCTTTACAAGCGACTGGCCAACTGCGACACGGAAGACGACTTGCGCGCCATGCAGGAAGAGCTGATCGACCGCTTTGGCGAACTGCCGCCGCAAACCCAGGCTCTGGTCGAAACCCACCGCCTGCGACTGCTCGGCCATCCGCTGGGCATCGCCAAACTCGATGCCGGCCAGAATGCCATTCAACTGCAGTTCGTCCCGCAGCCACCGATCGATCCGGTCAAAATCATCCAGCTGATTCAGTCCAATCGCGCCTACAAACTCGCCGGGCCAGACAAACTGATCTGGCAGAAACCGACCGCCACGCTCAAGGAGCGCGTGATGGCCGTCAAGGAATTATTCAACAAACTTTCATGATGCGCAGGCTACGCCCCCGATCATGAAAGACGCCCGCCCCCCTTCGCCCCCCTCGCGGGGGGTTCTAAACGGCTCGCTAGCGCTCATGTATCACGGGGCGGCCTTTCCAGCACACGAGCGGATTGCGGCTGCGCCGCGTGCCGCGTTTGCTTGGGACGGCCCGGCGCAAACGCTAAGTTTTTCACATTAACTCGCCTGAGCGAAGCTGATCGGCCGCTCATGCGGATAAAATCAGGCTCTCCCTCCAAAATTCATCAGCGGCACACACCCGATATGCAACAAACTGAAAACCTCAACATTGAATCCTTCGACCCGATGCCCACCCCGGAGGAAATTCACGCCCGCGTGCCGCTAACCGAAGCCGCGGCCAAGACGGTGGTGACGGCACGGCGCACGCTGGAAGCGGTCCTCGACCGCCGCGACTCCCGCCTGCTCGTCGTCGTCGGTCCCTGCTCGATCCACGATCCGGTCGCCGGCCTCGATTATGCGAAGCGCCTGATGGCGCTGGCCGAAGAAGTCGCCAGCACACTGGTGCTGGTGATGCGCGTGTATTTCGAGAAACCGCGCACCGCAACCGGCTGGAAGGGTTTCATCAACGATCCCTACATGGACGATACCTTTCGCATCGAGGAAGGCATGCAGAAGGCGCGTGAATTCCTGCTCGCCATCAATGAACTCGGCCTGCCGGCCGGCACCGAAGCCCTCGACCCCATTTCCCCCCAGTATCTGGGCGACCTGATCTCGTGGACCGCCATCGGCGCACGCACCTCCGAATCGCAGACCCATCGCGAAATGTCGTCGGGCCTGTCGACGCCGGTGGGCTTCAAGAACAGCACCGACGGTTCCCTGAGCGCAGCCCTCAACGCCATCATCTCGGCAAGCAGCCCACACAACTTCCTCGGCATCAACATGCAGGGCCGTTCATCGGTGGTGCGCACCTGCGGCAACCGGTATGGCCACATGGTGCTGCGCGGCGGCGGCGACCGGCCGAATTACGACACGGTGAGCGTGGCGCTGGCCGAGAACGCACTGGCCAAGGCCAAGCTGCAACAGAATATCGTCGTCGACTGTTCGCACGCCAACAGCTACAAGAAACCTGAACTGCAACCGCTGGTGATGCAGGACGTGGTGAACCAGATCCGTCTCGGCAACAAGTCCATTGTCGGCATGATGATCGAGAGCAATATCGAAGCTGGCAACCAGCCGATTCCCGCGGATCTCTCTAAACTCAAATACGGCTGCTCGGTGACCGATGCCTGCGTCGACTGGCCGACCACGGAGAAAATGATCCGCGAGGCGCACGACGCCCTGCGCGGCCCCCTGGCCGGACGGGCCGGACAGGCCAAATAGGCTGATGGTCACACTGATCAAGCCTTTTCGCGGACTGCGCCCGGCCCCAGGCCGCGCCGCCGAGGTTGCCGCCCCGCCCTATGACGTACTGTCGGCCGACGAGGCACGGCAACGCGCGGCAGGCAAACCCTGGTCGTTTTTGCACGTTTCCCGACCGGAAATCGACCTGCCCGCGGACATCAATCCCTACGACCCGTCCGTTTATGCGAAAGCCGCGGAAAATATCGGCGCAATGCTGGCCGCCCGCGTGCTGGCGCGTGATGCCACACCGTGCTACTACGCCTACCGGCTGACGCTGCACACCAGTGCAGGGACGCATGTGCAGACCGGACTGGTCGCCACCGCATCCGTCGCCTGCTATGCCAACAACCGCATCAAGAAGCACGAATTCACCCGCCCCGACAAGGAAGATGACCGGGTACGGCAAATCGAGGCAACCAATGCGCAAACCGGGCCGGTGCTGCTCGCCTACCCGGTTTCGGCGGTTGCCGACGCCCTGATCGACGCCATTGCCCAGGGCAAGGCCGCAGCCGACGTCACTGCTGACGATGGCATACGCCATCAGATCTGGGTGCTCGACGATGCCGAGCGTATCGACGCGATCACGCGCTGCTTCGACGGTATGGAGGCGTTGTACATCGCCGATGGTCACCACCGCTCCGCCGCCGCCGCACGCGTTGCCGCCGCCCGCCGTCAGGAAGACCACGAGCTGCCGTCCGATTATTTTTTATCGGTGCTGTTCCCTCATCACGCGATGATGATTCTTGACTACAACCGCGTGGTGAAAGACCTGAACGGTCTGGAAAAGTCGGCGCTGGTGGGACGGCTCGCCACTGCCTTTTCTGTTGAAGAAACCGCGCAACAGGTCAAGCCAGCGCAACCCGGCGAGTTCGGCATGTATCTGCCCGGCCAGTGGTTCAAGCTGACGATAAAACCTGAGCTGATTCCCGCCGATCCGGTGGCACGACTCGACGTTTCGCTGTTATCCGACCATCTGCTGGGCCCACTGCTCGGCATCACCGACCTGCGCCGCGACAAGCGCATCGACTTCGTCGGCGGCATTCGCGGTTTGGGCGAACTGGAACGGCGCGTCAATTCCGGCGAGATGGCGGTCGCCTTCGCCCTCCATCCGACGCACATGGATCACCTGATGGCTGTCGCCGACAGCAACCAGGTGATGCCACCCAAATCGACCTGGTTCGAGCCGAAGCTGGCCGACGGGTTGGTTTCGCACGTACTGGATTAAGCCGACTTCAAGAAGAAGATCCGTCACACCGGCGCAAGCCGGTGTCCAGTTCTTTGATTTTCCTGGATTCCGGCTTGCGCCGGAATGACGATGCTGGAACCATGCAGCGGTTCCTGGGCGGTGTCCCTAACCCAAAATCACTTACAAAACTTTCAGCGCGGCAGCATAGTCGGGTTCGTGGCCGATCTCGGGTACCAACTGGCTGTGCAGCACGTGGTCTTTTTCATCGAGCACGACGACGGCGCGTGCAGTCAGGCCGAGCAGCGGTCCATCGGCCATGGCGACACCCCAGGCTTTCATGAATTCCGGGTGACGGAAGGTCGATAGATGACCGACGTTCTTCAGCCCTTCAACCGAGCAGAAACGTCCTGCAGCGAAGGGCAGGTCGCCAGAAACCACCAGTACGACGGTGTTTTTCAAGGTGGTGGCGGATTCGTTGAACTTGCGGGTTGATGTCGCGCAGGTCGGCGTATCAAGGCTCGGCACGATATTCAGCACCTTGCGTTTGCCGGCGTAATTGGCCAACGTGACATCGGCCAATTCGCCATTGGTCAAATTGAGCGCGGGTGCTTGCGTGCCCACGGCGGGAAGCGTGCCATCGACGCGGAATGGGGTGCCGTGCAGGGTGACTTTAGTGCTCATGGTTTTCCTCTCTGTGTGTTGTGTTGAAATTTTTTGAGGCGCGGCAGCGCCATGAAAGCATTTGCGCTGGTCGTCGCCGCAATCTCTGCCAGCGACAGACCCCGCAATTGTGCCAGTGTTTCGGCAATCGGGAGCAGATCGGCCGGCGTGTTATGCGCTCCGGCTTTCCATTGCGGCGGAATATCCGGCGCATCGGTTTCGAGCACGATGCTGTCGAGCGGCAGCGTAGCGGCCAGTTCACGAATACGTTTTGAACCGCTGAAAGTCATCGCGCCGCCAAAACCGAGTTTGAAACCGAGCTTGATGAATTCATCCGCCTGTTGCCGACTGCCATTGAAAGCATGGGCAATGCCGCCCGGCACGGGAATGCGGCGCAAATGTTTGAGCACTTGATCAATTGCCCGGCGCACATGCAGCAGAACCGGCAATTCAAGCTGGCGGGCAATATCGAGCTGGGCGATAAAATAATGCTCCTGCATGGCTTCGTCGCGATCCGGCAAAAAGTTGTCGAGACCAATCTCACCGACCGCGACGCAGTTGTCCTGCCGGAGTGTGTCATCGAGGGCGGTCAAATCTTCTTCACGCGCACGCGCAACAAACAGGGGATGGATGCCATAGGCGGGAACACACCCGGCAAACTCGCGACAAATGCTCGTCACCGTACCGAAATTGGCGCGTTCGATCGCCGGCACCACGATGGTCGTTACGCCAGCGTTCGCAGCAGCTGCAGTAATCGCCTCACGGTCGCCGTCGAATGCGGCGGCATCCAAGTGGCAGTGGGTGTCAATGAGGCCCGTTTCAGCAAGGCCTGCTGGCAGACTCATTCAACTTCGTCGATCCAGGCCTGCTGAATCGCTTCCAGTTTTTTCTCACCACAATGACTCTGGTTTTCCTCAAAGCCAGGCAAAGCCATCACCCAGCGCATCAGGTCGACGAAGTTGATCGCCGTGGGGTCCACTTCCGGATGGCGTTCGGCCAGCTCTATTGCGATGTCCAGGCTATCGGTCCACTTCATTTTTTCGAGTGTCCTTCCTTTGCCATGTTGATCGTGTATTTTGGGATCTCAACCACCAGCGGCGTTTCGGTCACCAGTGCCTGACAGGACAGGCGCGAGTTCGGTTCGAGTCCCCACGCCTTGTCGAGCAAATCTTCCTCGATTTCCTCGGCGGATTCAAGCGTTTCGAAGCCTTCGCGAATCACCACATGACAGGTGGTGCAGGCACAGGACTTTTCGCAGGCATGCTCGATTTCAATGTCATTTTCCAGCAAGGCATCGCAAATCGAGGTGCCGGGTAGAGCCTCAATGATCGCGCCCTCCGGGCACAGTTCAACGTGGGGCAGGACAATTATTTGGGTCACAGTTCCTCCGCCGGGCCGCCCCAAGGAGGGACAGCCAAAACATGGAGCGGGCAGCACCCGCGAACAATCGTCATCCCCTTCCTCAGGAAGGGGGGTGGGGGGATGGGGATCATAAATTTACCTCATCAACTTTCCGTCCGGCCAGCGCGCGCCGGACGCCTTGATTCATGCGGCGTGCCGCAAATTCTGCGGTACCTTTGGAGAGTGCGTCCAATGCACTATCAATGGCCCGCCGATCATCGCCGAGCAGCACCGACTGCAATTTGGTCAGGCAACTGTCGATATGGGCGCGTTCCAGCGTGGACAGCAGGTGGGCATCTTCCTTGAGGGCCGACTGCACCGCCTCGACCAACCGCTGCGCCTCGACCTGCGCCTCGCGCAGGGCGCGCCGGAACGCATCGTCCGAAGCATGCGTGTAACCATCCTTGAGCATCGATGTGACTTCGTCATCGTTCAAGCCATACGACGGCTTCACTTCGACACGGGCCTCATGACCAGTGGTCTGTTCGCGTGCAGTAACCGACAGCAGACCGTCGGCATCCACCTGAAAGGTGACGCGAACGCGTGCCGCCCCAGCCACCATCGGCGGAATGCCGCGCAGTTCGAAACGCGCCAGCGAGCGGCAGTCGGAGACCAACTCACGCTCACCCTGCACCACCTGCAAGGCGAGTGCGGTCTGGCCATCCTTGAAGGTGGTGAATTCCTGTGCCCGTGCGACAGGAATCGTTGAATTACGCGGGATGATCTTCTCCACCAATCCACCCATGGTTTCGATGCCCAACGATAGCGGAATCACATCGAGCAGCAGCCAGTCGTCGCCTGAAGCCCGATTGCCGGCGAGCAAATTAGCCTGCGTTGCGGCACCGAGCGCCACCACCTTGTCCGGATCGAGATTGTTCAGCGGCTCCTTGCCAAAGAAGGCCTCGACCGCATGTTGGACCTGCGGCATGCGCGTGGCGCCACCGACCATCACCACGCCCTTGATGTCTTCAGGTGCCAGCCCGGCATCACGCAAGGCCTTGCGGGTCGGGCCGAGGGTCTTCTGCACCAGTGTGCGGGTAATTTCAGCAAATATTTCAGAGGTCAGTTTCAGATCGACGAATTCGCCGGTCGACAGCTTGGCGGTAATCGGCGCTTCGCCATGCTGGGTCAGAAACTCCTTGGCCTCGCGGGCACGCATTTGCAGCAGGCGGGCATCACCCAGCGACACCGGCGCAAGCTGGGCCTGTTCGCCGATCCAGCAGAACACGCGATGATCGAAATCATCGCCACCCAGCGCGGAATCGCCACCGGTGGACAAGACCTGAAACACGCCTTTGGAAAGCTTGAGGATCGAAATATCGAAGGTGCCACCGCCCAAGTCGTAAACCGCATAGATACCTTCGGCGGCATTGTCGAGACCGTAGGCAATTGCCGCGGCGGTCGGCTCGTTGAGCAGGCGCAACACAGACAAACCGGCCAGACGGGCGGCATCCTTGGTCGCCTGGCGCTGGGCATCGTCGAAATAGGCCGGTACGGTAATCACCGCGCCGGTAAGTGTGCCGCCAAGGGCAAGCTCGGCACGCTCGCGCAGGGCCCTGAGGATGTCGGCCGAGACCTCGATCGGGTTTTTCACGCCCTGCGCGGTCTTCAGCCTGATCATCTCTTCTGCCTCATTGCCATTAACAATGAAGTCGTAAGGCATCGACTCGATGTGGGCGATATCCTTGAGTCCGCGCCCCATGAAACGCTTTACCGAAACGAGGGTATTTTTTGGATCGAGCGATTGATGCGTCTGTGCGCTAAAGCCGACCTCGATCGGCCCGGCAGCGGGATAGCGCACCACGGAAGGCAGCAGCGACCGCCCCAGCTCGTCGTTGATCACGACAGCCATGCCGCTCCTGACCGTAGCGACCAGTGAGTTTGTGGTGCCCAGATCAATGCCTACCGCCAGCCGATGTTCGTGCGGCGCGGTCGATTGTCCGGGCTCGGATAATTGCAATAGTGCCATTCTTCTTATGTGCTCCCTACATAGTTCATTGCCACCGCAGTGACAAACAGCACCCGGAGAAACCGCTGTGCGGCCATTTCCCCTCAGGGGCCCGGAAACACCTGGGCCGGCTCGGGGCGCTTCTCCTATCTTTCAATCAATTCCAGCGCGTCATCGACCTCCTGAATCAGCTTCTCCTGGAACATCAACTGCCTGACCAACTCGCCGGCACGCTCAAGCGCCTTGTCATCAAGCGCCTGCTGCAATAACCCGAACTCGGAACGCCCGTCTTTCTTCAGGCGCCGGTGCAACCTGTCCAGCGTTTCCGCGTCACCGGCTTCTTTCGCTTCTGCCACGGCCTCGCGCAACTCCATCTGTTCCATCAGAAACTCGGCAGGCATTGCAGTATTGGTTTCCAGCTGCACATCATGATCGGCGAGTTTCAGCAGGTAGCGCGCACGCTTCAGCGGGTCCTTGAGCGTCTGGTAGGCCTCATTGACATGGGTTGCCCACTGCATCGCCAGGCGCTTCTCGCCGTCGGAAAGATGCGCGTGCTTGTCGGGATGCACCTTGGCCTGAATGTCCCGGTACAGCAGCTCCAGCCGGTCGGCATCGAGTCCCTGCTGACGCGGCAGCCCGAACAGGGTAAAGAAGTCCTGCCGCAGGGTCTCGGTATCGAAGCTGGTCATCAAACGTGAAAGCTCTCGCCGCAGCCGCACTCATCCTTGACGTTCGGGTTGATGAATTTGAAGCCTTCGTTCAAACCCTCGCGCGTGAAGTCGAGTTCCGTGCCATCCAGATAGGGCAGGCTTTTGGGGTCGATCAGCACCTTGAGTCCGTGACTGTCGAAGATGATGTCATCCGGCTCGGTACTGTCGGCAAACTCGAGCTTGTAGGCCATGCCCGAGCAGCCCGAAGTCTTCACCCCGAGACGAATGCCGATACCCTTGCCGCGCTTGGCGATGAAGCCCGCGACATGCTTGGCAGCAGCTTCAGACAATGTGACACCCATTTAATCAGCTCCTTCGCAGGGCCGCCCCAAGCAGGAGCGGACAACAACATGGTGCGGGCAAAGCCCGCGAACAATCGTCACTCCCTTTCCGAGGAAGGGGGGCGGGGGGAAGGCAGTCATGCCGCTATCTGCTTTTTCTTGTAGTCGGCCACCGCCGCCTTGATGGCATCCTCGGCAAGAATCGAGCAGTGGATTTTCACCGGCGGCAGGGCCAGCTCATTGGCAATGTGGGTGTTCTTGATGTCGAGCGCCTGGTCGAGCGTCTTGCCTTTCACCCACTCGGTGACCAGCGAACTCGAGGCAATCGCCGAGCCGCAGCCATAGGTCTTGAACTTGGCATCTTCGATGACGCCATCCTTGCCGACCTTGATCTGCAGCTTCATCACGTCGCCGCAGGCTGGCGCGCCAACCATGCCGGTCGCCACGCCTTCCTCGTCCTTGCCGAAGGAACCGACGTTGCGGGGGTTTTCGTAGTGATCGATAACTTTTTCGCTGTATGCCATTTCAGTACTCCTTGAATTATCTCTGGCTAGTCACCCCTGCCCTCGGGGCGGGGGCTGGGGGGTGGGGTAGTTTATTTGCCCGCAGGGCCGTACATTGATGCATCAGCATCAATGTGCGGCCCACTGGACAGAATCCAAGTCCACGCCGTCCTTGAACATTTCCCACAAAGGCGAAAGCTCGCGCAGCTTGCCCAGCTTGTCGTGCAGCAGCTTGATGGTGAAATCGATTTCCTCTTCGGTGGTAAAGCGGCCGATGGTAAAGCGGATCGAACTGTGGGCCAGCTCATCCGAACGGCCCAGCGCCCGCAATACATATGAGGGTTCGAGCGAAGCCGAGGTACAGGCGGAACCCGAAGACACCGCGATGTCCTTGATCGCCATGATCAGCGATTCACCCTCGACGAAGTTGAAGCTGACGTTGAGGTTATGCGGCACGCGATTGTCGATATGGCCGTTGACATAAGTTTCCTCGATGTCCTGCAAGCCCTTCAGCAGCCGATCGCGCAGCATGCGAATCCGTTCGTTCTCGATCGCCATTTCCTCGCGGGCCAGCCGGAACGCCTCGCCCATGCCGACGATCTGGTGCGTCGCCAGCGTGCCGGAACGCATGCCACGTTCATGGCCGCCGCCGTGCATCTGCGCCTCGAGGCGAATGCGCGGCTTGCGCCGCACATATAGCGCGCCGATGCCCTTGGGGCCGTAGGTCTTGTGTGCCGAGAAAGACATCAGGTCGACCTTCAGCGTGGCCAGGTCGAGGGGCATCTTGCCCGTCGCCTGCGCAGCATCGACGTGAAAGATAACGCCAGCCGAACGGCATATTTCACCCAGTTCGGCGATCGGCTGGATCACGCCGATTTCATTGTTCACTGCCATCACGGAAGCCAGCACGGTGTCCTTGCGCAAGGCGGCCTTGAGCTGCTCGGGCGTAATCAGGCCATCCGGTTGCGGCTCCAGATAGGTCGCCTCGAAGCCCTGGCGCTCAAGCTCCTTGACGGTGTCGAGCACGGCCTTGTGCTCGGTGGCAACCGTGACGATATGCTTGCCGCGCGTCCCTGCATAGAAGTGCGCCGCACCCTTGATGGCGAGATTGTTCGACTCGGTAGCGCCCGAAGTCCAGACAATTTCCTTCGGGTCGGCATTCACCAGCTTGGCGACTTCGGCGCGCGCCTCCTCAACGGCCTTGTCGGCCTCCCAACCAAAGGGATGTGAGCGCGAAGCCGGGTTACCGAAGTGTTCGGTCAGCCAAGGAATCATCTTCGCGGCCACGCGCGGATCGACAGGGGTCGTTGCCGAGTAGTCGAGATAGATGGGCAATTTCAGCATATTGTTGAACTCCAGGTCAGTGGGCCGCGGTGGAAATTGCGGCCAGCGATTGCAAATCGGATATGGTGGCGGACAGCGCCTGCAAGAAACCGACAATGTCCGTCGCCGTGGTTTCCGGCCCCAGGCTGACGCGCACGGCGCCGCGCGCCATCACGGGCGCGATACCCATGGCCAGTAAGACGTGTGAAGGTTCCGGATTGGCCGACGAACAGGCCGCACCGCTGGCAACGGCGTAACCAACACGGTCGAGCTTTGCCACCAAGGTTTCGCCATCCAGTCCGGGCAAGGAAAAATAGGTCGTATTCGGCAACCGCTCGGCAAGTCGTGAAAAGATGCTGCCCCCCAGGGCAACCAGTCCGCGTTCCAGTTCGTCGCGCAAACCACGCAACCGGTGTGCGGCCTCAGTCATCCGCGCGGTGGCTTCTTCGCAAGCGATACCAAAGCCGACGATGGCCGGCACATTCTCGGTACCGGAACGCAGGCCGCGCTCATGGCCGCCGCCAGCAATCAGTGGTGCCAGGTCGACGCGCTTGTCGACCACCAGCGCTCCTGCCCCCTTGGGACCGCCCAATTTGTGGGCGGAAAGCGTCAGGGCGTGCACACCAATGGCGTTCAAGGAACGAAAGTCGAGCGGAATCTTGCCCAGTGCCTGAACCGCATCACTGTGAAACCAGGTGCGTGAATCCTGTGCCATGGCCGCCAGTTGCGCCACATCCTGTACCGCGCCGGTTTCGTTATTGGCAAACATCACCGAAACGAATGCCGGCCGCTCTGTCATCGCCGCGACAAAGTCGGCGCTGGCGATACGGCAGTCGGCATCAACGGCAATCTCGCGCAAGCGCCAACCCTGGCGCAGCAGCGACCTGGCCGGCTCGCGCACGCACGGATGCTCGATGGCAGAGATGGCGGCAAGCCCGGGGCGAAAATTGGCGGCAACGCCCTTGATGAACAGATTGTTCGCCTCCGACCCGCCACTGGTAAACACCACCTCGGTCGGATGGGCGCCAACCGCATACGCCACCCGCTGGCGCGCGGTGTCGATCGCCCGGCGGGCCGCGCGACCATACTCGTGGCGGCTCGAGGCATTACCGTACTGCTGCCCGAAAAAAGGCAGCATTGCCTCAAGCACCCTTGGCGCCACGGGTGTCGTCGCGTTATGGTCGAGATAGGCTGGGGCGAACATGGTCAATGGCTGAAAAACGCAGCCTTAGGCGTTTGCGGTCAGCGAGATGCGGCGTGGCTGACGCTCGGCACCACTCTTCTTCTGCACAGTGACGGTATTCTCGGCGCAAGGCGTCCCGTGCTGCTGGAGCACCAGTTCTTCAAGATTGACCGCACTCAGGTATTCGTACATGCGCGAATTCAAACCGGTCCACAGGCTGTGTGTCATGCAGGGATGATCATCATCGTGACAGTTGCCCATCCCGCCACAGCCGGTCGCATCGAGCGGCTCATCGACAGCACTGATGATGGCGGCGACGGACACGCTCGACATGGGTTTGGCCAGGGTATAACCGCCACCGGGACCGCGCGTGCTGGCTACCAGTTCGTTACGGCGCAGCTTGCCGAATAGTTGCTCAAGATAGGACAGGGATATTTTCTGACGTTCGGCAATGCTGGCCAGTGTCACCGGCCCGCCATGCTGGCGCAGCGCCATGTCAATCATTGCGGTTACCGCAAAACGTCCTTTGGTAGTCAATCTCATGGGGGTACCTCGCGTTTGGTCTCGTTGGAGTGTCTGTTAATGATGTGTCGGCCTGATGTAACTCCGACCGGTATTGTCAAGATATAGTTCCCGATTAAATTAGTCAACTATTTTGGACAAGTATTTTGGATCGAACTTGTCTGCCGTAGCCACATCATCCTCGACCGACACCCCGGCACGCTCGATCGTCTTGAGCAGCGTTTCGATGCGGCGATCGGTTTCCACGGCGTGATCCAGCAGGCCGTGTATCGCCATGGCCAGCGGGTCGTCCTCGTTACGCGTGACGGCATAAGCGGAAAACCCGAGGTTCTCGGCCTTTTCATGACGCGCCAGTTCCTGCCCCGGCTGGATGACCCGCGCCGGGATACCCACCGCTGTCGCCCCGGGAGGCACATCGCGCACCACTACGGAATTCGAGCCGACCTTGGCACCCTCACCCACCGTGATCGGCCCGAGTATCTTGGCCCCGGCACCGATTACCACGCCGGTATCAAGCGTCGGGTGACGCTTGCCCTTGTTCCATGAGGTGCCACCCAGGGTGACGCCGTGATACAGCGTACATTCGTCACGAATCTCGGCCGTTTCACCGATCACCACGCCCATGCCATGGTCGATGAACACGCGCCGACCGATGGTCGCACCGGGATGGATCTCGATGCCGGTGATGAATCGGGTGACATGCGAAGTCAGCCGCGCCAGCCAGCGCAACCGATGTTCCCACAACCAGTGTGCCAAACGGTGCAACGTCAGCGCATGAAACCCGGGATAGCAAGTCAGCACCTCCCAGGTGGAACGGGCGGCGGGGTCGCGTTCGAAAACGCAGGCAATGTCTTCTCGTAGGCGGTCAAACATGAGGGTCAGTCAAAGCCCTATAACGAATGGGTGAATTCTAGAATTCCCGATAGTGTCGGTCAACTTATCAGGATTTATGGGGGCTAGTATTTCTTTAATCCGGCATCCCTGATTTGGCCGTTGGATGTTGCCGGCCGGTCGGCTGACGAAACGAAGCGAGCAAGCCACGCAGAATGCTGACCTCTTCCCGTTCAAGCTTGCTACGGGCAAACAAACGGCGCAAGCGCAACATCAGGCGACCTGGCCGAGCGGGATCAAGAAAACCCGAGGCGACGGCCGCGGCTTCAAAATGCGCCAGCAGTCCCTCTACCTCGTCATGTGGCGCCGGCTCCCCCGCACCGGCGACAGCCGGCATCGGCAATACGCCACAAAGGGCCAGACGCAATTCGTAGCACATCACCTGCACAGCGGCAGCCAGGTTAAGCGACGAGTAATCCGGGTTGGCTGGAATCATCGCCCAGCGGCCGCACTGCGCAAGCTCATCGTTAGAGAGTCCGGAAGTCTCGTTGCCGAACACTAGTGCAATTTCACTTGCACCAGCCTCTGACTCTTGCGCGGCCACAGCGGCAAGCTCGGTGGCAGCAGCACGCGCCCACAACGGTTCAGTCGCCAGCTCGCGCCGGCGCGCCGTCAGGGCCAATGCCAGAACAGTGCCACTGAGAGCCTCCTGCAAAGTGGCACAAACCTTGGCAGAGTCCAGCACATCATCCGCACCGGCAGCCATTGCGACAGCCTGCGGATCGGGAAAGATCTTCGGATTGACCAGCACCAGACGGGAGAATCCCATCGTGCGCATGGCGCGCGCCGCCGCACCGATGTTTCCCGGATGGCTGGTATGGGAAAGCACGACGCGCACGCGTTGCAGGGATTCCGGCACGGCCGGTGCCGACAGATTAGAATTCATCGTTTATCTTCAGACGGGTCAACGCCCCTGCCACCATGCATCCCATGCTCAATACCGCCATCAAGGCCGCCCGCCGCGCTGGCAGCCTGATCAATCGCGCCAGCCTCGATATCAGCCAAATAAAAGTCAGCGCCAAACAGCAAAACGACTTCGTCACCGAAGTCGATCGCGCTGCCGAAGCCACCATCATCGAAACCCTGCGCGAAGTCTACCCCAGCCATGCCATTCTGGCCGAGGAGTCAGGCGATTTCCGGCCAGACGCCGAGAGCGAATTTCAGTGGATCATCGACCCGCTCGACGGCACCACCAACTTTATCCACGGTTTTCCGCAATACGCCATTTCCATCGCACTGGCCCACAAGGGCTTACTGACGCAAGCTGTGATTTACGATCCCAACCGCAATGAACTGTTCACTGCCAGCAAAGGTGGAGGCGCTTTCCTCAACGACAAGAGAATCCGCGTCAGCAATCGCACCAAAATCGATGAGGCCCTGCTTGGCACCGGCTTCCCCTACCGCATGTTCGACCATGTCGACGCCTATCTGGCGATCTTCAAGGACATGACTCGCCGTTGCGCCGGCGTACGCCGCCCGGGAGCGGCGTCCCTCGACCTCGCCTACGTTGCCGCAGGTCGACTCGATGGTTTCTGGGAATTCGGCCTGGCCCCCTGGGACATGGCGGCAGGTGCACTACTGATCATCGAAGCCGGCGGACTGGTCAGCGACCTGGCGGGCGAGAGCGACTATCTCAAGACCGGCAACATCGTTGGCGGCAACCCGAAAGTCTTCAATCAATTGTTGCAGGCCATCCAGCCACACCGCACCGCCGCCTTGCAGGCGTGATCTCATGGCCGACCCCTCCCCGCCGCTGAGCGGCCCACTGCTGGCTTTGCATAGCCAGCCGGCTGCGGCGGCGCGACGCATGCGTCGCGAATTCCCGCCCCCCCCCTCACGGGGAGGTGACTGTTGTTTTTGCCTCCGGCCGCCGCTACGCGGCTTAACGCCGGCTTTGCCGGCATTAGCCTACGCCGCAACGGGGCGACTGTGTCGCTTGTTGTCGCTTCGCCCGATTATTACGGGGAGCCCCCGTTCGTGATTGGGGGCGGATTGCGGCTGGCGCCGCGTGCCGCCTTGCCTTGGGGCGGCCCGGCGGCAAGGCTGCTATTGGAAAAAGTAAAAGAATTTGGCCTCAGTCGGTTGACAGCAAACAATGCGCCGGTACAATGCGCACCTCTCGCGGGAGTAGCTCAGTTGGTAGAGCGATACCTTGCCAAGGTATAGGTCGAGAGTTCGAGACTCTTCTCCCGCTCCAGAACACTGGGGGAAAGCAAATGCTTTCCCCCTTTTAACTTCAGGGTCCCTGGCTGCAGTTCCAAGCCTTTGGGTAGCGGCGCGATGGCAGAGTGGTTATGCAGCGGCCTGCAAAGCCGTGTACCTCGGTTCGATTCCGGGTCGCGCCTCCAAACTAATACGTTGATTTACAAGTAAAATAACCCGCTGCGTGCGGGTTTTTTGTTGCCTAAACGACATCGCCAAACGTGGTGAAACGTGGCAAAATAGGGCAAAAGCCACCCGAAAAAGATGGCATCCCACCCGGAATATGGAGGATTGTCCGTGTACGCGAGTTTGTCATGGCGATGAAAAGGCGCAAGGCCGGCGCCTGGGAATACTGCATCAAGCGTCAGGGCGTGCTGCCGCGCCCGGTGTATTTGCGCTTCAAGGACGAGGCCGAAGGCGATGCCTATGTCGCGCGTCTTGAAAAATTGCTTGATGCCGGGCAGGTGCCGCCGGAGTTCGCACGGGCCGCCGATGCGCCGGTGACGATTGGCGAGGCCATCGACAGCTATTGCGTCAAGGTATCGGTACCGGATTCGGATGAGCGGGTGCTGATCTCGCTGGGCAAGTCCATCGGCAAGGTGGCGCTTTCGCAGATCGATTACGCATGGTGCGAGCGCTTCGTGAAGTCCGCCAAACAGGTCGGGCAGCTTGCGCCGTCAACGATCCGCCACCAGGCCGGGGCGCTGGCGCGCATGTTCGACTTCCTGCTGCGGCGTGGCGAGATGGTGAACAACCCGCTGCGCCTGCTGCCGAAGGGCTATGCCAGCTACACGCCGGGCGATGAGTCGGTGCTGGCGGCCATTGGCAAGGATGCGCGCGAGGATCAGTCACGCGAGCGGCGCATGAGCGCCGATGAGGAAGCGGCCATCCGGCGCATCTTTGATTTCGCAAAGCCGGAAGGCAAGGAACGGGCGTTTGCTTTGCCCGAGCGCGACAAGCTGCTGCTGCTGTTCGATCTGGCGCTTGAAACTGCCATGCGCTTGCGGGAGTGCTACACGCTGACGCTTGACCAGATCGACCTTCCGCAGCGCACGATCTTTCTGGACCGCACGAAGAACGGCGACAATCGCCAGGTGCCGCTGTCGAGCGTGGCGGTCAAGGCGCTCGAACCATATGGAGGACATGCTCGCAATGGTCTGCTGTTCCCCTGGTGGGATGGCGACCCATCAGAGGCATCGCTGCGGCGCACGACATCCCGACTCTCGCGCGCTTTCGCGCGGATCGCCGATGCGGCCGGCTGCGGCGACTTGCGCTTTCATGACTTGCGCCATGAGGCGACCAGTCGCCTGTTCGAAAAAACCATGATGTCGGAATTTGAAATTGCCAAGATCACCGGGCACCGCTCGCCGAGAATGCTGATGCGCTACGCGAATTTGCGCGGTTCGAATCTCGCTGAAAAACTTTGGTGAGCGCAGCGGCGTCAGCTTGCGACGAACCACACCATCCCCGCTCCAGCCAGACAGCCGACAAGGAAAGCGTACACAGCAATGTGTTTCGTCGCCCGGGCCAACGACTCGCCGAAACGGTCGTCATCGTTGATGAGGATGAGCGTCCATTGGGCCATTCAGCGGCTCGGATCTTCGGGGCCGCAGCCCCATGTTTGATGCGACGGTAGCGCAAGCGGCTCGAAGTCCGGGCAGTTATCGCCGACCACCACGGCCATGTAATGCCGCGTCCAGGTGCTCAAGGTGCGCGGCGGCGCGTTAAAATCGCTCTTGGCGCATTTGGTCATGCGCGGGCAGGCCCAGCCGTGGCAGATGCCTATTGGGGCGTTCATGGTGCGGTGAACGTCGATCACGGCGTAACAGCAAAAGCTCTGAGGATGCTCGACCTCATATCAGTACCACCTCGGCCTCTCGCCGCTTGACCAGGCCGGCGAGCACTCGACCGCCACCCTTGACCCACTTGCGCAGTTCGCCCGGTACGTCATCCCATCGGTCGGCGTTGATGCGCCTGCGCAGGGTGCTGGCCTGCAGGTTGCCGGCGCCGAGGTTGAAGGTGAAGTCGATGATCGCCGCCAGGCGCAGTGGATCGTCTATGCCAGGACAAAGCCGGATCACGGCCGGCAGGTACTTGGCGCGTACCATCCAGAGTAGCAGTTCCTCGGCACGCTCGCGGGTGATCGGTGGATCTAACAGGGTAACGCGACTGCCGTCCTCGTAATAGGTTGCCCCGAAGCCGATGGTCGGAACCCCGGCCGGGCAGAGGTACGGCCGCAGGTAGCACCCCTCGAAACGTCTGGCCAGCGCCGCAGCCACGCCGAGTGCCAAGTCGAGCATGCTACTTGCCCCGCTTACTCAAGCTGCGATCGGCTACATACAAGCCCAGGATCGCCGCGACCAGTTCTTTGTGCCACTCGGACAAAATGAAGCCGGTGGCAATCACTTCGGCGACGATGACCAGGATAGCCAGCGTGGCAAGCAATGGGCGCACGGCACCATTCCAGATATCGAGGAAGCGGATTCCGGTCTGCCGGCCTACGTCCTTGACGGCAGCCAACCAAGCATCAGTCTCGATCTGTACCACTGCTGAGTCACGTTGCGCCTCGATAACCTTGATGCCGAGGTCGGATTGCAGCTTGATGGCGGCCATGTTGCGGTCGTGCTGGGCCGCTTCCATCGCGCCTTGCAGGCGGACGCGCTCAAGCTCGAATTCGTGATCCTGCTTTTTCTGGAAGAACGAGGCGACCTCGCCCCATACCATGCGGAAGACCGAGCCCCCCAAGAACGAAAACAATGCGCCAAACATATCAATACCCCCTTGTGATGTTCTGGACGATTCCGGCCCATAGCGCAGCAGCCAGGCCCACCATGACGACGCCAACCAGCGCCAGTAGGGAGTGATCCGCCACCCGCCGCAGCCTCTTGCCGAAGCGCAGGTCTTCGCGGAACTCCTCGACAGACTCAGGCCTGTAGATGTCAACGCCAAGAATGGCAAACACTTTCTTTACCGCAATTTCGGCGGATTCCCTCGCGTGCGGACAGCCCTCTACATCCTTATTGCAGTGCATATACTCTCCAGGATTTTTTCAAAGTTATCCCGCATCACCATTCCCCGGTCGCGCCGTCTTTACTTCGTGCCATGCGTGGCAAACCATCTCGCCCAATCGCACGGACTCGGCTCGGCATCAAGCATCGTCCCGAGCGCCAGGAAGCCGCGCGCCGCGCCCATGTCGCGGATGCGGCCGGAGCACACTGTCCCACCGTAGTTCGGCGTGCTCTTGCCGACGGCGTGATAAAACGGACGCAGCGCCCAAGCCGCGTAGTCGCGAAAGCCGTAGAGCGTGCGCATGAGCCGCTGCCACAGCGAGCCATCACTATTGCAGATGGCGTCGATGTCGCCGAGCATTTCTTCGCGCAGCTCATCTTCAGTGATCGGGAACGGACACGGATAGAGCTTGACCAGTTCGGGCTTGTAGTGCCCATCCCAGCGGAAGCGCCGAAACAGCAGATGCTGGTCGTAGGCCCAGCCCGATTCCTCGCACACGAAGCAGATGTGATAGACACGACAGCCGGTGAAATACTCCGTGAGGTCAGCCGACAGCTTGCCGGGGGCGCCGAAGATGATGGCGAGCTGGGCGGTCATGACTTCCCCTGCTCCCCATGGCGGATACAGGCACCGACCAGCGGGCCGAGGACGAGGCTGGTCAGGAGCCAGACGATGATCAGCGCGCTCATGGCGTTACCAGACAATTGCCGCAACTTCTTCGGCCGTCGTCGCCGCCGCGAGCTGGGCCTTGAGTTCCTGGGCATGGACAAAGTTTGCCGCGCCGGTGGCCACCATCGGGGCATAAAACGCCTTCCAGGCGGCAACGTCGGAAATCGGATGGAAGCTGTTGTCAATCGCCTTCCAGGCACCAGGGAACTCAGGCGGCAGCGCGCCGAAGAGCGCCACGTAGCCATTCACGCCGTCGATGTCGCCACGCGAGAGTTGGTCACAGGAGAAGGTCTTGCCGCCGTGGGCGAAGGTGCTGGTGTTCGCGGCGGCACGGGCGAGGTTGATCTCGGCGTTCTTCGCAGCCTTTAGCTCGTCGAGAGTCGGCGCAGGCGGAATGACTGGCTGCGGGATATCCTCCATATCGAAGCTGCTGCCATTCCACCTGGCACGCATGCCATCCGGAACGGAAGGTGGTGGTGCATCGATTGCGCCGCCGGGGATTAAATACACACCAACTTCAAGTGGCGACGAATCTGCAACAACCACATTGACAAAATACCCGTGGGAGTCCAGCTGACAAACGTTTTTCATAGGGGAATCTCCGATCAATACTTGATACACGAAAGCAGGGCGACGTTACGCGGGCGAGTTTCGGTGCCACCCGCGACTGACGTTGGGTATGTACCATCCTGAACCCCAGACCTCTCGGCAGTCAGGTTCGTAAGTGAATATCCATCTGAATATGGAATATTGTGGCTATGGCTTTTAAAGTCGTCTGCTTGAGAACTCCCGAACGCGCGGCCAGAATCCACTCCTCTGCCATCATCCCATCCCCTAACAAACTCGCCACGCAGGTCGGGCAGAATGAATGTGGTCGAGCCGTCACCGGCGCCGAATGTAGTGCCGATTGCTGCGAACAGCGCCGCGTAGGTCGTGCGCGAAACTGCAGCTCCGTTGGCCTTGAGATAGCCTGTCGGGGCAGTGTTTTTTGCAACGAAAATGACAGATCCGACCTCGACACCCTGCTGCGCCGGCGCAGCATCCACATCAACCCACAGCGTTGTAACGCTCTTGGCGATGCCGACCATCACAGCATCGGTCGGCGCTGTCGTGGTGATTGCGCCAAGCGTACCAGCAGAGAGGTAGTAGCGCGCCCCCGGCGTTAGGCCGCTAAACAGCGGGCATTCGCCATAGAGATAGACCTTGCCGTTGGTCACATCGGCGATGCCGACCGCGCGGTTGTTGGCGGTGCCGTCGGCGATCGCCTCGTCGAAGCGGTTGTTGGCGGCATCCCAGCGCACGACTTCGCCGTTGCTGACCGACGCCTCAAAGGTGGCGCCATTGATGACGACAGCTTTCTGGTTGGCGATGAACAGCGCCTGGATGGCCTGCGACAGCTGCGTCACGTCGGTATGGTCTGGCGTCAAGCCGGCGGCGACGATGACGGCGCGCAGCTCCTCGGTCATCATGTGATACCACCACGGCCCCGGCTTGGTGGCCGCGACGGCGGCCTGTGGGTTACCGGCGGTGGGGTAGCCGCTGGACGGGCTGGCCGGCACGCTGGGCGGGCTGCCGGCGGCACCGGATTCGAATGTACGATCCATGTGATCTCCTTATGGGGTGTAAGCAAACAGGACGTGGGTGTGAGCAGGCTTGAGCCGGTTGATGACGCACTCAAGCAGATCATTGCCCCACCACGCGAGGGGGTCTTCGACGGTATCGATGACGGTGAACGTGCCGATGGTGTCTTGTGCGGCATTGACTTGCCAGGCGTACTGCCAGGGCGCAGCGGTCAGCGGATGCTCGACGTTGTCCTCGACGTCGTGCAAGTCGAACTCGGTGACGGTGATCGTGTAGCCGAGGCTGGCGGCCAGATCGATAAAGTAGGCGGCACTCTGCCCGCCGATGGTGGTGAGCTTGGCCACCAGCACGGCGCGGCGTTGCGCCGTGGTCTGCGTGCCGGCGAGTGCGGCAACGCAGGCATCTGGCAGGCCGGCAACGCGCTCCCAGTCGGCGAGCAGCTCGGCCGTGGTGCGCGGGTCGGCTTCCTCGATAAGATCGGCGGCGCGGCCATCGACGCGGGCCAGTTCATCGGCCCAGGCGGCGAGCAACTGCGTGAGCGCCGCATCGGCCTCGCGCGGCCAGGCCGGGCCTTGCGGCAGCAGCGCCTGGAGCTGGGCCAGGTAATCCGCCGACGTCATACCCATGTGATGGCTCCGAAGGTGGCCATCTGGCCGACGGTATGCGTCACGTTCGCGGCCGGCGCGGTGAGGATGTGATCGGTCTCGCCGGTGGCCAGCGAGATCGCCTCGCGGATGTGCGACAGCAGGATCGTGGCGCCCGGCGCAGCTACACGCCGCAGCAGGTCGCGCAGCTCGGCCTCGATTGCGGCGCGGATCGCGGCGGTGTCCGGGGTGATGTCGATGGTGAAGTCAAGCGGCACGGCGATGGGTGCGGCCACCGTGACGCCCGCCGTCACAGGCCGCAGGCTATCGATATGCGCCTGCACTGCCGCTACTTCGGCGGCGTCCGGGATCGGGCTGGCGTCGTCGTCACGCACGAAGCGCACGGTGACGGTGCCGAGGCCGAGTTCGGCGGGGTACACCCAGGCGCGCGTGACGCCAGGGACTTCAATCGCCCAGGCGATGTAGTCATGCGCAGCACCGCCGTGCGGCGGCGACTGGATACGGGCAAGCAGGCGGGCGCGCAGATCGTCGTCGGCCTCGATGTCGGCGCCGCCGGTGAGGGCAGCGGTCGTGACGGTGACCGCAGAATTAATGCCGGCAATCGGCGTGGCAATGGTCAACGCCGAAGCCGCCGCCGCATTGCCATCCTGCCCGGCCAGCAGTGCGGTGACGGCAGCGGTGGCAGTGCCGCCGGCGAGTGTCACTTCGGTGGTGATCTCGTATTCCGCGCCGTCAGCGCGCACCAACACCGTGCCGGCCGGCACCGTCGTGCCGCTGGCGCCGGTGAGGGCGACTTCGCCCACGGCTACAGCGGCGGCCTTGCGGGCGATGCCCCAGATGCTGGTCCAGCGTTCGAGAAATTCAGCTTCGGCCGTGTCGAAGACCACCTGCTGCGACAGCCAGCCGATGAAGCCATGCAGGCCGTGCGAAGCGCCGGCCAACACGCGGGTGAGCACCTGCAGGTCTTCGCGGCGCACCAGCTCATCGGCGCCCAGACGCGTCTGCGCATCGGACAGGGTGCGATTGACAAGTTCCTGCAGCGTGGGGCGGCTAAACGGCATGGCGGACGGTCTCCCAAAGGTCAGCGAAGCGCAGGACGAGCGGCCGCCCGTCGGTGCGATAAATCGTTGCGGACAGCGCGATGCCATCGGCGCCTCGGCGCTCGACCTCGATCTCGACGCGGCTGGCCAGCCCGTCTTCGATCATCCAGTCGAGCGACTCGCGGGCATATTCGCGGGCGCGATTGAGTGTGGCGGGCAGAATCTTTTCGCGCGCCAACAGCCACAGGCGCGAGCCGATGCGGTCGTTGGTCACCGCGCTGGTGGCATCGCCCCACCAGCCCATCTTGCGGCCCTCGGTCACATCGTCCGGGCTGGCGCGGCGCCAGGTGAACAGGCTGATGATGACGGCGCGCACCAGCGGGTCTTCCGGCGTCATGCCGAGCGAGAGCGTGCGGCCATCGACGACGATGGTTGCGGTCTGGTCGTAAATCATTTACATCCCCTGATTCGGTGTGCCAGTCGTACCGCCGCTGTCGCCGGGGTGCGTGTGACTGTTGTAGGTGGTGCGCATGCCCTTCATGGTCGCGCCGTCGGTGTCGCAGCGGTCCTTGATCTCGCCGGTCACTTCCAGCAGCGGTGTCACCAGGCGCAGCTTGGTGGTGGCCGTGATCTCGATCACGTTGCCGCGCTTGATGACGATCTTGCTGCCCAGGTCGTCAAACAGCGCCACCTCGCCGGATTCGAGGCCGGTCAGCCGGTAGCGGCGATCGGCCACCATGAAGGCCACGCCGTGGCTGCGGTCGCCGCCGAAGAATTGCAGCAGCGCCTCGGCGCCCGGATGCGGCTTGGAGGTGTAACCGTAGGGCTCGAAATGCTCGACGGCATCCTTCGCCTCGCCATCGAGGATGCGCACCTGCAGCGCTTGCATCTTCGTGGCCGAGTTGGCCAGCACCAGCGTGCCGCGCGCCAGCATGTTGCCGACGGAGCGCGCCAGTGGCGCCAGCATACGACCCAGCAGGCGCTCGTTCATGATGCCGCGGCTGCCACACCAGCCCATGGATCGCCGGTGGCGCCTTTACCCTTCTTCGCCGCCTCGGGCGTCGGGATATAGCCATCAACCGGCCCCACGCGCAGCACCGTCTCGGTGCCGCCGTCGGAAATCTTCCATGTCACCTCGACGATCAGCATCCAGACATCGAAACCGATCACCGGATCAATCACCTGCACCATCCGGTTCGGCAGCCACAAGCTGCCATCCTGTTGCCGCCAGCCCTGCACGGTGTAGACCGCCTCCAGTGCCTTGGCCTTGCGGTGCAGGTACTCATACCGCGCCCGGTCGGCGGCCATGCCGCGATCCACCTGGCCAGACTGGCGAATGACCAGCGGCCGGTAGCGCGCGGCCTTGCTGTCTTTCGCCGTGCTGGTGGCCTCGGCGACTGTCGCACCACTGTCTTCGTCGCTGCCGCTCCTCTGGCCCTTGACGGTGTACTGACTGAAGACATCCTTGAAGTCGAGCGGCGCATCAGCGCTCTTGACGTTCTCGCCCAGTTTGAGCGCCGTCGCGCAGCGGCCATCCTCGCCGGCGGCGATGAATACCAGCCGACCGTCGGCATCGTCGGTGGCCAGCAACTGGCGCAGGGTCAACAAGCGGTCGATGCACTCAAAAGCCGTCTCGCCAGGCTGAATCTGATGGTCGGCGATTGGCGCACCAGTAGCGGCCTGTGCCACCACGCTTATACCGTATGGCCTGGCCAGGTCGGCGGCGATGCGCTCGATCTTCGCGCCGCGCCATTGCCCGGTCTTGTGCTCGGCCGAGCAATCGACCAGGTCTGCGGTCTTGCTGCGCCCGCGCACACCCACCGACACCTGCATGGCGTCGTAACTGATCGGCGTGGCATCGACGTGGCCGGTCAGCAGCTTGTCGGCGCCGATCCAGACCTCGCACAGATCGCCGTGGCGGATGCGGCGCGGGATATTGGTTTCACCCGGCCAGCTGGTGGTGACGGCCAGGCTGAAGTCGCGCGCCTGGCGCTCGATGCCGGCGCCGATCTCGACCTCCTTCCAGCCACCGTACTCGGTGCCATTCACCCGCAGGGTGACGGCGTTATCGACCGCGGTCATGCCGAGAGCACCTTGAGCGGCGCCGACGGCACGAAGCCGGGATGGCGGATGCGATTGCGCGCGACGATCTCATCTTCGCGCGCGGGGTCTTCATACAGGTCATAGGCGACCGCCAGCGCCGGCAGCACCTCGGGCGGCGCGTAGTCGTGCAGCCGGGCCGAGGCGCGAATGCGCGCGCCCATGTCGCGGTGCACCTGCGTGCGCAGTTCGGCGAGCGCCACATAAGCCACATCGTCCGCCAGCGCGGCCTCGCTATCGAGCGCGAACAGCAGGTTTGAGCGTAGCGCCACGGCATCATCGAACACCGGCAGCGGCATCGTCGCCGTCATTGCAGACGCCTGCACCAGTGCGGCACGGCGATGCACGGCCGCCAGCGCATCGCGGTTGTCGAAGAGTCGCGCGCGCGCCGGGGTAATGGCAGCTGATCGCGCAGCCGGCTGAAATTGACCCGCGGCGCGCACGGCCGAGGAGGCGCGCTGGTAGTTCGCCGTCGAAAAGTCGGCGCCGGCACCACGGCGCTGCACGATGGCTTTGCTCTTGTTGAGCAGACCGAACAGCCGCGTCGCATAGTTCGCGGGAACGCCGAGCAGCGCGCCCAACTCGCCGAGCAGCGAGCCGGCCGGGCTGGCGAGGATGCCGCCGGACAGCACGCGGTCGAGCGTGCCCAGCATGCCTTCCGCCTTCGCCAGCGCATCGGCGCCCACCCAGGCCGGGGAGCCGTCGAGCGAGAAACATTCGGCGAATTGCTTGGTCGATAATTGCTCAAGCGCATCGGCCGCCAGCAGCGTCTTGGCGCCGGAAGCCGCGCCGGCCTCCGGGAAGGCCAGCTCGCCGCTTTCAACGAAGCTCAAGTGAATGCGGCACAGCCCGCCATCGTCGCGGCTGTGCGTGACTCGACAGCCATCATCCTTGATGCTGACGGTGAGCCGGCCATACCAAGGATGCACCAGCTCGCCGGGGCCGGCCTGCTCGACCGCCTCCAGCAGTTTGTCGCGGGCGGCCATGTAGCCAGGGCCGATCAGGAAAGCGGTCAGGCCGATCTCGCGCGCCTTCCTGCCTATATCCTCGACGAAGGGCTTGTCGCGCTGCGGGTACTCGTGCAGCTGCACGCGCCGACCGAAGGCGGCATCGTCTGCCTCGACCTGAAATTCAACGCCCCGGAATGAGGCCTTCTGAAGCTGATCTTGCCAGGCCATGATCAACGCGCCTGCAGCGCGAGGCTGCGATAGCCAACATCGGGATTCATCGAGACGCCCGGTTGATTGGTCTTGCCAGGCGCGGCGCGCATGCCGGGTGGCGCATTCTCGAAGCGCACCGTCATGTCGCCGGAAAGCTGCTGCCGACCGCCGGCCATTTGCATGGCGCCGGACTTCACCAGCGGCGTGGCAGCGGCGCCCTGATTGACGGTGACGCTACCACCCATCATTCCGCGCGCCCAGTCTGGAATCAGGTTCTGGAACCATGCCGAAAGCTCTGTGATCTTGCTGCCGATCCATTCGAAGAAGTTGGTCATCCAGCCCTTGAGCACATCGAAGTTGTCGTAGACTATATACACAGCGGCGGCGATGGCTGTCAGCGCCAGCCCGATCGGGTTGAGCAGGAACAAGCGGCCGATGATGGCAAACGCTTTACCGACCCACAGGATGGCCGCGCCGACGGCCTTCCATCCACCGACAATTGCAAATAATCCGGCGCCGAAGCGCCATAGCGCCCCGACGATGCCGAGAATCGAGGCGATGGGGCCGGCGAGGAACAGCGCACCGAGGCCGATCAGGACGTTCTTCATGCCGCCGAGGCCGCGCACCAGATCGCGCACAGCGACTACCGCGTCACGCATGTCCGCCACCAGCCCGCGCCAGTCATAACTTTTCAGCACGCTCACCAACTCGGTCAGCGTGCCGGTGATTTCCGAGCGCAGCATTTCCTTGTTCGCTGCAATCCATTCGCCCATGCTTTTGACCACAGGCATCAGCGCCGGGGCCAGATCGGCAACCACCCGCGTCCATTGCGCCTTGACGGCCTGGCCGACATCGCCGATGGTATCGCCCAGATCATCGAGCTTGTTGATCGCATCGTCATCAACGGTCATGCCCAGCCGGCGAATCTCGGCGGCCCAGTCACGCACCCCCTGCCGACCCTTGAGCATGATCGGCAGCAGCTTGCCGCCGCTCTTGCCAAAAAGCTCCATGATCATGCGCGTGCGCAGGGCAGGGTCGGACGTGCGCGCGAAGGAGTCGGCAAGATCGGGCAGCACGTCTTCGAGCCTCATCAACTCTCCGCGCGCATTGCGCAAGGGAATATCCATCTTGCGCAGCAACGCCAGAAAGGTCTTATCCGTGCCAGCCGCCGCATCGGCGATGCCCTTGTTGAATTTTTCGGCGGCAGAGGTCGCATCTTCCGCCGACCCGCCGACGTTCGAGAGCATGACCGATAGTTCCTGGTATGCGCCAGCACTCATGCCGGTGCGCTCGGTGGCATCCTTGATCCGGCGGGCATACTCCATGGCCGCCCGCGCGGCCCGTTGCGCCCCATAGGCCACAGCGCCGAACGCGAGGCCGGCAGGGATGCCCACGCTGCCCAGCAGCGAACTGCCATGCCGGCCGACATCCTTGATCGTCTTGCCGGTCAGGCGCACGGAGCGCTGGATGCCCTTCAGCGTCGGCGTGATCTTGTCGACCGCGCTGATGATCGCCTTCAGGTCAAACTTATCCGCCATGATCAGGCCCTGTCAGTTTGGCAAGCCGGACGGCCTGCGCTTCGTAGATCAAAAAACGGGAGAGCGGCAGCGCCTCGACCGCCGCGGGGTCGAGGCGCCAGAAGTAGGCGACTTCGAACGCGCGGTCGGCAAGGCGTGCGGCGTCTATTCCCCGAAAAAACCCAGCACGACCCCCAGGCATGCCTGGAAATCGCGCACCGCAAGCTGCTTGACGACGCTGGGCGGCACCTTGGCCAGCCGTGCAATCAACTTGCCGACCGCGTCGGCGTTCGGCGTGGCCTCGCCGTCGCCGATGGTGAGCGGATAGCCGCACTCCATCACGTCGCCGGCCATGGGGTCGCGCAGGTCGAGTTCGCGGATCTCTTCGTCGCCGTGCTTGATCGGCTTGGTCAGGGGAATTTTCACTGCCAGATCCCCTTGACACCGTTGAACTCAAGTTCGACTTCGCCATCGTCGCCCTTGGCATTTGGCTCGCCGATCAGGTAGGCACCGGACAAGGTATAGACCTTGCCGTTCGCCAGTTCGGCGGTGATGGTCATGTCGCGCCCCTCATTCAGCTTGGCGAGCGGGAATGCCAGGGTGAAGATGAACGTGCCCTTGATGAAGGGCGCGCGATGCGTTTCCTTGTAGCCGGCGACGCCGGTAAGGCCCATCACAGTTTCGAGGTTCTTGTCGGTGATCGGGCATTCGAGACTGCCCTTCAGTTCGAGTTGTTCGCCGTCTACTTTAAAGTAGCAGGTGCCGGCGACGCGCGGTGCTTGTGCCATGTCGATGTCCTTTTAGTGAGGGATTAGGCCGGGTATTGCAGACGGAACTGCGCTAAAACGGCGAAGATGCGCAACTGATTGACCAGGTCGGGCGGGTAGAGCACGTTGAGGCGGTTCGGGTCGTTTGCGTCGCGCTCAACGATGAGGTTGGCGGCAAAGGCCTTGGCGTTTTCGACGATGCCCATCTCTTCCAGCGCGGCGTATTCGCTGAGGATTTCGCCACGCACCACGCTGGGCGTGACGATGGCCTGGCCGGCGCCGAAGCGGGTGCCGTCGTTGGCCAGCTTGTGGCGCGGGTATTTCTGCGTGACGTTGTAGCGCAGGCGGCGCAGCACATAGGCCAGTGTGTGCATGGTCTCGCTGTCGAGGTAGCTGGGGTCGGCCTGGTCCCAGAGGTTCTTCTGGTAGGTGGTGATGGCGCGCTCGACGCGCACCGCGCCGCCGCCGACGTAGCTGGTGGCGACGCCCTTGTTGAGCAGGGTCTGCCGCTCGGTCATGATGAAGCGCGTACCGGCCGGTGCGGGCAGGATGCCGACCAGCTCGCCGGTCTGCGTCGGGCGGGCCGGGTCGGCGGCGATGAAGACGGCGTTGCGCGCGCCGTAGGCTGCCGCGTATTCCCATGGCGTGTTCGGCACGCCGGTTTCGTAGCCGGCGATGCTGGCGTGCTGGTCGTTGCGGGCGCCACCCAGGGTTACCAGGTTGGCGAAGGTGTCGGCCTTGGCCGCATAGACATGGCCGTAGATCTGCCGGTTGTAGGCCCAGCGCCCGGTGGTGTCGTTCATCACCGTCTTGAGCGCATCAAGCGACGTGCTGTCGGTATAAGGCATGATGATGAAGTCGTATTCTTCGTCGCCCATGGCGGCCAGCGCCGTGGTCAGCGTGGGGTCGGCGGTGCCGCCGGTCATGGCGACGACGGCGACAGCCACGCCGGCCGGCGTGGATTCTCCGCCGGCATAGCCGCGATAATTGAGCTGCAGCTTGATGGCGTTGCCGAGCGTGCCTTTGTGTTTGGCTGTGACGGTAACGGCGGCGGACAGCACGGTGGCGGTCACCGGCAGGGTGGGGTCGGCATTGATCGCGGTGTTGATGGCGGCGGCGATGGCCGTGGCGGCATCGGCGGCGGCGACGGCAACCTGCACGCGCTGCGCGCCGATCCACAGGTTGATGGTGCCGGCGGCGGTGGCCGGCCCGGTCACCGTGAGCGTGCCAGATGCGGCGGCGCCGGCGCCGTTGTCGGCGAGCGGCAGGCACCAGACTTCACCGAAGCTGTCGTTGGCACGATACACGTCGTGCATGCGCGCCAGCATGGAGCCGATGCCGAACTGTGTCTTGGCTTCGTCGGTGCGGCTGACGAGGATGGGCGCGTTTGCCGCTGCGACGCCGGCGGGCAGCATCTGGCCGACGATGAGGGTGCGCAGCGCCTGGCTGAAGTAGCCAGCCTGCGAGTTGTCGACCTCCGCATAGAACAGCGGGACGCGGACGTTCTGGGGGATGGTGTTAAACGAGACAGTCATTTATCCGCTCCTTTGGTTTTTGCGGGTTTGAGTTCGGCTTCGACTTCGGCGACATCGCCTTCGGCGAGACGGCGCAGCCAGTAGGTGGTCGCTTCAACGGCGCGACCTTCGGGCGGCAGAAAGCCGCCCTTCTCCGGGTCGGGCACTTGCCGACCGGAAACGGGTTTGACCAGCATGTGAACTCCTTATTGCGGGATGGAAAGGGTGAGCGCGGCATCGATCGTGCCGTCCGGACCACGCTCGCCGGCGGCGACGCGGTTCGGGTCGAACGGGTCGATGGTGTCGACATCGATGTGCAGCGTCTCGAACGCGCCGAGGGCCGCGTTGGCGGTGGCCTGCCAGGTGTCGGCTTCGACGATCTCGGTCGCGGCGGAGAATTCGAACTGGTAGTAGAGCCTGGCGCGGTCCATGTCGAGCAGCGCGCCGCCTTCATACTGAATCGGGCCGTGCGTGGCTGACGGGTTCCAAGCCAGCAGCGCAGCCCACAGCGTGGCGCGAATCGCGGCCACGGAGGTATAGCCCGCCTGGCCGCGCTCGTCGGCGGTATTGCTGACGGCGACGATCACCATGAAGCTGTCGCGCACGATCTGGCTGTAGCCGTTTTCGCTGCTCTGCGGCTCGGCGTTGTCGTCGAGCGGGATCACGTAAGCGGCCGGCATGACCAGGTTGGCCGTCTCGGGCAGGCGCTTGTATTCCGCCGCGCCGGCAATGCGGCTGGCGAAGGTGGCCGTGGTGCGCGCCTTCAGCGCGGTGACGATGGCGGCGATGTCCATTTACTTCCTCGGCACAATGGCGTCTTTGAGGGCGCGCTTGATGGCGCCGCGGGCCATGTCGCGGCGCGATTCGAGCGCGTCGGTCATGAAGTTCTTGCGTTTTTTAAGATTGCGCTTTGCGCTGCCGTAGCTCAAAAACGCCGGGTAGAAGTCCTTCCCCATTTCCTCTGTCTTGTCGGGCTGGATGCGCACCAGAAAGCCGGGCTTCGAGACGCGATACTTGATCGCCCGCCGCAGCGTGCCAGTCTGGCGACCGGGATATTCCCCGGCGCCGGAGATCGCGCGGCGCGCCACCAGGCGGCGGGCTTCCTTCTGTACCTCGCGGCCGAGCAGGCGCATGGTCTTGCGGATCTGCTTGCCGTCAAAGTCGATGCGACTGAAGCCTTCGAGCGTGGCGTTGATTTCAAGCATTGCCGAGGTTCTCCACTTCAATCATGACGAAGGACTTGCCGCCATTCACCGCGCTGGCGCGGCGCACGCGATAGCGCTGGCCATCGCATTCGCATTCATGCTCGCCGGTGATCGTGCGTTCGGTGAGCGCGGCCGTGCGGCGCATGAAGACGCGGTCGGTCACTTCCTCGCCGACCTGTTTGCTGCCGAAGAACAGCGCCCCGCCGACCGGCTCGATCTGGGCCCACACGGTGGCAACGGTGGCGTAGCTCGGCGTGATGCCGCCGCCCATGGCCGGCATGTCTTGCCGGCGCTTGATGACGAGACGGCGGTTGAGGTCGCCAATGTGCGGTTCCTTGAGCATCAGAACCTCAGAATCCGGTAGGGATCGAGCAGCGCGCCGACGAAGGGCACCTCACTGGCGGCGTTGCCGGCGCCCGCCGATTCGCGGGACGCATACCAGGTGCCGATTTGCAACAGCATCCACTGCTTGATTTCCTGCGGCACGGCGGCGGCATTCCCGAAGCCGGCGGTAAAGGTGATTTCCACCGCATCGAGCGTGGCGCGGGCGGCAGGCCAGCTCGTGCCGTAGGCCGCCACCACCAGTCCGACAAGTCCAGACGCATGCACTGTATAGGCACTGGCATCCAGCGTTTGCAAGACCCCGACGGCATCGTAATACTTGATCGACGCGACAGACTGCAGCGGCGGCAGTGGCAGCGCGATCGCCGCAGCGGGGAAGGCGGCAAAGGTCAGCTTCCAGGTCTGCGTCACCAGCGCCCGCCCGGTCTGCTGCTCGGCCATGCGCCGCGCGGCGATGATCAGCGCGGTGATCAGCGCGTCGTCATCGGCGCCGTCGACCTTGCAATGCAGCTTGGCTTCCGCCAGGCTGACCGGCTCGGCAGTCGGCGCGGTGATGAGGGTGAGGCCCATGGCGGATTACTCGGTGGCGGTCTGATCTGATTCGGTGCCGGAAGTCGGTTCCGACGGGCCGGCGAGTTCTGTATCGGCTGGCGGCGGGGCTTTCGAAGCGGCCTTGGGGGCGGCATGCACGATGACTTCGGCGCCGAGCTCATTGATGCAATATGAGATGGCACCCTTGTCGGGATCAACCTGGCCCTGATCGGCGAGTGACTTGGCGTTGGCGGCAGGCA
The DNA here is from genome assembly GCA_002347405.1 of Rhodocyclaceae bacterium UBA2271. GTDB lineage: Bacteria > Pseudomonadota > Gammaproteobacteria > Burkholderiales > Rhodocyclaceae > Sulfuricystis. The sequence goes on along the minus strand of DDXB01000053.1, from coordinate 114,146 downwards.
AGTCGACAACCTGGTTGGGCTGGTAAATCTTGCCGTCGAGATGCACGACGGCGAGGATGCGTGCTTTGGTTCCCATGCGATTCTCCAATGAGGATGGCCCGCCAGCGCAAAGCGGGCGGGCCGGGTGGGATTACTGACGGATCAGGTGGCGCTGTTGGCGTAGTACTTGACCGCGCCGCCGACATCGACGAAGTTGCCGCCGCTGCGCATCCAGGCGAGGAAACCGATCTGGCCGAGCTTGATGTAGGCAGAGTCGTCGAAGCGGAACATTTGCATGTCCATCGCATCGCGGATTTTGTAGAACGTGAAGTCACCGAACAGGATGGACTTGGCGTTGGCGGCCATGACGGCGATGTCCTGGTTGATCTGCACCGGGTAGCCGAGGACTGTGTCGGGCATCGCCTGGCCGAGGCCGTCGTAGCCGGGCAGGAAGATCGGGCGGCCGGCGCTGTCCTTGAGCTTGCGAATGACCTTGAGCGAGGCATCATTCATCATGAACCGGCAGTTGCCCAATGCGCGGTAGGCCGGATCGACGGAGTGCACCAGATCGACCAGATCGTCGAAGATGACCGTGAGGGTCTGGCCGGTGGTACCGACCTTGCCGGAGGCGGCGGCGGTGACGATGCCGTTCGGCTGTGCGGTACCGGTGCCGGTGGTGAAGTAGGTGTTAGTCACACGCCCGAGACGCTGCACCAGGCGGCCACGGATGAAGGCTTCCATGTCGATGCTGGAATCCTGCAGCAGCTCGAAGGGCACGGCGACGATCTTGGAGCTGAACTTGTAGGTCTTCAGCGAGACAACGCCAAAGCTCGGGTCGGCTGCAGTGGCAGTCGTGTTCTCACCGATCAGCTCGCCGGTCTCGCTGGTTCCATCCGACGTCGGGAAGTTGATGTCGCTGCCGGCGGCGGTGCGGAAGACTTCAGCGACGGCGCGCATGCCGCCATAGGCCTTGAGCGCATCGGCGACGGCGGTGGCAACTTCGGTGGGGACGGTATAGCCGCCCTGCGCCGCCGTGCCGACCGACATGGTGTTACGCAAAGTGCTCCAGTCATCGGCCGTCAGAGAGCGCTCGCCTTCGCGCATCAGTTTATTGAAGGCGACCAGATGCGCGGGCTGCTTGTCGTCGCGCGCTTTGCGCTCAACGACGTTGCGAATGCCGTCGACTTGCGCGTTGTCGGCGATGGTATCGAGCACATGCTGGATGCGCTTGGCTTCGCCGTCGATGGCTTCGATTTCGGCCATGGCGGTGTCGTACTGATTCTGCAGCTCGGCATTCCACTTCTCGCCAGGGTGCTTGTCGAGCAGGGTATGGAGGTTGGTGGCGAGGGCGGTGCGGCGCTCCCGCAGTTCTTGGATCGATTTCATGGTTTGTCCTTTCAAGACAATGGGCATAAAAAAACCGCCCGAAGGCGGCTGGCTCTGATGGACGCGGGAGCGCCTATGCAGATGCGGCTTCCGTCACGCGCAGGCGGCGGCGGAGGTGTTCGGTGTTGTCAAAAGTCGGTGCTGGCGGGGCGGCGGCAGCCGGCGGTTCGGTGACCGTCGGCGGTGCAATGGCTGGCGCGTGGTCGTAGGCAGTGAGATTCCAGGCCGAGGTCACCCGATTACTGGCGGCACCGGCGGCAACGCGGTCGGCGAAGCCGTGCTTGACGGCTTCGTCGGCGCTGAACCAGGTTTCGGCGGACATCCAATCGGTGATCTGGCTTTCGCTCTGCGCGGTCTCCTTGGCGTAACCGGCCACAAGCACGGCATCGATCTTGTCGAGCAGGTCGGCAGTTTCGCGCAGGTCGCCGCTATTACCAATGGCAATGCCCTGCGCCTGGTGAATCATCACCATTCCGCCGGGGCTGATGACGACCTCGTCGGCCGCCAGCGCCACCCAACTCGCAGCGCTGGCGGCGAGTCCATCGATGTGGGCGATGATGTTTGACGAGTGCTCACGAATGGCCTGTGCCATGCTCTGTCCGGCGAAGACTTCGCCACCAGGGGAGTCGATGCGCAGGTGCACAGTCTTGGCGTCGATGGCGGCGAGCGCCTTGACAAAATCGATGGCGGCGATGGCGTCGCCCCAGTAGTTGTCGGAGACGATAGCGCCATAAAGATAGATGGTCGCCTCGTCGGCGGCCTTGTTGTCGACGCGGAACAACCCCTTGCCGCGGTTGTCGATGAGCAGGCGTTGCAGTCGGTTCATTGGGTTTCCTTTGCGGGATCAGGTGTGGGATCGGCGGGTGTGGCGCTGGTAGCCTTGCTGAGTTCGTCGCCGCCGGCGATGGGCGGCAGGTTATCAAGCCGTCGGACCTCGTTCGGCGTCATCCATCCTGGCTCGCCGGGGCGGCCCAAGGCGATGCGATAGCCTTCGTTGCGGCTCTTGTAGTCGCCGCGCTCAAGGCCGGCGGTCACGAATTCGGCGAAGAACACCGGCGACTTGCGGAAGACCTTGCGGTTGATTTCTTGTTCGAACTTGATGAGGTGGCGATTGAGCGTGTATTTAACGAAGCCGATCGACTGCTGCTCGATCCCGGTCCCCCAGCTCGTGCTCTTGTCGAGGATGCCGATCATGTGGGGCGGCACACCATAAAAGCGGGCGATGTCGCCGGCGTTGTACTGACGGGTCTGGATCAGTTGCGCATCTTCCGGCGAAAGCCCAAGCGCTTTGACATCTCCACCGCCGGAGAGGATGGCGGGGACGTGCGCGTTCCGGGCGCCGGCATAGCGTGCCATCCAGCTTTCGCGGAACAGGTCGGCGGCTTCCGGGCTGAGCTTGGCGGGCGTAGTAACGACGTAGTCGGGCCGGGCGCCGTTGCTGAAGAAGCGGGCAGAGTATTCGTCGGCGGCGAGCGCGGTGCCCATGCTCTGGCGCGCGGCATGGCGCAGCGGCGAGAGGCCGCGCTGGCCGTCAAAGCCAAGGCCGGGGACATGCAGCATGTCGTCCTGGTCAATCACTTCGACCTTGCCGCTGGTGTTGATGGTGTAGATGATCCGGCCATCGATAACCGTTGTCGCTATGGCCAGCGGATGCACCGGCTCGAAACCCACGATACGCGGGTTCATGGCGCCCGCGCGGCGGATGATGGCGAAGGCGTCGCCATGCAGCAGTAGCGACCAGGCGAGGTATTCCCACATGACAGCAGCCGACATGCGATCGCAGGGCTGTTCGTTAAGCAGCCACCAGACGTCGTGATCGGCGCGCTCGCGGCCGGCCTTGGTACGACTGTAAATGGTCAGAGGAAGGCTGGCCAAAGCCCCACCAATAAGGCTGACGCAGGCATAGACCGCGCTGAGACTCATGGCAGTGCGCTCGGTGACGGCGGGGCCGGCACTGGATAGCGCACCAGCGCCGGTCAGCCATTCGTAAAGCTGGCTGCCGCTGGTGCCGCTGGAAAGCGGGTATGTCGCGGCGGCGTTGGCCACGGCTGAGCGTGCAGCGGTGCGCTCGGCCATGAAGCGATCGAGAACGACGCTACCTTTATGGGCAACGCGCTCGGCGTTGTACCAGTTGGTGGTGGTGCTCATAGGACTTGCAGCTCCATGGTGTCGTCTTGCGGCGCCGAGACCATCGAGCGAATGTGCGCGACGATAGTGCCAACGGCGGCGTCGATTTTGTTCTGCGCCCGCAGCTTGCGCGGAAAGATGTTTTCGTTGCGGTCCGGCGCGACTTCGACGTTGCTCAGCTGCCAGACGTAGCAGGGGTTTCCGTCGTGGTGGAAGCGACCGGCATCGACAAGCGCCTGAATGTCTTTCATCGGCTCGGACAGGTAGCGGACCTGTTGCGGGATGTCGACAACTTCAAATCCTTCGGCGGCGAGGTTGGCGCCGATCTGCTGGCCGCCCCATTGGTCCTTGGCAACTTCCCGCACGACAACTATTCCTGCGCTGGCCAGCACGTCTTCCTGTATCTGCTCAAGGTCGATCATGTTGCCGGGTGTGGCAATAAGATGTCCGGAGTGAACCCACGCCTGGTAGTGGGCGTTTTCCGGTTTATCGACGGCGGACTGCGGGACGTAGTTGCGGCTGATGGCGTAGTAGTGGTCTTCACCGGCAACGGTGCGCCTGAATTCAAAGACGGCGCTGGCGATGTCCTGCTTGCTCGCCAGGTCGAGGCCGACAACGCAGGTTTCGCCGCGGAACGATTCAAGAGTGAGGGTTGGATCGCTCGCCAGCTGCAGGTTGTAGAGGTTAAGCCAGGGCGATGCGGCAGCGACCCAGACGTTGAGGTGCTTGGTCTTGAATGTGTTTTGCTTGCGCGGGTCAGCCAGGGCGTCACGCTGCTGGGCCTTGAGGAACTCGGCATCGACGCTGACGCCGTAATTCGGGTTGGCCTTGATCAGGGATTCTTCGGTAGTCCAGTCGTCGCCCTCATCGATACCGAAGACGATGCCAAAGCGCTGGTCGTTTTCGATCACGCCTTCAAGAATTTTCTGGAGCTCGGCCTGGTGCAGGTAGCACGGGCCGCTGATGTCGCTGCCGGAGGTAGTGATGACCAGCATGAGCGGCTGCGAGCGGGCGCCCATGCCGGTTTGCATGGTATCGTAGAGCTCGCTGGTCTTGTGTTCGTGATACTCATCGACAATCGCGCAGCTGGGCGAGGCGCCGTCGCCGGGCTTGCCGATGACCGGCTCGAACTTGGCGTTCTTTTCGATGACAGCGAGGTTGCTGGCATTGGTCACGACACCGTATTTCTGCCGGTAGATCGGCGTGGCGCGCGCCATCAGAAGGGCCGGGCGAAAGACTTCCAGCGCTTGGTCCTGCGTGGTGGCGCCAGAATAGACTTCTGCGCCGAATTCGCCATCGACGGCGAGCATGAAGTTGCCGATCACGGCGGCCAGCGTGCTCTTGGAGTTCTTGCGTGGAACGAACAAATCTGCGGCGCGGAAGCGGCGCTTGCTGGTGGTGATGTGCACCCAACCGAAGATGCTGGCCAGGATGAAGGCTTCCCACTCCTCGAGCACGATCAGTTCGCCCCGCCCAGCCCAGTCACCTTTGATGTGCGGCATTAGCTCGGCGAACCGGCACACGCGCTCGGCCGGGCGGTAGGCGATGCCGTCAGCGTCGATCAGTTCGGGATTAAAGGCAAAGGGGAAGCCGTCGCCGCCGGCGCGATCGAGATCCTTGAGATGGCGCGCGCAGGCAAGGCGGTGCCATTTGCAGGCGGGGATGTCTCCCGCCACGACGGCGCGCGCGTACTGCGTGGCGCGGTCGGCAAATGACACGGCTACAGCTTCCATGCGTCCATCCCTGGTTGTTCGAATAGCGCAGCCTGGCGGTTATCGCTGGTCTTGACGCGACCGCGCGACGCCGGCGACAGGCCGAAACTTTGCAGATACCAATGCACTTCTTGTGCGGCGCGGCGCTGCACCACCCAGTGGTGCGAATAGATCAGCGCGCCGTTTGGGCTGGGGACCATGATGCCGTCGCCACCCTTCCATTCCTCACCACGCGCTGCGGCCTCGAGGCGCTTCTCATCGGCCGTCTTCATGGCCTTGGCCAGCATGGTTTCAGCCCAGACCAGTCGCCCCCACGCCTGGCAATACAGCACCAGGGCGGCACGGTCGAGCTTCGAGATCAGTCCGTAGCGCTCCATCTCGGCGCCGATCCGCTTCCACTCTTTCTTTGCCTCCGGCCATATCCAGCGCGGGGCGTCAGGTATCTCGACTTCCGGATTGAACCCGTCAAGCAGATCGGCAGCCGACTTCTTCGATGGATTGCCGCGCAGTTGATGCACGTTCGCCGGCAGCGGCTGCGGTCCTCGTGATCCCATGGCGGCTCCGTAAAATGAAAAACCGCCCAGAGGCGGTTCGGTATCCAATCAATGCAGACGTCTGGAGGGATGACTACCCCCCCCCTCCCCGAAACTCCCGCACATAAAAATTTAGCTAGGCGCTCGGTCCGGAGCGGTGAGGGTGTAGAGATTTGATGCCCCCTACCTACCGCGGTTCTTTTCCTTGTCGGTCTTCGCTGTGTGGCATGGCCGGCAAAGCGTTTCCAGGTTGCTGTCGGCATCAGTACCGCCTTCAGCTTTTGGCACGATGTGATCGACCCAAGCTGTATAAGGCTTTCCGCCTACCGCCGTCAGTCTGCCTTGTCGCTTGCACTCTTGGCACAGGCCGCAATCTCTTGCGAGGATGCGCTTGCGGCGCTTGTCCCAGTCGGTTCCATAGCCACGATCATGGCGACTGCCGCGCGCCGGATCGGCGAACGACCCGACTGCTGCTCGCTTATGTGCCTGACAGTAGCCAGACCCATCACGCACCAACTGACTACAGCCAGGATGACGGCAGGGGCGCGGTGCTGAGATTGGCATTGGCAACAAAAAACCCGCTTCGGCTAGGCCTTGGCGGGTTGTTGTTTCGCTGTGACGCAATTACACACTCTAGCGAATTGCTGCGTATTTTGGTTACATTGAAACTCCATGTCAAGAGATATTTTCTCCACGGCAGCGCGCAGGTATTTCCCGAGCGTCAGGTGGGTGATCCCAAGCCTGGCAGCCACCGCCCGCCGCGACCCGCCGCGCTGATAGAACTCGATGACCGTCGCACGGTGGAGCACTGGCAGCCGCATCACCGCCGCATCCACAGCCAGGATATCCGGCTCGGCATAGCCCATCGGCACGGCCGAACCGAAGGCATCGGTCTTCGGCGCATCACGGAACATCGGCGAGACACTCGGATAGCCCAGCGCACCGCTGGCGCACTTGATGGCCCAGCGCCCCCAGATCGACAATAAAACCTCAATACCCTCGTTCACCGCTGTCCTTTGAGTTGGCGCGCCATGGCCTGCTTTACCAGCCGGCGGATGCGCCGGCGCTTGTTGCGCAGTTCAAGTTCCTCGCCGCGCTTGAGTAGCGGCCGCAGCGCTTCCATGCGCTCAGCAACCTCGGCTGGACGCGATACATCCACACGAACGGCAGCGCCATCAGGCCGCCCTCCGTTGGCCGGCGTCCGCCTTGATGCGCATCTCGGCGGCGCGGCATAATTCGCCCATGCGCTGCAGGCAGGACATATCCTCAAGCCAGGCCGCCCAGCAGGCGAGTATCTCCGGATCACTGGCATCGATGGCCAAGCGGATCTCGTTGCTGATTTCTTCGCGCTCAGCGATGCTCCAACCTTCCCAGACGGCAGCCACCCGGAAGCAACGGCGCATGCGGTTGATCTCTGTGCCGGTCATGTTCCCAACCTTCCCGAGGTAGGGCAGAGGTTAGGAACCCTGCAAGCCTGTACTGGCGGCCTTCTTCCTAACCTTCCTAACCTTCCTAACGTTGAAAGAGGCAGGTGTGCGTGCGTGCGCGCGAGCGCGGGCGGGCGTGTGCATACGCGTGTACGCGCGCCTGTGCGGGCGGGGAGAAAGCAGGTTGGGAAGGTTAGGAAGGTTAGGAAGAAGCCCATCTGGTGCGGGTTTGCAGGTTCCCAACCTGCTCCCAACCTTCCCCACCTGGCGCGCTCAGAAGCCAACATGTTCGGCCTCCTCATCGCTGCCGGACACCGACGACGCCTCATTCTTGACGGGAGGCTTGTACCAGTACCGGACCATTCCATTACGTTTTTCCACCCGCGCACAGCCCAGCTTGCGCAGGGCAATGCCCAGGCGCGTCTGCAGATCGCGCGTCAGTTTCGAAGCGTCGAGCTTCAAGCAGTCGGCGGCGACGTCGTAGATCGAGAAATCAGCCACGCGCGCCCACACCCAATCATGCACCGCATCGATCAAGCTGTCCTGCTGTTCGACGCGCAACTGTTCTGGGTCGAAGAAGAGACGCTGCTCCTCCTGCGACGGCCAGTAGCGCTCGCCTTGCTTGACGTAATGCAGTGCCTCGGCGAACATCTGATCGCGCACTTCCGTCAGGGCCGCAACATCGATCTCATCAAACAGGCAATCCACCGGCCAGAAGCGCCGGCCGCCGGTCGGATCCTTGTTCCACTCATGTTCATTGGTCGTGCCACAGAACACCACTTGGCGGGGCGCTTTGATCTCGCGGCGGCCATAGACCGGGCGGTAATGATCGACCGAGCGCGACAGAAAGCTCTTCTGCTTCTTCTCCTCAGATCGAGCCAACGAACCCAGCTCCGCAAACTCCTGGATCAAGACCCCACGCAAGCCGGACATGCCGTCCTTGCTGCCAAGATCGAGGTCGGAATCGCTAAACCAGGATCCGCCAAGCGCACTGAAGAAAGTTGATTTCTTCCTGCCCTGCGGGCCAGCCAGCACCATGCAATAGTCAAACTTGGCACCTGGCGTCAGAGCGCGCTTGACCGCGCCCATCAACCACCACTTACCGACGCGCATCGTGTAAGGCGTGCAGGGCGCGCCGACGAAATCCGCCAGCATCGATTCGAGCCGCGGTGTGCCATCCCACTTCAGGCCGCTCAAATAATCGCGCACCGGATGGAAGCTATGCGCCCGGCCGAGCACCTCGACTACCTCGGCCACCAGATCTGAGGAGGGCGTAAACGTCCAGTCTGGATTCAGCTGCGCCAGCCACATGGCCGTGCGTGAATCGTCAGTCGAATCCCACTCGCCAACGCAGCCTTCGGCAAACGGCGGCGGCTTACGCTTGACGATGCACAGCGAGAACTCGTCGAAGCCAACCACCCCCTGCCATTCAGGCCGGTGCGCCAGAATCTGATACACGTTCGACAGACAGTTCTTCAGGCCGTCGCGACCCCAGATCAGTCCAGGAATGAACGGCCCCTTCTTCTCCCTACCTGCGTCAGCCTTGGAAGGGGTAGAAGCCAGCTCTGAAGCCTTGCGCTCGACCAGATTGTTACGGACATACTCAGCCAGCTCGTCACCGCGCATACCCGCGTCGATGGCATCGGCGATATCCCAGCCGTCGGGCTTGTCGCCGGGCGCGGGAATCTTCACATCCCACCAGCGACCACCCAGTCCGAGTGCCAGGTCGCCGACCTTCGCCATCGCCCGCACGCCAGGCTGTTTATCCTCGGCCAGCAACGGCTTCGATAGCGGATCGACGCCTTCTTTGCGTTCGTCCGGCGTCAAAATCTCGCGCTTCGCGTCGCAATCGGCCCAGCCACCCGCCTTGCGCCCGGTCAGCGGCGCCCAGCCAGCCTTGCCGACCGCCTTGCCGCCACCCGGCCATGACACCACCACCAATTCTGGCAACTCGCCCTGGCCGGCATCTGCGCACTTCTCGCCCTCAACCACCAGCACAAACGCATCAGGTCGCGCCGCCAGCCGGTCAAGCCCATACAGAGGGCGCGGCTCCGGGAACGAAATCCACTCCCAGGCAAACTCGTCGGTCTTCACACTCCGGCACCATGTCAGCGGCAAAATCTCCTTGCCGCCGCTCGACTTCTCGAAGCGACACGTGTAACCCAGCAGGCGGCCCTCGGCATCGCGATACTCCCAACGATGGGAATACTTACCTCGATAGCGATGCGCCAGTGGGGGCTCGGGCGTGCCATCCGGCACAGGCATGATCGGGTGCCATTCGGTGCGATTCTCTTCAGACACAGGGCGAGCCGCCTTTTCACTCTTTTGTCTCGGTTTCGTCGCGACCTGTTCCGCCTCTGCCGACACTGCCACATCGGCACCAAGAGCACGACAAGCATCGACGAACGTCAACCCCTCGTACTCCTGAAGAAATTTAATCGCATCGCCATGCGCGCCACAGCCGAAGCACTGATAAAACTGTTTTGAAGGCGACACCTTGAACGATGGGGTTTTCTCATCATGAAAAGGGCAACAGGCCTCGAACTCAGCGCCGCTCTCTTTCAGCGGCACGCGCTTGGCGATCTCGGCAACGATGTCGACATTAGCCAGAAGCGCCGACGTATCGATCTGCGGGCGTACCCTTTTATTGTTCTTTTCGGTCATGGCGCCTCGATCACCTCGCGCGTGATCTGGCCCCTGAATTTGAGATCGACTATCGTCATGGAATCAGGCGGCACGGATCCGCTCCAGACTGGCCAACGCTGCGGCCAGCGTCTTTGCCGACTGCTCGACCACCGTGGCAAGGCGATCAAGCTCTTCGGCCTTGGTGATCGGTTTGATCTCATAGCCACACTCAGCGGCCATGTAGTGCATGACCGCGTGACAGCCGGCCTCGGCACCGCGCTTGGCGATGTACAACACCTGCGCTGGCGAGAAGCGCTCGCGGCGCTCCGGGTTCAGGCAAGCATCCATCAGATTGTGCGCTTCGCGCTGAGGCTTTTCCGGCCACATCTCGCAGGCGACCTTTTTGCGTCCGCCACACATCCGGATTGCCTCATCCAGGGCATCTTCAATTCTTTCGTGAAACAGTGCGCTTTGCATCGCATTCCCTCCCTGTACCTAATTTAGGTACTCGTAGGTACAGCCAAAAATCGAACAAAAAAATAAGCTGTCGGTGTGGTTGTCACACCGACAGCTTGAAACTCCGGCGCGGTGCCGGAGGAGGAGGAGAAGGAGGCCAGCCCATGACGAATAGAATGATGTTTCCACTCACCACACCACTCGAAAGGACTGGCCATGGACGAAAAATTTACTGCGCAGCTCATCGCCGAACTCAAGCACCGCCACGAAACACTGCACGTAGCGACAGAACAAGCGTTCGCCATGCTTGCCACAGCAACTGCCCGCCAGACAAATGCCGACGTGCTGGCGCAGAACTTGGAGCGATTAGAAGCGCTGTTTGCCCGTCAAACACCGAACGAAGTTCGTTCGCAAATGATTCAGAAAGCCATAAGCCTTGTGCGCAATTCCGGCACTCCGCAGGCTGGCCAAGCTCACTGAGCCACCGATCCAGTCGTGGGACGCCGTCCCACGGCGGCAAAGACGATAGAAGGCTAGCCATGAGCGACCTCGCTGGGATGCAACTTGGCGAGTGCATCGATTTTTGCCGCGAGACTCCGCAGCAGGTTGGCGATCTTGGTTCGCATGGAATTTCCCTTTCTGGCGGGCTACGCCGCCTCCTATTGAGTTACGGCCGCCGTCTCGCCAGCGCCGACTTTTTCAGGATGCAGAATCACTGGCCTATTCCCGAACGCAGACCAATCAATCGGCTTCACAACACATGGAGAATCTTTATGACACGACGCGCATGGCCATTTCACAATGACGGGGACGCCACCCTCCCGGTCGCCATCATTGAGACCGGAAACAAGCATCTGGCTGTCGCTGTCATTGTTGGTGACTTTTCCAGCAACGCCACCAGCGAGCACGGTCGCGCATGTATCGAAATGCTCGACAATGCGGTCGCCATCCACGGACTGAAAGGCCAATTTCGCAGAATCGAGATCGCCACCGAGGCAACAACCCCGGCTCGGATCGAAATGGCAATCGCGGCCGCTAATGACGGAGACACCATCGTTTTCATGTGCGCCAAAGCGGCGATCTTCGACGCTGCGTGGCGCGCACTGGACGTGCGGAAATGGTCGTGACATCACACCGCCTCCTGTTGAATGGCGCATGGCGTCTCGCCAGCGCCGACTTTCACATAGCCGGTTGCCGCCAGCAGCTCAGCGAATTCAGGATTGATTTCGGAAACAGTGACGCTGCCGCCGGATTCCTTTTCGATCGACACGGCCAACTCGTCGGCACAGGGCTTCTGGCCATAGGCGATGTTGCGCAGGTGGTTCCACGTCGTGCCGCACCGCGCGGAAAATGCCGTGCGCTCTGGCATCGGCATGGAAAGAAGGTAGGGTTTGAGTTCCATGGTTTGCGCAAGATACCTGCATGGTTATTGTCTGTCAATACCCTCACAGGGAATTCCCAAACGGTTACGGTATTGGCAACATCCGACCTATGAACGTAAAAGATATTCGTCGGCAACGCCTTCAGCAGCTTATAAACGAGCGCTTCGGAGGAATTAAGCTCAGATTCGCAGAGGCCATGGAAATGAAGCCGCCTCATGTCCACCGCTGGCTTAGAGTCGGAAAAGGCGGACAAGGTATGGAGGAAGAAAGCGCACGAGCGATCGAGATAAAGTTAAACCTTGACACGCTTTGGCTAGACCAAGAAACTGACAATCAAATCACTCCGGATGTATCCTCTTTGCTCGCCACCATCACCGCAGCCGCCAAGTCAGGCAGCCTCACGGACGAGCAGGCCAAGGCATTCAACGCCCTGATAAAGACCACCACGGGCAGCAAATGAGCCTGATACATGTCGATGTCGATTACATCCACGCCGCATCGCCTTACAACTCGGCGGATGGCGCCTGCTTTGTCGCCGGTAAGGATGGCATGGACTATGTGGCGAAGCTGCCGACGCCGGATGCGCCCAACCTGCCAGCCGCCGAAAGCATTGCCTATAGCCTGAGCGCGCGACTCGGCATCGCCGTGCCGGCCAGTGCCTGGCTGAAATTCGAGGACGGACGACTCGGCTACGGATCGCGGTGGGAAGCGGGTGTGCAGCAATTCACCCGCCTCGACGTTGATGAGCGCCAGCAGGCATTCCTTGCCTGTAAAATCCATATCGCCCGTTTTTGCCTGCTCGACGCCTTTCTGGCCAACCCCGACCGGCACGCCGACAACCTGCTGTTTCGCCGCTCGCCATTCGACAATCGCTGGACGGTCATCAATATCGACTTCTCGCGCGCGCTCTGGCGCGGCGGATTCCCAGGCAGAACCCCGCGTGAAACGATCCAGTCCGGCAATACCGGGGCAACGGCGCATCTGCTGCTGGCACTACAATCATTCGAGGCTACAATGATGATGACGGTTACCGCCAGCCTGGGGGCAATCAGCGGGGAACAAGTTGCCGCGATGATTGCCGAAATACCGGATGCCGCACGTGACGACGCAGTCAACAAGCTCCCGGAATGGTGGGAAAGTCAGGCGCGGCTGGACCGCGTAGCTGAATTGCAGGAACTGTTTAAATGAAACTCGAATACCACCTGCTGATCGCCGAAACACCGCTGCCGAGGAACGAGCACATCAACCTCGGCATCGCGGTATGGCGCGATGGAATGCCGGAGTTTCACGTCGATGCTTCAATCAATCGCCTTTCAGCGCTCGACCCGAACTATCCGCGTCTACCCATCTTCCGTCAGTTGATGGACGACTCGCTGGCGTCGTCGCTCGCCACGCAACTTGCCGCCCTACCGGATCAGGCGGCACGCTTCACCTTGCTGGAATTCATGTTGGCCCCGATGCGACTGATTCCTGGTGGCGAACTGTTCGCCGCAGAGGGGGACTTCACCTCCGTCATCGACCGGCTGATGGCAGCCCTGGTGCGGCGGCCTGCCCTCAGTGTGAAGGCTGAGCGCCGACCGGTACGCAACACCAAACTGACCCGCCAGTTGAAAGACTGGTTCAGGCAAGCAAAGGTCATGGGCCGCAACATGGACGATCTTTCGCGCAGCCGCATCGTCGAACAGTACCCGGTCTCCGTTGAGTCCGATGTCTATGCCGACTTTGCCTATAAAAACGGCCATCTGCATGTGATAGAGACACTTGATCTTCGAGGCGCTGACCACATTACACCGAGCTTGCGCAACAACGCCGCTTTCAAAAGCATCACGCTCGACATGGCGCGCGATGTCGTTGGCCAAGGAAAGTGTATTGGGGTCGTGGCCGTCAGCAACTACGCCAACGTCAAATCGGCAGTCAGGCTTTTCGAGCGTAACGCCGACGAACTGTATTCGCTCGAATCGCCCGCTGATGTGCAGCGCCTGTCTGATTTTCTGGCCAGCGGTCTGCACATCGACGGCGGCCTGCTTTCGCCGGGTCTCCTCGTTCCATAGTCCCGCCGACCCACCTGCCAAAAACCCGCCCACTGAGGCGGGTTTTTTATTACCATGGCGCACTCACACCGAAAGTGGTCGCAATGACAAGACCGTTAAACGATTCCGACTTGCGCAACATTCACAGCGACAGGTTGATTGACCGTGAAATTGATGAACTGACCGGACTGTGCAAGGGCGCAATCCTAGATGGTTCAATCAATCATGTCGAAGCAGAAGGCATCATGAATTGGCTGGTTGCTCACTCCCATTGCCTCAATGCGTACCCGGCCAACGTGCTCTATGAACGGCTGCGCCTCATGCTGGCTGATGGCCTGCTTGACAGTGACGAAGAAGGCGATCTGCTTGGCCTACTACTCCGCTTCGCCTCGCCAGAAACACCCGAAGGCACGGTGCGTAGCGCCCTGCCAATCGACGAACCGCCGCCGCCAATCACCATCGAAGGCCACAGCTTTTGCTTCACCGGAAACTTCGACTATGGCACGCGCACCGAATGCCAGGCAGCCGTCAACTCACGCGGCGGCCTCGCCGTCGATAGCATCACCAGGAAGCTGCACTACCTGGTCATCGGAGATCTTGGCTCTGAATTCTGGAAACACTCAAGTTTCGGGCACAAGATTTCCAAGGCCGTCGAATACCGCGAGCGCGGCACGCCGCTCATCATCGTTTCCGAACAGCACTGGGAGGCCCACCTGAAATGATGCCGGGCTTTATCGAGGTGGTCCACCATCGCTTCTACGGCGAAATCTGGCCGCGCATTGAAAATCGCGTCACGGCCATCCGGAGCAACTGGAAAGCCGTGCACAAGGCGCTCAAGGCCAAGCTGCCACATGAACCGCTGCTGATCTACTGGGGATACAAAGACGTCGTCACCAATCAAAAGGTCGTTCTGGCCATCACACATAGCAATCATTCCGACCACGAACAGCACTGGATCGCACCAGAACTCGATACCTGACGCCGCCCCGCCAGCGCCGACTTTCTGCAGCCCGCCACTGAGCGGGCTTTTTCTTTCCTGAAAAATACCTGCACGGGTATTGACACGCAGTAACCATGCAGGTATTCTCTTTCAACCCAATAACTCACGGGATGAAAGGAGCAGAAAGTGCAAGCCACCCACGCAACCTGGCAACAAGACACCACCGCCAAAACCGACGAATGGCGAAAGTACATCCGCGAAGGCACGCGCTGCCGTGCCACGCAATACGAAGGCAGCAACCAGTATTGCTGGCAGGTGTATCGCGATGACTTCTACCAGGGCGGCATCGTTACCGGTCGCGATGCGGCAATGGCCAAGGCAGACGAAATGCTGGCCCTGCCGATCGAGGAATACAACGCGCTGGTCGCCGTCGAACTCAAGAAGGACATGCGCGATCTCGAGCGCAAGCTGCTCAAGCTGCAGCCTGACGCAGACATTCTGCCCGGCTATCACCTTGGCTATGAAGCCGGCGTCGCCGACACCAAGCGCAAGATCGAGGCGGTGTTGTCATGACCCGCCTACACACCGGACAGCAGCAATTCAAGCAAGCCTGCCAGATCGCCAAAGACCACGGCATGTTCGTGGTCGACAAGGGCGACAAATTCATCGTCTACCGCAAAACGCCCAGCCGCAACGTCTGCCTGGGCGAATGCGGCAGTGCCGAGGCGCTGTACCGCAAGGTATCGCGCTGCGCCAACAGCCAGGAGGTCGCACGATGACCTTCCGTCGCGATACTTACTACACCACCGCGTTCGGCGCCATTGTTGATCAGGAAATTGCCGATGCGCTGCGCGCCGGCATGGCGCTCGAACTGATTTATGCCGAACTGTCAGCGCGCACCCGCGCCATTGCCGACCAGATCGTCGCCAACCACACGCGCCGCGACTTTACCGAGGCCACGACATGATCGCCGCACCCATCATCCCCGGCCGCCTATACCGCGTCCACCATCGCGGCCAGTCGCTTATCGTCATCGCGCCCGATCCCTGCACGGCCATCGTGATCGGGCTGGCGCGTCTGGTCTGCTCGGAGTCTCTGCCATGCGCCGCCTGATCATCGCCCTGCGTTTCTGGCGCGATCCCGTTCTGCATTTCGATTTGCGCCGCGCCTGGCGCACCGCCGGGAGATTCGCATGAGCGAGCGGGGCGACCTCATCGACCAGGCTAATGATCGTGCCGCACACGATACGGCCAGCTGCGTGGCCACGGCGCGCGCCAGGGCCGCCGCCATCCCCGTCGGCACGCCGGGCGACTGCGACCTGTGCGGCGAGTGGTTTGGCCGCCTCGTCGATGGCAACTGCGCCCGCTGCCGCGACAAGTACCGCCTGCCCTGACTTTTTTTTCGCCCACACACGGAGACACTGACCATGAATGCACCCCTACCGCCCGAAGCGACCGCCGTGGCCACGCTGCCCGTCGCCGCCATCATTCCCTCGCCCAGCAACCCCCGCAAGCACTTCGACGAGGCCTACCTCGCCGAACTGGCCGAATCGATCAAGGCCCACGGCCTGATCCAGCCGATCACCGTGCGGCCGCTGCCGCTGGAGCATTTCCTCGACTACAACAAGCGGCGCAAGGACGGCGACGACAGCCATCCACAATATGAAATCGTCGTTGGCGAGTGCCGCTGGCGCGCCGCCAAGCTGGCCGGCCTGACCGAGATCCCCGGCTTCTGGCGCGAACTCGACGACAAGCAGGTGCTGGAAATCCAGGTCATCGAAAACCTGCAGCGGCGCGATGTGCATCCCATCGAAGAAGCCGAAGGCTATCAGCAGCTGATGCAGCGCCACGGCTACAAGGCCGAGGAGATCGCCGCCAAGATCGGCAAGAGCAAGGGCTATGTCTATGCCCGCCTCAAGCTCACGGCGCTCTGTCACGAAGCCCGCGAGGTTTTCTTCGAGGGTAAGCTCGACGCCAGCACCGCATTGCTGGTGGCGCGCATCCCCGGCGCCACGCTGCAGAAAAAGGCCGCCAAGGAAATCAGCGCCGGCTACGACGGCCTGCCGCTGTCCTACCGCAATGCCGTCAATCACATTCGCCACCACTTCACCATCAATCTTGAGCGCGCCACCTTCGCACTTGACGATGCCGAATTGGCGCCCACCGCCGGCAGCTGCCAGGCCTGCCCCAAACGCAGCGGCAACGCGCCCGAGCTCTACGCCGATCTCGACAGTGAACATGTGTGCACCGACACCGCCTGCTTCGAAGACAAGCGACTCACCCGGCGCCAGCAGCTGATCCTGACTGCCGAGCAGAAGGGCGTCAAGGTCATCACCGGCGAGGACGCGGAAGAATTCATGCCTTACGGCGAGCATCACCTCAATTCCAGCGCGCACGTCAGCCTCAATGAGATCGTGCGCGGCGATGCTCAGGACCGCACCTACCGCGAGATTCTTGGTGACGCGGCGCCCGTGACCACGCTGGTCGAGACCCGCGCCGGCAACGTGATCGAACTGGGCGACCCCACCGCGCTGGCCTCTGCCTTGCGCAAGGCCGGCTGGCAGCCGGATCTGCTGGTCAGCAACGAGCAGACCGAGAAGGACGCCAAACGCCAGCAGGAAGCAGCCGAGCGCGAACAGAGACGCGAGGCGGCCGAGGCCGAAACAGTGCGCCGCCGGGCGCTGGCGGATACCCTCATCGACCGCGCCCGCCATGCCTATGACGCCGGCGAGATCAATCCCGACCAGGCCATCATCCTGCTGGCCATTGCGCAGATGCGCCAGGACTTCGAAATCAACGGCGAACCCGACGAAGCACGACTGGCCCTGTGCGGCATTACGTTGCCGGAGGATCCCACCGATGACGACAACGCCAGCGCGCAGATGACCGCACTCGCTGAGGCCATGCGCAAATGGTCGCCAGGCACCGCGCTGGCCTTTCTGCTCGACGCAGTGACCGTCGACGAAGTCCGTGTTAGCCCCTGGGACTACAACCCCGAACGCGACCAACCCCACACCCTGCAGGATCTCGCTGCCCTGTTGCCAGCCGAAACGGCGACAGACCCCACCCAAGCTGCGCAAGCGCACGAAGAAGGTGCGCAGCCGGCTGCGCCGGAAAACCCCAAGAAGAAAGTTGCCGCGAAAAAGCCCAAGGCAAAGGCTGGTCCAGCGCCGACTACGTCGGCGAACGAACCGGCTGCGCCGGTTAAACCCAGCCTGGGTGCCTGGCCATTTCCGGTGGAAGCCTGATGACCAATACCTACACCCCCAAGCCCGGCAGCAATGCCGCAGCGCTGGTACAGGCGCTGCGGGCGCGCCAGATAGCCATGCGCACCGACGAGCTGGCCAGTATCTGCGGCATCGAATCGGGCAGCGTACAGGCGACACTGGTCGCCGCCGTCAATGCCGGCGTGGTTACCTGCTGCAAGGTGACAAGCCATGGCCGACAGGTCAATGAATACCGCATTGGCAGCGGCATGGTGCCACGCACCCACGCCGGCGAGTACAAGCCGCCCAAGGCCACCATCCTGCCAGTGCGGCAGGGCGGACAAAACGCGCGGCCCCAACCGATTTACCCGGCAGCGCCGGACCAGAGCAGGCAAGCCCAGCCGGCGGTGGCGAATAACACCGGCAGCGACCCGCAGGCGTCACCTTCCGCGCCTGCCGCAGTCGTCGTGGCTGCCACCGCGGCAACGCCGGCACCGAAGTCGAAGCTGCGGGAATTGGGGCCCGCGTCGATCAAGGTGCCGGCGGCAACGTCGACAGTCTCTACGCCAGCATCGACAGCACATGCGTGCTCGTCATTGGCACCAGAGAAACCGTCATCGAGCTGCAGCCCGACCAGATCCTCGCGCTGGGCGATTTTCTCAACCGTACCGAACCTCTCTGGAGACCCTGAGCCATGGCATCCGTCAATAAAGTCATCATCGTCGGCCATCTAGGAAAAGACCCGGAGATGCGCTACATGCCCAACGGCGACGCGGTGGCGAATATCACCGTGGCCACTAGCGAGCAATGGACCGACAAGGCCACCAACGAGAAGATGGAAGCAACCGAGTGGCACCGGGTGGTGTTCTTCCGCCGCCTGGCGGAGATCGTCGGCCAATACCTGAAGAAGGGATCGCAGGTCTACATCGAAGGCGCGCTCAAGACCCGCAAATGGCAAGACAAGGACGGCCAGGACCGCTACACCACCGAGATCGTCGCCGACGAGATGAAGATGCTCGGCAAGCGCGATGGCGGCGGCGGGCCGCCGTCGATCGGCGCGGCCGAGAAGCCGGCCGGCGCACCGGCCAGCGCGCCCGATTCAGACGACATTCCGTTTCAGCGCCCATGATCGAGCAACTCATCATCGCCTGCTGCGGTATGGCATCCATCTGGCTGACCAACGACCCGCGCGAGTCGTGGCGGCGCTGGGCCTGCATCATCGGCCTGATCGCCCAGCCCTTCTGGATGTTCGCCACCTACCAGGCCGCGCAATGGGGAATCTTTGCGCTGTCGTTCGTGTACGCCGTCGCTTGGGCGCGCGGGGTGAAGCATCACTGGTTGCGGAAAGTCGGCGCTGGGGATTGGGTCGATACGGCCACCGGAGAGCCGCGTGTGGCACCGCACAAGCGCCCGCCAGAGCTACCGCGATGAACGCGGCGCATAACGACATAACTGTGGGGCCTGACGCGGCCTTATCGCGGCAGGCCCCACACGAGTGACGGGTTCTGCGGCGACCCACGGAGAAGGAAAGGACAAAGACATGCGGCGAAAATTATTCTGGCTGTTGTGTGACATTGCCGACCAACTGACCGGCGTGGCGTTTTCACGGACTGGACGTTACTGGCGGAGTGTTTGGGTACTACTTGCGAATGCGGTTGATCGCGTTGCCTGGCATGTGATGAGCGAAGTCATGAGGCGCGAGCCAGCGAAGGCCGCGCCGCAGAACGCTTAGGTGTGGGGCCTGCGCGGCTTTTCGCGCAGGTCCCACACGACCGCCGTGTTCTGCGGCACGCCGTCCCGCCACCACCGACTTTTTGAAGGAAAAGACATGAGCAGACTGAACTCGAAACTGGACAGCATTAACGAACTGAGGCTTGAGCCACTTCCCGGCGGCAAAGCACTCAAAGCCGTCAAGGTAGCGCGAATCGACACCATCATCGTTGCCCTCGGAGAAGATGGCACGATCTACAGCAATGCCGTCCAGTCTCACCTTAGCTATCCGGTAACTCACGGACGCGAAGGCCTGCGCCTATGCCGCGTGCTCGACGCCTGCATCAAGCTCGGCGTGCTGTCGCCGAAGGCGGTAGCCGAACACAAGGCGGATGCGAAGGCTAGGCACGACCGTGAAGTCAGGAAGAGTGCGGCCGAATCGGTTCTGTACTACGCAAAAGAAGCCGGCGTAAAGCTGACGGCAAAGCAAACCGCCCAGCTTGAGCAGGCCGCGAAGTGACGCCGAACGCACTAGCTCAGGGGCCGGGCGGCTCTTCGCCCGGTCCCGCTGGAGCGACGGGTTAGGGGTTTTGAAAAGTCGGCGCTGGTATGACGGCGCAGAAAAGGAGACAAAGTGGAAGAAGTAACCGACAAACTGGAAACGATGATTCTGATGGCGCTTGATGCCAGCCATGAACAATCAGACGTAGCAAAGACTCTCCGGCAATCAGGGCAACTTCTCGATATTCGAGACCAGGGGATATTGCTGAAGGTCGGAGACATGCAGCCAGAATCTTCCTACACGCTTGATGCGTCAGACGATGGGCGGATTTACGCGCTAGGAAGTGAGTACCTGATGGAGCACCCGGCTGACGTGCTTGGCGATTGCGCAGAGGTTCTCATGCTCAATGATGGAGTGCTGAAGTGGTACGGCTTCCGCAGATTGCGGGCAGCACCAAAGGGTGTTTGCTGCCTTGGTAAAGCCTCCCATTGGTACGAGGCGCACATGCGTTTTGTGACTCAAAGCGGACACGGTGAATACATCAAGCGCGCGGTGCCACTCGACAAAACAGGGGTGCCATTACTAGCAAAAGCCGGAGGCCATGTTATTTGCACGCCATCACTGGAAGGCGGGAATCTGATTTTGTGCGCATCGGTAATAGAGGACGCGCACCGGGCGAACACGATGCTTGCAGCGGTAAAGGATGCGATGGAAATCAAGTTCCCTGTACCGCTGGACGACTACAAGGATGTTTTCGCAGACCGCGACGGCCCGATGACCGGGGCGCGACGCAAAGCCATCGTGCATTGGGTTGCGCGGCATCTTCGCCACTCGACACGCGGCAATGAGTTCGCCGTGAAGAAACACACTCGCGGGGTTCAGGAATTCACCATCGACGGCCTGCGGATAAGGCTGATCCCTAACGCAGAGCTAAGGGGCCGGCCGCTTGCGGACGGTCCCGCTTGAGCGCCGGGTTAGGCGCGGAGGATTGAAGATGAGCATGGCACAACGATACGCTGGCTACTTGGAGCGCGAGGCTTTCAAGGCGGCGACACCAGTTAAGGCCGAAGCGATGCGGCAAGCGGCCGGCAAGCTGCGAGAGATTGACAGGGAAAACGGCGAACTGCGCGAGACGGTCGATTACCTGAGCGAAGGAATGCGCGATGTTTTTCCGGTTGCGCACCGCCTGGCGCTCGAACTGGAATGCCTGCTGTTGAGCAGCAACGACACGGCAGCGGTGAGCAAGTGGTGGGACTCGGCACATGAGGCGCTGGAGCAGTGGCGGGAATTTTGCCGTGAGGATGGAAAAGTCGGCGCTGACACGACGGCGGGTCTAGCGCCTAACGTCTGAATTCAGCGAGCGGCGAAGCCGTCCGCTGGAATGATTAGTTCGGCGGCGTGTCACCAGCGCCGACTTTTGAAAGGGTAGAGAGATGGACGAAAAGGAAAAGACCGTGATGGACGCGGGCGTGCAGTACGGAATGCAGATGCTCCAGCAGATGCCCAGGGGCGACCAACTCTCAATGGAGGCGCACATGACCGGCGTGCTGATTGCCTTCTGGGGCGCCCTGTGGGGCACCTTCGGAACGGAATACGCGAGGGGCTTCATCGAAGCGCAACTGCGCGGCATGGAACCCGACGTTCCGCACGAGCGGTTCACGGAGCCACGGGCGCACTGATGACGCCGAACTTAAATTCTCCGACACCCACAGACGGTTAACGCAGCACAAAACCACAGAGGGCCGCACCAATGCTCACACTTGAAAAACCAAACGCGACAAGCGCGCCGGCGTTACCCGACACGGCACAACAGCAGCCGAAGCTGCTCGACCGCATGCGCGCGGCCATCCGTGTGCTGCACTATTCGCTGGCCACCGAGCGAAACTACATCCAGTGGGCCAAGCGCTTCATTTACTTCCACGGCAAGCGTCACCCGAAGGACATGGGCGTCGCCGAAGTTGAGGCCTTTCTTTCCGATCTAGCCACCGGGCGCAACGTCAGTGCCAGCACGCAGAACCAGGCCATGCACGCGCTGCTGTTCCTCTACCGCAACGTACTCGGCATCACCCTGCCCTGGCTCGACGGCATCACCCGCGCAAAAGTCTCGAAGCGCCTGCCATCCGTACTCACAATCGCCGAGACGCAAGCCCTGCTGCGCAAGCTGCCCGACGACACCAATGGTCTGATCATCCAGCTTCTCTACGGCACCGGCATGCGCATCAAGGAATGCTTGCGGCTACGCGTCAAGGATATGGACTTTGCCAGACGCCAGATAACCATCCGCGAAGGCAAGGGCGGCAAGGATCGCGTCACCATGCTGCCCAACGCACTGGTGCCGGCGCTGGAAGCACACATCATCGAACGCCGCCGCATTCACGACGTCGACCTCGCCACCGGGCATGCCGATGTCGAGCTGCCCGACGCCATCGATCGCAAATACCCGAAGGCCGCCATGGAGTGGGCCTGGCAATACATCTTCGCCGCGCCAAGCTACAGCACCGACCCGCGCACCGGCGCATACCGCCGGCATCACTGGGGCGAGCGCAACATCCAGCGCGCCGTGAAGTCCGCCGCCGGCGCCGCCAGAATCCACAAGCTGGTGCATCCGCATACCCTGCGTCATTCCTTCGCCACACACCTGCTCGAAGCTGGCCACGACATCCGCACCGTGCAGGAGCTGCTAGGGCATTCAGACGTCAGCACCACGATGATTTACACCCACGTACTCAACCGCGGCGGGCACGGCGTGACCAGCCCGCTTGATCGGATCACACTATGAAAACCCACACCCTGGACACCGCCGCCGAACTACTGGCTACCGACCCAACCACCGTACGGGCGCTGATCGAGGACGGCACTATTCCGGCCGCCAAGATCGGGCGCGCGTGGGTTATGATCGAGGACGATCTGGCCGAATATCTGCGCCAACGCATCCGCGAGCAGACAGCCGAGCGCATCGAAGTGGCAGCGAGCGGGACGAAGCGCCGCCAGCGCACGGAGGCCAGCCAGACCAGCCGCTATCGCAAGCGCGCCCTGCCCGATCTGTCCGCCATCGGTGGCGAGACGGCGCAAAGCCAGACATAGACCAAAACCGAACGGCCTGCAAAGCCGTGTACCTCGGTTCGATTCCGGGTCGCGCCTCCAAAATATTCCAGTTGTTGACGACTACTGTCGTGCCAGTGTGGTCTCCACCAGCCGCACCCAGTAGCGAATCCCGGTGGCGATAATCTCGTCGTTGAAGTCGTAATGGGGGCTGTGCAGCAGGCAGCCGCCTTCGCCGCTGCCGTTACCCAGCCAGACATAGCAACCCGGCACCGCATTGGCCAGATAGGCGAAGTCTTCTGCGCCCATGCTCGGCTTCATGTTTGAAAAGACGTGCTCGTCGCCAACGATCTGCCGCGCCACCTGGCGACAGACGGCGGTGGGCTCTGCGGCATTGATGGTGGGCGGGTAGCCACGCGCGAAGTGCAGTTCGGCCCGCACCCGGTGCGTGGTTTCGATGCCGGTGCAGATGCGGCCGAGCCCTTCTTCCAGCGCATCCTGCAAGCCGGGCCGAAAGGTGCGCACCGTGCCGCCCAGCACGGCCTGCTCGGGCAGGATGTTGTCGGCATGGCCGGCATGGAAGCGCGTCACGCTGACGACTGCCGCTTCCTGCGGATCGGTGGCGCGGCTGACCAGGGACTGCACGGCCTGCACCAGGGAGGCGCCGGCCAGGATGGCGTCCGTTCCCAGGTGCGGCATGGCGGCATGGGTGCCGCGTGCGGTGATGTTGATCTCGAAGCGGTCGGCGCCCGCCATCACCGGGCCATCCATCACGGCCATGCTGCCCGCCGCCAGCCCGGGCCAGTTATGCAGGCCGAACACCATCTGCATCGGGAAACGCTCGAACAGCCCCTCTTCCACCATGACGCGGCCACCGCCTTCGTGCTCTTCGGCGGGCTGGAAAATGAAGTAAACCGTGCCATCGAAGTTGTTGCTCGCGCTCAGTAGCTGCAATGCCTCGGCCGCGCCCAACAACATCGCTGTATGGCCGTCGTGGCCGCAGGCGTGCATGCGGTCCGGATGACGTGAGCGATGGGGAAAGGTATTCAGCTCGGGCAACGGCAAGGCGTCCATGTCGGCGCGCAGGCCGATGGCGCGCAGACTGTCGCCGAGCTTGAGGCGCGCCACGACGCCGGTGCCGGCAAGCCCCTCATGAACTTCGAGACCCAGCTTCTTCAGATGTTTTGCCACCACCCCGGCCGTGCGCGTTTCGGCAAAAGCCAGTTCGGGGTTGGCGTGCAGATCGCGGCGCACGCTGGCGATGCGCGCGACAAGTTCGGGCAGAATTCCGTTCAAATCCATGAATGTTCCCTCCGCATTATTGCCCCACTGTAACATCGCGGAGGACTACAATTGCCAACATGAGCCTACCCATTCTGCAAGATGCGGCGCTGCGTGCCATCGAGGCAGACAATGCTTCGGCCAACCCACCGCTCATGGAACGCGCCGGCTCCGGCGCCGCCCGGGTGGCGCAGGAAATGCTCGCCGGAACCGGGACCGGCCCCCACCCCACATTGATCATTGCCGGACCCGGCAACAATGGCGGGGATGCTTTTGTTGTCGCCCGCCTGCTCAAGGAAGCCAAACATACGCCGCATGTCCTGTTTGCCGGTGATCCGGCCCTGTTGCCGGGAGCGGCACGACGGGCACATACTGCCTGGCTGGCTGCCGGCGGCACCTGCCTGCGCAATTATCCGGCCACGGAACCGGGTCTCATCATCGACGGCCTGTTCGGCATCGGCCTGGCCCGGCCGATCACCGGCGCCTATGCAGACTGGATCGAGCGGATCAATGCCTGCGGCAGGCCGGTTCTCGCACTCGACGTGCCGAGCGGATTGAATGCCGCCACGGGCCAGGCGACCGGTCCGATCATTAACGCCACCCGCACCGCCACCTTCATTGCCCTGAAACCCGGCCTACTCACCGGAGACGGCCCCGATCATTGCGGCCAAATCACACTCTGCGACCTTGACCTCGACATCAACATCAAGGATGGCGAACAGGTCACGCCGGCCCAGTTCCAGCACTGCCTGCTGCCGCGCCTGCGCAACACCCATAAAGGCAGTTATGGCGGCGTCGCCATCATCGGCGGCGCGGCGGGCATGACCGGCGCCGTCCTGCTGGCCGGTCGCGCGGCCTTGCGCATGGGAGCCGGGCGCGTATATCTGGGCATGCTGGAAAATCCGCTGGTCGATCATGGCCAGCCGGAGCTGATGCTGCGCACACCCGCTGAAGCCATGAGCGCCGCCACGGTACTCGCCATTGGTCCGGGGCTGGGACAATCACTGCAAGCGGGCGAATTGCTCGGTCAGGCGCTTTCCTACAATCTGCCCCTGGTGCTCGACGCCGACAGCCTCAATCTGCTCACCCAAAGCCCGTTGCTGCTGCGCAAGGCCACCGTCCGGCCAGCTCCGACTTTCATCACGCCACATCCGGCCGAAGCGGCGCGCTTGCTCGCCTGCTCCACAGAGGAGGTGCAGGCGGATCGCCTGGCTGCCGCGCTCGAACTGGCCCGGCGCTTGCGCGTGCATGTCGCCCTGAAGGGCTGCGGCACGATCGTCGTCGCCCCGGATGCGCGCTGGTTCATGAATACCACCGGCAACCCCGGTCTGGCCACCGCAGGCAGCGGCGACGTGCTGACCGGCATGCTGGCCGCGATGCTGGCGCAGGGCTGGCCGCCCCTCGAAGCCCTGCTCGGCGCGGTCCATCTTCACGGCGCCGCCGCCGATGTTTGCGTGGCGGATGGACAGGGGCCGATTGGCCTGACCGCCGGCGAACTCATCGATCCCGCTCGACAAATCCTCAACGACTGGATCACTCCTTTTGGCGGTTGAGCATCACCCTTTGCGCGGCATTCTGCTGATGCTGGCAGCCGTGATGTGCTTCGCGCTGCTCGACGCCACCGCCAAACATCTCTCGCAGACCTTCCCGGTACCGATGCTGGTCTGGGCGCGCTATACGCTGCACTTCCTGTTGATGATGCTGGTGCTGGCACCCACCATGCGCTGGCGCCTGGTAACGACAGACCGACCCAGACTGCAGATCATGCGCGCCCTGATGCTGGTCGGCACGACCGGTTTTTGCATGGCCGCCTTTCGCCACCTGCCACTGGCGGAAACCACCGCCCTGCTGTTCATCACCCCGCTGGTCGTCACCCTGCTGGCCGGGCCGTTCCTCCATGAAAAGATCGGTCGGCTGCACTGGGCCGCAAGCCTGTGCGGCTTCGCCGGCGCCTTGCTGATCGCCCGACCTGGCGGCACCCTGAATCTGACCGGTCTCATCCTGGTGCTGGCAGCCGCAACCTGCTACAGCATCTATCAGATCCAGACGCGCATGCTCTCGCCCACGGAAAACACGCTGACCATGCTGTTCTACACCGCGCTGATCGGCACAGTCAGCATGACGGTCGCCGCGCCGCTGTACTGGGGCGGTCCGATGCCGAACCTGCTCGAAGGCCTGATGATCGCTTCCCTAGGCATCTATGGCGGCACCGGCCACTACATGCTGATTGCCGCCTTCCGCCTCGCACCGGCGTCCACCTTGTCGCCCCTGCTTTATGTCCAGCTGATCTGGGCAACCCTGCTCGGCTGGCTGGTATTCGATCACTGGCCGGATGCCACCACCCTGACCGGCATGGCGATCATTGCCGGCAGCAGTGTCGCACTCGCGCTCCTGCAGCGCCGAACCGCGCGCTAAATCCCCACTCCCGACCCGGGTGTAGAATCAACGGCATTCCCAAACTGATCGGCATATATGGCCCCCCACGCTCGAACACCCGGCTCGCTGCCCCCCTTGAAATCACCCGAAACAGTGACTGGGTGGTGCATGCATCCTTGGGGCGGTCCGGCGGAGACATAACATGGAATTTCCACTGGCACTTGCCAACGAAGTCGAGCGCAACGTTCTGACCGCGCTGGCTGAAGATATCGGCGGCGGCGATCTCACCGCCATGCTGACGCCCATCAACCGTCCGGCGGTCGGCATTGTCACCAGTCGCGAAAACGCCGTACTGTGCGGTTCTGTGTGGTTCGATGCCTGCATCCAACAGCTTGACCCCAGCGCCCGCATCCACTGGTTGGTGCGGGATGGCGAACTCATCCAGGCCGGACAAATCGTCTGCGAAATCGCCGCCGACACCCGCGCCCTGCTCACCTCCGAGCGCAGCGCCCTCAACTTCCTGCAACTGCTGTCCGGCATCGCGACGCAAACCCGGCTTTATGTCGAGGCAATCGCCGGCACCCAGGCAAAAATTGTCGACACCCGCAAAACCATTCCCGGCCTGCGCCTGGCCCAGAAATACGCCGTGCGTTGCGGCGGCGGCACCAACCACCGCCTCGGCCTGTATGACGGTATCCTGATCAAGGAAAACCACATCATCGCCGCCGGCAGCATCACCGCGGCATTGGCACGGGCCAGCGCGCTGGCCAATGGCAAGGTATTCATCCAGGTGGAAGTCGAGACGCTGGAGCAACTGGCCGAAGCCCTCGATGCCGGTGCCACCATGATCCTGCTCGACAACATGGATCTGGTGCGCATGCACCAGGCCGTCGGCCTGACCGCCGGGCGCGCCGAACTCGAAGCCTCGGGGGGGGTGCGGCCCGAGACCGTGCGCGCCATTGCCGAAACCGGCGTTGACCGCATCTCCATCGGTGCCCTGACCAAGGACGTGCGCGCCATCGACCTTTCCTTGCGGCACAGCGAAGGCTAAAACACGCCGGGCCGTCCCAAGTGTTTTAGGCCCCTTGAGGGGCGGACGCAGCCAAGCTGCGTCTTCGGGGTGGTCTAATTCTGTTAGAATCCGCGCCCTGCCAAGGCAACACACCACCGCGGAGAGGTGGATGAGTGGTTTAAGTCGCACGCCTGGAAAGCGTGTTTAGGTTAATTCCTAACGCGGGTTCGAATCCCGCCCTCTCCGCCAGAATCGTTAAAAAACCGCCTATACGGGCGGTTTTTTTTGCCTGTTGGCGCGTGTCGGCGCAGATCGGAGATCGAAGCAAACCCGTCCCACACGCAACGAATCCAGTGCCATACGATCAAGGCCGAAAGACATTTCAAGGCCGTTTCCTGGCCGGGTAACAAATTGAAATGCGGACGTAGCTGATGTGTTCCATATATTCGTCACTTAGTTGCATTCGACGAATATATGGAACATACTTTATCAACCATGCGCCACGACACCCACACCCAACGCGTCCTTGATCTGCTTGGTCAGAAGGGGATGCTACGTCCCAGCGATCTCGATGATATCGGGGCTCCCCGGGTGGTCCTTACGCGCATGACGGCCAACGGTCTGCTGGAAAAAGCCGGGCGTGGCATCTACCGGCTGCCCGACAGTCACGGTTCAGAGCATGAGAGCCTGATCACCATTGCAACCAAAGTGCCGCAGGCGGTCTTCTGCCTGCTGACGGCCCTGCAGTTCCATCAACTGACCACCCAACTGCCGCGACAGGTATGGATTGCCATGCCTCGGGGAAGCCATACGCCCAAGATCGATTACCCGCCAGTCAAGATGGTTCAATTTGCGGGTGACGCCTATTCCGAGGGGATTGAGGTCGTTGAGCGGGATCAGGTCAATCTGCGTGTCTACAGTGCTGCCAAAACCGTCGCCGACTGCTTCAAGCACCGCAACAAGATCGGACTCGACGTTGCGCTGGAGGCTCTGAAGGATGCTCGCGCAAAGAGAAAGGCCTCCGCCGATGACCTCTGGCGTTTTGCCAAAATTTGCCGCGTTGCCAACGTAATGCGCCCGTATCTCGAGGTGGTGGAATGAACAAGAATCTCGCCGCATCGGTACGGGCACGCCTGCTGAACGTCGCCAAAGCCCAAGGGGCGGACTTCAACCAAGTGCTGGTGCGCTTCGCCCTGGAGCGAATTCTCTACCGACTGAACCAGTCGGCGCACGCCGATCACTTTTTGCTCAAGGGCGCATTGCTGTTCACGCTCTGGTACGACATGCCCCATCGAACTACTCGCGACGCCGATCTGCTTGGCTTCGGGCCAAGCGACCTCGAGTCGATCGCGCAGACATTTCGTGACATTGCCAATGTTGAGGTTGAGGACGGCATTACCTTTGATGCGGCATCAGTTAGCGTCGAGGAGATTCGCAAGGATGCGGGGTACGCCGGCGCTCGGGTGTTGATCACCGGTGAAATTGCCAAGGCACGGTGTAAGACGCAGATCGACATTGGTTTCGGTGATGCGGTCACACCTGGCCCGGTTCACGCCGTGTATCCAGTGCTGATCGCAGACCTACCGGCACCTCGTCTGCGGACATACCCCGTCTATACCGTCATTGCAGAAAAGCTGCATGCCATCGCCTTGCTTGGCATGACCAACAGCCGGTTGAAGGATTACCTGGACCTATGGGTGTTGCTTGACCGTGAGACTCTGAATGCCAATACGCTTGCGCGGGCGATCGCCGCAACCTTCATCCGGCGTGGAATGCCCGTCCCGGCTGTCCTGCCCATCGGCCTGACGGACGAGTTTGCGACCGACTCATCGCGCCAGGCCATGTGGCATGCGTTCCTGAAAAAGAACGAAATCACCATCACTCCACTGTCCGACGTGGTGGCGAAACTTCGGGCAATACTGGAGCCGGTACTCGTTCAAGCCGCGACATGCTCGGACCCAGCAAGCTGGGGCGACGTCGACAAGCAGGGATCCGCGTAGACATCGACGAACAGGTCGCGAATCCACTTCTGCATCCACGATGGCACGGTGTGTAAACCGGCGTGTAGATCGTCGCGGATCGCGCTTCCCTGACGGGAATCCTGCAGCAATCGTACGAGTTTGGCTTGAATCGCATCCTGATCGACTTGGGTTTCATTTTTCAGCCCGTCGCGCAACCAGTAAAGGGCTTGCACTACGCGCATGGCCGGACGACCAGCCCAATAAAGTTTGCTGGGTGGCGTCAACTTGAATTTGAGAGTCAGTTTGTCCAATACGATCGGACGTAGCCGACCATCGGTATGCACGATGACCTGCCCGGGCACCGCATTCGTCAGGCCAAGATCGTTGGCCGCCGTCATTCCGTCAATCAATACGCGCACTTGGTCACGACGACCCACCGCATCAATTACACTGCGATAATCTGGAGCGGTGGGGCGACCGGTCAGCGCGTTCATCCGGGGTTGGTCGTACAATCCGCGATCGATTCGACGGAGGTCATTGCTGGCCACCATGCGTTGTAAGGTTTTGTCCACCGCATCGCGACCGCCCAAGTCGAGAAAATCCGCCGGCGTCCATACCTTGGCGGCCGGCGCTTGGCTGATGCGCTGCATCACTTGCGATTTAACGACGGGCGTTGGATTGAGCATGACCAGCTCCTTGTCCGATGAGTATATACATATTTCGGACAACAGTAAGAGCGGGAATGCCCGAGTTGCCTGGAACGGGTGTCGGCAGACGACCGCTACGTCGGCCTAAACGGCGACGGCCTTGCTGGTGGACGACATGGGGCATGCGGATTCATACTCTTTGATATCAACAAGACGGTAGAGCACACGACCGCAGAGTTTTAGATATTTTTGGCCGATCCCCTCGGTTCGCCAGCGTTCAAGTGTTGCCTCACTGACATCCCATCGCTTGGCAAGGACTCTTTGGTTGAAATGAATGATTTCCATGCAGGACTCCGAACGGGTTGGTGGGAGTCCATGAAGGCGATGTTCCGTCCACAAGCCAAGTCAGGCTGTCGCATCAATATGGGCGTGGGTTCGACTGCGCGTTTTGGAATCGAACTGACGCCTGCATTTTCGATGGGCCAGACCATTCGCATCTGATAGACTGGCGGCTGATTCAGCGTCTTTCCGCGAATGTTCTCAGCAGCTTTTGCAAGCAAGAATGCGCCGAGTTGGTGGTGTTTGGTACTGGCTGCCGCTCCACCGCCAACTATCTGGCAAATACGCCCCTTCCGGGGCGTATTGTTTTTGCCCACACAGACCCAAACATTCAATGATCATCCTCAAGAACGTCACACTCCGCCGCGGCACCAAGGTATTGCTGGACAATACCTCCGTCACCCTCAATCCGGGCGAAAAGGTGGGTCTGGTCGGCCGCAACGGTGCCGGCAAATCCACCCTGTTCGGCTTGCTCAACGGCACGCTGCACGAAGACGGGGGAGACTTTTCATTCCCCCGGCAATGGCGGATGGGACAGGTGGCGCAGGACATGCCCGAAACCACCCAGAGCGCCACCGATTTCGTCATCGAGGGCGATACGACCTTGCTGGCGGCGCGGGCTGAAGTAAACGCCGCCGAGGCCAGCGACGATGGCATGCGCATGGCGCATGCCTACATGGAACTCCACGATGCCGGCGCCCACGATGCCGAAGCCCGCGCCCAGGCACTCATTCTCGGTCTGGGCTTCAAGCCGTCAGAGCTTGCCAAACCGGTCAACAGTTTCTCGGGCGGCTGGCGGATGCGTCTGCAACTGGCGCGCGCCTTGATGTGCCCCTCCGAATTGTTGTTGCTCGACGAACCGACCAACCACCTCGACCTGGACGCGCTGGTCTGGCTGGAAGCCTGGCTCAAGCGCTACACCGGCACCCTGCTCATGATCAGCCACGACCGGGAATTCCTCGATGCGGTGACCCAGGTCACGTTGCACATCGACAAGACCAAACTGCTGCGCTACGGCGGCAACTACAGCGCCTTTGAAGACATGCGCGCCGAGCAGATCGCGCTGCAGCAGTCGGCGCAGGCCAAACAGCAGGAAAGAATTGCCCACCTGCAAAAATTCATCGACCGCTTCAAGGCCAAGGCCAGCAAGGCCAAGCAGGCACAAAGCCGGGTCAAGGCGCTGGAACGCATGGAAAAGATCGCGCCGTTCCTCGCCGACGCCGAGTTCAACTTTGAATTCAAGGAACCGGCCAATCTCCCCAACCCCATGCTGTCGATGATGGAGGCCAGCATCGGCTACCCGCCGTTGCCGGAATCACCGGCAGGCACGCCACCAACCGTCATCGTGCGCAATATCAACAGGACCGTGCATGCCAGACAACGCATCGGCATCCTGGGGGCCAACGGTCAGGGCAAATCGACCCTGGTCAAAACCATCGCCCGGACACTGGAATCCCTCAAGGGCGAGATCACCGAAGGCAAGGGCCTCAATATCGGTTATTTCGCACAGCAGGAACTCGACGTGCTGCGCCCGCAAGACAGCCCGCTGGAGCACATGACCCGACTGGCCAAGGAAACCATCGCCGCCGGACGCAGTGGCTGGGTCGCGGCGCGGGAACAGGACCTGCGCAATTTCCTGGGCACCTTCAACTTCAGCAACGACATGGTCAAGCAGGCCGTCGGCACCATGAGCGGCGGCGAAAAGGCGCGGCTGGTGCTCTGCATGATCGTCTGGCAACGCCCCAACCTGCTGCTGCTGGACGAACCGACCAACCACCTCGACCTGGCCACCCGCGAGGCGCTCAGCGTGGCGCTCAACGAATTCGAGGGCACCGTCATGCTGGTCAGCCACGACCGCGCCCTGCTGCGCTCGGTGTGCGACGAGTTCTGGCTGGTCTCGCGGGGCGGCATCAAGCCTTTTGACGGCGATCTGGACGACTACCAGCGTTACCTGCTGGATGAAGCCAAGCGCTCACGGGAAGGCGACGCGGCACCTCAACAAAAACTGGCCGCATAGATCTGCACGTAGAACCTCACAGAAAACCTAAACCGTCACACCGGCGCAGGCCGGTGTCCAGGCTGCTGATATTCCTGGATTCCGGCTTGCGCCGGAATGACGGACTTACGCTCTGCCTACCTCGCTCAACAACAGCTTGAGGCCGCCGCTCCGGCTGCAGCGGCCGCGTCGAACGGCATGCTGCTGCCGCTGCCGCAGCCGGCGAACAGGCCATAGTGGCGGCTGAAATCGCCGATGAACTCGAAATGCGGGGCAAACCGCGAACCCTGCAGCATCTGCCAAGTATTGCCGCAGACCGGGAACACCCTGCCCGTCTCGATGTCATGGTACTTGTCGAAGGCCAGCCGGTCCGGGTGGTTGGGGATGGTGCCGCGATAGATCACCGCCTGCCCATAATCTTCGCAGGCCGTTTCCAGTGCGTCGAGCTTGAAGAGCCGATAGGTCGCCGAAAAAAAGCGCAAATTGCCGGTGCGGCTCGCCAATTCCGGTTCCGTCACTGCAAGGGGGCGATCCGCAACCAGGCGCGGGTCGGCAAAGCCCTGGCGCTGAGCCAGGCGCTGGAAATCGTTCCAGTAGAGCGCACCGCCCAGACACTCGCCATACAGCACCGGGTCGTTACTCACGGCTTCCGGCACGCGGCGATCGGCGTACACGTCGGAAAAATAGAATTCCCCACCCTCCTTGAGCAGGCGATGCACGCCGCGCAGCACGGCGTCCTTGTCGGGCGACAGGTTGATGACGCAGTTCGACACGATCACATCGAAACTGCCCGGCGCAAGGTCAAGTTCGTCGAGGCGCTCGATATAGCCTTGCAGGAAACGGACGTTACGGTAGCCGAAGGCTTCCGCATGAAAATCGACATGCCGGTTGGCGACTTCCAGCTGCTCTGCCGTCATGTCCACGCCGACCACCTCACCGCTGGCGCCCACCAGTTGCGCCAATGCAAAGACATCGCGGCCCGATCCGCTGCCCAGATCGAGCACGCGGCAACCTGCCAGTAGCGGCGGACAGACGAGGCCGCAGCCGTAGTAGCGGGACTGCACTTCCGGGTGGATGCGTGCCAGCAGCGGCTTCAGCCAGTCCGGCACCTGGTCGATGTCGCAGCAGGCAGTGGTCTTGAGATCGCCGGTATGTTGCAACTGGCGTCCGTAGTAGTCCTGAACTAGCTCATGCATAGGTAATCCAATCGTAAAGTCGGCTGCCAGGCAGGGCGGATGCGCTAGGTTGAAGGTAGATAGGGCCTTGGATCGATTTCCGGTACCCGGCCCGCCAGTTGGTCGGCGAGCAAGCGGCCGGAACCGACGGCCATGGTCCAGCCCAGCGTACCATGGCCGGTATTCAGGTACAGGTTCTGCAGGGCCGACGGCCCGATGAGCGGCACATTGCTGGGGGTGGCCGGGCGCAGGCCGGCCCAGGGCTCGATGGCGGCAGCACTGAATTCCAGTTGGGGAAACATCTGCCGCGTGCGCCGCACCAGCGCATCGATCCGCGTGGCATTCAGGCTGGTATCGTAGCCGGCGAATTCCGCCGTGCCCGCCACCCGCAGGCGGTCGCCCAGCCGCGAGTAAACCATCTTCACCTCGTCGTCGATCAGACTGACTTCGCTGGCCAGCGCACCCGGTTGCAGCGGCACGCTGATCGAGTAGCCCTTGGCCGGATAGACGGGAATGCCGATGCCCACCTGCCGCATCAGCAGCGTTGAGTAACTGCCCAGTGCGACGACGTAAGCGTCAGCGGTCAACCGGTCGCCATTGGCGAGACGCACGGCGGCCACCTGCCCCCCGGCGGTTTCCAGCCCGGCCAGCGTGGTGTTGTAACGAAATTGCACCCCGCGTGCCGCGCAGTGGTCGGCCAGCGCCGCAGTGAACAGTTGCGCATCGCCCGACTCGTCATCTGCCGTGTACGTGCCGCCGACAATCGGTGCGGCGGCATGGGCCAGCGCCGGCTCGATGGCCAGGCATTCCGCCGCCGACTTGACGACGCGCTCGCAGCCGAACTCACGCATCAGCGCAGCCTGCGGCAGGGCGCGGGCGAATTCTGCCGGATCGGTATAGAAATGCAGGATGCCGCGTTCCAGACAGGAATATTCGAGCGCCAGCTCGTGGCGCAGCGCCTTCAGGCGCGCCCGGCTGTCGAGCGCCAGTGCGAGGATCGCGCGAATGTTGGCGCGGGTGCGTTCCGGGCAGCATTCGCGCAGGAAACGCAGCCCCCAAGCCCATTGCACCGGATCGGCGGAAAAGCGCCACAGCAGGGGCGCATCTTCGCGCCCCAGCCATTTCAGCACCTTGAGCGGCGCGGCCGGGTTGGCCCAGGGTTCGGCATGGCTGGTGGAAATTTGGCCGCCGTTGGCGAAGCTGGTTTCAAGCGCCGGACCGGGCTGGCGATCAATTACGGTAAGCTCGTGTCCATCCGCGGCAAGGAACCAAGCCGAGGTTACACCGGTCAAACCCGCCCCAAGCACTACGATACGCATCACCAACACCCAGACCCAAAATGAGCGGCGATTATAAGGACAGTCAACCCAAACACGCCCGGCAGATCAGCGCTGCCGAATGGCAGGCGCGCCTGACGCCGGAACAGTACCGCGTCGCCCGCACCAAGGGGACCGAGCGACCCTTCACCGGCGAATACTGGGATTGCACCGATCCCGGCGCCTATCTCTGCATCTGCTGCGGCGTGCCGTTGTTCGACGCGGCCGACAAGTTCGATGCCGGCTGCGGCTGGCCAAGCTTCACACAGCCGAAAGTCGCGGCAAACGTCGCCACGGCAGAAGACGAAAGTCACCACATGCAACGCACCGAAGTGGTGTGCAGCCAGTGCGGCGCCCACCTCGGCCATGTATTCCCCGATGGCCCGCGCCCGACCGGGCTGCGCTACTGCATCAACTCGGTTTCGCTCAGGCTGGAACGCAAGTAAACTTCCTCATCATGAAATTCTTCTTCGACCTGTTTCCCGTCATCCTGTTTTTTGTCGCCTACAAGCTGGCCGACATCTATACCGCCACCTCCGTTGCCATTCTGGCAACCGCGGGTCAGGTCGCCTGGGCCTATTTTCGCCATGGCAAGGTGGACAAGATGCTCTGGGCCGGCTTCGGGCTCATCAGCGTCTTTGGTGGCATCACCCTGCTCCTACACGATCCGACCTTCATCAAGTGGAAGCCCACGGTGCTCTATTGGCTGCTCGCAGGCACCTTGCAGTGTTCCGCCATGTTTTTCAGGAAGAATTTGCTCCGGGCCATGCTGGCGAACAAAATCACCATGCCTGACCCCTTGTGGGTACGCCTCAATATGGCCTGGGTGGCTTTCTTTGTTGCCATGGGCGTGCTCAACCTTTATGTGGCCTTTAATTACAGCGAGGCCGACTGGGTCAACTTCAAGCTGTTTGGGGCCACCGGCCTGACATTAACCTTTATCTTTGCCCAAGGACTGCTGCTGTCAAGATATATCGAAGAAAAGGAATCCGCATAGATGGCCCCCACGCTCCCCTCAATTACCAACAATTCGGCTCGCTGCCCCCATGAAATCACCCGAAGCGGTGACTGGGGGCGAATGTCTCCTTGTGGCGGCCCTACGGAGACATAGATGCTCTACATGATCAACGGTGAAGACATCCCCGGCACGCTGGACAAGCGCCTTGCAGCCCGCGCCGCCCACCTGGAGCGTTTGCAGGCCCTGCTGGCCGCCGGGCGGCTGATTCTCGCCGGCCCCTGCCCGGCCATCGACAGTCCGGATCCCGGCCCGGCGGGTTTTTCCGGCAGCCTGATCGTCGCCGAATTCCCCTCCCTCGAAGAGGCACTTGCCTGGGCGGATGCCGATCCCTACGTCGCCGCCGGCGTCTATGCGCGGGTTGCCGTCAAGCCGTTCAAGAAGGTATTACCAATATGAGCCCCCCCCGTAAACTCCGCTTTGCGAAGTTCCCCCCCCAGGAGGCCAAGCAACACTTGGGGCGGCCCGGCGTGTTTCTTGTATGAGCGCCGCAGATTACCTCCGGGAAAAGCTGGAACAGCTCGCCCCCGTACAACTCGACATCAAGGACGATAGCGCCCGCCATGCCGGGCATGCCGGTGCCAAGAGCGGCGGCCACTATGTGGTCAACATTGTTTCGGCGCGCTTCGCCGGGCTGGGCGTAATGCAGCGCCATCGCCTGGTGTATGATGCCGCAGGCGATTTAATGCAAAATGGCATCCATGCCCTGAGCATCACCGCCAGGACACCCGAAGAGATGCAAGCCTGAACACCAACCCCTCCATCAAAATCAGGAAAATCATGAAACGCGCGCTACTCACTGCTTCCCTGTTTGCCTTTACCGCAGCCTTTGCTGCTTCATCCATGGCCCAAACCCCGGCGAAAGAACCCCAGGCTGGCGGCGCCAAAACGTTCGCCACGGTGAATGGCAAGGCGATTCCCGCCAGCCGCGCCGACCTGCTGCTCGCCGGTCAGGTTGCACAAGGCCAGCCCAATACGCCTGAGTTGCAGGCCGCGGTGCGCGAGGAACTGATCCGCCGTGAAGTCCTCTCGCAGGAGGCCGCCAAGAAAGGCGTCGGTAAAAAACCTGAAGTGTTGAACCAGCTTGAGCTTGCCCGCCAGGGTGTGCTGATCGGTGCCTATCTCAATGACTTCGCCACCAACCTGAAGTTTTCCGACGCCGACGTGCAGAAGGAATATGACGGCATTCGCGCCACGCTCGGCGAAAAGGAATACAAAGCCCGGCATATCCTCGTCGAGCAGGAAACCGAGGCGATGAGCATCGTCGACAAACTCAAGAAGGGCGAAAAATTCGAGGAACTCGCCAAGGCCTCGAAAGATCCGGGCTCCAAGGATCGGGGCGGCGACCTCGGCTGGGCCAACAAGACGACTTACGTCCCCGCTTTTTCCGCCGCTCTGGTGAAACTCGAAAAAGGCAAATACACCGAAGCCCCGGTGCAGAGCAACTTCGGCTGGCATGTCATCCAGCTTGACGACATGCGCGAGCTGAAGGCACCCGGACTTGACGAAGTCAAGCCGCAGCTCATCCAGGGCATGCGCCAGCGCGCTGTCGAGAAGCACATCCTCGATCTGCGCAGCAAGGCTAAAGTGGAGTAAACACCCGCCCCCCTTCGCCCCCCTCGCGGGGGGTTCGAAACGGCTCGCTGCGCTCGTCTATTACGGGGCGCGACGATTCGAGGTTAGTACGGATTGCGGCTGGCGCCGCGTGCCGCCTTGTGTGCGACAAAGTCGCATTCCGCTGCGCGGAACCAGCCTTCGGCTGTCCTGCGGCCTACGGCCTTGTCTTGGGGCGGCCCGGCGGCAAGGCTACTTGGGTATGGGCTGGGGTATGGACTGCTGTGGTGCTGGCGCAAACGCTGCGGTGTTTTTCGCGCTACGGAAGCGCTAATCAAGTCCGTCACACCGGCGTAGGCCGGTGTCCGGCTTGTTGCTTTTCCTGGATTCCGGCTTTCGCCGGAATGACGAATCTGGTCTTAATCAGCATTTCCCTAAGTCAAAGTCGGCGCTGGCGAGACGGCGCTGTTGAATCAAACGGGAGCCCGCGTCCAGGGTTCCCGTTATACATTGCACGCCATGAACCTCCGCGTTTCACCCTATCTGCTGCTCACGCTGACCAACCTGTTCTGGGCCGGCAACTGGATTGTCGGGCGCGGCATGCGCGACGTAGTGCCGCCGGTCGCCTTGTCGTTCTGGCGCTGGGTGATCGCGCTGGCCTGCCTGCTGCCGCTGGCCTGGCCGTATCTGCGGCGCGACCGGGCAATCCTCCTCGCCGGCTGGCGCTGGCTGCTGCTGTTCGGCATCCTCGGCACCTGCCTGTATAACGCACTGACCTACATCGGCCTGCAGCAGACCGAGGCGATCAACGGCCTGCTGCTCAACTCGTTCATTCCCATCGTCATCGTCCTGCTGGCCTGGTTGTTCCAGGGCAAACGCCTGCGGCGCATCGAGACCGTGGGCATCGTCATGTCATTCATCGGCGTGGTGGCGATCGTCGCGCGCGGCGACCTGAGCACCCTGCTCGCGCTGAGCCTCAACATCGGCGACATCTGGATATTGCTGTCGGTCTTCGCCTGGGCGACCTACACGCTGCTGCTACCCCGTCGCCCGGCCGCGCACCCGCTGGCCTTCCTGTTCGCCATTGCCCTGATCGGCGTGCTGGCGACGCTGCCTTTTTATCTGCTCGAACACTTCACCATTCGCCAGATTACCCCCTCGCCAGGCGCCTGGCTGACGCTCGCCTACGCCGGCATCTTTCCCGCCTTTCTCGGCTTCATCTTCTGGAACAAGGGCGTCGAGCAGGTCGGCGCCGCGCAGGCCGGGCTGTTCATCCATCTCATGCCCGCCTTCGGCATCGTGCTCGCCGCCGTGTTTCTCGACGAGCGGCTGCTGAGCTTTCATTTCATCGGCATCGCGCTGATCTTCGGCGGCATTTTTCTCGCCACGCTGAAACAGCGGCTGGCATGATCGAAGCCTTCCGGGCCTGGCGGCGTCAGCGCGCCGCGGCAAAAATCGAGATCAGCGCGGAACAGTGGCAGGCGGCCGAATATGCCCTGCCTTTCCTTGACCGGCTCTCCGACGACGAACGCAGACGTCTGCGCGAACTCGCCCGGCAGTTCATCGCCACCAAGGAATGGGACGGCGCACAAGGCCTGGAACTGACCGCCGCGCTGCAGATTTCCATCGCACTGCAGGCCTGCCTGCCGATTCTCAACCTCGGCCTCGACTGGTATCGCGGCTGGATCAGCATCATCATCTACCCCGGCGACTTCCTCATCCCGCGCCAGATGATCGACGCCGACGGCGTCGTCCATGAATATGACGACGCCGTACTCGGCGAAGCCTGGGAAGGCGGCCCGGTGCTGCTCTCGTGGTTCGACAACCTCAACGAGATCGGCGACGTCAGCATCGTCATCCACGAATTCGCCCACAAGCTCGACATGAGCAACGGCGAGGTCGACGGCATGCCGGCCCTGCACGACAACATGACGCGGGCCGCCTGGATCGCCGCCTTCGTGCCCGCCTATGAAGATTTCTGTCGGCGCGTCAATGCGGGCGAGGAAACCCCCATCGACCCCTACGCCGCCGAGCATCCCGGCGAATTCTTCGCCGTCGGCAGCGAAGTCTTCTTCGAAGCGCCCGAGCTGCTGCGCGATGCCTATCCGGCCGTCTATCAACAGTTGCGCCTGTTCTACCGGCAGGACCCGCTGCAGCACTGAGTATTCGGCGTCACCGCAGGAAATCCCCGCCGGACCGGGGTCCGGCCTGCCCTGCTTTCAGCCGGAACTCCACCCCCGCGGCCGCATCATGCCGGCGATCTTGCAGGCCTGTTTGACGTAGCCATAGGGAAACAGACTGAACAACCGGTCCTTGGCGGCCTTCTTGTCCATGCTGCGCTCGTCGGCAAGAAAACCGACGACGTGGCGGACGTCCGGTGCGACCTGGTGCTCACGCCAGTAATCGCGCATGAAATGGAGAATCGGCCAATAGGGCTCGGCCAGTTCCAGTTTTTCCTCGGCGGCCAGTTGGCGGGCAAGGCTCTCGTCCCAGGTTTCCGGGTCGGTCAGATAACCTTCGGGGTCGCGGGTTGCTTCGATTGCGGTAACCATGATTGATCTCCTCGCTCTGCTTGGTGCTGGATTTCAGCTTGCAGTGAAGCTTAGCGAAGGCTATAAATAGCGGTCAAGCGATATTATTTTGTAGTACATATCGTAATTAACGATATAAAGGCCGTAACCATGGACATCAATCAGGCACGCACCTTTCTTGTCATCGCCGCGCACGGCAGTTTCATTGAAGCGGCGCAGCGCTTGCATCTCACGCAGTCGACGGTCAGTGCGCGCATCCAGCGGCTGGAAGAAGAACTCGGCGTGCGGCTGTTCGTGCGCAACCGTTCCGGCGCCACGCTCACGGTGGGCGGGCGGCGCTATACCGAATACGCCAAGCGCCTGGTGCTGACGGCCGAGCAGGCGCGCCACCACGTCGGCCTGCCGAGCCGCTATCGCGCCAACCTGCGTATTGGCGGGCGCATCGCGCTCTGGGAAGGGCTGATGCCGGCCTGGGTGCTCTGGCTGCGCGCGCGGGCGGCGGACGTGGCGGTGCGCGGCGAGATCGGCTTCGAAGAAGATCTGATGCGGCGGCTGATCGAAGGCTCGCTCGACATCGGCCTGATGTACAGCCCGAGCCACAGCCCCGGGCTGGTGGTCGAGCACCTGTTCGACGAGACGCTGATGCTGGTGAGCAGCCGGCCCGGCGACGTGCAGCCGGGCGACGACTACATCTACGTGGAATGGGGGCCGGCCTTCGACATCCAGCACACGCAGAGCTACCCCGACAGCGAACCACCACCGCAAGTGGTAAACATCGGCTGGCTCGGCGTACAACTGATGCTGGCCAACGGCGGTGCCTGCTACCTGCCCGCACGCATGGCCGAGCCGCTGGTCGCCGCCGGCCGGCTGCACCCGGTAGCCGGCGCACCGCGCTTCCCGCACCCGACCTACATGGTCTATCCGAAGGACAGCGACAACCCGGTGGTCGCCCTGGCTCTGGAAGGGCTGCGCACCCTGACCGGCGCGAGGGGAACAAACGCGTAATGCCGGGATTGCCACTCGCACAACCGGCTATCCATGAACCCTTGCGTCGTTCCACCGCCAAAACCCGCTACAGCGCTAAAAGTCGGCGTGACCGCAGGAAATCCCCGTGGGACTGGCGGGACGAAGTGCCCCGTAGCGGGTATGAAATGCCCCGCATGGGGTACGGCGCAATATTGCCCATGACATATTGCATTTCGGCTTGAATGCTGCAATGCTTCGGGGCTGATGCGCATCCGGATTCTTTGGAATATTCCACCCTCTTTTAATTTCCCTTGATCATGCCTATTCCTGACTACCAATCATGCATGCTTCCTTTCATGAATTTTTTGAGCGATGGAAATGACCACACATTACGGGAAGCCGAGGAGGCGCTTGCCGACCATTTCAATCTGACACCGAGCGAACAGGCAGAGCTTCTTCCAAGTGGGCAACAAGGCATCTTTAAGAACCGTATTGGTTGGGCGCGGACCTATTTGAAAAAAGCTGGACTAATTGAGGCACCGAAGCGAGGTGTATTCAAAATCACCGACAGAGGGACGAAATCGCTGGCATCCTGCCCTGCTCGAATAGACGTCAAATACCTGGAGCAGTTCGCGGAGTTCATCGAATTCCGGGACGCTTCAAAGCCAGAGAACGGACCTGCAGCCGCGTCTGAGATTCCAGCGTCGAGAACCACGCCCGAAGAAGCGATTGAACTCGCGCATCAAGGTTTGCGAGAACAACTTGCACAAGAACTATTGTCGCGAATTCTGTCCTGTTCGCCATCATTCTTCGAACAACTCGTCGTCGAACTTCTGGTCAAGATGGGTTACGGCGGTTCTCGCAAGGACGCTGGTGAACGCATCGGTCAGACCGGCGACGGTGGAATCGATGGAATCATCAAGGAGGATCGCCTCGGTCTCGACACTATTTTCATTCAAGCGAAACGTTGGCAGGGATCAGTCGGGAGACCCGAAATTCAGAAATTCGTCGGCGCGCTTCAGGGGCAACGAGCAAGAAAGGGAGTGTTCATCACTACATCGACATACTCTTCCGAAGCAATCGACTACGCTTCCAGAATTGACACGAAGGTCGTCCTCATTGATGGAAAGCAGTTAGCCAGTCTCATGACTGACTTCGATGTTGGCGTTTCAATCTCCGCGTCATACGTCGTGAAGCGCGTTGACTCTGACTACTTCGAGGAAGGCTGAGATGCCGATTTAAGGTAAAAAGGGGGCAATTTAAGGTAAATAGGGGTCACCACGGTTTCCGCCGTCCCGCCAGCGCCGACTTTTGGTCCAGTTGGGCCGGCTAATGGGTGTCCCCTAATTATTGGGAGGAAGTCCTGTAGGCACCGTCGGTGGCGTGGCTGTCGGTGGTGTCATCGGCCACGAAGTCAGCAAGTAGTGACAAGCGGTAGCTCCCGGAGCATTCCGGAAAAATCAAAGGCCCCAAGTGATTGGGGCTTTTTTTTGCCTATCAGTACACCGGCAGGGAAGTCTGTACGTCATCGCAAATCAATAGAAAACACTCGAATCTGTGCGTTGCCGTACAGCGCCGGGCATTTCGTGGTGGCATCCTTCACAAAATTGAACAAGGAGTCATACGAATGAAAAAGTTGAACATTCTGGGAATCGTGGGTAGTTTGCGCAAGGCTTCCTATAACCGTTCTGCACTCAAGGCGGCACAGGAACTGATGCCGGTTGGTGCCGTACTGGAGTTGATCGAACTCCATGACATTCCGGTTTTCGACCAGGATAGTGAAATGAAACCCCCGGCCAGCGTACTTGAATTCAAGCGGCAGATACTCTCCGCTGATGCCATCCTGTTCGCTACCCCGGAGTACAACTATTCCGTTCCCGGGGTACTCAAGAACGCTATCGACTGGGCATCAAGGCCCTATGGTGAAAGCGCATGGCTGGGAAAACCGGCAGCGATCATGGGGGCTTCAGCGGGCAGTTTGGGCACCGCTCGCGCGCAATACCATCTGCGGCAAATCCTTGTCGCGCTGAACATGCCCGTGGTCAATCAGCCGGAAGTGATGATTGGCAATGCCGCACAGCGAGTTGGCTTGGACGGCAAGCTGACCGATGAAACCACACGAAAGCTGATTCGGGAGCTGCTGGTCGCACTGGTTAAGCTTGCAACGATTAGCCGTGACGCTCATGTAGCAACGAAATGACTCAGATCGTAAACATGATTGGGGAATACTGGCACTACTTTGGCATCCCCCTGCTTTTCCTGGCGATTGTGGCGTGGATCTACCGGCCTACCGCAAAAAAACGTTACGAAGCCGATGGAAACATTCCTTTCGTAGGAAATATATATGAGGGCAAGACAAACCATGAACTACATAACGACAACCGATAACACCAAGCTTTACGTCAAGGACTGGGGTACTGGCAGCCCAGTCATCCTGCTGCACGGCTGGCCACTGACATCCGATAGCTGGGACGATCATGCGATGGTGATTGCCAACGCTGGCTATCGAGCCATTGCCTATGATCGCCGTGGTTTCGGCCGCTCATCGCAGCCTTGGGGCGGTTACGACTATGACACGCTTGCCGACGACCTGGCCTGCGTGATCGAGCAAACCGGCGCCCAGGGCGCAGTACTGGTGGGCTTCTCGATGGGTGGTGGCGAGGTGGCGCGCTATATGTCTCGCCATGGCGGCAAGTCGGTGGTGAAGGCTGCACTCATATCGTCCATCCTGCCGTACCGGCTGAAGACGAGCGACAACCCTGCCGGTACGGAACAAGGCGCATTTGACGAAACAGCTCAAGCGATCACCGAAGATCGAGCGCAGTTCTTCACCGGCTTTTTCAAGAACTTCTTCGGTGTCGGGCTGCTCACACAGCCGGTCAGCGATGAATTGCTGGAATGGGCACGAAACCTCTCGATGCAGGCCAGCCTGAAAGCAACCCTCGAGTGTTTGAGGTCATTCTCGACGACTGACTTCAGGGGTGATCTGCCAGCGTTCAAGGTTCCAACCCTCATTATCCACGGGACGGAAGACAAGACCGTGCCGATAGACGCATCGGCGCGTGCCGCAGCGCAGGGCATCCCTCACAGCACGTTGATCGAATACGACGGTGCACCGCATGGACTGTTTGCCACAGAGAAGGAACGCTTGGCCAGCGACCTGCTCGACTTCCTTGGACAATAACTGGTTCGATGGTTTGGTTGTCAGGAGGTAGCATGAAATTAATCTGCGGATTGCTGATGTGCTCAGCGGAGAGGGTGCGGTGGCGGAATATCGCTTGCTGACAACCTGGCGTATCGAGGCGCCGCTTGAGCTCGTGTATGCGGTTATCCAAAACTCCCTGTGCTGGCCGGACTGGTGGTCGAGCGTTAAAAAGGTTAAGCAGGTAGCGGCAGGGGATGCGAATGGCATCGATAGTGTCTGGCGCTATACCTGGCGCGGACGATTACCCTATCGGGTGGTGTTCGAAGTATCGCCCACGCGCATTGAAGATCTGGTGACCATCGAAGGAACCACCCGAGGGGATCTTGAAGGCACCGGCGGTTGGTATTTCTCCCGCCAAGGCACGGTCAGCATTGTCCGTTGCGAGTGGCATGTCCGCAGCACCCGGTGGTGGATGAACCTGATCGCCCCCGTTGCCCGCC
This sequence comes from Rhodocyclaceae bacterium UBA2271, assembly GCA_002347405.1. Classification (GTDB taxonomy): domain Bacteria; phylum Pseudomonadota; class Gammaproteobacteria; order Burkholderiales; family Rhodocyclaceae; genus Sulfuricystis. The sequence continues at coordinate 69,276 of DDXB01000053.1, read as the reverse complement.
CGATATTCACCCGTAATCATGCCTTGGTGATGAAGCAGGGAGGAGATGGGTTGGCGCGCTTGCTTGGGGCGACTCTGATTGGCCAGGAAACCATCGACTTGTTGGCGGCTACCGCTGTGCCTCGGGTGGTGCCCGGGTGGTGGCGGGAGCGCGGGCGGATGATTCCGGCGCTGGTACTGCTGGTCGGCCTCGGTGCCGGGCTGATCGCCACCGTGACGCAACTATTCCTCTGGTGGCTGAGTGAAATTCCGCTGCTGGAAACCCTTTTTCGAGATGCACGCCTGACGGCTGCCGTGGTCATGGGCCCGGGTGTCCTGCCCCCGCCGTCGACAATACAGTGGGATATCCTGCTGGTCGCGACGCTGGTTCACTCTGCCCTGTCCGTCGTTTATGCACTGATTCCAGCATATCTATCCAGCCGTTTGCGGATTGGCCCGGCCTTGCTTGTAGGCGCCCTGTACGGACTGGTCGTTTACGTGGTCAACCTGTACGGCTTCACACTGTTGTTCCCCTGGTTCGCTGTAACTCGCGACTGGATAACGCTGGTTGCCCACCTCGCATTCGGTGTTGCCTTGATGGGAGGATGCCAGCTGTTGTCGAAGCATGCGCATAAATAGGGTCAAGACCACGGTTTCCGCCGAAATGACCATGCGCCGTACCCCATGCGGGGCATTTCATACCCGCTGCGGGGCACTTTGTCCCACCAGCGCCGACTTTTGGTTCCGCTGGCCGGGGCGTTTGCGCGCTTGACACCGGCCGGCTAATGGATGACCCCAATTTGTTTGGGGCCGGCACTGTACGAGAACACACAGACGCTGCCAAGTCAGCCGGGTAGATTAAATCTCTTCCGTCTCGCACGGTTTCGCAAGGAGTAAAGATATGAACGAATATCGCCACCATGTATCGGGTTTTTTTGCCCACCGCGAAGAAGCAGAGGGCGCGCTGTCCAGGCTTGTTGAAAAGGGATTGCCACGAGAACAGCTACAGATATTTGCAGCCGATGCTGCCGCACCAGCGAAGGGCGCACAAGCCGACAGCAATGAAGTGTTGCAGAATGTACTTGTAGACGGCGCCATCGGAACCGCGGTGGGAACCGGTATCGGCGCGCTGGGTAGTGTGGCACTGGCTGCGGCGAGCGTGAGTCTGTTCGTCGCCAGCCCGTTGCTTGCTCCCCTCATGATGTTGGGCTGGGGTGCCAGCATCGGCGCGATTGTTGGTGCTGCGACGGGTGCCACGGCGAACGTGGATAAAAAGGAAGGACGGTTAGCCGACCTGATCCAGGATGCGATCAAGAGTGGTCAGTTCGTGTTGGTGGCGACCACGCTAACCGAGCAGGAAACGGCGATCACACGCGAAGTCATCAAGACTTCGGTTGGCGCGGTCGAGGATGTCGCCACAGCATGATCGAAGTTCACTACGCTCCAAGAGGCTTTAGCGATCAAATCGCCTATCGGTTCGTCCGATTATTGCGGTTCTTTGCGGATGTCTTCTTTGCACATCGTTATGGCCACCGTGCAGTGGTTCTGGAAACCATTGCGGCCATACCGGGAATGGTTGGCGGCACCTTGCAGCACCTGCGCGCTGTGCGGCGGATGGAAGACGATGCTGGCCGCATACGCACACTGCTGGATGAGGCAGAGAATGAGCGCATCCACTTGATGACCTTCATCCAGATCGCTCGACCAACGCAATTCGAGCGTCTTCTGATCTTGCTTGCCCAAGGCGTTTTTTACAACTTCTATTTTTTGCTCTACATCATGGTTCCGAGAGGTGCGCATCGCGTGGTGGGCTATCTTGAGGAGGAGGCGGTATTTAGCTACACGGAATACCTGGCGGGTGTGGACAATGGTACCTATGCCAACGTCCCCGCACCGAAAGTCGCAATCGAATACTGGAACCTCGCGCCGGAAGCAAAATTGCGCGACGTCATCCTCGCGGTCCGCCTGGATGAAGCCCATCATCGCGATGTCAATCACCAGTTTGCCAACGAAAATGTTTCTTCCTGATCCGCATGCCCGGATCAAAGATAGACATGTATCACGATAATCTTGACAACATCAGGAGATCGATATGAGCAACGTCATTTATCAGGAGCCCGTAGAGGAACTTTCCGTCGAAATACGGGATATGCACAGAGCGCTGGTTTCCCTAATGGAAGAGCTTGAGGCCGTCGATTCATACAACCAGCGGGCTGACGTATGCAAAGACAGGGAGCTGAAGGCAATCCTCGAGCATAACCGTGATGAAGAAAAGGAGCATGCAGCCATGCTCATGGAATGGATTCGCCGCAAAGATGGACGATTTTCAGAGCAGTTCAAGGACTACTTATTCACCACCAAGCCAATTGCGCATGAGTGAAGTTCCAAGGAGAGCAAACATTAGTCCGCCGATCATTCTCGAAAAATCAAAAGCCCCAAGCGATTGGGGCTTTATTATGCGGACTTACTTTGCTTAATAAATAGAGCGTCAGACCACGGTTTCCGCCGTACCCCATGCGGGGCACTTCGTCCCGCCAGTCCCACGGGGATTTCCTTCGGTCACGCCGACTTTGTTATCCAAACCTTGGAACTCGCCATGACTACCGCCCTCCTGCTGATTGACATCCAGAACGACTATTTCCCGGGCGGCGCAATGGAGGTCGTCGGGGCAGGCGCGGCAGCCACCCAGGCCGCCAGGCTGCTGGCGGCCTTTCGCCAGAAGGCCTTGCCGATCATCCACATTCAGCACCTCGCTGCCCGCCCCGGCGCGACGTTTTTTCTGCCCGGCACCCGCGGGGCGGAAATTCACGAGTCCGTGCGTCCGGCCAGCGACGAACCGGTATTCCAGAAGCACTTCCCCAACAGCTTTCGGGAAACGCCGCTGCTGGAACACTTGCGCGATGCCGGGATTTCCCGGCTGGTGATTGCCGGCATGATGACCCACATGTGCATCGACACGACGACCCGCGCCGCCGCCGACCTTGGTTTCAGCTGCGCCCTGGCGCACGACGCTTGCGCCACCAGGGCCTTGTCGTTCAACGGCGTCGAAGTGCCGGCCGCGAGTGTTCAGGCCGCTTATCTTGCTGCGCTGAACGGCCTGTTTGCCAAGGTGCTGCCCGCAAGTGAATTGTGTGCTGACCTTCAAGCATTATGACTAACCCCGCTCTGCCGCGATCCGGCACATGAGGCCACGCCCATGACACGCATCCTTGTTTTCATTGCCTGTGCGCTGACCAGCATGGTGGTGCTGTCGGCCACCCTGTACAAATCGGTTGGCCCGGATGGCAAGATCTCGTATAGCGACCAACCACCGCGGCAGGGACAGGTTGTGATGTCCAGGATCTTCGAGGCGGGGCCGACCAGCTCCTTGCCCTCTTCGGCAGCCGATCAGCTGGAACGCATGAGGTCCGCGAAAACCGCAGCGGCGCCGGCGGCGGGCGTCGTCCTGTATTCGGCAGCGTGGTGCGGCTATTGCCAGAAGGCCAAGGCCTATCTGGCGGACAAGCGGATCTCATATCGGGAAGTGGACATTGACACAAAGGACGGTCTGACCACCTTCGCCCGGGCCGGTAGCGGGAAAGGGGTGCCGCTGCTGACGGCCGGTACGCAACGTGTGCAAGGCTTCTCGGTTGCCGCCTACAATGCCTTCTTTGCGAACAATAAATAACGGCCGGCGCAATGACCTGCGAAATTTCATTGCCAATACCGACACGGCAAGCGAAGCCTGTTTCCCGTCCGGTTTGCCTATTGACCAAGTGACTATTCGAAGGGGGATGTGACCTTGAATTTCAAGCAAGACGGATTCATCAACGGCAGTGTCATTGTGCTGCTGATCGGTGGGCTCATGCTCGGCGGGCTGCTCGTCTATGGGGCGAAGTCGGGTCAGGAACTACCCTTCTGGCCGGCAATCGCCGTGGTGGTGGTGAATCTGGTTGCCGCGGCCAAGATCGTGATCGACACCAAAAAGGCCAGGCGCCAACAACACCCCCCTAAGACGAACACTCCCCCAGACGATCCACGGCGCCCCTAGTTCCGTAGCGCGTTGTCAAACCCGAAAAAGATGGGCAAGGAATGAAACTGTCGTGACAATGAAATGGTGGCGGGCGGCGCTGCTGTTGACGTCGCTTGCCGGATGCGGCGGCGGCGGGCCAGACCAGTTGGCCGTAATGGAAGGCGAGGCAATCTATAAGGCCGAATGTGCGACTTGTCACGGGACCAGACTGGAAGGACAGCCGGAATGGAACACGCGTCGCCCCGACGGCAAGCTGCCAGCACCGCCGCACGATGCGAGCGGCCATACCTGGCATCATCCGATGGAGCAACTGGTGGCAATCACCAAGCTGGGTATGGTGCCACCCCATGCTCCGCCAGGCTATGTTTCCGACATGCCGGCGTTTGCCGGCAAGCTGTCAGACCGGCAGATTCAGCGTGTCTTGCTCTATGTCGAGAGCCAATGGCCAGCCGAAATCCGCGCCCAGCGAGCCGAACGGTTTGGCAAATGACAGGCCATCAGGGCCGCCACTATTGAAGCTGCATGCAAGCGTTAAAGAAGCGCGCAGCGCGCTTTGCTACATGTACTTTTCGCCGGAAAGCTTTATGAACCGTAGCGCCGGGAGCCGTGGATACTTGAGATTTGTCAGTATTACCTGACGGTCTGATCGCGCATGAGTACGGCGCAGCGGTCTTGTTCTTCTCTCTGCAGCCTTTCGTGCTGCAGACTGCCGAACCAAAGGGCGTAATGCCGGGTGAACTCCGCCCCCAGAAAGAATATCTGGGCCGAGTAGTACACCCAGAGCAGCAAGGCGATGATTGAACCGGCGGCACCGAAGCTGGAGGCTACGCCACTGTTGCCGAGATAATAGCCGATTGCATATTTCCCCAGGCTGAACAGTCCAGCCGTGAAGGCGGCGCCAATCCAGACATCGCGCCAAGAGAGCGGCACCGCCGGCAGGGTCTTGTAGATCACGGCAAACATGCAAGCGATGACGCCGAACGATATGGCGGAGGAAAGCGTGGCGAGCATGCCGGCCGAACCGCCAAGCACGCCGTCCGCATAGCGTTCGAGCATGGCCAGCGCGGCGCTGACGACAAGGGAAACGAGCAGCAGGAATGCCAGCACCAGCACCATGCCGAAGGACAGCATCCGCGTGCGCATCAGTTTGATGAAGCCTGACTGACTAGGCTTGCCGATTCCCCACATTTCATCCAGACTGCCCTTGAGTTCGGCAAAGACACTGGTCGCTCCCAGCAGCAGCAGGGCAGTCGCCACGAGTGTCGCTACCAGTCCGGAGGTGGTATCGCGCGCCGCCGCCAGCATGGCCTGAATCGCCATTGCGCCATTCGGCCCGACCAGCCCTTGCAGTTGGGCGACGATCTCGCCCTGCGCTGCCTCGGCACCGAAAAAGTAGCCGGCCAGCGCGATGGCCAGCACGAGGATGGGCGTCATGGAAAACAGGGTGTAGAACGCCAGTGCCGCGCCCTTGCTGGATGCGCGCTGATCGACCCAGGCGGACAGCGACTGGCGCAGAACAATCTTCAGACGCCAGACCCAGTGGGTCGTGACATGGACTACCTTCAGCATGCTTCAGCGCAACAGCAGTGAGCAGAGCATGTTCGGCCAATGCCCGATCAGCGCCGACTGAGAAGCAGGGCGGCGAGGAGTCCTGCCGCCGTCACAATGCCGACGAGTTTCCAGGGATTTTTCCTGACGTACTCATTGGTGGCATCAGCCGCAATGCGTGCCTGGCGCGCAAAAGCGCGGCGTGCTGCGCGGAGACTGGCCTCGACTTCACCGAGGCTGGCCTCGATCCGCGTACGCGCCGTGGCTAATTCTTCGGTACCGGCGCTGGCCAGTTCATGCAGCAGGTCATCGGCATCGCCGACGACGCGTTTCAGATCCTTCACGAGTATGTCGTTACGGGCTGCGACAGCTCCATGGCTTGCAGTTAATAGGCTAGTCATCATGCCTCCAGGTATGGTGTTGGAGAGGGAATGCGGTCGGGTGGCCTTGGCCTCGACTGAAGCTTGATTCTCGTGCCATTCAGGCTGGACTTCAGTGCGCTAGCGTACGAACAGGCTAAAACGCTCCATCTACGGTGGAAAATTGGCATCCACCAGCGTGCGCACGCTGGTTCATCAGCAGGATGCAGTGCGACCGCTTCGACATGGATGCGGCAGCGACCAAACAGTCGATCATGGTGCGGATCACGCAATAAAAGTCGGCGTAACCGAAGGGAATCCCTTTTTCGGGACTGGCGAGACGGCGTCAGCCGGATCGCCGCGAACACGGAGACGGCGTCAGCCGGATCGCCGCGAACACGGAGATGGGGACGGGGACGGCGACTACTTCCCGCAGCACAGGAATGACGCACCGAAATCGGCTTTTCCTCTAGAATCCGCGCCTTTCCCTGGGGGCGAAAATCATGTTGGAGCGCTTTTTCCAGCTTTCTGCGCATGGCACCACGGTGCGCACCGAGGTTCTCGCGGGCGCGACGACCTTCCTGACGATGGCTTACATCATCTTCGTCAACCCTGACATCCTTTCGGCCGCCGGCATGCCCAAGGACGCGGTGTTCGTCGCCACCTGCCTCGCCGCCGCCATCGGCTCCCTGATCATGGGGCTCTATGCCAATTATCCGATCGCGATTGCGCCGGGCATGGGGCTCAACGCCTACTTCGCCTTCGCCGTCGTCGGCGGCATGGGCTTTACCTGGCAGCAGGCGCTCGGCGCCGTGTTCATCTCGGGCGTGCTGTTCATCCTGGTCAGCCTGTTCCGGCTGCGCGAGTGGATCGTCAATGCGATTCCACGCTCGCTGAAATTCGCCATATCGGCCGGCATCGGACTGTTTCTGGCGATCATCGGCCTGAAGAACGCCGGACTGATTGCCGGCCATCAGGCCACGCTGGTGACGCTGGGCGACCTGCATCAGCCAGGCGTGCTGCTGGCGGTGGCTGGCTTCATCCTGATCGTCGCGCTGGAACAGCGCAAGGTGCCGGGTGCGATCATCATCGGCATCCTCGCCGTCACCGGCATTTCGGTGGCCATGGGCCTTTCCCCCTTCACCGGCATCATCGCCGCGCCGCCGTCGCTGGCGCCCACCTTCATGCAGCTCGACATCGTCGGCGCGCTGAACATGGGCCTTTTGTCGGTGATCATGACCTTCTTTCTGGTCGAACTGTTCGATGCCTCGGGCACATTGATCGGCGTCGCCCACCGCGCCGGTCTGCTCGACAAGGATGGCCGCCTGCCGCGCCTGAAAAAAGCCCTGCTCGCCGACTCGACGGCGATCGTCGCCGGGGCCGGTCTCGGCACTTCATCGGCCACCGCCTACATCGAGTCCGCGGCCGGCACCGCCGTCGGCGGCCGCACCGGTCTCACCGCCGTGGTCGTCGCGCTGCTGTTTCTTGCCGCCCTGGTGTTTTCGCCGCTGGCGAGTGCGGTGCCGCCCTATGCCACCGCGCCGGCACTGTGTTATGTCGCCGTGCTGATGATCCGCGGCCTGGCGGAAATCGACTGGGACGACCTGACCGAAGCGGCTCCGGGCGTGATCACCGCCATCACCATGCCGTTCACCTTCTCGATCGCCCACGGCATCGCCTTCGGCTTCATCTCCTATGCGGCCTTGAAAATATTGACCGGTCGTCATCGCGAACTGTCGCCGGCCGTCGCGATCATTGCCGTGGTTTTCATCTTGAAGTTTGCCTTCCTCGGCTAAGCCCTCGCCATGCCCATTCCCGCCGCCGACCTCGCCCGCCACATCCGCACGGTAGCCAACTGGCCACTGCCCGGCGTGCAGTTCCGCGACATCACGCCACTGTTGCGCAACGGCCCGGCGTTCCGTGCCCTGATCGACATCTTTGCCGACCGCTATGGCGACGAGCAACTTGATGCCATCGCCGGCATCGACGCGCGCGGCTTCATCCTTGGCGCGGCACTGGCCCACCATCTGGGCGTCGGCTTCGTGCCGGTACGCAAGCAGGGCAAGCTGCCCTTCGATACCATGGCCGAATCCTATACGCTGGAATACGGGCAGGCCACCGTCGAGGTGCACACCGACGCCGCCAGCCCCGGCGAACGCGTGCTGGTGATCGACGATCTGGTCGCCACCGGCGGCACGATGATCGCTGCCGCCCGCCTGATGCAGCGGCTTGGCGCCCATCTCGTCGAAACCGCCGCGGTGATCGACCTGCCGGCGCTCGGCGGCTCAAGGCGGATTGCCGAGGCTGAACTGCCCTTCTTTTCCGTCCTGACTTATTAGACCCTGCCATGAACCCATCCGTCCTCGAAGAAATCAAGCAAGCCTATGCCGAGGCGGATTGTCTGGCGACGCAAGCTGACGTCGACGCCGCCCTCGACCGCATGGCCGGTGAAATCACCCTCCGCTTGCGGGATGCCAATCCGCTCATCTACACGGTGATGAACGGCGGCCTGATCGTTGCCGGACAACTCATCGCCCGCCTCAACTTCCCGCTGGAAACCGCCTACCTGCATGCCACCCGTTATGGCCACGCCTTGAACGGCAACCTGCTCGACTGGCGTGTGCGGCCGACCCAGGACCTGGAAGACCGTACCGTCCTGGTCATCGACGACATCCTCGACGAAGGCCACACGCTCGTCGCGATCTGCGAGAACCTGCGCCAGGAAGGCGCCCGCGAAGTGCTGACTGCCGTGCTCGTACACAAGCAGCACGAGCGCAAGGCCGTACCCGGCATGCGCGCCGACTTCACCGGCATGGACATCGCAGACCGTTTTCTCTTTGGCTGCGGAATGGACTACAAGGGCTACTGGCGCAACGCGCCGGGCATCTTCGCGCTAAAGGGCCACTGAGCAAATTTCCGGAGTAATCCGCTCAGACTCAATGGCTTTCACGTCGAACCACCGTGCCGAACTGGGCTTAAACTCACCCCTGTCGATTTCATCTGAATATTACTGTTGAACTTCGCCTCCCGGCCAGCGTAAGGATCACCGCCAATGAGCAAGCCCAGCCTGATCGAAACCATCGAAAACCGCACCTACGACGAGATCAAGGTCGGCGATGCCGTGACGCTGGTGCGCACCCTGCGCCCCGAAGACATCCAGATGTTCGCCATCATTTCCGGCGACATGAACCCGACCCATGTTGACCCGGAATATGCGCGCTCATCGGAGTTCCGCGAGGTAGTGGCGCATGGCATGTGGGGTGGCATGCTGTTTTCCAACGTGCTGGGCACGCAATTTCCAGGCCCCGGCACTGTCTATTACGACCAGAGCCTGCGCTTCGAGCGCTCGGTACGGGTTGGCGATACGCTCACCGTCATGGTCACCTGCCAGCGCAAGTTCGACCACAACCATCACATCATCTTCGATTGCGTCGGCACCAATCAGGACAATATCCGCGTCCTGTTCGGCACCGCAGAAGTCATCGCCCCCCAGGAGAAGATCAAGCGCCCGAAGGCAACCATGCCGGAAATCCGGCTGTCGGCCACCAAGGCCTCGCGCTACGAACACCTGCTGGAAATCACGCAAGGCCTCTCGCCAATCAAGATGGGGGTGATCCACCCCTGCGATACCGAGTCGCTGAAAGGCGCCCTGCTCGCCCGCGACCGCGGTCTGATCGAGCCGACGCTGGTTGGTCCCGAAGACAAGATCCGCGCGCTGGCCGAGGAGATGCACCTCGATCTGTCCGGCTGCAAGTTCCTCAACGTGCCGCACAGTCACGCCGCCGCCGAATCGGGCGTCGCCCTGGCGCGCGAGGGCGAGGTTGAAGCCCTGATGAAGGGTAGCCTGCACACCGACGAATTGATCAGCGAGGTGATCGACAGCGCCACCGGCCTGCGTACCGAGCGGCGCATCAGCCATGTGTTCGTGATGGATGTGCCCACCTACCCACGACCGCTGCTGATCACCGATGCCGCGGTCAACGTCGCACCAGATCTGGTGACCAAGGCCGACATCGTGCAAAACGCCATCGACCTGGCGTTGATGCTGCACATCGTCGAACCGAAGGTGGCGATTCTCGCTGCAGTCGAGACGGTCAACCCGAAAATGCTCGCGACTCTGGACGCTGCCGCCTTGTGCAAGATGGCCGACCGTGGCCAGATCAAGGGGGGCGTGCTGGACGGCCCGCTCGGTTTCGACAACGCGATTTCGCTGGTCGCCGCGCGGACCAAGGGCATCAAGTCCGTCGTTGCCGGCCAGGCCGACATCCTGCTCGTACCGGACATCGAATCGGGCAACATGCTGGCCAAGCAACTCGAATATCTGGCCGATGCGCTCTCGGCCGGCATCGTTCTCGGCGCGCGCGTGCCGATCGTGCTGACCAGCCGGGCCGACTCGGCGCAAACACGCACGGCATCGACCGCCATCGCCGTGGTGATGGCTCACGCCCGGCGTGGCAATGTCCCCAACGCATGAGATCCTTATGGCCCAAGCTCTCCTGACCCTCAACGCCGGATCTTCCTCGATCAAGTTCGCACTGTTTCGCTGCGGCCAACCGGTCCCTGCGCAGCCCGAGATCGTGGGACAGATCGACGGCATCGGCTCCGCCAACGGCTCACGCATCAAGGCCAGGGACAAATCCGGATGCACGCTCGATGACAGCAAGCTTGCCCTGACGGGCGAGCACCCGCATCGTGCGGCCATCGATCATCTGGTAGGCTGGCTGCGTCAATATGAAGCCGACTGGAAGATCGTCGGCATCGGTCACCGGATCGTGCATGGCGGGCAGGAATACTCTCAGCCGATCCTGATCAACGACGCCACCGTCGCCAAGCTCAAGGCCTTCATTCCGCTCGCGCCATTGCACCAGCCGCACAATCTGGCGGGTGTCGAGGCCATGCGTGCTGCCCTGCCGGGGGTGCCACAAATCGCCTGTTTCGACACTGCGTTTCATCGCAGCCAGCCGGCCATCGCGCAACTGTTTGCCCTGCCGCGCCGCATCACCGCGCAGGGCGTGCGGCGCTATGGTTTTCATGGCCTCTCCTACGAATACATCGCCGATGTGTTGCCGCAGCATCTGCCGCCGGCACAGGCCAAGGGCCGTGTCATCGTTGCGCATCTGGGCAACGGCGCCTCGATGTGCGCGATGGTCGGCCTGAAGAGCCAGGCGACGACGATGGGCTTCACCGCCGTCGAAGGGCTGATGATGGGCACGCGCACCGGCGCCCTTGACCCCGGCGTATTGCTCTACCTGATGGATTACGACGGCATGGATGCCAAGGCGCTGACCCACCTGCTCTACAAGGAATCCGGGTTGCTGGGGGTCTCGGGTATCAGCCAGGACATGCGTGAGTTGCTGGCTTCCGACCGACCCGAGGCAAAGGAAGCCGTCGACCTGTTCTGCTACCGCATCGTGCGCGAAATCGGCTCGCTGGCCGCCGCCATCGGCGGACTGGATGCACTGGTGTTTACCGGCGGCATCGGCGAGCGCGCCGCGCCGGTGCGCGCCATGGTCTGCCAGCAACTCGGCTGGCTGGGCATCGAGTTCGATGACGCCGCCAACGCAGCCGATGCAACGCGGATATCCACCGCGCAAAGCCGCGCTACCGCGCTGGTGTTGCCAACCAACGAGGAATGGATGCTGGCACGCCACACGGCGGAACTGATGGGATCAATTGAAGGTAACGGTGCCAGAGGCTGATCGATGTCCGCCACGCCCGCCAAGCACAGCTATTTTGATGACATCCAGGGCATCCTCACCGGTGCGCTGGTGGTTGCTGTCGGACTGACGTTCATCAAGCAGGCCGGGCTGCTGACCGGCGGCGCCGTCGGCCTGACCTTCCTGATCCATTACAGCACCGGCGCGAATTTCGGTCTGACGTTGTTCCTCATCAACATCCCGTTCTACTGGCTCGGGATAAAGCGCATGGGGATCGAGTTCACGCTGAAAACGCTGGCCACCGTCTTCATCGTTTCACTGTTGACCGAAGTTTTGCCGCTGGTTCTCGACATTGCCCACATCGACCCGTTCTTTGCCGGTCTCGCCGGCGGGCTGCTGATGGGTGTCGGCATGCTGATCCTGTTTCGCCATCGCGCCAGCCTCGGCGGCTTCAACGTGCTGGTGCTCTACCTGCAGGAACGCTTCAACTGGAGCGCCGGCAAGCTGCAGATGGGCCTGGATGTTGCCATCCTGCTGGCCGCCACCCTGCTGGTGCCACCAATGATTTTGGCGGCATCGGTGCTCGGTGCGGTACTGCTGAATTTTGCGCTGGCAGTCAATCACAAACCCGGCCGCTACATGGCCTTCTGAGGCGCGCGAAACGCCGTCGCGCCGGCGCCGACTTTTGCCACATGTTAAAATACTGCTTCCGCCATAGATCCTCAGGGGGGTTAAAATGTCTTCAACGACAGTTGCCCACCGCAGCGCCAGGTAGTGTTGAAATCAGGCCTGATTCGAACACCCCGCGATATCCGACCTCCGCTGAAAACCGTACAATTTTTAGCCAATACTTTTAGCTACTGGCAATTATTCCCGTAGGTATTTTTCACCAAGACGTCGACGTAGCTCATTCATTGTTGTTCATTGACACTTCCACTCTGTTGCAGAGGCGAAGTAGTACATAACAAAAAAGGAGAGTGGAATATGGCAGCACTTTCGTATCTTGACCCCGCACGGCCGCAACCCTGGGCCAGCTTCATCGAACAGATCAACCGGGTAACGCCCCATCTGGGCAAGCTCGAATACTGGGTGGAAACCCTCAAGCACCCCAAGCGCATCCTGATCGTCGACGTGCCGATTCGCCGCGATGATGGCACGCTGGCGAATTTCGAGGGCTATCGCGTCCAGCACAATGTCTCGCGTGGTCCGGGCAAGGGCGGCGTGCGTTACCACCCGGATGTCACGCTTAACGAGGTGATGGCGCTATCGGGCTGGATGACCGTCAAGTGCGCGGCCCTCAATCTGCCCTACGGCGGCGCCAAGGGCGGGGTAAGAATCGATCCGGGGGCCATGTCGCTGGGTGAACTGGAGCGGGTAACCCGCCGCTTTACCTCGGAGATCGGCATTCTGATTGGCCCGACCAAGGACATTCCGGCTCCCGACGTCGGCACCAACGAACAAACCATGGCCTGGATGATGGACACCTACTCCATCAACCAGGGCGGCACCGTCAGTGGTGTCGTGACCGGCAAGCCGATCAGTCTGGGCGGTAGTCTCGGCCGGCGCGAGGCGACCGGTCGCGGTGTTTTCATCACGGCACGCGAAGCCGGCTTGCGCCAGGGCATCAGAGTTCAGGGGGCGCGCGTCTCCGTGCAGGGTTTCGGCAATGTCGGCGCGATTGCTGCCCAATGCTTCGCCGAGGCCGGCGCAAGTATCCTGGCCCTCCAGGATGCCAGTGGCAGCATTGCCAATCCGGCGGGTATCGACGTGGGAGCTGCCATAGCTCATGTCGCCAGCGGCAAGCGCCTGGTGGATTTCCCCGGCGCACAGCCCGTCACGAATGACGAGTTCTGGGATATCCCCAGCGATTTTTTCATCCCGGCCGCACTGGAAGGTGTCATCGACGAGGCGCGGGCGGAGAAGATTCCCACCCGCATCATCGCCGAGGGTGCCAACGGGCCGACGCTGCCGGCCGCCGACGATATTCTTGCGGCGCGCGGCATCACGGTGGTGCCGGATGTCATCGCCAACGCCGGTGGCGTCACGGTCAGCTATTTCGAATGGGTACAGGATTTCTCGAGTTTTTTCTGGAACGAACAGGAAATCAATGCGCGCCTCGAGGACATCATGGTGGCAGCATTTCGTGCGGTCGCCGAACTGGCCGAGGAGCGCAAGGTGTCGCTGCGCACCGCAGCCTTCATCATCGCCTGTACCCGAGTGCTGGCGGCGCGCGATCGGCGCGGACTGTACCCCTGAGTAGTTGTTATTCTGTTGCTTGTGTTTGTTGTGTCGTACTGATCGAGTTACACCTGCTGTTTCAACTTCACCAAGGAGATAATCCATGAAGAAATTTGCTTCGATGACGGCTGTAGCCGTGCTGGCACTGAGTGCCTCCCTGACCAGCCTGCCCGTCCATGCCCAGACCAAGTTCGTGACAATCGGCACGGGTGGTGTCACCGGCGTCTATTACGCTGCCGGCGGCGCCATCTGCCGCCTCATGAACAAGGATCGCGCCAAGCACGGCGTGCGTTGCTCGGTCGAGAGTACCGGCGGTTCTGTATACAACATCAACACCATCAAGGCCGGCGAGCTCGACTTCGGCGTGGCGCAATCGGACGTCCAGTTCAACGCCGTCAATGGTCTGGTGCAGTTCAAGGATGGCGGTGCCGACCCCAACCTGCGTGCGGTGTTCTCCCTCCATCCCGAACCGGCTACGGTGCTGTCCCGCAAGGAAGCCGGCGTCGTCAAGTTCGAGGACCTCAAGGGCAAGCGCATGAACATCGGCAACCCTGGCTCCGGCCAGCGCGCCACGATGGACACGCTGTTGCCGGCATTGGGCATGAAGCAGGGTGACTTCTCGCTGGTTTCCGAACTGAAGGCCGACGAACAGGGCGCCGCCCTGTGCGACAACAAGATCGACGGCTTGATCTATGTGGTTGGCCATCCCAATGCCAGCATCCAGGACCCGACCACCACCTGCGGTGCGAAGCTGGTCAACATCTCCGGCCCCGCCGTCGACAAACTCATCGCCGCCAACCCCTACTACGCTCAGGCGACCATCCCCGGCGGCATGTACGCGAACAACCCGAACCCGACGAAGACCTTCGGTGTCGTCGCGAGCTTCGTTTCTTCAAGCAAGGTACCCAACGACGTGGTCTACCTGATGGTGAAATCCGTCTTCGACAACTTCGACGACTTCAAGAAGCTGCACCCGGCGTTCGCCAACCTCGAACCGAAGGACATGATCAAGAATGGCCTGTCCGCTCCGTTGCATGACGGCGCCGTGAAGTACTACAAGGAAAAAGGCTGGATGTAAGCTTGTTTCACGCCCCCTCGCCCGGCAGGGTGAGGGGGATTCAAACAATGTTCAGGGGCGTGCGTTGTGAGAAAAAAAGATCAATCCGGTCACCATGAACTGACCGACGAACAACTCAAGCAAATCGTCGCCGAAGCCGATACCGGCGGGCGCAAACCGCATGGCTTTGCGGCAAAGCTGATCATCGCGCTGGCCTTCGTCTGGTCCATGTTTCAACTCTGGTACGCCTCGCCACTACCATTTACATTTGGCATCGGCGTCTTCAACGACACCGAAGCCCGTTCGCTGCACCTGGCTTTTGCCGTCTTCATCGGCTTTCTGGCCTACCCCGCATTCAAGAGATCACCGCGCCAGTACATTCCACTGGTCGACTGGCTGCTGGCCTTCGTGGCAGCCTTCTGCATGGCTTATCTGTTCCTGTTCTACCGGGAAATCGCCGACCGGCCGGGCCAACCGACCACCATCGACCTCGTCGTCGCCGTTGCCGGCATGACGCTGCTGCTCGAAGCTGCGCGCCGCGCGCTCGGCCTGCCGATGGTGATCCTGGCGATATTGTTCATGGTTTACGTCTTCTTCGGCCCCTACATGCCGGATGTCATCGCCCACCGCGGTGCCTCACTGGCCAAGGGCATGAGTCACATGTGGCTGACCACCGAAGGCGTCTTCGGCGTGGCGCTGGGGGTGTCGACCAGTTTCATCTTCCTGTTCGTGCTGTTCGGCGCCCTGCTCGAGACGGCAGGTGCCGGCGCCTATTTCATCAAGTCGGCGATTGCCCTGCTCGGTCACATGCGCGGCGGTCCGGCCAAGGCGGCAGTCGTCGCCTCCGCCGCTACCGGCGTGATCTCTGGCTCATCGATCGCCAACGTAGTGACCACCGGCACATTCACAATTCCGTTGATGAAAAGCGTCGGCTACCGCCCGGACAAGGCAGCTTCGGTCGAGGTTGCCTCATCGGTCAACGGCCAGTTGATGCCACCGGTGATGGGAGCCGCCGCCTTCCTGATGGTGGAGTATGTTGGCATCACCTATCTGCAGGTGATGAAGCATGCCATCCTGCCGGCGCTGATTTCCTACATTGCGCTGTTCTACATCGTGCACCTCGAAGCACTGAAGATGAACCTGCAGGGCCTGCCCCGGCGCGAGCCGCTGCCCTGGCAGAAGGCGGTCATCACCACCTTGATGACCTTCTCCGGACTGGTCATCCTCTCGGCAATCGTCTACTGGGGCTTTGGCTGGCTGAAAGACCTGGCGGGCGATACCGCTTTCATGATCGTCGCCGCGCTGATGCTTGCCGCTTATGTTGCCATCGTGCGCTATGCCGCGAAATATCCCGAATTGCACATGGAAAAACCGGGCGAGACCATGGAGTTTCTGCCCGAGATCGGCCCGACGCTGAAATCCGGTCTGCACTTCCTGCTACCCGTGGTGGTGCTGATCTGGAACCTGATGGTCGAGCAGCTCTCGCCCGCCTTGTCGGCCTTCTGGGCGACAATTTTCCTGATTTTCATCCTCATCACCCAGCGACCGCTGTTCGCATTTTTCCGTGGCACCGGCAAGTTGGGGGTGGCGACGCAGCTGGGCTTTACCGACCTCTTTAACGGCCTGGTGACCGGCGCGCGCAACATGATTGCCATCGCCATCGCCACCGCCACGGCGGGCATCATCGTCGGCACGGTGACGCTGACCGGGGTCGGCCTGGCAATGACCGAACTGGTCGAGATACTGTCGGGCGGCAATCTGATGCTCATGCTGCTGCTGGTGGCGGTGATCAGCCTGATTCTCGGCATGGGGCTGCCGACCACGGCGAACTACATCGTGGTATCGACCCTGATGGCGCCGGTGATCGTCGAACTGGGCGCGCAATCGGGCCTGCTCGTGCCGCTGATCGCTGTGCATCTGTTCGTTTTCTACTTCGGCCTGATGGCCGACGTGACGCCACCGGTGGGACTTGCGTCCTATGCCGCGGCGGGCATTGCCAAGAGCGATCCGATGCGCACCGGCGTGACCGCCTTCGGTTACAGCGCGCGGACGGCGATCCTGCCCTTCATGTTCATCTTCAACACGCAGTTGCTGCTGATCGGCATCACCGATGCCTTCCACCTGATCATGACCATCGTCACGGCCACCGTGGCCAGCCTGATGTTCGCGGCGGCGACGCAGGGATTTTTCGTCACCCGCAACCGCATCCACGAAGCGCTGCTGCTGCTGCTGGTCACCTTCACCCTGTTCCGCCCGGGATTCTGGATGGACATGCTGTATCCGCCCTTTGATGAAGTCCCCCCCACGGAATTGACCCGCCTCGTCGAGCAAGCCCCGCGCAATGGCAACCTGCGCGTCTGGGTGGAAGGCATGAGCCTGGAAGGCAAGGAAATTTCCAAGGGCGTGCTTCTGCCGCTGGGCGACAAGGCTCCCAGTGCCCGTGAGCGAATGGCCAATATGGGTCTCTCGGTCATCATGCTCGGCGACGACGTGCAGATCTCGGCAGTGCGCTTCGGCAGCCGCGCCGAAAAACTCGGCCTGGAACAGAGTTTCAACATCAGGATGATTGAAATACCCTCAGGCGAACGCCCCGACAAGGAATGGATGTACATCCCGGCCTTTGCCCTGCTGGCGCTGGTGTGGTGGGTACAAAGACGGCGCAGGGACCGCGAGGCCAAGCTCGCGCCAAACGTACAGGCATGAACATGAGCTACGAAACCATTCTCTATGAGCTGCGCGACGGCATCGCGGAAATCCGCCTCAACCGTCCGCAGCGCCTTAATGCCGTCACCCAGCAACTCTATGACGAGCTGAATGCCGCACTGACCCGTGCCGAAGCCGATGGCGATGTCCGCGTCGTGCTGGTGACTGGCGAGGGCCGGGCCTTTTGCGTCGGCGCCGACCTGAAGGAACACAAGCTCGGCCGCACTGCATTCGACCGCCGCCAGTACCTGCAAGGCGAACAGATCGTCTGCAAGCGCCTGCTGCAACTCGGCAAACCGGTGGTTGCCGCCGTCAATGGCTATGCGCTGGGCGCCGGGGCCGAGCTGGCCATCGCCTCTGACTTCCTGCTGATGGCCGAAAGCGCCCAGATCGGCCTGCCCGAGATCAGCATCGGCAACTTCCTCGGCGGCGGCGTTACCTGGCTGCTGCCGCGGCTGGTGGGCCTCGCCAAGGCGCGCGAACTGGTTTTTCTGGGCGAACGCATCAAGGGTGAAGAAGCCGTGCGCATCGGCCTGGCCAACCGGGTCTTTGCCGATGCAGGCTTTCTGGATGCGGCCCGCGAGTTTGCGGCCAGGATTGCCAGCAAGGCGCCGTTCTCGATGCAACTCGCCAAGCAGCAACTCAACATGTCCGCTGAGCGCACCTTCGACGCCGCGCTCGTCGCCGAACTCGAAGGCATGATGTTCGTCGGCACCACACAAGACTGGCAGGAGGGCATCGACGCTTTCGCGGAAAAGCGCACCCCCGTATTCAAAGGAAAGTAAATGAACGCAAATACGCCCAACCCGGGCCACAAGAGCCCGCTGCACGCTTTTCTCGCACCCGATTCAATCGCCATCGTCGGCGCCTCGGCCGACCCGACCAAGCGTGGCTACAAGGCCATGGTGGGCCTGATCAAGGATGGCTATCAGGGCGCCATATACCCGATCAACCCGAAGACCGACATGGTGCTCGGGGTCAAGACCTACCCATCCCTAGAATCCGTGCCGGGCGACATCGCGCTGGCACTCATCTGCACGCCGGCAGCGAGCATCCCCGGACTGATGGTCGAATGCGGCCGCAAGGGCGTCAAGGGTGCGGTCATCCTCGCCAGCGGCTTCCGCGAAACCGGCCCCGCGGGCGCCCAACTTGAACAGCAGGTCCTCGACGCCGCGCGGGCGGGCAAGGTGCGCGTCATCGGCCCGAACACCTCGGGCATGTTCAACCTGCACAAGAAGGTCAACCTGCTGGCGCTGGAAAGGATCAAGGCCGGTGACATCGGCTTCATCTCGCAGTCGGGCAACATGCTGCTGTCGCTGGTACTCGAAGCCGAGAACAATGGCCATGTCGGCTTTTCGACCTACGTCGGCCCGGGCAACCAGACCGACATCGGCTTCAACGATTACCTGCGCTATCTCGGCGAGGACGACAATACAAAGGTCGCCACACTCTACGTCGAAGGCTTTCGCGACGGCCAGCGCTTCCTGCAGGTCGCCCGCGAAATCACCGCGAAAAAACCCGTCGTGGTCTACAAGTCGGGTTCCACCGAACTCGGCAAGAAGGCGGCGAGTTCGCATACCGGCGCTCTCGCCGGCAGCTTCGCCATGACGATGGACCTGCTGCGGCAGGTTGGCGTCAGCGTCGTTAACCATTCCGACGAGATACTGCCCGTCGCGGAAGGGCTCGGCCTCATGCAGAAAGCGCGAGGCAAGCGCGTCGCCGTCATTTCGGACGGCGGCGGCCAGGCCACCATCGCCACCGACCGGCTGTCCGAGGCCGGTCTGGAACTCTCCGAACTGACGGATGCCACGCGCCAGCGCCTGGCGGGCATCCTCTTGCCGCAGGCCTCGCTGGCCAACCCGGTGGACGTCGCTGGCAGTTCCGACGCCAACCCGGCCCTGCTTGCCGAATGCATGAAGATCGTCGCCGCCGACGACAACGTCGATGCAGTGTTCCTGGTCGGCATGTTCGGCGGTTATCACACCCGCTTTGCCGAAACGCTGCTCGGCGACGAAATGCGCGGCGCCGAAGCGATGATCGAACTCGCGCACCACAGCGCCAAGCCGCTGGTGATTTACAGCCTCTACGCCCCCGTCAAGCCCCCCGCCCTGCGGCGCCTGCATGAGGCCGGAGTGCCGGTCTATGGCTCCATCGAGCATGCCGTGCGCGTGCTGGCCGCCCTCGGCGAACGCGGCATCTATCTGCAACACCAGGCCAGACAGTCCGCGCACCCCGTGATCGAGCCGAGCGCCGAAATGCAGGCCATGTTTTCCCGCGCGCAAAACGAAGGCCGCGACCTGTTCGAGTTCGAGGCCAAGGCGCTGCTGCGTGCCCACGGCATCGCCGTGGCACCCGAATTCATCGTGTACAACGCCGACGAACTCGCCGCCGTGGCGGCGACCTATGGCGATCAGGCGCTGGCCATGAAAGTCGTTTCGAAAGACATCCTGCACAAGTCCGACGCCGGCGGCGTCAAGCTCGGCCTGCGCGGCGAAGCCGCCCTGCGCGCCGCTTTCGACAAGATCATGACCTCCGCCAAGGCCTACGCGCCGGACGCCGACATTCGCGGCGTGCTGGTGACGCCGATGGCGGCGAAGGGCATCGAGGTGATCGTCGGCGTAGTGCGTGACCCGATTTTCGGCCCCGTCCTCATGTTTGGGCTCGGCGGCATCTTCGTCGAAATCCTCGAAGACGTCGCCTTCCGCGCCATTCCGCTGTCGCGTCACGATGCCGAATCGATGGTCGACCAGATCAAGGGCCGCAAGATCCTCCATGGCGTGCGCGGCACGGCACCGGTCGACAAGTCGGCGCTGGTCGACCTGCTGCTCAAGGTATCCAGCATCGTCGCCGCCTACCCGCAAGTTTCCGAACTTGACCTGAACCCGGTGCTCGCCTATGCCGATGGCTATGCGGTGGTGGATGCCCGCATCATCACCAACCGTTCGGTCATGCCATAGGACCCTCCCGCCATGAACCTGCCCACCCTCAGCGACGCCCGCCTGCAACTCGAAGAGCGCATCGCCATCTTCACGCTCGACCGCGACGACGTGCGCAACGCCCTGACCGGCACCGCGCTGATCGACGACATCATTGCCGTCGCCGACTGGGTCAATCGTTGCGACGATGTCTCGGTGCTGGTCATCACCGGCGCGGGCACGGCATTCTCGTCCGGCGGCAACGTCAAGGACATGGCCGAGCGCGGCGGCGACTTTGCCGGCAATGTCGCCGAGGTCGCCACCCGTTACCGGCGCGGCATCCAGCGCATCCCGCTGGCGCTGCAACAGGTCGAGGTGCCCATCATCGCCGCGGTCAACGGCCCCGCCATCGGCGCCGGCTTCGACCTCGCCAACATGGCCGACCTGCGCATCGCCTCCGACCGCGCCCGGTTTGGCGAAACCTTCCTCAACCTCGGCATCATTCCCGGCGATGGCGGCGCCTGGTTCATGCAACGCCAGATCGGCTACCAGCGCGCCTTCGAACTGACCATGAGCGGCCGCATCATCAAGGCCCCCGAAGCACTCGAACTCGGCGTCGTCCTCGAAGTCGTCACCCCGGAAAATCTCCTGCCGCGCACCCTGGAACACGCCGCCCGCTTCGCCGCCCAGCCGCCCAAAGCATTGCGCCTCACCAAGCGGCTGCTGAAGATGGCCCAGCGCATGGAACTCAAGGACTATCTCGACCTGTGCGCAGTGCTGCAGGGCATGTGCCACAACGAACCGGAACATCTGGCAGCGGTCGAACGTTTCCTCGCCAAGAAACCATAGCGCCATCGACAATTCGAAAACCGCCGCCTGGTTCCGTCTCACTCATTCCAGCGAACGCCGGAATCCAAGAAGATCGACAATCCGGACACCAGATTACGTCGAAATGACGAATGAACCAGTACCCGTAGCCTGATCGCCGTCCCGCCAGCGCCGACTTTCGGTTCCATCTGGACATGGAAACCCGTGGCTTGGCCCTAATTACCTCAGAGCCTGCTTTAGCCACTCGGTTTTCAAATGAGGCAAAAATGATTCATCTACCAAAAGCCGTGAAAGCGTGGAACCAGCCCGACTTTCGCGGGACGCTCAAGCATGAGATCGAGCAGTTGCCAAGTGGCCAACTGCCGTTGCAGCAGTGTCTGTCCTCGAGCAGCCATGCCCTGGATGACGCAGTCAGCGTGATGGTCCTCGGCGTCAGTGACGATCCTGGCTTCATCCATGCCAGGGTGGGCGTATTCTTTTCCGGCATCATCGCCGGCTGCAGTTGCGCCGATGACCCCACTCCGGTCGATACGCAGAACGAATACTGCGAACTGCGGCTGACCATCGCCAAGGCGACGGCCGAGACGGCGGTCACGCCCCTGGCAGACCGGGAGGAAGATTCCGGGCCGGGATAAGGGCGGCGGTTGGACGGCCCTGTTACCCGGGCATCGGGTTTCGTGGCGGCGAAAACTGGATCAGACCACGCTATCCGCCGTACCCCATACGGGGCACTTCATCTCAGCAGCGCCGACTTTTTCACGGCATCTGCCGCGCTCTACTATCATTTATCTATCCTAATAAAAGCAGTTAACCACGGAGGACACGGAGAAAAACCAGTCGTTACGGAAGCAATGGACGTCACCCGTCAAGTGCTCCCGCATTTTTCCGCTGGCGTCTTGTCTCCGTGTCCTCCGTGATCTCCGTGATCTCCGTGGTGTGAACTAAGATTTTAGGGTCTATTCATAAATGACGTAGCGCAGTGCGACAGGGAGACGATGCGATGCTGATTGGCGTGCCGAAGGAAATCAAGAACCACGAATATCGCGTCGGCCTCACGCCCGCCAGCGTGCGTGAACTGACGGGTCGGGGGAATGGCGTGCTGGTGCAGACCGGTGCCGGTGCGGCGCTCGGACTGGACGATGTCATGTATGCGGCAGCGGGTGCCGGGATCGTGGCGACGGCCGAAGAAGTGTTCGCGCGCGGCGAACTGATCGTCAAGGTAAAGGAGCCGCAGCCCGACGAATGCCTCCAGTTGCACGAGGGGCAGGTAATCTTCACTTTTTTGCACCTGGCACCCGACCCCGAGCAGGCGCGTCGGCTGCTCGCCGCCGGCGTCACCGCCATCGCCTATGAAACCGTCACCCGGGCGGGCGGCGGCCTGCCCCTGCTGGCGCCGATGAGCGAGATCGCCGGGCGCATGGCGATCCAGGCTGGCGCGCACTGCCTCGAAAAACCGCAGGGTGGCGCGGGGCTGCTGCTGGGCGGCGTGCCGGGCGTGGCGGAGGCCGAGGTGACAATTCTCGGCGGCGGCGTGGTGGGTTACCACGCGGCGCTGATCGCGACGGGCATGGGCGCGCGGGTCACCGTGATCGATCATTCGCTCGACCGCCTGGCCTGGCTCGATGCCATGTTCGGCGGCCGCATCCGCACCCTGTACGCCACGACAGACAGCATCGAGGCGAGCGTGCGCGCCGCCGACCTGGTGGTGGGCGCCGTGCTGTTGCCGGGCGCTGCCACGCCGCAGCTCATCGACCGCGCCCTGCTTGCGCGCATGCGGCCCGGCGCGGTGTTGGTCGATGTTTCCATCGACCAGGGTGGCTGCTGCGCCACCAGCCACCCGACCACGCATGCCGCGCCGACGTTCGTCGTCGATGGCATCGTGCATTACTGCGTCGCCAACATGCCGGGCGCCGTCCCGCGGACGTCGACGTTTGCGCTTAACAACGCCACCCTGCCCTTCGTCATCGCCCTGGCCGAAAAGGGCTGGCGCCAGGCGCTGCGCGACGACCGGCACCTGTGCGCCGGCCTCAACATGGACCGGGGCGCGATCACCAGCGCGCCGGTAGCCGCGGCGCTCGGCCTGCCCTGCAACGATCCGGCCGAGCACCTGGCCTGATGAACTCGCCTTGCCGCCACAGAAAAGAGGCCCGGCGCGATAAATTTCCCGGCAATTCCATTGGGTTCACTGCAGAATGCGGCCTGTAAAGACTTTTCCCGCGGCTTCTTTGAACCTCGCATCTGATGTCACGCATACTCCTCGCCTACTCGACCGTTGACGGCCACACCCGCAAAATCTGCGACCGGCTGCGCCGCTGTCTGGAGGGTCAGGGGCACGCAGTGACACTGGCCGCCCTCGGTGACACGGCGCCTGCGGACGTGACCTCCCATGACAAGGTCGTGATCGGCGCCAGCATCCGTTACGGCAAGCATCGTCAAGAGGTCTTCGACTTCATCCGGGTCAACCAACATCTGCTGGCGGAAAGGCCCGGTGCCTTTTTCACCGTCAATGTCGTTGCCCGCAAGCCGGGCAAGGACTCGCCCGATACGAACCCGTACATGAAGGCCTTCAGGCGGCAGACCAGCCAGACCGCCTGGCGGCCCGCCCTGCTCGGCGTGTTCGCCGGCAAGATCGACTATCAGCGCTACAGCTTCTTCGATCGCCAGATGATTCGATTCATCATGTGGCTGACCCACGGGCCGACGGGCGCGCAGGACTGCGTTGAGTTCACTAACTGGGCAAACGTGGATGCTTTCGGACACCGCGTCGCGCGTCTTTAAATAAACCGTGCCAGTTCACTCCAAGGTTTGCGCCGTCCCGCCAGCGCCGACTTTTGCATGACCCGACACTGGACCCTTTCACCTTTTTGCATTGACCGACATGAGTACCCCCTGGCTCGATATACCGCTTGCTGACTACGAAGGGCACATGGCAATGCCTGGAATCGAGCAGGCACAAATGCTGGCCGATATTTTCTCGGGCGCGCTCGATGAGCTTTCACCGCACTCTGTTGCGGTCCTGGGTTGTGCGGGTGGCAATGGCTTTGAGAGGATTCCAGCGGATATCCAGCGGGTGGTCGGGATTGATATCAACCCCCACTTCATCACCGCAGCCGAGGCCAGATTTGCAAACAGCTTCAAGCAACTGGAGTTGATTGCCGGTGACATCCAGAATCCTGAAGTGAGCTTCGCGCCCGTGGATTTGATTTTCGCCGGGCTTGTTCTGGAATATGTCAATGTTGATGTGGTCATCGCCAGAACGCCTGCCATGCTCACCGCTGCGGGTAAATTGGTCACCGTGCTGCAACTGCCGCTCGCAAGCGATCAACAGGTCTCGCCTTCGCCGTTTGTTCGGGTGCAGACGCTGGGAAAGATCATTCGCCTTGTTCCGCCATCGCAACTACAGGAAGCAGCAGAGTCTGCCGGTTACGCTCAACTGACTTCAAGGGAAGTTGCGTCGCGTGGCGGCAAGCGTTTTCAGGTTCAGGTATTCAGCAAGAATAATTGAGCTATTTACGCTGCCACCGCGCCTTGCTCCATGCCGCCTGTTGCACTGGGTTCAGGAATGTCCAGGCAATCAGGCGACTTTTCTTTTGGCCCTGACTCATGGCGATGGTTTTGTGTTCAAGTACTTTGGCTCGCTGCAGCGCCGCGTAGATGCCTGGCAAACTCGCCGCTTTCGACACCAGCGTGCTGAACCAAAAACAATGTGTCGGAATTTGCGCGCTTTCCTTGATCATTTGTTTGATAAAGGATTGCTCGCCCCCCGGGCACCACAATTCCGCGTCCTGACCGCCGAAATTCAAGCCCGGGGTTGACGTGAGCTCGACCTCCGGTTTGCCGAGATTTTGCCATTTGCGCTGGGTGCCGGCGCGCGCCTCGGCCAGGGAGGCATGAAAAGGCGGATTGCACAGCGTCAGGTCAAACCATTCATCGGCGAAGACCATGTTGTTCAGAATCGCGGCGGGTGATGGCTGCAAGCGCAACGTGATCTGCCGCGCCAGGGCGGGGTTGGCAGCCAGAATCGCCTGTGCATTTTCCAGCGCAGCCGGATTGATGTCGGTCGCGACAAAGCGCCAGCCGAATTCGCTGGCGCCAATCAAAGGGTAGATACAGTTGGCCCCCGTACCGATATCCAGCACCTGCACTGTCTTGCTAGCCGGTATGACGCCGCTATTTCTGTCGGCCAGCAGATCGGCCAGGTAATGCAGGTAATCGGTCCGCCCCGGGATCGATGGGCATAGACTATGCGGCGGTATGTCCCATGCCTGAATGCGGTAGCTGTCTTTGAGTATGGCGCGGTTCAACGCCTTGACCGCATGCGGGTTGGCGAAATCGATACTCAGTTCGCCATGTGCGTTGACGCCAACATAGTTGCCCAGTTCGGCATCAGCCTGTATCAAGCTTGGGAAGTCATACCGCCCCCCATGACGGTTACGCGGATGCAGTTTGCCTGCCAGTATTGTCATCATCACTCGACCCCGTGCGCGCCGAACAGCGCGACGCGGCCGCATTCTATACGCTGGCGGCGGATGTCAGACCTGGTCCGGGATTGGGCAAGTCAGAAGTAATACGCCGTCCCGCCAGCGCCGACTTTATCGCGTCCCCTGCCGGCTCATCCCCCGGTCGTATAATCCGTCCCTTTTTCAGATTGCCGCCGTGTCCAAGCTCGCCCACGAAATCGCCCGTCGCCGCACCTTTGCCATCATTTCGCACCCGGATGCGGGCAAGACCACCTTGACCGAGAAGCTGCTGTGGTTCGGCGGCGCGATCCAGGTCGCCGGCGAGGTGCGCGCCCGCAAGGCCGCGCGCCACGCGACATCGGACTGGATGGAACTGGAAAAGCAGCGCGGCATTTCGGTCACCTCGTCGGTGATGCAGTTCCCGTACCGCGAGTGCATGATCAACCTGCTCGATACGCCGGGCCACGAGGACTTCTCGGAAGACACCTACCGCACGCTCACCGCCGTCGATTCGGCCACCATGGTGATCGACTCGGTGAACGGCGTCGAGGCGCAGACCATCAAGCTGCTGAACGTCTGCCGCCTGCGTGACACGCCGATCATCACCTTCATCAACAAGCTCGACCGCGAAGGCCGCGCACCGATCGACCTGCTCGACGAGATCGAAGCGGTGCTGCAGATCCAGTGCGCGCCGATGACCTGGCCGATCGGCATGGGCAAGGGCTTTCGCGGCGTTTACGATCTCTACGACGACAGCATTCTATTCTTCGACCCGCAGGCGGAAAATGGCACCTCGCGGGTCATCGACGGCCTCGACAACCCGCTGCTCGACGAACTGCTCGGTTATCAGGCCGGCGAGTTGCGGCAGGAAGTCGAGCTGGTGCGCGGCGCTTCGCATACCTTCGACAAGGATGCCTATCTGGCGGGCAAGCAGACGCCGGTGTTCTTCGGCTCGGCGATCAACAACTTCGGCGTGCAATCGCTGCTCGACGCCATTGTCGACCTGTCCCCCGCGCCCCTGCACCGCGCCGCTGCCACGCGTCAGGTCGAACCGCTGGAGCCGAAGTTTTCCGGCTTCGTGTTCAAGATCCAGGCCAACATGGACCCCAAGCACCGCGACCGCATCGCCTTCGTGCGCGTCTGTTCCGGGCGCTTCGAGCGCGGCATCAAGCTCAAGCAGTTGTCGACCGGCAAGACGCTGGCGGTGAATAACGCCATCACCTTCATGGCGCAGGACCGCAACACCACCGACGAAGCCTGGCCGGGCGACATCATCGGCATTCCCAACCACGGCACCGTGGTGCTGGGCGACAGCTTCACCGAAGGCGAGGAATTGAAGTTCACCGGCATCCCCTGCTTTGCGCCGGAACATTTCCGCCGCGCACAGATTCGCAATCCGATGAAGATGAAGCAGTTGCAGAAGGGCCTGCAACAGCTCGCCGAGGAAGGCGCAACCCAGTTGTTCAAGCCGCTCGCCAGCAACGACCTGATTCTCGGCGCCGTCGGCACCCTGCAGTTCGACGTGGTTGCCCACCGGCTCGAATTCGAATACGGCGTCGATGTCATCTTCGAACCCTATCCCGTTGCCACCGCGCGCTGGCTGCGCGGCAGCGATGCCGACTTGCGGGCGCTGGCCGACAAGGCGGGCGTCAACCTGGCGCTGGATGGCGCCGGCGATTACGTCTATCTCGCGCCGAACCGCGTCAACCTGCAGATGACACAGGAACGCCACCCCAATCTCGTCTTTCTGGAAACCCGCGAGATTCACTGAGAACCGGCGTCACCCCGCAGCAATGACGCATGGCTATGCTGCACCAAAGGGGATATGATGGATTTCACTTTGTCGTGAGCCATCATGTTCGAAACCCTGACCCAGTCTTTCCAGCTTAACCGCCCCCGGCTGGTCGGCGATGCCTGGGGCGGGCTGGCGGCCATGCTGGTGGCGCTGCCCGCGGCGATTGCCTTCGGCGTCACCATCTTCGCGCCGCTGGGCGGCTCGCTGGCGGCGCATGGCGCGCTGGCCGGCATCCTCGGCGCCACCGCGCTCGGACTGGTCGCCCCGGCCTTTGGCGGCAGCAGCCGGCTCATCACGGCACCCTGCGCGCCTGCCGCCGCCGTGCTGGCCGCGCTGGCGGTCGGCTTTGCCCAGCAAGGCGCACCCGCCGAAACCATCATCCTGCTGCTGGCCCTGATCGGCCTGCTGGCCGGCGGCATCCAGATCTCGCTGGGGCTGGCCGGCATCGGCCGCCTGATCAATTACATCCCCTATCCCGTGGTCAGCGGCTATCTCTCCGGTGTCGGGCTGATCATCATCGGCAGCCAGATTCCCAAGTTGCTGGGCGCACCAACCGGGACAACCTTGCTCGCCACGCTCGGCAGCCCGGGCCTGTGGGCCTGGCAAAGCATCGTCGTCGGCGCGGTGGTAATCATCACCATGTTGCAGGTGTCGCGCCTGACCACCGTGGTACCGGCCGCCATCCTGGCCCTGCTGGCGGGAGTCGCCAGTTACCTGCTGCTCGGCCTGACGAACCCGGCCCTGCTCGACACGGCGGACAATCCCCTGCTGGTCGGTGCGCTGACCAGCAGCGAGGCCAGCCTCGGCGACAGCATCAGCCTGCACGTGCAGGCCCTGCGTGGCCTGGGCCTCAGCGTCGTCCTGCAGGTCCTCGTGCCGGCCCTGACGCTGGCGCTGCTGCTCTCCATCGACACGCTGAAAACCTGCGTGGTGATCGACGCCCTGACCAGCACGCACCACGACTCGAACCGCACGCTGGTCGGCCAGGGGCTCGGCAACATGGCCGCAGCGCTGATTGGCGGCATTCCCGGCGCCGGCACCATGGGCGCTTCACTGATCAATGTGTCCAGCGGCGGCACCACCAGGGCATCAGGCGTGATGACGGGCGTCTTTTCGCTCGCCGCCTTTCTGGTGCTCGCGCCACTCATCGCCTGGGTGCCGGTCGCCGCACTGGCGGCGATTCTGCTGGTCATCGGCTTCCGCATGATCGACCGGCAAAGCCTGAACTTCTTCGCGGCGGCATCGACGCGCGTCGACTTCTTCGTCATTCTGGCCGTGGTTCTGGTGGCGGTGTTCGGCAACCTGATCGCCGCGTCGGGTGTCGGCGTGGCGCTCGCCATGCTGCTGTTCATCCGCGAACAAACCAAAAGCACGGTGATCCGCAACCGCATCGAGGGCAGCGAAATTCTCATGAAGCGCGCCCGCTCCGATGCCGAACGCGAGAAGCTGAAGCAGGGAAGCGGCGACATGGTCGTTTTCGAGTTGCAGGGCAGCCTGTTCTTCGGCACCGCCAACCAGTTGCATACCGCACTGGAGAAGGAAATCGGCCAGCGCAAATACGTCGTTCTGAGCATGCGCCGCGTACAGTCGCTCGATGTCACTGCCACTCATGTGCTGGAGCTGATCAAGGACCGTCTTGAGGAAAACGACGCCTATCTGGTGTTCTGCGATATTCCCAAGGACCTGCCCAGCGGATTGAAAATGAAGCGCTTTCTCAAGGAAACCGGCGTGGTGCGACCGACCAGCAAGGCCTTCGCCTTCCGCCAGCTCGATGAGGCACTGGATTGGGTCAAGTTGCAAACGCTCGCCGAATCTCCGGCTGATCCGGCGGCCGCGACCGCGCTCGATCTGGCCACCATGCCGGCGTTTGCCAAATGTTCGCCCGAATCGATCGCGGCGCTGGAAGGGGCAATGACGCTGCGCACTATCAAAGCCGGCAAGCGCGTGTTCAAGGCCGGCACTCCGGGCAACGAACTGTTCATCATCCGGCGCGGCACGGTCAAATTGATGCTGCCGATCCGCAAGAAGGAAAGTTATCACCTCGCCACCACTGGCCCCGGCGAGATGATCGGCGGCAGGCGGTTCCTCGACGACAGCGCCAGCGCCGCGCACACTGCCGATGCGCTGGCGCTCACCGAAGTAGAGGCCTATGTGCTGCCCTACGAGAACTTTGCCGCACTGCTGGATGCCCACCGTGGCGTGGCCATTGCCATCCTGAAAAATCTGGGGGGGACACTGTCGAACCGGTTGCGCGTCACCATCAGTGAATTGCAGGCATTACGGGGCTAGTCCGTATTCGCGACAGGTATAATTCTCAGCTTGCCGATTTCGAGAGTTGAGAGTTAACCCCATGGAAGCAGAACGCATCAACGCCGTCGCCCACCACATCGCCGACCTCGAAGCTCGCGGCGATCAACTCCGGAGGTATCTTTGACTACGCTGGCAAAGCAGAAAAACTCGCCGAGCTGAAGCAGGTCATGGAAGACCCCGGCATCTGGAACGATGCCGCACGCGCCCAGGCACTGGGCAAGGAAAAGAAATCCCTCGAAGTCGTCGTGCTCACCCTCTCCGGCGTGCAGCAGCAGCTCAAGGACGCCGGCGACCTGTTCGATCTCGCCAAGGATGAGGCCGACGAAGAGACGCTCCTCGCGGTCGAAGCCGACCTCGCCACGGTTGAAGCGAAAGTGGCCGACCTCGAATTCCGCCGCATGTTCTCCAATCCGGCCGACCCGAACAACTGCTTCATCGACATCCAGGCCGGCGCCGGCGGCACCGAAGCCTGCGACTGGGCCAGCATGCTGCTGCGTCAGTACCTCAAGTACTGCGAGAAGAAAGGTTTCAAGACCGAAATCCTCGAACAGACCGACGGCGATGTTGCTGGCATACGCAGCGCCTCACTCAAGGTCGAGGGCGATTATGCTTACGGATTTTTGCGCACCGAAACTGGCGTGCACCGCCTGGTGCGCAAGTCACCTTTCGATTCGTCGGGTGGTCGCCACACCAGCTTCGCCAGCCTCTATGTTTATCCCGAGATCGACGATTCCATCGAAGTCGAGATCAACCCGGCCGACCTGCGCGTCGACACCTTCCGCGCCTCCGGCGCCGGCGGCCAGCACATCAACAAGACCGACTCGGCGATCCGCATCACCCACGCGCCCTCCGGCATCGTCGTGCAGTGCCAGAATGACCGCTCGCAGCATCGCAACCGCGCCGAAGCGATGGCCATGCTGAAGTCACGCCTCTACGAACTGGAACTGCGCAGGCGCCAGGCCGAGGCCGATGTGCTGGAAGCCGGCAAGACCGATGTCGGCTGGGGCCACCAGATCCGTTCCTATGTGCTCGATCAATCCCGCATCAAGGACCTGCGCACCAACGTCGAAACCTCCAACACGCAAAAGGTGCTCGACGGCGACCTTGATCAGTTCATCCAAGCCAGCCTGAAACAGGCCGTCTGATTCTTTTGAAAGCACTGCCATGAGCGAAACGCCGCAAGCCACCCCGCAACAAGACGAAAATCACATCATCGCCGAACGCCGCGAAAAGCTCGCGCAATGGCGCAAGAACGGCCGCGCCTATCCCAACGATTTTGCCCGCGAAAACCTCGCCGGCCGGCTCGACGAGCTGTATGGCGAGAAAACCCGCGAAGAACTGGAAGCCACGCCCATCGAGGTCAAGGTGGCCGGTCGCATCATGCTGAAACGCGTGATGGGCAAGGCCAGTTTCGCGACGATCCAGGACCTCTCCGGCCGCATCCAGCTTTACCTCAACAACGATGGCGTCAGCAGCGAGGTGCATGACGACTTCAAGAAATGGGACCTCGGCGACATCGTCGGCGCGGTCGGCACGCTGTTCAAGACCAAGACCGGCGAGCTCACCGTGCAATGCGCGGAAATCCGCCTGCTGTCGAAGTGCCTGCGGCCACTGCCGGAAAAATTCCACGGCCTCAGCGATGTCGAGCAGAAGTATCGCCAGCGTTATCTCGACCTGATCACCAACGCGGAAACGCGCTTCACTTTTGTCGCCCGCAGCCGGCTGGTGCAGTCGGTGCGCAACTACATGAACGGACATGGCTTCCTCGAAGTCGAAACGCCGATGATGCACCCGCTGCCGGGCGGCGCGGCAGCCAAGCCCTTCACCACCCATCACAATGCGCTGGACATGGAACTGTTCCTGCGCATCGCGCCCGAGCTGTATCTGAAGCGGCTGGTGGTCGGCGGCTTCGAGCGGGTCTTCGAGATCAACCGCAACTTCCGCAACGAAGGCCTGAGTCCGCGCCACAACCCCGAATTCACCATGATGGAGTTCTATGAGGCCTATGCGAATTATCAAAGCCTGATGAATTTCACCGAAGGCCTGATCCGCCACGCTGCCCGCGAAGCGCTCGGCACCGAAACCTTCGACTACCAGGGCCGCACGCTCGACCTGTCCAAACCCTTCCGCCGCATGACCACGGTCGAGGCGATTCATTACCACCACCCCGGCTACAACGTGACGATGCTCAATGATGCCGGCTGGCTGAAACAGAAACTCGCCGACCTCAAGGTGGAAGTGAAACCGCTGGCGGGTCTCGGCACCTTGCAGATGCAGTTGTTCGAGGAAACCACCGAAGCCGAATTGTGGGAGCCGACT
Organism: Rhodocyclaceae bacterium UBA2271; assembly: GCA_002347405.1. Classification (GTDB taxonomy): domain Bacteria; phylum Pseudomonadota; class Gammaproteobacteria; order Burkholderiales; family Rhodocyclaceae; genus Sulfuricystis. Next base: position 37,097 of record DDXB01000053.1, on the reverse strand, counting down.
TACATCATCGACTATCCCACCGAAGTCTCGCCGCTGGCGCGCCGCTCCGACAGCAATCCGGACGTCACCGAGCGCTTCGAGCTGTATATCGCCGGTCGCGAAATCGCCAACGGCTTTTCCGAGCTCAACGACCCTGAAGATCAGGCCGCGCGCTTCCTCGATCAGGCCAAGGCAAAGGACGCCGGCGACGAGGAGGCGATGTTCTACGATGCCGACTATGTCCGCGCCCTCGAATACGGCCTGCCGCCGACCGGCGGCTGCGGCATCGGCATCGACCGGCTGGTGATGCTGCTGACCAATTCGCCGTCCATCCGTGACGTCATCCTGTTCCCGCAAATGCGGTCGCAAATTAACCAGGAGTGAGCCACCCCCCGCTCGACCTTCCCGGCAGGCAAGGCCTGCCGGAGCGCTGGGCGGGTCGCGCTTCATTCGCCATCCTGGAAACCGGCTGCGCTGCCGGCGCCAATTTTCTGACGACCTGGCAGGCCTGGAACGACGATCCGCAACGCCCGCAACGGCTGCACTATTTCTGCATCGACGCCGCGCCGCCGTGCCGTGACGAACTCGCCCGGCAGCATCAGCCACCTACCGATCTATCCGCGCAACTGTGCACCGCCTGGCCCAGCAGCGTCAGCGGCTTTCACCGCCTGCACTTCGCCAGCGGCAGGGTGTCATTGACACTCGTCATCGGCGACACCCGCACGGTGATGCCGCGCATCGAAGGCCGCTTCGATGCCTTCATTCTCGATGGCTTGTCGTTGGCGGAGCAAAGTTCCGCCGCACTCCGGGATGACTTGCTCTGGCTGGCCGCAGATACCCAGGCCGCCCAAGTTCCCAAGCCGCAACCCCACCGTGTTGCCGTCATTGGTGCCGGCATCGCCGGGGTCAGTTGTGCCGAGCGGTTAGCGCAACGCGGCTGGGAAGTCACCCTGTTCGAGCGCCGGGACGGGCCTGCGGCGGAAACTTCGGGCAACCGCCAGGCGGTGATGCTGCCGGTGCTGTCCGTCGATGAAACCCGGCTGGCACGCCTCAACCGCGTTGCCTACCTGTATGTGCTGCGGCAACTCGCAGCACTGGCTGCAGCGGGCAACCCGGTGACCTGGGACAACTGCGGCGTATTCCAGATCGCCCGCCATGCCGACCATGCCAGGAAACAGCAGACCATCGTCGCCAACCAGCAGTTGCCGGCAGAGTTCGTCCAATACCTAGATGCCGCAGCGGCCAGCCGGCTTGCCGGCACGACGGTCAGCGACGGTGGTTGGTGGTTTCCGCAGGCCGGCTGGCTGTCGCCGCTTTCACTCTGCCAGGCATTGCTGGCGGCAGCCGGCGCAAACCTCAATTTTCGCCCCGCGACCGAAGTGACGGCGCTCGCCCCCTCGGCACAGGGCTGGCAATTACTGGGCAGCGATGGCCAGGCACTGTGGGACGGTTCGACGGTCATCCTCGCCAATGCTCACGGCCTGCGTACGCTGGAGCAATCCGCCCACCTGCCGCTGCGTTGTTTTCGCGGGCAGGTGAGCCATCTGCCGGCGACGGGCCGCCCCGAGACGTCAGCCGCCCCCTTAAGGGGCAGCGAGCCGATTTTGCGAGCGTGGGGGGGCAATCCACCTGAATCCGCCGCTCTGCCGCGCTGCGTGGTCTGCCGCGAAGGCTACATCGCGCCGCCGCACGACGGCTATGCCGGCCTCGGCGCGACTTTCCAGCGCAGCCACGATACCGATTTGCATGTGGCAGATCATCAGTCCAACCTCGCCCGGCTTGCTGGCATGCTGCCTGAACTGAGCGACCGCTACGATGCCACGCAACTCACGGGTCGCGTTGGCCTGCGGCCGGTGTCGCCGGACAAACTTCCCATGGTCGGCGCCCTGCCCCTGGCGAGTTGCGAGCCACGCCCGGCCGCCCATGTCGAATGGCCACGCTGGCCGGGGCTGTTCGTCGCCAGCGGCTATGGCGCGCGCGGCTTCGTCTGGGCGCCCCTGATGGCGGAACTGCTGGCCAGCCAGATCTGCGGCGAACCGCTGCCCATCGAGGCCGAACTCGCCGCCGCCGTCGATCCGGCCCGGTTTACCTGGAAGGGGACTTTGTAACGGTCTGTTTCATCTGTCCACCCTGGGGAGGGGGGAGCGTTATTCGCGTTGTAACCCCGCCATAACCCATTACATCATCCGCGAGGACAACATGACCACTACAACCCCCACTTCCCGCCTGCACCCGCTCGTCGCCGTCGCCGCTGTCGCCGTGACCCTGCTGTCACTGACCGGCATCGCCGCCATGACGGGCTATCTGCCGACCGGCAAGGCGGCGACTGCCGAAACCGTTACTGCTGGCGCAGTACCCGCTGCGGGGCATTTCATCCCGCCAGCGCCGACTTTGGCCCAGACCCAACCGCAAATGGCCAATGAAGCTGCGCCGACCGATAAAACGGCAGAGAAGCCTGCGGCCAAGCCGGCACCCAAACCAGTTGCCAAGCTTGCCCAGCCCGCCGCACCCAGCTCGGCACCCGCACCTGCCAGGGAAATCGCCCAGGCACCCGTCGTACCGGCTCCGGTCAAGGCTGTCGCTCCACCCGCACCCTGCCTGAATTGCGGCATCATCGATAACGTGCGCGAAGTGACCCAGGCAGGCGAAGGCAGTGGTCTTGGCGCCGTGGCCGGTGGCGTCATCGGCGGCATCCTCGGCCATCAGGTTGGCGGCGGCACCGGTAAGAAAATCGCCACCGTGGCAGGCGCCGCCGGCGGGGCGTATGCCGGTCACCAGGTTGAAAAGAGCCAGAAGAAAACCATACGTTATGAAATCAGCGTGCGCATGAATGATGGTTCGCTGCGGACGCTGACGCAGGACACGGTTCCCGCCTGGCGCATCGGTGATCGCGTACGGGTCGAGAACGGTGGCCTGGTCGGTGATAACGCCCCCACCCCGGTTGCATACAACTGAGCAGCCGAGAAAAAGCTGATCAGCCTCAATTCCGTCCTTCCTTAAATCTTTTCCAGTCGCCGCAAGGTTTCTTCCCGGCCCAGCACCGCCAGTACGCGGTCGATGGCCGGGCTTTGCGGTTGACCCAGCAGGGCCACGCGCAGGGGGATCGCCACTTGCGGCATTTTGAGGCCGGTGGCGATCAGGGTTTCCTTCAGCGCTTTTGCCAGTTCAGCGGAAACCCACTCCACCTTCGCCAGACGGCCGCGTAAGTCAGCCAGTGCGGCCCGCGCCGGAACAGTCAGGTGTTGCGCCGTCAGTTCTTCGGAGGCTTGCACTGACGCATAGAACGGATGCGCGCAGTCGGCCAGTTCGTTGAGGTTGACGACGCGATCCTTGTAGAGCGCGGCGATCAACGCCGGATCGGGAACATTGCCGGCCGGCACACCCTCCTCGACCAGTCGCCGCACGATTTCCCCGCCCAGCCGTGCATCGTCAGCCAGCTTGATGTAATGGGCATTCAGCCAGTTCAGCTTTTCAGTGTTGAACTGCGCAGCGGAGGCGGTGATGTGATCGAGGTCGAACCACTCGACAAACTGTTCCAGCGAAAAGATCTCTTCGTCGCCATGCGACCAGCCCAGCCGGGCGAGGTAGTTGAGTACCGCTTCGGGCAGGTAACCGTTTTCTTCATACTGCATCACGCTGACCGCGCCATGGCGCTTGGACAGTTTGGTGCCGTCGTCGCCGAGGATCATCGAAACGTGGCCGTAACTCGGCACCGGTGCGCCCAGAGCCTGCAACAGGTTGATCTGGCGCGGCGTGTTGTTGACATGGTCGTCGCCGCGAATGACGTGGGTGATCTGCATGTCCGAGTCATCCACCACGACGCAGAAATTGTAGGTCGGCGTGCCATCGGCGCGGGCAATGATGAAGTCGTCCAGTTCGGCGTTGGCGATCTCGATTCGCCCCTTCACCAGGTCATTCCAGGCCACCACGCCGTCGGTTGGATTCCTGAAGCGCACCACGGGCATCACGCCAACTGGCTTTTCCGGCAGGGTCTTGCCGGGCTCGGGCCGCCAGAGACCGGCGTAGCGGGGCTTTTCCTTGTTCGCTTCCTGTTCGGCACGCAAGGCGTCGAGCTCTTCGATCGAGGTGTAGCAATGATAGGCGGTGCCGGCAGCCAGCATCTGGCCGATCACCTCCTTGTAGCGATCCATGCGTTCCATCTGGTAGAACGGGCCTTCATCGTGCGCCAGACCCAGCCATTGCATGCCGTCCAGAATCGCCTGTACCGCCTCCGGCGTCGAGCGCGCCACGTCGGTGTCTTCGATGCGCAGAATGAACTGGCCAGCGTGATGGCGGGCATAGGCCCAGGCGAACAGGGCGGTACGTGCACCGCCAATGTGCAGGTAGCCGGTCGGGCTGGGGGCGAAACGGGTGCGGACGACAGGGGAACGGGCGGTCATGACAAAGCGGCTGACGAGAAAGCACGTATTCTAAATCATGCCATTACCTGCCAAGCTGCTCTCAACCGCTATGCATCGGCAAAGCGCTCGGCAATCTGGCGAAAATCATCGAGGCGCTCGACAAAGGCAGCAATGATTTCCGGGTCGAAATGGCTGCCGTTTTTGGCCATGATAATGGCGATGGCTTCCTCGATGGCTACCGGCGGCTTATATACCCGGCGGGAAATAAGTGCGTCGAAGACATCGGCAACAGCCATCAGTCGCGCCGGCAAGGGGATGGCCTCGCCCTTCAGTCCATTCGGATATCCACGGCCATCCCACCATTCGTGGTGGAACTGAGCGATATCCATCGCGATATGCAGGAAAGCCAGCGGTGCATGATCTTCTTCATCGGTCAGGGCAGTTTCAATGGCATCTGCCCCGAGGCTGGCATGGCACTTCATCAAGCGCCATTCCTCGGGATCCAGTGGTCCCGGTTTGAGCAGAATGTGATCGGGAATGCCGACCTTGCCAATATCGTGCAGCGCCGCAGCCTTGACGATGGTATCGATGACGCCGATGGCACGCAGTCCGATAAAGTGCGGTTTCTTCGCCAGTTCCGATGCCAGGACACGGACGTAGCCCTGGGTACGGCGAATATGGTTGCCGGTTTCGTTGTCACGTGTTTCGGCCAGACTGGCCAGGGCGCGCATCGCCACATCCTGCACGACCTGGTTGTCGCGCATGCGATGCGCCACTTCAGACTCCAGCCAGGCATTCTGGTTGCGCAGGAGGTCGCGTGCCGACTTGAGTTCCAGCTGCGTGCGCACGCGCGCCAGCACTACCGCCGGCCGGATTGGTTTGTGGATGTAGTCGACAGCACCCAATGCGAAACCCAGTTCCTCGTCGGCATCGGCATCCATGGCGGTGACGAAGATCACCGGAATATCGCGCGTCGCCGCATCGGTTCGCAATTTGTCGAGCACGGCGTGGCCATCCAGGTCGGGCATCATGACATCAAGCAATATCAGGTCGGGGCGGGGCAGCGAGGCGGCAATCGCGAGCGCCCGTGCTCCCGAATTGGCGACTCTGACAAGATACTCGTGCTGCAGGAGATCACCCAGCATCGCCAGATTTTCGGGCACGTCATCCACCACCAGCACGACGGGTTTATCGCTTGGATTGTTCATGATGGAGTTAATCGAAGTCCCTGGAAAGATAGCTTCTAATTCTAGGCGAGGATGATCGGACAGTCGATATAACGCCGTCCCACCAGCGCCGACTTTTTCGGACAGCCGTGGTCCCTTATCCCGTAGCATTGCACCATGAAGGCCATGCCCGCACTGCGCTCACGCAATTTTCGACTGTTTTTTGCCGGACAACTGGTTTCGCTGATCGGCACCTGGATGCAGCAGATCGCCATGATCTGGCTGGCTTACCGGCTCACCGATTCGGTCGCCATGCTGGGCCTGGTCGGCTTTGCCAGCCAGATCCCGATCCTGTTGTTCAGCACCCTGGCCGGCGTGTGGAGCGACCGGATCGACCGGCGCCGACTGTTGCTGCTGACGCAATTTCTTTCCCTGCTTCAGGCACTGGCGCTGTTCGGTTTGACGGTGAGTGGCGCTATAACGCCTGCGGCATTGCTGATGATCGCCTTCCTGCTGGGCTGTATCAACGCCATCGACCTGCCGGCGCGCCAGGCTTTTGTGGCACAGCTGGTCACTGACCGCTCCGACCTGCCCAATGCCATTGGCCTTAATTCCCTGTTGATGAACGGCTCGCGCTTTGTCGGACCGACGCTGGCGGGACTGCTGGTCGCGGCGGCCGGCGAAGCGGCTTGTTTCCTCGTCAATGCGCTTTCCTATCTGGCGGTGCTTGTCGCATTGGCGGCCATCCGTGTCGCACCGCGCAAGGTGCGTGTGCAACCGGCATTAACCGCCTTGCGCGCCGGCCTGGCTTACGCTTTTACGCACCCACAGATTCGCCTGCCGCTCTTCATGGTGGCGGGATTCAGTTTTTTCGTCACGCCGTATGCCGTGCTGATGCCGGCCTTCGCCCGCGACATCTTTCATGGCGATGCGCAAACGTATGGTTTTCTGGTGGGCAGTGCCGGCATCGGTTCGCTGTCTGCCGCACTGTTCCTCGCGCTGCGGGGTAGCGGCGGAATCGCTACCGGCCTGGACCGGCTGTCGGCATATGCCACGCTCACGGCTGGCATTGCGCTGGCCGCCTTTGCGCTGGCTCCCACCCTCATCATTGCCTACCCGCTGCTGGCCGTGCTGGGATTTTGCGTCGTCATCACCGTTGCCGGCAGCAACACATTGATCCAGACGGTGGTCGAAGAAGACTTTCGTGGCCGCGTCATGGCGATCTTTTCGACGGCATTCCTGGGCATTGCGCCACTGGGCAGTCTGGCAGTCGGTGGTATTGGCGAGATACTGGGTGTACGTCCGACCCTGCTCCTGTGCGGTTTTCTGGCACTCGGCCTTGGTGTTGCCTACCTGCAACGCCTGAAACCCGCCAGTTGAAACGCACCAAAAAACAAGGGGCGCCGGCTAGACGCCGCGCCCCTCTATATGCTGCGAAGACTGCCGTTTATTTCTTGGCGGCCTTTTTCTTGCCTGCAACGGCAGTCTTGAAACCTGTGCCCGCAGTGAAGCGCGGCACGGTGGTCGCCGCAATTTTCAATTTTTCGCCGGTCTTGGGATTCACGCCAGTACGTGCGGCGCGCTTGGCAGCTTTGAAGGTGCCGAAACCTACCAGAGTAACAGGATTGCCCTTGGCGACTGATTTGACAACGGCACCGACAATCGCGTCCAGCGCTTTGCCTGCGGCAGCCTTGCTGATATCGGCTTCCTTGGCTGCGATTTCGATGAGATCCCCTTTGTTCATATTGGTCTGCTCCTCAGATGAAAGGCCACATAGCCAAGTATCATTGTAACTGGACTACCAACCCCAGCGTCAAGCGGTTGTTGCATTTTTTCCCATGGAAGCCGCATGGCAAGGGATTCTGCGCAACTATTGTGCCTATAATCGCCCTGCACAGACCATGCACCATAACGGACTTGGGAGATCATCTTCATGTTGTTCATTCTGTATTACATCGTTGCCATCACGGTTCTGGTTTTGCACTTCACGGGTTTTCTGGCCCGCCATAACCTGGAATGGCTGGTGCTGGTACTGGCGGTTACGGTTTTCCCGGCGGTCATTTATCTCTAGGTTTTCGCGCCACCAGATCAATCAGGGCTGAACGGCCCTTGTGGCCGGCGCCCTCAGCGAGTTCGTCTTCATGCTCGCGTAATTCCAGCATCTCCCAACCGGAAAACTCCTGCTCCAGCAGCTTCGCGGTATAGAGGTTTTCCTCGGCGGATGGTCCGCCGGTGCTGTATTCAAGTTGCTGCGGGGTGTAACCCTGCATCAACAGCAGACCGCCAGGTTTTACGGCGGAGCGCATGCGGTCGAACAGCACGGCCCGCTCGGCCGGGCCAACGAACTGCACGAAGATGGCCACCACCACATCGAATGGCGTTGGCGCCTGCCATTGCAGGACGTCAGCCAGCACGAAATTCACCGCGACATGGCGACTGGCCGCCAGCCGCTGCGCCTTGTGCAAACCCACTGGCGAAATTTCAACGGCGGTAACCTGCAGCCCCGTCTCGGCAAGGAAGACACTGTTACGACCCTCCCCGTCCGCTACCGCCAGTGCCGTCCAGCCAGGCAGCAAGCGTTGCGCCTGCGCAACCAGAAACTTGTTGGGTGTCGTGCCGAAATAATAATCCGCGCCGGCCTCGGCATAACGTTCGGACCAAAGCGCGGCCTGGTCGATGTTCATGTGCAATGGCGGACGATGAAATCCTTAACCGCCTGAGCATCTGCCTTCATCACCGCGACACGTTGCGGCAGTTTTTCAATGCCGTCGAAGTCCGCGGGCCGCAGCGGATCGCAGCCCAGCGCCTCCCGGATGGTCTCGGCGAACTTCACCGGCTGCGCCGTTTCCAGTACGATCATCGGCACACCTGCTTCACGCTGTTCGCGCGCCACCTTGAGTGCATCGGCCGTGTGCGTATCGACCATCAGCTGGTGCTGCTGCCAGACAGCGCGGATCGTTGCGAGACGATCGGCATGGGTGCTCTTGCCGGAAACGAAACGGAAATCCGCGAGACGGGCGAGATACGGTGTGCCATTCAGATCGAAACTGCCGCCGGCATCCACCTTGGACCACAGTTCGCGTACCACCGCCGGATCGCGACCGACCAGGTCGAAGACGAAGCGCTCGAAATTCGACGCCTTGGAGATGTCCATCGACGGGCTCGATGTCACCCAGGTATCGCTGGCGCCGCGCGGCCGGTAGACACCGGTGCGGAAGAACTCGTCGAGTACGTCGTTCTCGTTGGTGGCGAGGACCAGCCGGTGAATCGGCAAGCCCATCATGCGAGCGATGTGGCCGGCGCAGATATTGCCGAAGTTTCCCGACGGTACGGCAAACGACACCTGCTCGTCATTGCTGCGTGTTGCCGCAAAATAGCCCTTGAAGTAGTAAACAATCTGGGCCAGCACCCGCGCCCAGTTGATCGAGTTGACCGCGCCGATCTTGTATTTCGCCTTGAAGGCGGCATCGTTGGAAACCGCCTTGACGATGTCCTGGCAGTCGTCGAACATGGCCTCGATGGCGATGTTGAAGATGTTCGGTTCCTGCAGCGAATACATCTGGGCGCGCTGGAAAGCCGACATCAGGCCATGCGGCGACAACATGAAAACACGCACGCCATGCTTGCCGCGCATGGCGTATTCCGCCGCCGAGCCGGTATCGCCCGAAGTGGCACCAAGGATGTTGATAGTCTCGCCGCGCACGGACAGCACATGCTCGAACAGGTTGCCGAGCAGTTGCATCGCCATGTCCTTGAAGGCCAGCGTCGGGCCATTCGACAGTTCGAGCAAATAGAGGCCCGGTTCGAGCGTGGTCAGCGGGGTGATGTCATTCGCATTGCGGCCGGGGCGCGCATGGCGGAAGGCATCGGCCGTGTAGGCACGTTCGACCAGCACTTTGAGGGTGTCGGAAGGAATGTCGTCGATGAATTTTTCGAGGATGCGCAGCGCCAGTCCGGCATAGGGCAGCGTGCGCCATTCAGCAAGTTCGGCTGCACTGACCTGCGGATAGGTTTCGGGTAGATACAGGCCGCCATCGGAGGCCAGGCCACCGAGAAGAATGTCGCTGAAATCCTGCGGCACTCCGCCGCCGCGTGTCGAGATGTATTTCATGAAAGTGTCGAGTTGCCAAGGGCTAAATTGAGCGGGAATTATCGTCGCTGCTCTTAGGACTGTCCAGCCATCCGCGCAGCAGCGCAATGAGAAACAACAGCAGTCCGGCAGCAACCGGCAGCCAGCCGCCGGAATCGTCAAACGCGAGCCAGACGCCACCGGCCAGAAACAGTGCGGCGCGCCAGCGGCTGCCCCAGGTCAGTCGTTCATGCAGGAGGCGCCGCTGCAATGAATCAGCTGCGGGATGACACCAGACCGGCAATAGCTGGCTCAGTGCACCGGTGACCAGCGGCAGCAGGAAGGCTGCGCCGAAGGCGGCGCTGGCCGGTCGCGCAGTCATCAAGCCCATGCCGTGCGCCATGCCCAGCAACAGCAGGATGGCGAGCCCCGACGTTGCCGCCAGCATTGACGCCGCCGCGCCAGCGCCGACTATCGCGTGTAAACCAAATGTCCGCTGCCATGCCAGCAGGTTGCCACCGACGACCCAGAGCAGCATGGCGGCACCGACAATGGCCAGCCACGCACCGCCACTGCCGCCCCCCGCTCCCGCCGCAACCAGCACCACGCCACCCACGGCAATTGGCAGGTCGCGGCGCAAGCGAACAGCGGCACCCGGATCGGGACGGCGTAGCGCCGTCGGCAACAGCACCGGCAGTGTGCCCAGTGCCGCCAGACCGATGAAGCCCAGGGTATTGAGATGCAAATGAAAGAGGCGCAGGGAGGGGCCCGATTCTGGTTGCGCCAGCCACACCAGCACCAGGCTGACGGCGAAAAACAGGCACAACAGCGCGGCCCCATACCAGCGCGCGCCGGGATGCGCCGTGCCCAGCGTGGCCCGCAAACGGCGGGTGATCCAGACCAGCAGAATCAAGGCTGCAAGCGAGATAACGCTCGCCGCGGCATGCAGGCTCCAGCCCGGCAATACTCCGGCCAGTGCCAGCGGCGTGACCAGGCCGGCCGGTTGCACAACAAGGGGAAGGAGAATGAGCGGGCGACCGGGCGAGGCGGTTCGCGTCAGCACCGGAACAAAGTGGATGATGGCGCCGAATATCAGAGGCAGCGCGCCGGCGGCGAAGGCGATATGGAAAGTCGGCGCTGGCGGGACGGCGAAGCCGAACGACGCCAACATGGGTACGGCGAGTAACGCCGCCAACAGCGCCGCCAGAAAAGCCAGTACGGCGCAGATGCCGAGATAGACCAGCATCTGCGGGAACTGTTAGCTCAACTCTTCGAGACGCAAACGGACGATTTTTCCGGTCACGACCGGCAAGGCCTCGATCAGGCGCATCGCCGCATCGACCTGCTTTTCACGCACGATGTGGGTCAGCATGATGATCTCGGTCTGCGTTTCATCTTCGGCCGGCTCGCGCTGGATCATGGCGTCGATGGAAATCTGCTGATCGGCCAGGATGCGCGTGATGTCGGCAAGCACGCCCGGCTTGTCTTCGACCCGCAAACGCAGATAGTAGCCGGTCGTCACCTCGCCGATCGGCAACACCTTGAGGTCCTCCATCTGGTCGGGCTGGAAGGCCAGGTGCGGCACGCGATGCTCGGGGTCGGCGGTGTGCATGCGGGTGACATCGACGAGATCGGCGATCACCGCGCTGGCGGTCGGCTCGGCGCCAGCGCCCTTGCCGTAATAAAGTGTGGCGCCGACCGCATCGCCCTGCACCAGCACGGCATTCATCGCACCTTCGACATTGGCAATCAGGCGTTTGGCGGGAATCAGGGTCGGATGCACGCGCAGTTCGACGCCTTCCGGGGTGCGCTTGGTGATGCCGAGCAGCTTGATCCGATAACCGAGTTGTTCGGCGTACTTGATGTCGGCGGCTTGAAGCTTGCTGATGCCCTCGATATGCGCCTTGTCGAACTGCATCGGAATGCCGAAGGCGATCGCCGACATGATGGTCAGCTTGTGCGCAGCATCGACGCCTTCGACATCAAAGGTCGGATCGGCCTCGGCATAGCCGAGACGCTGCGCTTCCTTGAGCACGACATCGAATGACAGGCCCTTGTCGCGCATCTCGGAGAGAATGAAGTTGGTAGTGCCGTTGATGATGCCGGCGATCCACTGGATGCGATTGGCGGTCAGGCCTTCGCGCAACGCCTTGATGATGGGAATGCCACCGGCCACGGCCGCCTCGAAAGCCACCATCACGCCTTTTTTCTGGGCAGCGGCGAATATTTCATTGCCATGCATCGCCACCAGCGCCTTGTTGGCGGTGACGACGTGCTTGCCGTTCTCGATGGCTTTCAGTACCAGGTCCTTGGCGATGCCGCAGCCACCGATCAGTTCGATGACGATATCAATTTCGGGATTGTTCACCACGGCAAACGCGTCATCTGTCACCGCCACCTTGCCACCGGTAATCTGGTTGGCCAGTTCGATATTTTTATCGGCAACTTGCGTCACGCGAATCGGTCGGCCGGCGCGCCGGGTGATCTCCGCCTGATTGCGGGAAAGAACAGTAAACGTGCCGCCACCGACCGTGCCGATGCCCAGCAATCCAACATTGATTGGTTTCATAAAAGCTCTTGAAAGGTAAAAAGTGAATCAGGTGCCGTAGCGTTTGCGGTATTGCTCGAGGAACCGGGCAATCCGGCCGATGGCCTCGGTGAGATCGTCGACGTTGGGCAGGAAAACGACACGGAAATGGTCGGGGGTCGGCCAGTTGAAGCCGCGCCCCTGCACCAGCAACACCTTTTCGGCTTCAACCAGTTCGAGGATGAACTGCTGGTCGTCGCTGATCGGGTAGATCTTCGGGTCGAGGCGGGGAAAACAATAGAGGGCCGCCTGCGGCTTGACGCAGGAAACACCCGGAATGTCAGAAAGCAGTTGCCACGCCAGGTCGCGCTGCTTGGTCAGCCGACCGTGCGGGCCGACCAGCTCATCGATGCTCTGGTAACCACCCAGCGCGGTCTGGATCGCGTGCTGTCCCGGCACGTTGGAACACAACCGCATCGAAGCCAGGATGCCCAGCCCCTCGACATAATCTTCCGCATGGCGCTTTTCGCCAGAAACGATCATCCAGCCCGCGCGAAAACCGCAGGCACGATAGTTTTTCGACAGGCCATTGAAGGTGATGAACAGCACGTCGTCGGCGAGACTGGCCAGCGAAGTGTGCGTGTGGCCGTCGTAGAGCACCTTGTCGTAGATCTCGTCGGCAAACACGATCAACTGGTGCTGGCGCGCCAGCTCGATGATCTCCTGCAACAGGTCATCCGGATACAGTGCCCCGGTCGGGTTGTTGGGATTGATGACGACGATGGCGCGCGTCTGCGCCGTGATCTTGGCGCGGATGTCGGCGATATCGGGCAGCCAGCCGGCGCCTTCATCGCAGATGTAATGCCGCGGCGTACCGCCGGACAGCGTGACAGCGGCCGTCCACAGCGGATAATCGGGGGCCGGCACCAGCACCTCGTCGCCGTAGTTCAGGAGCGCCTGCATCGACATGACGATCAGTTCTGAAACGCCGTTGCCAAGGTAGATATCGTCGATGCCGACGTCGGCAATGTGCTTTTGCTGGCAATAATGCATCACCGCCTTGCGCGCCGCGAACAAGCCCTTGGAGTCCGAATAACCAGAGGCATCGCGGATGTTGCGGATCACATCAACGACGATTTCCTCAGGCGCTTCGAAACCGAAAGCCGCCGGGTTGCCGATGTTCAACTTGATGACACGATGGCCATCCTCCTCCATCTGGCGCGCTCGTGCCAGCACCGGTCCACGGATGTCGTAGCACACACTGGCAAGTTTGTTCGATTTGAGGACGGGTTGCATGGCGGTCTGGGGCGCGAAAGCGATAAAAGTGAAAGGTTATAATCTTAACCCAGCCTGAGCCTGATCCACATGACCCAAACGAGCAGAAGTTGCTCCCCCACCACACTTCGCCACCTTGAAACTTCACGCCGACTCGCTCAGCACCCTCCACGCCGTCACCGGCTATGGCGACAACCACGTCTCCGTCGACGGTCGCGAACTGCGACGCAGCCTGCTGCTGCTGCCCGACCACCTCGACCTGGATTGGGGGCCTGACGATTTCGCCGCGCTCGCCCACAGCCACCTTGAACCGCTGGCCAAGCTGCGCTGCGATGTCCTGTTGCTGGGTACCGGCAACCGGCAACGCTTTCCCCCGCCCGCGCTGCTGCGGCCGCTGATCGAGGCCGGTCGCAACATCGAAGTGATGGATACGCCTGCGGCCTGCCGCACCTACAACATCCTGATGACTGAGGGCCGTGTGGTGGCCGCCGCATTGATCATCGAGATTTCACCCGCCCCATGAATGCCGTCAGCCTGACCCTGGTGCTGACCGGCGTGCTGCTGAATGCTGTAGCGCAACTGCTGCTGAAGACCGGCACCAACGCCATCGGCCATTTTGAGTTTCACTGGCAGAACGCCTTCCCCGTCGGCATGAAGCTGGCCATGCACCCCGCCATTCTGGCCGGCATGACCTGCTATGCCATCAGTCTGATCATCTGGATCATGGCGCTCTCGCGCGTGCCGGTCAGCATCGCCTACCCGATGCTGTCGATCGGCTACCTGATCAATGCCCTCGCCGCCTGGGCCCTGCTCAACGAACCGCTCGGCGCACAGAAATTGCTGGGCATCGGCTTCATCATCCTCGGCGTCTGGCTGATTGCCCGCTCCTAGGCTGACCACCAAGCGGCGGCGGCAGCCCCGACCGAGACCACCTCTATCCCCAATCGACCGTACCCTTCATGCCGCGCATCGCTCTCAGAATTGAAGTTCCCGGCTATCGCGCCGCCTGCGTCGGCGTGCCGCTGCTGACCGACCTGCTGCGCCGCCACCGCGCCAACGCGAGCTTTGTTTTCGCCCTGGGCCCCGACCGCTCCGGACGCGCGCTAGGCCATGCCGGGCAACCACAGATGCATGGTCGCGCCAGCCACACCTCACTGACCGGACACTTCGGACTGCGCCCGCTGCTGTACGGCACGCTGCTGCCGGCACCGCATATCGGCCGGCGCTGTGCCGACATCCTGCGTCATGTGCGTGACGAGGGCTTCGAGGTTGGCCTGCACGGCTGGGACGCGCTGCGCTGGCTGGCTGAAGTGGAAAAAGCTGACGCATCCTGGAGCGAAACGCAACTCAAGCGCGCCATGGCCGCCTTCGAGGAAGTATTTTCCGCGCCCCCCCTGCTGCATGCCGCCCCCGGCTGGCGCGGCAACCCGCATAGCCTGCGCCTGACCCAGCGTTGCAATTTCGCCTATGCCAGCGACACCCGTGGCAGCCATCCGTTTGTGCCGGTATGGCATGGCGAGATCGTGCGCTGCCCGCAATTTCCCACCACCCTGCCGACGCTTGACGAACTCGCCGAGCTGGCGAAACCCGACCCGCACGCCGTGTGCGAGCAGTTGCTGGCGCTCACCGCCACGCCACCCCCGACCGGCCATGTCTTCACCCTGCGCATCGAACCTGGCGCGACGCAGCGGGTCGAGCTGATCGAGGAACTCCTGACCGGCTGGCGGGAACAGGGCTACGAACTCACATCTATTCAGGCGCTGGCTACCGGCCTTGCCGTGGATAAACTTCCCCGACATGAGATCGTGGTGGGCAAGGTACCAGGACGCCACGGCACCCTGCTGTTGCAGGGCAACGAATTTTTATCCGACTGGAGGCACGCCACATGAGCAATTCACCCACACCTTCCGCCGTTGGCCTGGAAGTTCCAGATTTCTCCCTGCCCGCCACCTCCGGCAAGACCTTCACCCTCTCCGCGCAACGCGGTAATCCGCTGGTGGTTTATTTTTATCCCAAGGACAGCACGCCCGGCTGCACCACCGAGGCGCAACAATTTCGCGACCTGCATGGCGACTTCGTCAAGGCCGGCAGCAGCGTCTGGGGGGTGTCGCGCGACAGCATCAAGTCGCATGAGAATTTCAAGAGCGTGCTGGGCCTACCCTTCGAATTGCTCTGCGACGCCGATGAAACCGCCTGCATCCTGTTCGACGTCATCAAGCTCAAGAACATGTATGGCAAGCAGGTCAAGGGCATCGAACGCAGCACCTTCCTGATCGACCGCAACGGCTACCTGGCCCGCGAGTGGCGCGGCATCAAGGCCGATGGTCATGCCGCCGAGGTTCTGACCACCCTGCAAGCGCTGTAAAGCCCCACCGATCGGAGTGTCATGAACGCCAAGCGCACCACCAAGCCGGGCAAGCCCACCAAGCTGTTTGTGCTCGACACCAATGTGCTGATGCACGATCCGCTCTCGCTGTTCCGCTTCGAGGAACATGACATCTACGTGCCGATGATGACGCTCGAAGAGCTCGACGCCAACAAGAAGGGCATGTCGGAAGTGGCGCGTAACGCCCGCCAGACCAGCCGTCTGCTTGACGAGATCGTCAGCAGTTGCGAAGCCTGCATCGCCGCGGGCATCGAATTGGCCGGCCCGTCGCACGGCCTGGCGAGCGGACACCTGCTGTTGCAAACCGAAGCGATCAACAGCGTGTTGCCCATCTCGCTACCGACTTCGCGCGCCGACAACCAGATCATTGCCGTGGCGATGCATCTGCACCAGCAACTGCCGCAACGGCCGGTGATCCTCGTCACCAAGGACATCAACATGCGCATCAAGGCCCGCGCGCTGGGCCTCGATGCGCAGGATTACTTCAACGACAAGGTACTGGAAGACACCGACCTCCTCTATACCGGCAGCCTGGAACTACCTGAAGATTTTTGGGACACGCATGGCAAGGGCCTGGAATCCTGGAAGAAAGATGGCCGCACCTACTACCGGATCAAGGGCCCGCTCTGCCCCGATCTGCTGGTCAATGAATTCGTCTGGCAAGACGGCCCGCAGCCCCTGCAGGCCTGGGTGAAAGTCGGCGCTGGCAAGACGGCAGAGCTTGAGACGCTCACCGATTACAGCCATGCCAAGCACGCGGTATGGGGCATCACGGCAAGAAACCGCGAGCAGAATTTCGCCTTGAACCTGCTGATGCATCCCGACATCGACTTCGTCACGCTGCTCGGCCAGGCCGGCACCGGCAAGACGCTGCTGACGCTGGCCAGCGCGCTGACCCAGACTCTGGAGCAAAAGCGCTTTGCCGAAATCATCATCACCCGCGTCACCGTGCCGGTGGGCGAAGACATCGGCTTCCTGCCCGGTACCGAGGAAGAAAAGATGACGCCGTGGATGGGCGCGCTGGAGGACAACCTCGAAGTACTCAACAAACCCGCCGCAGATGGCGACAAGGCCGGCGGAAGCTATTCCGGCGACTGGGGGCGCGCCGCGACCATGGACTTGATCAAGAGCCGCATCAAGATCAAGTCGCTCAACTTCATGCGCGGCCGCACTTTCCTGAACAAATTCCTCATCATCGACGAGGCGCAAAACCTCACGCCGAAGCAGATGAAAACCCTGATCACCCGGGCCGGGCCGGGCACCAAGGTGGTTTGCCTGGGCAACATCGCGCAGATCGACACCCCCTATCTGACCGAAGGCTCGTCCGGCCTGACTTACGTCGTCGACCGCTTCAAGGGCTGGGCGCATTCCGGTCACATCACCTTGCAGCGGGGCGAACGTTCTCGGCTGGCCGATCACGCCGCGGAAGTGCTGTAATAAATACCCGCCCCCCTTCGCCCCCCTCGCGGGGGGTTATTTAGTACTCGCTGCGCTCGTTTGTCACGGGGTGCTCCGTCGATACGACTGAGCGGTTTGCGCCTGGCGGCGCGTGCCGCTTTCCCTTTGGGCGGCCCTGCGGGAAAGCTGCTGCCGAATTGCGCCGTCCCGCCAGCGCCGACTTTTCCAGCGGATCGAACCACAGCAGCGTTTGCGCCGGGCCGCCCCAAGCAAACGCGGCACGCGCCGAAGGCGCTACCCGCTCAGCTGCAAATACGACAGCTCCCCGTAATATCCGCGCGCAGCGCGCTAACGATAACCCCCCGCGAGGGGGGCGAAGGGGGGCGGGCGTTTATTCAGATGCCGAGGTAGGCGGCGCGCACCTGCTCGTTGTCGAGCAGTTCCTGCCCGGTTCCGGTGAGCGTGATTGATCCGGTTTCCATGACGTAGCCGCGGTCGGCGATTTCGAGGGCGGCGTAAGCATTTTGTTCGACCAGGAAAATGGTCATGCCCTGCGATTTCAGGGTGCGCACGACGTTGAATACCTCCTCGACCAGCAGTGGTGCCAGGCCCATCGACGGCTCGTCCAGCAACAGCAGCTTCGGCCGCCCCATCAGCGCCCGGCCGATCGACAACATCTGCTGCTGGCCGCCGGAGAGCGTGCCGGCGGGCAGATGGCGTTTTTCCTTGAGCACCGGAAAAGTTTCATAGACGCGCTCCAGCCCGACGGTGAGCCGACCTTTGGATTGCGTGATGGCGCCCAGTCGCAGGTTGTCTTCGACCGTCAACGGACCGAAAACCTGGCGCCCCTCGGGCACCTGGCAGATGCCCAGGCTGACGCGCCGGTCGGCACTGAGCTGCGTGATGTCCTCGCCGTCAAAGATGATGGTTCCGGCGACCACCGGCTGCACGCCGGAGATCGCCCGCAGCAGGGTCGTTTTGCCGGCGCCGTTGGCGCCAACCAGGGCGACCAGTTCGCCGCCGCGAATCTCCAGACTGATTTCCTTGATCGCCCGAATCCGCCCATAACAGCTTTCCACGCCACGCACGGCGAGGACGGATTCGCGCACCGTGGCGGCGGCGCCGCGCATCAGCTGTCCGGCTGTCGACCCGCCCAGGCCGACCGATTCCGGCGCCAGATTGACCACACGATGGTAGAGCTCGCGGAACTCCGCCTGGCGCTTGGTGCCGAACTGCGGATGATCCGCGTCGGAGAGCACCGCATCGAGTTTGGCAATATCTTCGGCCGTCAGCACCTTGTGGGCGCGGGGCATCAGCTTGCCCTCTTCCTTGCCGATGTGGCTGCGAATTTCGGCGACCAGTTCGCGCAACGCCTCGGCGAACAGCGGCCGCCCCGCTTCACTGTGGGATTCCGCCAAGGCGGCGCGCAGGCGGGCAATCAGGGAGGCGCCGTCGAGATGTTCCAGAGACAACTCGTCGATGAGCGGAATCAGCGTCGGGTCTCGCTCACGCAACAACCCGAACAGGAGCGCCTCCTCGCGCGGGTTGTGCATGTGGTTCGAGTATTCGTCGATGTAGGTGAACACCGCCTCGAAGAAACGGGTATCGGGCTGCGCACCATGCTCGATCTCATCGGCCAGATCGGCCAGCGCATGGCCCAGTTGCCACTGGTTGCGGTGTTCGTCGGTAATCGTTCGCAATGTCAGGCTGCGCATCGTCTTCTACCTTTCAAGAAACTCGCCGGGCCGCCCCAAGAGTTTCTTGGCCCCTTGAGGGGAGAACGGCGCGCAGCGGCGTTTGCGGGGTGGGATCTATTGGTGGGTGCCGAGATAGGCCGCGATTACGTCGGGATTGCGCCGCACTTCGGCAGCCGTGCCCTCGGCGAGCTTCTTGCCATAGTCGAGCACCAGAATCTGGTCGGAAATATTCATCACCATCTTCATGTCATGCTCCACCAGCACCACGGTCACGCCCGAGTCGGCGACCTTGCGGATCAGGCTGTCGACCTCGCTGGTTTCGGTCGGGTTCAATCCGGCGGCGGGCTCGTCGAGAAACAGCACGCGCGGCTTGGCGGCCAGCGCGCGGGCAATTTCCAGCCGTTTGAGGGCGCCATAGGGCATCGCGTCGGCATGGGCGTCGATGAAAGCCTCCAGTCCGACCAGCCGCATCAACTCAGCCGCCTCCGCGCGCAGCAGGGCATCGCGCCGGGCGATGCCGGGCAGCCGCAGCGCGCCCTTGAAGAGATTGCGATCCAGCCTGAGATGCGCGCCGACCATGACATTTTCGAGCGCCGTCATGTTCATGCACACCTGCAGATTCTGGAAGGTGCGCGCCATGCCGAAACGTGCCAGCTCATGCGGCGCGACGCCGGCAATGTCGCGTCCGTCCAGGCGAATCTGCCCTTCACTTGGCGTATAGATGCCGGTGATGAGGTTGAACAGCGTTGTCTTGCCGGCGCCATTCGGGCCGATGACCGAATAGACGATCCCCGCTTCAACAGCAAAGCTGACATTCTGCACGGCGCGCACGCCGCCGAAAATCTTGCTGAGGTTACTGACTTCGAGGAGCGCCATTCACCGCCTCCCGAATTTTGCCGCCAGGGTCGGCACCAACCCCTTGGGCATGAAGATCATGCAGAACATCAGGATTGAACCAAAGACAACGGTTTCCCAGCCTTCAAAGCCGGCCAGCGCCTGCGGCAACGCCGTCAGGAGGACGGCGCCGATCACCGAACCATAAATCGAGGCCATGCCGCCGATGACCACCATGGTCACCAGTTCGATTGAATGGAAGAAATCCGCCACGTTGGGCGTCACAAAACCGACATAATGCGCCGTCACCGAGCCCATCAGGCTGGCGAAGACGGCGGACAGCACGAAGATCGCCAACTTGTACTTCGCCACGTCGACACCGACCACCTGCGCAGCCACCTCCGAGCCATGGAGGGCGCGCAGGGCCCGCCCGAAGGGAGAGTCGATCAGGTTGAGCGAAGCCCACAGGCTGAACAGCAGGATGCCGGAAACCACCCAGTACCACTGCTTTTCCCCGGATATCTCGAAGCTGAACAGCGCCAGCGCCGCCACCGGCATGCCATCCGGCCCGCCGGTCAGGGCCGCCTCGTTCCTGACGATGATCGAGATGATGATGCCGAGCCCCAGGGTTGCCATCGCCAGATAGTGGCCCTTCAACTTGAAAATCGGGCGTGCCACCAGCGCCGCCAGCACGCCCGCTGCAAGCGCGCCTGCCAGCATGGCGCCCAGCGGCGACCAACTGTAGTGCGTCGTCAAAACCGCCGAGGCGTAGGCGCCAATGCCGACGAAGCCGGCGTGGCCGAGGCTGATCTGGCCGGCAAAGCCGATCAGCAGATTGAGCCCGAGCACGATGCAGGCATTGATCAGCATGCGGATCGCCAGATCGAGGTAAAAGTTGTTCGGCAGCACAAACGGCAAGACGACCAGAATGACGGCGAGAACAATCAATCCGAAAAATTGGGATCTGAACATCAGGCCTCCTGCCGGGCCGCACAAAGTGAGCGTGGGGGCATTTAATTCAAACCCGATCCGTGACCTTGCCGCCGAACAGGCCACGCGGCATGAAGAACAGGATCAGCAGAATCAGCGCGAAGGGAATCGCATCCTTGTACGCCGAGGAAATGTAGCCGGCGCCCATGGCTTCCAGAATGCCGACCAGCAGACCGCCCACCACGGCACCCAGCCCGCTGCCGAGTCCGCCGACCACGGCGGCGACAAAACCCTTGAGGCCGAGCATGATGCCGACATCGTAGGAGGTCAGGGTGATCGGCGTCAGCAAAATGCCACCGATCGCACCGAGCGCGCCCGACAGGGCATAACTGATGAACAGCACGCGGCTGGTGTTGATACCGACCAGCTGGGCGGCCAGGCGGTTGTAGGAGGTGGCGAGAATTGCCTTGCCCATCAGCGTGCGACTGAAGAACCAGCCCAGTGCCACGACCACCAGCGCCGCGACGCCAAGCACCCACAGGCTTTGCGGCAGCAGCGTGGCGCCGGCAATGGCAATCGGCTCCGCGCTTGAAAACGGCGGAAAACTGTGCGTGCCCTTGCCGAGGAAAATCTGCACCACGCCGCGAATCACCAGCGCGGCGCCGATGGTGATGATGATCAGCGTCGTCACTTCGGCGTTTTTCACCGGCTCGATGGCCAGCTTCTCGATCAGGATGCCGACCAGGGCGGGAATGAAAATCGCCAGCAGCACCGCGACCGGCATCGGCAGGCCCGCCTGCAGGAAGAACACCGTCAGCATGCCGCCCAGCATGATGAATTCGCCCTGGGCGAAATTGATCACGTTGCTGGCGTTGTAAATCAGCGTAAATCCCAATGCCGCCAGGGCATAGGCTGCGCCGACCGTAATGCCGGAAAACAGAAATTGCAGAAATTGCGGCAGCCACTCGCCGTTCATGAAGCCCCTCCTCCCGGGTTTCTGGTTGATCCGTGACCTCTTATTGCACATGCGGGCCGGTGGATCAGGAGCGCCATTATGCCCTGAACTGCCTGTTCCAAGCTGCCTTGAAGCGACATGGCAGGCGATGATTTTCGCAACCACTTGTTCAATGTGGTAATTTTCATGCTTTGCCAAAAATAAATCAGCAGCCGGGAGAAGAGCATGGCGGCCAATAGACCGCAAGCGCAAGCATTTGCAAGCATCGAAACAGCCAGTCGCGACGAAATTACCGCGCTACAGACGGAGCGGTTGAAAAAGACCCTGCAGCACGTCTACGCCAACGTCCCCCACTATCGCAGCAAGTTTGATGCGGCCGGTATTCATCCGGACGATTTCCATGAATTAGCGGATCTGGCCAGGTTCCCATTCACCACCAAATCCGATTTGCGCGAAAACTATCCGTTCGGCATGTTCGCGGTGCCGCGCGAACAGGTCGTGCGGGTGCACGCCTCCTCCGGCACGACCGGCAAGCCGACCGTGGTCGGCTACACCCAGAACGACATCGCCACCTGGTCCAGCCTGATGGCCCGCTCGATTTTCGCCGCGGGCGGGCGGCCCGGCGACATCGTTCATGTGGGTTACGGCTACGGTCTCTTTACGGGTGGCCTGGGCGCCCACTACGGCGCCGAACACCTCGGCTGCACGGTCATCCCGATGAGCGGCGGACAGACCGAAAAACAGATCCAGATCATCAACGATTTCCGTCCCGACATCATCATGGTGACGCCTTCATACATGCTGGTGCTGGCCGAGGAATTCGAAAAACAAGGCCTGGACTCGCGCACCTCCTCGCTACGCATGGGCATGTTCGGCGCCGAACCGTGGACCGAGGCGATGCGCGGCGAGATCGAGGCCAAGATGAATATCGATGCCGTTGATGTGTATGGTCTCTCGGAAGTGCTCGGTCCCGGTGTCGCCTGCGAATGCTTCGAATCGAAGGACGGCCCGGTGATCTGGGAAGACCACTTTTACCCCGAGATCATCAACCCGGAAACGGGTGCGGTCGTACCCGACGGGGAGGAAGGCGAACTCGTATTCACCTCGCTGACCAAGGAGGCTTTCCCGGTCATCCGTTACCGCACGCGCGACCTCACCCGCCTGTTGCCGCCGACGTCGCGCTCGATGCGCCGCATCGGCAAGATTGTCGGCCGCTCCGACGACATGCTGATCATCCGCGGCGTGAATGTCTTTCCGACGCAGGTCGAGGAACTGATCCTCAAGGACCCGCGCCTCTCTGGCAACTACCAGTTGATCGTTACCCGTGAAGGCCATCTGGACGCGCTCGAAGTGAAATGCGAGTTGCAGCGCGAGGCGAGTTTCAAGGTCACCGGCACGGAACGCCAGGAAGTCGCCCATCTGCTGCGCCACCACATCAAGTCGCTGATTGGCGTATCGACCGAAGTGCGGGTGATGGATTTTGGGTCCATTCCGCGCATCCAGGGCGGCAAGGCGCAGCGTGTCATCGATCAACGCAGCAAACCATAATTTTTATAACAAAGAGGAGATAAATCAAATGAAGCAATTATTCAAAAAACTTGGCCTGGCCGTTGCCGGCGCCACCATCGCCGGCGCCCTGACGCTCTCCAGTGCCTTCGCCAACGAGCCGATCAAGCTCGGCTCGGTCCTGTCCGTCACCGGCCCTGCCGCGTTTCTCGGCGACCCGGAACTCAAGACGCTGCAAATGTATGTCGAAAAGATCAACAAGGAAGGTGGCGTGATCGGGCGACAGATCCAGCTCATACATTACGACGATGGCAGTGATGCCGGCAAGGCCAACGGTTTCGCCAAGCGCTTGATCGAAGAGGACAAGGTCGATCTGATCGTCGGCGGCACGACGACCGGCAGCACCATGTCGATGGTGCCGCTGGTTGAAAAGGCCGGCCTGCCCTTCATTTCCCTGGCCGGTGCGGTCGTCATCATCGAGCCGGTGAAAAAATGGGTTTTCAAGACCCCGCACACCGACCGCATGGCCGCCGAAAAGGTTTTTGAGGACATGAAGAAACGCAACCTGACCCAGGTCGCCCTGCTCTCCGAAACTTCCGGATTCGGCCAGTCGGGCAAGCGGGAAACCGAAGCCATGGCCGCCAAGATGGGCATCACGCTGGTGGCCAACGAAACCTACGGCCCCAAGGACACTGACATGAGCCCGCAACTGACCAAGATTCGCAATGCGCCGGGCGTGCAGGCCGTCTTTGTCTTCGGCCTCGGCCAGGGCCCGGCGATCGTGACCAAGAACTACCAGCAACTCGGCATCAAGCTGCCGCTGTATCACGCCCACGGCGTCGCTTCGGAGGAGTTCATCAAGCTCGCCGGCGCGGCGGCCGAAGGTGTACGCCTGCCCGCCGCCGCCCTGCTGGTCGCCGACAAGCTCGACGCCAAGGACCCGCAGAAACCGGTCGTCATGGCCTACAAGAAGGCTTACAACGAGCGTTACAAGGCAGATGTCTCCACCTTCGGTGGCCACGCGTACGACGGCCTGATGATGGTCGTCGAGGCCATCAAACGGGCGGGCAGCACCGACAAGGCCAAGGTGCGCGACGAGATTGAAAAAACCAGGGACTTCATCGGCACCGCCGGCAAGGTCAACATGTCACCCACCGATCACATGGGGCTCGACCTGTCGGCGTTCCGCCTGATCGAGGTCAAGAATGGTGACTGGTCGCTGGTGAATTAAAGACCGCCCTCCCCCGGCCCCTCCCTCGCGGGAGGGGTGACTGTTGACTCGCTCTGCTCGTTTATTTCGGGGTGCCCCCATTCAAGTTTGGGGCGCGGATTGCGGCTGGCGCCGCGTGCCGTCTCGCCTTGGGGCGGCCCGGCGGCGAGACTGCGGGGTGATGTTTCTACGCCGTCCCGCCAGCGCCGACTTTCGCGGCGAGCAAGTTCAATACGAGCCGGGCGACGCGAAATTCTCGAATCTTGTGTATTCGCCGAGGAAGGTCAGCTTGGTCATGCCGGTCGGGCCGTTACGGTGCTTGCCGATGATGACTTCGGCAACGCCTTTTTCCGTGGTGTCGGGTTTGTAATACTCCTCGCGGTACATCATCATGATGATGTCGGCATCCTGCTCGATCGCACCCGATTCGCGCAGGTCGCTCATCAGCGGGCGCTTGTCGTTGCGCTCCTCGACCTTGCGCGAAAGCTGCGAGAGGGCGATGATCGGCACTTGCAGTTCCTTCGCCAGCGCCTTGATGGAGCGCGATATCTCCGATATTTCGGTGGCGCGGTTTTCGTTGTTCTTCACCGAACTCATCAGTTGCAGGTAGTCGATCACGATCAGCCCGAGCTGGCCGCACTGGCGGTGCAGGCGGCGCGCGCGCGCGCGCAGGTCGGAGGCGTTGAGCATGCCGCTTTCATCGATATGGATGGGCGCATCGTGCAGCTTGCCGAGGGCCATCGACATCTTTTCCCAATCTTCATCCGACAGCTTGCCGGTACGAATCTTGGTCTGGTCGAGCCGGCCCGCCGATGAAAGAAAACGCATCGCCAGTTGCGGACCGGACATTTCCAGGCTGAAAATCGCCACGGGCTTGCGCAGTTCCATGCCGACGTGCTCGGCAATGTTGAGCGCAAAAGCCGTCTTGCCCATCGACGGCCGGCCGGCGACGACAATCATGTCGCCCGGCTGCAGGCCGCTGGTCATGCGGTCAAGGTCATGGAATCCGGTCGCCAGCCCGGTGATATCTGAAGGGTTCTCGCGGTTGTAGAGCACCTCGATGCGTTCGACGACACCGCCGAGAATTGGCGTGATTGCCTGAAAACCCTGCATCGAGCGGTTGCCCGCCTCGGCAATCTCGAATACTTTCTGCTCAGCGGCGTCGAGCAGTTGCTTGACGTCACGACCGGCGGGGTTAAGCGCCGATCCGGCGATTTCGTCGCCAACCGTCACCAGCTTGCGCAGCACCGCCCGCTCGCGCACGATTTCGGCGTAACGACGAATATTCGCGGCAGAGGGCGTGGCATTGGCGATCTCGCCGAGATAGGCCAACCCGCCGGTCTGCTCGGCCTGATTGGCGTGTTCGATGGATTCGAACACGGTGACCACGTCAGCCGGACGCCCGGCTTCAACGAGCTTGCGGATGTGGGCAAAGATGCGCCGGTGATCGTCGCGATAAAAATCCGACTCATTCACCTGATCGGCAATGCGATCCCACGCCTGATTGTCGAGCAGCAAGCCACCCAGCAACGACTGCTCGGCCTCGATCGAGTGCGGCGGCAGCTTGAGCGCGGCAACCTGGGCGTCAACTTGTCCAGTCATGTATGTCTGTGCGTAGGGTTGGGCACCTGCTGCACTTAGGGCCTGGGCCATTTTCTCTCCTCATGGCGTTTTTTGCCAAGCATGGGAGTCTACTCGCGGGTTTGCTCGATGGGGAGTGAACAAACTGTGGGAATGCGGTGGAAAAGATGTGAGTAAGCTGTGCGCAAGATAACTCGCGCACGTTTTTTCAAGCCAGGCCCCGGCAAGAGGCGCTGTGCAAGCTGCGGCGATTCATTGAAGCGCCAGGCTCGCCACACATTCGTAATACATCGTATTTTTCGACTTATATCGTATTTATATTCGATTTGTCGGATGGATGTTTTTGCCCTAGCATGCATTCTCTGCCAACCCAACAGATCAGGTAGGTAAATCATGCATATCGAAATACAGACAAATGGCTTCGATCTGACCGAAGGATTGCGCGAGCATACCGAACGGCGCCTGCGGTTTGCCCTTAGCTGGGCCAGTCATGATGTGCGCAAGATCGCCGTGCGGCTATTCGACATCAACGGCCCGCGCGGCGGGAACGATAAGCGCTGCCGCATCCAGATCCCCCTGCCCGGCACGCCGGACGTGATGATTGAAGATACCGAGCCTGACCTATATATTGCAATCGACCGCGCCGCCGATCGCGCCGAACGCGCGGTGGCGCGCCGGCTGGAACGGCAAAGGGAACACCGGCACGGCGCCGTCAAGATCGCTACGTCCGGCGATGCCAGCGATGAGCAGGGTATCGCTTCGGCATCTAAGGCATCGAACCCAAACTAGAACCCTAATTTATTAGAAAAGGAGTCCGCGATGAGTTCCATTCATTCGCTGCCCACAGGCAACGCCAGCCGCACCACCGGCCAAGCGGTACTGGCCAGCAACAAGGTCATCCGTAATACCTACATGCTGCTGTCGATGACACTACTGTTCGCCGCCGTCACTGCCGCCTCGGCGGTGGCCCTGCAGTTGCCGCATCCCGGTCTGATCATTACGCTGATCGGCTATTTCGGTCTGTTGTTTATAACCGCAAAACTGCGTAACAGCAGCTGGGGCATCGTCTCGGTGTTCGCCCTGACCGGCTTCATGGGCTACACGCTCGGCCCCATCGTCAGCCATTATCTTGGCCTGCCCAACGGCGGCCAGACGGTGATGATGGCCATGGGCGGCACGGCAGCGATCTTCCTCGGCCTGTCCGGCTACGCGCTGACCACCAGGAAGGATTTCAGTTTCATGGGTGGCTTCCTGATGGTCGGCATCCTGCTGGCTTTCCTCGCCGGTCTGGCGGCAATCTTCTTCGAGATTCCGGCGCTCTCGCTGACCGTCTCGTCCGCTTTCGTGCTGCTGATGTCCGGCCTGATTCTCTATGAAACCAGCAACATCATCCACGGCGGCGAAACCAATTATGTGATGGCGACCGTAACCTTGTTCGTTTCCATCTTCAACCTCTTCACCAGCCTGCTGCACCTGCTCGGTTTCATGAACAGTAGCGAATAGTCGCAGCCAGGCGTACGACAGTAGTCCTTGTGCAGCAAGTGCCGCACAACAACAACACAGGAGTAAGCAATGATCGATATTTTGGCTGGCATGACGGGTGGCTTCGGCGCACTTTTACTTGTGGTAGCAGGACTGGCCTTTATTCTGTATCTGGTACCCGTTCCCCTCTGGATCGCCGCATGGGCTTCCGGGGCCTACGTAGGACTGCTTACGCTGATCGGCATGCGCCTGCGCCGTGTGCCGCCGACCACGGTGGTCACAGCGCGGATCAGCGCGGTGAAGGCCGGGCTCGACGTCTCCATCAACGATCTGGAAGCCCACTTCCTCGCGGGCGGCAACGTCGAACGTGTGGTCAATGCCATGATCTCGGCCGACAAGGCCAATATCGCCCTGCCCTTCAAGCGCGCCGCAGCGATTGATCTGGCCGGACGCAATGTGCTGGAGGCGGTACAGATGTCCGTGCTGCCCAAGGTGATCCAGACGCCAAAAGTGGCGGCGGTGGCCAAGGACGGCATTCAGCTGATCGCCGTTTGCCTGGTCACGGTGCGCACCAACATCGAACGACTGGTCGGCGGTGCCGGCGAAGAGACCATTGTCGCCCGCGTCGGCGAAGGCATGGTCAGCACCATCGGCGCGGCGGCCAGCCACAAGAGCGTGCTTGAGAATCCCGATCACATTTCCAAGCATATCCTGGCCAAGGGCCTGGACGCAGGCACGGCCTTCGAGATCCTGTCCATCGACATCGCGGACGTGACTGTGGGTGAAAATATCGGCGCCAAGCTGCAGATCGACCAGGCCAACGCCGACAAGCAGATTGCCCAGGCGAAGGCCGAAGAACGTCGTGCCATGGCCGTCGCGCAGGAACAGGAGATGCGGGCACGCGTCGTGGAAGCCGAGGCCGAAGTGCCGCGCGCCATGGCCGAGGCGTTTCGCCAGGGAAACATGGGCATCATGGACTATTACCGCATGAAGAACCTGCAGGCCGATACCGTCATGCGCGAAGAGATCGCCAGCACTGCAGACGAACCCATTGCGACTTCAAGGAAGTAAGGTAGACCGCCATGCAAGAAATCCCCAAGGAATTAACCTACCTTTCGATATTTGTCGCCATCGTGCTGTTCCAGTTCTTGATGAGACGCTTCGGACCGCAAGCGGAGAAAAACGACGCGCAGAGATGGCCTCTTGATGAATTACCAGAGGAGTTGATGGAAGTCCCGGCACCGGCAGCATCGCCCAAGATGGCCGTTGGCCAATTTGGCGCAGTCAAGGTGCCGAGCGTTTCTTCTCCTCTGCCGCGACGTCGTTTTTCCAGGCGATCACTTATGGGCACCCGGATGGACGTGCAAAACGCGATCGTCATCGCGACAATACTGGGGCCTTGCCGTGCTTTTGAACCATACGATGACAGATAATCACTCACGGCGGGGCGCCTCTTTGCGCACATTGAAGTGCCCTGCCGAATAAATTGGATAGACACAAGGAGAACATCCCAATGAAACGCACCCTGCTCTTCCTCGGCACCAACATGGCCATCTTGCTGGTGCTGTCCATCACCATGCGCCTGCTTGGGGTGGAGCCCTACCTCACTGCCCAGGGCCTGAACCTCACCTCGCTGCTGATCTTCGCGGCGGTTATGGGCTTCGGTGGCGCCTTCGTCTCGCTGGCCATTTCCAAATGGTCTGTGAAGAGGTCGATGGGCGTACAGGTGATCGAGGCGCCGGCGAATTCGACCGAGTTCTGGCTGGTGGAAACCGTCAGGAAATACTCGACGACAGCCGGCATCAAGATGCCCGAGGTCGGGATTTTCGATTCGCCCGACGTCAATGCCTTTGCCACCGGCATGACCAAGAACAGTTCGCTCATTGCCGTCTCCACCGGCCTGCTGCAACAGATGACCCGACCGGAAGCCGAGGCGGTGCTGGGCCATGAAGTCGCCCACGCCGCCAACGGCGACATGGTGACGATGGCGCTGATCCAGGGCGTGGTAAATACTTTCGTCATGTTCCTTTCGCGGGTGATCGGCCACACCGTGGACCGGGTGGTGTTCAAGAACGAGCGCGGCCATGGCCCGGCCTTTTTCGTCACGATGATCATTGCCGAACTGGTGCTGGGCGTCCTGGCGTCGATCATCGTCATGTGGTTCTCGCGGCAGCGCGAGTTCCGCGCCGATCGCGGCGGCGCCAGCCTCGCCGGGCGGCGCAACATGATCGCCGCGCTGGAGCGGCTGAATGCCCTGCATCCGCAACCGCTGCCCGACAAGATGGCCGCCTTCGGCATCGCCGGCGGCGGCAACGGCGGCATCAAGCGCCTGTTCATGACCCATCCGCCGCTGGAAGAGCGCATCGCCGCGCTCAAGGCAGCGCAGTAAACGATGACGGAAACCTCGGTGGCGCCGGTCGGGCGTGAACGTCTGCGCGCCTTCATCGAACATCCCCGCGTGCAGGGCGCGATTATCGCCCTGATCCTGCTCAATGCGGCACTGCTCGGCATGGAGACCTGGCCCGCCGCGATGGCGGCAGCGGGTGGATTGATTCTCGGGGTCGACCAGCTCATTCTTGGCGTGTTCGTGGTGGAAATCGCCCTGCGGCTCTACGTGCACCGCCAGGCATTCTGGCGCGACCCATGGAGCGTGTTCGACTTCAGCGTCGTTGCCATTGCGCTGCTGCCGGCCACCGGCCCGCTCGCCGTGCTGCGCGCCCTGCGCGTCTTGCGCGTGCTGCGCCTCCTGACCATGGTGCCCTCCATGCGGCGGGTGGTGGGGGCGCTGCTGGCGGCAATTCCGGGCTTGGGTTCCATCGCCATGGTGCTGATGATCATTTTTTATGTGTTTGCGGTGATCGCCACCAAACTGTTCGCCGCCGCCCACCCGGAATGGTTCGGCGACATCGGCCGCTCGCTCTACACCCTGTTCCAGGTGATGACACTGGAAAGCTGGTCGATGGGCATCGCCCGCCCGGTGATGGAAAACTACCCCTATGCCTGGGCCTTCTTCGTACCCTTCATCCTGGTCGCCACCTTCACCATGCTCAACCTGTTCATCGCCATCATCGTCAGCGCGATGCAAAGCTACAACGAGAAGGAACAGGCAGAGACAGTGGCGGCAGTGGAGCAGGCCAAGGAGCATATCGAGGCCGACCTGCACAGCGAGGTGCGCGCCCTGCGCAATGAAATTCACGAACTGAAAACGCTGCTTACGCAAGCAACGCCCAGCCGAACGATGACACCGAACCCTCATGGATGAAGGAACCCCACACCGTGAACCATGATCAGCAACGCGCCATCCTGGCCATTGCCCTCCATGCCGCTTTCGCCGATGGCGCCAAACACGATCGCGAGCGCGAGGAGATCCGTCGCATCGCCACATCACTGAGCGGTGATGCCGGTGCGCCGGATCTCGCCCGCATCTACCAGGACGTCCTGCTCAAGCGCATCAGCCTGGATGCCGTCGCTGCCACCCTGAGCGAACCCGGCCTGCGCCAGTTCGCCTATGAAATGGCAGTCTGCGTGTGCGACGCCGATGGTCGCCAGAGCGCGGCCGAGCAGCATTTTCTGGGTGAACTGAAAGCCCTGCTCAATCTCGATGCCGGGCAGGCCGCCGCCTTCGAGCGCGAAGCCGATGCCATCGTCGAGATTGCAGAAGGCGCCGCGCCTGCCGTCGCGCCTGCCATCGCCGTCGGCCCAGTGGAGGCGGCGCAGCCCAACCTGTCCGAAGCCGAGTTGGATAAATCCATCCTCAATTACAGCCTGCTGAACGGTGCACTCGAACTACTGCCTCAGTCCTGGGCATCGATGGCCATCATCCCCTTGCAGATCAAGATGGTCTATGGTGTAGGCAAAGCACACGGGGTTCAACTCGACCAGGGCCACATCAAGGAATTTATCGCCGCCGCCGGTGTCGGGCTGACCTCGCAATATCTCGAACAATTCGGTCGCAAATTGCTCGGCGGACTGATCGGCAAGGCTGCGGGCAAGGCTTTCGGCAAGGTCGGCGGCACAGCCACCGGGATGGCTTTTTCCTTCGCCACCACCTACGCCCTTGGACAGCTAGCCAAGCGCTATTACGCCGGCGGGCGGGTGATGAATACCACCGTGCTGCGCGACACTTTTCAGAACTTGCTCGGGCCGGCCAAAAAGATGCAGACACAATATCTGCCGCAAATACAACAGCAAGCCCAGACCCTTGACATGGGGCGGGTTGTGGCCATGGTGCGCGGCGGCTGAGATGGTCGGGCGCGGCGCTTCCACCAGGATCGGCGCATTGTCCTGCTTTCCCGGCATGGTCGGGAAAGGCTCTCTTCATCTGCTTCATTACCCTCCCGGCCTGGTCCGGGTACATCATGAAAAGGGAGCAACACGGTGGACCTCAAACGCATTCTAGCCGTCACGGATTTTTCTCCCCTCGGTGATGCCGCGATTCGTCGTGCCGCCTTGCTGGCAGCGCGAGAAGACGCCGAACTTCTGGTTGTACACGCCCTGCCGCGCCGGTTGGTACTGGAAAACGCCTTCGGTACGGACGGCGACCTGCCGGCCAGCATGCACACGGTCGCCGCCGCGCGCCTCGCCACACTGGTCGAATCGGCAACACAGACCGGAGTCCGACGGGTCAACGGCGAAATAACGGAGGGTTCCGCCCATCGGGCGGTGGCAGACACAGCCGAGAGCTTTAATCCCGACCTGCTGGCAATTGGCGCCCACGGCAGAGGGTTGCTGCAGCAACTTTTTCTCGGCGGTACTGCTTCGCGCATTCTGACCCACGCCCCCTGCCCGGTCCTTGTCGCGCGGCGCGAGCCGGCGGGTGACTATCGCCAGGCGCTGGCAGCGGTGGATCTTGGGCCGGGCTCGGAGGCTGTGCTGCACGCGGCCCTGGTCGTCGCCAGTCAAGCCCGGATTACGCTGTTTCATGCGTACCAGGCCCCATTCGAGGCGAAGCTGCGCTACAAGAATTTTCCCGAAGAGGACATCATCCGCCATACAGTACGAGCACACGAAGCAGCACAAAGAAACATGGATGCGCTGCTCGCCGACCCGGAACTCGCAGGACTCGATCTGCCAAGCCGCATTGTTCACGGCAATCCCGATTCATTATTGCCCGAGGCTGCGGAGAGCCTCGGCACCGAACTCATCGTCGCAGGCCGGCATGGCGGCTCGCGCCTGGGCGAGGCAGTAATGGGCAGCACCCCCAGATTTCTCGTCTATTACGCGCCCTGTGACGTCCTGGTGGTCTGATAGCACCGTAGCCATGCCGTATGTGGGATAACTACTCATGATCATGTCCGCCCATGATCTTCTGGCCACTCTCGGTGCCATCATATTGGCAGGCATCGGCGGCAACCTGTTTCTCAAGGGCGTGCAGGGTACCGCGGCCTGGCTGCGCGTACCCAAGTTGCTCGTGGCGACTAGCTTGGCCGCAATTGCGACTTCGAGCCCGGAACTGACGGTTTCCACTGTGGCAGCCCTGGCCGGCAACCCGGAAATCGGCCTCGGCGACGCACAAGGCAGCAATGTGGTGAATATCGCCCTGCTCTTCGGACTTGCCCTGCTGTTCGGCTCGATCCGGGTAGCGCCACGGGATCTTGGCCGTGATTATGTCCTGGCCCTGACGATCCCCTTGCTGACTTTCCTGTTTGCCTTCGACGGCACCATCACCCATGGTGAAGGCGCCATCCTCCTGCTGATTGTTGCCGCCTGGATGGGCTTGCTGATGCGCGCCGGAGTCGCCAGCCGTGGCGCCGGAGAATTTGTCGGCGTAACCGACGATGAACTCGGCCCCTGGCCAGGCCGTGCTCGCCAGCCTGGTCGGGCGGGCCCTGCTGATCGCCGCCGGGCGCCTGTTTGTCAGCAGCGCCACCGTGGTGGCCATCGGCACCTCGCTGCCCGAGTTGGTGACCGTACTGCTGGCGCGCTATCGCGGCCACGACGACATCGGGGGCGGCACCCTGCTCGGCAGCAATCTCTACAACGGCATGGCGATTGTCGGTGTCGCGGCAAGCATTCATCCGCTCCAGGCGCAACTGGCGGAAGTCGCCATCACGCTCGGCATGGGCACTCTGTCACTGCTCCTGCTGATTCCCGGTCGCGACGGCGTCATCCACCGGATGCGGGGCTACCTGCTGCTGGGCTGTTATGTTGTCTTTGTCGTGGCAACAGCAACCACCGGACGCGTACTGTAGCCAACCGATCATGACAAAACAGATGCCCGCCCCCACTCGGCAATCCCACTTCGACGAATTGGCCGCCTGGCATGCCGAAGCGCCCGATGCAGTTACCGCGGCACTCAAGGTAAGCCCCGCCGCCGGGCTTGCCGCGACTGAAGCCGCAGCGCGACTGGCCAGCCATGGCCCAAACCAGCTGACCAGCAAACCGCCGCGCCCGGCCTGGCTCAAGTTCCTCGACCAGTTCAAGAACTTCCTGGTCATCGTGTTGCTCGGCGCCGCCGTGCTGGCTGGCGCGGTCGGCGAACTCAAGGACTCCATCGTCATCGCCATCGTGGTATTGCTTAACGCGACGCTCGGCTTTTATCAGGAACACCGTGCCGAGGCGGCGCTGGCGGCGCTCAAGAACATGCTGGCGCCCATTGCGCGAGTGCGCCGCGACAGCCACGTCGCGCAGATTCAGGCCGTCGACCTGGTGCCAGGCGATGTCTTGTTGCTGGAAGCAGGCGACCGCATTCCGGCCGACGCGCGCGTGCTCCACGCCCATTCCGCCGAAGTGGCCGAGGCGGCGCTCACCGGCGAGTCGTACGCTGTGAGGAAAGACTCAGGCGCAGTTGAAGAAAAGTCGGCGCTGGCGGAACGGCGCTCGATGGTCTTCATGAACACCGTGATGGCGCGTGGGCGCATCGAAGCCATGGTTACTGCCACCGGCATGCACACGGAGATGGGCAAGATTGCCGGCCTGCTCGCCGAAGCCGCCGAATCGGCAACACCCTTGCAGGTGCAGCTCGACCGGCTGGGCAAACGCCTCGCCGCGATTGCCGGCGTGGTCGTCTCGCTGATCTTCGTTATCGGCATCGTGCGCGGCGACGACCTCGTACAGACCGCGATGACCGCCATTGCCCTGGCCGTCGCGGCAATCCCCGAAGGCCTGCCGGCAGTGGTTACCGTCACCCTGGCACTCGGCATGCACCGCATGGCCAAGCGGCACGCCATTGTCAAGAAACTGGCGGCGGTGGAAACGCTGGGATGCACCACCGTCATCTGCTCGGACAAGACCGGCACATTGACCCTGAACCAGATGACGGCCCGTCGCCTCTATTACAGGGGACGCAACTTTGAGGTGAGCGGCGAGGGCTATCGGGGTGAAGGTCAGATCACCGCCGCAGACGGCCAGCCCTTGCCCGAACTGGATACTCTGCGCGCCCCGGCTGTGCTGTGCGCCGATGCCCGCATTCGCGACGGCGAACTCATCGGCGACCCGACCGAAGGCGCACTGCTGGCGCTCACCGCAAAAGCCGGGGCAGATGCGCAAACCTGCGCGACGCCCGAAGACATCGCCGATGCAATCAATGATCGCCATCCACGTATTGCCGAAATTC
Organism: Rhodocyclaceae bacterium UBA2271; assembly: GCA_002347405.1. Taxonomy (GTDB): domain Bacteria; phylum Pseudomonadota; class Gammaproteobacteria; order Burkholderiales; family Rhodocyclaceae; genus Sulfuricystis. The sequence goes on along the minus strand of DDXB01000053.1, from coordinate 2,186 downwards.
CCTTCGATTCGGCCAACAAGTTCATGGCCACATTCCATCATGACGGCCCGACTGTCCGCATGTGGATCAAGGGCGCGCCCGACGTGCTGCTGGCACGCGCCAGTCGCTGGCTCACCGCAGAACCTCCCCCCGCAATCGCCTGCGGCGATCTCCCCCCAGGGGGCAGAAACACTTGGGGCGGCCCGGCGTGTTTCTTGGGCGAACAAGCGCTCGACGATGCCGCTCGGGCCGAATTCACGGCGCAGAACGCCGAATTTGCCAAGCATGCCCTGCGCGTGCTCGGCCTGGCCGGTCGCAGCATTCCCGCGGCAGAATTCGACCCGGCCGGCGACCTGATGCACTGGGCCGACGATCTGACGCTGGTGGCCCTGATCGGCATCATCGATCCGCCACGTCCCGAGGCGCGCGAAGCAATTCACGTCTGCCACACCGCCGGCATCGCTGTAAAGATGATCACCGGCGATCATCAGGTCACGGCTGCCGCGATCGCGCGCGATCTGGGACTCATCGACAAGCAATGTGGCGAAGCGCGTGAGGGCCGCGAGATCGAAGGGCTCTCGGGAGAGGCGCTGAGCAATCTCGTCGAGCGCACCGCCGTATTCGCCCGCGTCTCGCCGGAGCACAAGCTGCGCATCGTCAAGGCGCTGCAGGCGAAGGGCCACGTCGTCGCCATGACCGGCGACGGAGTCAACGACGCGCCGGCCCTGAAAACCGCCGATATCGGCGTCGCCATGGGTATCACCGGCACCGAGGTAACCAAGGAAGCCGCCACCCTGGTGCTCACCGACGACAACTTCGCCAGCATCGTGCACGCCGTCGAGGAAGGCCGCACCATCTACGACAACATCGTCAAGTTCGTGCGCTTCCAGTTGTCCACCAATATCGGCGCGATACTCACCGTGCTGGGTGCGCCGTTGTTCGGCATGCCGACGCCCTTTACCGCCATCCAGATCCTCTGGGTCAACATCATCATGGACGGTCCGCCGGCCATGACCCTCGGCGTCGAGCCCGCGCGGCCCGGCATCATGCGCGCGAAGCCGCGCCGACCGGACGCCAACATCCTGACCGGCGCGCGCCTGGTACGCCTGATGTTCTACGGCCTGACCATGGCGGTCGGCACGCTCGCCGCCTTTGCCTGGGGCGAACGCACGGGCGGCCATGACTATGCGGTGACACTGGCCTTCACCACCTTTGTGCTATTCCAGTTCTTCAACATCTTCAATGCCCGCAACGAGCACGGCAGCGCCTTCAATCGCCAGTTCTTCAGCAACGGCAAGCTCTGGCTGGCGCTTGCCGGCGTGATCGGACTGCAGGTTCTCGTCGTCCATTGGGCGCCGGCGCAGGCGGTATTCGATACCGTCGACCTCAGCCTGCGCGATTGGTTGTGGTCAACCGCGATCGCATCGAGCACCCTGTTCCTGGAAGAGACGCGCAAGCTGGGGTTGCACCTCCTCACCAGTAAGCGCGGGAAAACCGGAGGCTAAAATATGTTCTCCATTTACGGCATGTCAGGACCGGTCTTCAGCGGCACGCTGGAGGAACTCAAACAGGTGCGCCAGCTCCACAGTCTGCGCGGTGTACGCCCCATTGCCAGCGAGGGCGAAGAACCCGGCGTCGCGACGGGAGCCAGCCCTCCTCGCGAGGAAGCGATCCACGCCTACCAGGAAATGCTGCATCACGATCAGGAGCGCGGCCCGCTCTATCGTGCCGAGCAGATCATGCAGCGCCAGGTGATCACTGTCGCCGCCAATGCCGATGTCGCGCAGGCCTGGCGCACCCTGCGCGACCACCACATCCACCAGGCACCGGTGCAGGATGAGACGGCACGGCTGATCGGCGTCGTCAGCGAGCGCAACCTGCTGACCGCACTCAATATCGATGACGGCCGGATCATCGATTCCCTCAGCCGACAGGTCAGCGATGTCATGACGACTCCAGTGGTTACCGCCGCGCCGCTGACCGACATCCGCCTCATCGCTACCCTCATGCTCGACCAGGATGTCGACGGCGTGCCCATCGTAGACGACAACGGGCATCTGATCGGCTTTGTCTCGCGTAGCGACATCCTGCGCGCCGTGGTCGCCGACCCACCACTGAGCCTTTGGCGCTGAGCGATCATCATGCACAACGTTTTCAGTGAATTCGCCCTCCTGCAGCCGATCTAGCCCGGATATTTCACCACGCTC
>DDXB01000001.1:84880-85863 GCA_002347405.1 Rhodocyclaceae bacterium UBA2271 | reverse complement strand
GATGCGGGCGGAACATCACGCCGTCATTGGCCACCGTGGCGATGGCCTGAGCCAGCTGGATCGGCGTATAGGCGTTGTAGCCCTGCCCGATGCCGACCGAAATGGTCTCGCCGGCAAACCACTNNGCTGCTCCGCCTTCTTGAAGCGCTTTTTCTTCCACGCCTGCGATGGCAGCACGCCTTCCGACTCGCCCACGATGTCCACTCCGGTGCGACTGCCGAAACCGATGCTGCCCATGAAGGCGGAGATGTTGTCGATGCCCATGTCATTGGCAAGCTGATAGTAATAAGTGTTGCACGACTGCACGATCGACTTGTACATGTCGACCATGCCATGGCCGCCCTTCTTGTCATCGCGGAAGGTATGGTTGCCGAAGTTGAAATAGCCCGGATCGAAGATGGCCTGGTCGGGACGGCGCTTGCCGAGTTCCAGTGCCGNNAGCGCCATGAAGGGCTTGAAGGTCGAGCCGGGTGGATAGGCGCCGTTCAGAGCACGGTTCACCATCGGTTTGTCGGGCGAATTGTTCAGTTCATTCCAGTCCGCCACAGTGATGCCATCGACGAACAGATTGGGGTCGTAATTCGGCATCGACACCAGGGCAAGGATGCCGCCGGTGGCGGGCTCGATGGCAACCAGGGCGCCCCGTCGATCACCAAAAGCCTGCTCGGCAATCTCCTGCAGTTTTGCGTCGAGCGTCAGCGTCAGGTTATCCCCGGGAACCGGTGCGGTACGCGCCATGGTGCGCACTGGCCGGCCAGNNCATCGACCTCGACCTTTTCGAAGCCACTGGTGCCATGCAGGTCGAATTCATAGTGCTGCTCCAGGCCACTCTTGCCGAAGTAGTCCGTACCCCGATAGTTTGCTTCGGCTTCCTGCGATTCGATGCGCACCTGGTCGCGTTCCGTGACGCGGCCGATGTAACCGATGATGTGCGAGGCAAAGTCGCCACGCGGATACTCCCGGAACAGGCGGGCCTTGATATC
>DDXB01000001.1:84636-84844 GCA_002347405.1 Rhodocyclaceae bacterium UBA2271 | reverse complement strand
TCGAAGCGCTTGTTCTCCTCCATCAGCTTCTTGAAGCGCCGGCGGTCCTTGGGCTGAATGTCGATGAACTCGGCCAGGCTGTCAATGGTGGTTTCCAGGTCTGGCACCTGGCTCGGCGTGATTTCCAGGGTGAAGGCCGAGTAATTGCGCGCCAGCACCTCGCCCTTGCGATCGACAATCAACCCGCGAATCGGCGTGATCGGCACCA
>DDXB01000001.1:84465-84592 GCA_002347405.1 Rhodocyclaceae bacterium UBA2271 | reverse complement strand
ACAACAACACAAAGCAGGCCAGGACAACGGCACCGACTACCGCAACACGCCGATTGAACTGCTCCAGATGCTCCTGCGGGTTTTTAAATTCCATGGAAAGTCAGCCCAGCAGTCTCGCCGCCGGGCC
>DDXB01000001.1:0-84459 GCA_002347405.1 Rhodocyclaceae bacterium UBA2271 | reverse complement strand
CTCTCCCGCTTGCGGGAGAGGGATTGAGGGAGAGGGCTGCCAAGGCGAGGCGGCATGCGGCGCCAGCCGCAATCCGCGCCATAACAAAAACAACCCTCCCCGTAACAGACGCGCGCAGCGACAACAAGCGACGCGTCGCGCAGTTGCGGCGTAGGCTGATGTCAGCATGGCCGGCGTTAAGCCGCGCAGCGGCGGCCGGAGACAAAACACAGTCACCTCCCCATGAGGGGAGGACGGGAGGGGCGGTCATAAGTGCGGACTCATATCGGCCGATTCTCGTCGTGTTCCACGGCCTGATATTGCGGCAGCAGCAATACATAATTGAGCGGGTGCCAAAGCAAGACGGCGATGAAACTGGAGAGGAAATACAGCACGCCCGGGAACTCCGCTCCGACGGCGAGACGAATCAGCAGCATTACCAGTTGGGCACCCAGCAGCAAGGGCAGCACGTGCAGCGCCTGCTGGGCGACCGGAAACCACAGGATGCGCCGCGACAGGCCACCGGCGGCGAAAGCAAGCAGCACATAGGCCAGCGCATGCTGGCCCATGACGCTGCCGTTGGCGACATCGATCAGCAGGCCAAAAAAGAAGCCCGCTCCCATGCCCACCTTGAGCGGCTGATGAATGCACCAGAAGACCAGGGTCAGCGCCAGCCAGTCGGGAATGCCGGGCAAGCGCCCGAACGGTATCAGGTTCAACACCAGCGCCGCGCCAAGCGACAGGTAAACGAACCAGACGCGCGCTGGCAGCAGAATGCGGCGGGAGGAGTGCGTGGGTTGGATCATTTTGCAGTTTTCCGGCCCTTGGCCGGTTTTTTGATCGGTTCAATGGGCTCGTCAGGCACCTCTGGCGCAATGCGTTTGCCAAGCACCAGCACCTGGCCGTGACGCTCGACACCGGCCAGCGGTGCACAATCGATGCGGGCGAAGGAAAATGAGGTGTTGCGGTCGATGCTGATCACCTTGGCCACCGGCAAGCCGGGCAGATAAATGCCATCGAGTCCAGAGGTCACCAACATATCCCCCGGCTGCACATCGGCGTTGGCCGGCAGGAATTTCAATTCCATCGCGCCGCTGCCGGCACCGGCCACCACGGCACGCAGACCATTGCGCGCCACTTGCACGGGGACCAGTTGGTTCTTGTCGGTCAGCAGGGTGACTTCGCTGGTCATCGGAAAGGCCCGGGTGATCTGGCCGACCACACCAAGGTCGTCGATGACCGCCTGGCCGTTTTCCAGGCCATGGGTCAGGCCTTGATTGATGATGATGCGGCGGGCAAACGGGTCGCGCGCGGCATACAGGATTTCGGCGGCCCGCACCGGCACATCAAGCCTTTCCTGCATGGCGAGCAGGGCGCGCAAGCGACGGTTTTCATCTTCCAGGTGCGCCTGCCGCAACAGCAGATTCGTCTGCGCCAACTGGCGCTTGCGCAGTTCAGTGTTTTCCTGCTGCAGGCTGATCAAATTGGAAAAGTAGTTGCCGGCCTCGCCCGCACCTTCCACCGGCAACAGGACAGCCTTTTGCAGCGGCCAAAGCATGGTCGCCACTGCCAAGCGCGCCACTTCCAATGTCCGGAAGCGCAGATCGGCGACCAGCAACAGCAACGCCAGCGTGACGAAAAAGGCCAGCCGGGCGAGCGGTGCCGGACCGCGCTTGAAAAAGGGTGGTGGCGTATGACCCGAATGACTGGCGGCGGACATCACGGCTGTATATTCCCCCCCGGGGAACGCGAATGCGGCGCAGAAAGTACGCCTATGCGTACACCACCACGCAGACTACCGGGCGAGGAGTTATTCGTTGGCAAAAATACTGCCGAGTTTGTCCATCTTTTCGAGCGCGAGGCCCGATCCACGCACAACGCAGGTGAGCGGGCCTTCGGCAACGATCACCGGCAGGCCGGTTTCTTCCATCAGCAGGCGATCGATGTCGCGCAGCAGCGCACCGCCACCCGTCAGCACCATGCCTTTTTCGGCAATGTCGGCACCCAACTCGGGTGGCGTGTGCTCCAAAGCGACTTTCACCGCGCCAACGATCTGGTTGAGCGGATCGGACAAGGCCTCGAGAATTTCGTTGGAGGAGATGGTGAAACTGCGCGGAATGCCTTCGGCCAGGTTGCGACCCTTGACTTCCATTTCCTTGACCTCGGAGCCGGGAAAGGCCGAACCGATGTTTTTCTTGATCGTTTCCGCCGTGGTTTCGCCAATCAGCATGCCGTAATTGCGGCGGATGTAGTTGATGATGGCATCGTCGAACTTGTCGCCGCCGACACGCACCGAGCCGGCATAGACCATGCCGCCCAGCGAAATCACGCCCACCTCGGTGGTACCGCCGCCGATATCGACCACCATCGAGCCGGTGGCGTCCGAGACCGGCAGACCGGCGCCGATCGCGGCCGCCATTGGTTCCTCGATCAGATAGACCTGCGAGGCACCGGCGCCCAGCGCCGATTCGCGAATGGCGCGGCGTTCGACCTGGGTCGAGCCGCAGGGCACGCAGATGATGATGCGCGGACTGGGCGAGAGCAGGCGCGACTCATGCACCTTCTTGATGAACTGCTTGAGCATCTGTTCGGTGACGGTGAAGTCGGCGATCACGCCGTCGCGCATCGGCCGAATCGCGGTGATGTTGCCGGGCGTCTTGCCGAGCATCTGCTTGGCGGCGGCGCCGACCGCCTGGATGGTTTTCTTGGCGTTCGGGCCGCCTTCGGTGCGGATGGCGACGACGGAAGGTTCGTCCAGCACGATGCCCTTGCCGCGCACGTAGATCAGCGTGTTGGCGGTGCCGAGGTCGATGGCCAGATCGTTGGAAAAATAGGAGCGGAAAAAGGAGAACATCTGTGTCCTGTAGGAAAGGCTGGGGGGCGGCACCGGGCAAAGCAAACGAGGTGCTGCCGTGAAAGGTCGCCTATGATACCCTAACGCGCTTCGCGAATTAAGCGCCCGCCTAGCCAATCAGCCCAGTCATTTCAAATAAATCATGTCCTTGAGCCTGGATGACGTCAGTCGCATTGCCCGCCTGGCGCGCATCGATATATCTCCCGCCGAAACTACCCGCACCCGCGATCAGCTCAACGGCATCCTCGCCTTTGTCGAGCAGTTGCAAGCTGTCGATACCACCGGCATCGAGCCGATGGCCCATGCCGTCGACGTGGTGCAGCGGCTGCGCCCTGATACCGTCACCGAGGCCGACCGCCGCGACGACTTTCAGGCCATCGCGCCCGAGACCGAGGCGGGACTCTACCTCGTTCCCAAGGTAATCGAGTAATGCTGGAAGCCAGCCTCAGACAACTTGCCGCCGCATTGGCGCAGAAACAGATCTCCAGCGTCGAGCTGACGACGCTGTTCCTCGAGCGCATCGAACAGTACAACCCGACACTGAATGCCTTCGTCACGCTCGACCGCGAGCGGACACTGGCCGCCGCGCGCGCCGCCGATGTGCAGCTGGCAAAAGTCGGCGCTGGTACTACGGCGACAGCGCCACTCACCGGCATTCCGCTGGCGCACAAGGATATCTTCTGCACGGCGGGCTGGCGCACCACCTGCGGCTCGAAAATGCTGGCCAATTTCGTGTCGCCCTACGATGCCCACGTTGCCGAACGCTTCAACAACGCCGGCATGGTGATGCTCGGCAAGTGCAACATGGACGAGTTCGCCATGGGCTCCTCCAACGAGACCTCCCATTTCGGGCCGGTGAAGAATCCCTGGGACATCACCTGCGTGCCCGGCGGCTCCTCGGGCGGATCGGCGGCGGCCGTGGCGGCGCGCCTGACACCGGCGGCCACCGGCACCGACACCGGCGGTTCGATCCGCCAGCCGGCAGCATTGTGCGGACTGACCGGCCTCAAGCCGACCTATGGCGTGGTGTCGCGTTACGGCATGATCGCCTTTGCCTCGTCGCTCGACCAGGCCGGGCCGATGGCCAGGTCGGCCGATGACTGCGCGTTGCTGCTGAATGCCATGGCCGGCTTCGATCCGCGCGATTCCACTTCGCTGGAGCGGCCAGCGGAAGACTACACCCGCGATCTCGAAAAACCATTGGCCGGCCTGAAGATCGGCCTGCCGCGTGAATTTTTTGGCGACGGCATGGATGCTGGCGTCCGCGCCGCCGTCGAGGCCGCCCTCGCCGAATACCGCAAACTGGGCGCCACCACCGTCGAAGTCGGCCTGCCGAACTCCAACCTGTCGGTGCCGGCTTACTATGTCATCGCGCCGGCCGAGGCGAGTTCAAACCTGTCCCGCTTCGATGGCGTGCGCTACGGCCATCGCGCGCCGGACTATGCCGACCTCAACGACATGTATGGCAAGAGCCGCGCGCAGGGCTTCGGCGACGAGGTGAAGCGCCGTATCCTCGTCGGCACCTATGTGCTGTCGCACGGCTATTACGACGCCTATTACCTCCAGGCGCAGAAAATCCGCCGTCTCATCGCCGCCGACTTTGCCGCCGCCTTCAAGGATTGCGACGTCATCATGGGGCCGACGACACCTTCCGCGGCGTTCAAGTTTGGCGCCAAGGCCGCCGACCCGGTACAGATGTATCTGTCGGACATCTACACCATCGCCGTAAACCTTGCCGGCCTGCCCGGCATGTCGATTCCCTGTGGCTTCGATAACGGCTTGCCGGTCGGTTTGCAACTCATCGCGCCCTGGTTCGCCGAGGCGCGCATGCTGGGCATCGCCCACCAATACCAGCTCGCCACCGACTGGCAGCGTCGCTCCCCTTCACTGTGAGCCTCATGGAAATCTCCTCCTACCCTGAAGCCGTCAAACTGAAGACCCGTCTCGACGCTCATCCCCTCTATGCCGCCGTGCGCACGGTCGATGACTTGCGGCGCTTCATGGAGCACCATGTTTTTTCGGTGTGGGACTTCATGTCCTTGCTCAAATACCTGCAACACCGCGTCGCGCCGGCCGCCGTGCCCTGGCTGCCGACACGCAGCGCTGAACTCACCCTGGCGCAGCGTTTCATCAACGAAATCGTGTTGGGCGAGGAAACCGACGAGGGCCTGGCGGACGCTGCGGGCAATCCGGCTTTCATCAGCCACTTCGACCTTTACATCGGTGCCATGAAAGAAGTGGGCGCCAACACCCGGCCGGTGCGCGCCTTCCTCAAAGCCGTCGAGAAACACGGCGTGGAAGCTGCCCTGAAACGGGCCGACATCCCGGAACCGTCCCGCCGCTTCATGGCCAAGACCTTCGGTTTTCTTGCCACGGACAAGCCGCATGTCGTGGCCGCCGCTTTCGCCTTCGGGCGAGAGCAGGTCATTCCCGGCATGTTTCGCGCCCTGCTGGCCGAGATGCATATCGGCAAAGACCAGGCGCCACTGTTTCACTACTATCTTGAACGGCACATCCACCTTGACGACGAGTTTCACGGCCCGCTGTCGCTCAAGCTGCTCGGGCATCTGTGCGGCGACAGCGCCAGCAAGCGGCGTGCCGCGGAGAAGACGGCCCGGCAAGCCATCGAGGCGCGCATTGCTTTCTGGGATGGCGTACAGGGCGCCCTGGCAAAGGCGCGGTCCTGAGCGAACATGATCCGTCTGCTACTGCCCATCCTCCTGCTGGCCGGCTGCGCCACGACGCCGCCCCCCACGGTGTCGGAGCCGAAGTCGGTACCGGCGCAGCTTCCTGCACCAACGCCGCAAGCGGTGCCAACAGCGCCCACGTTGAAGAAGGAAACGCTGGCCTATCTCGCCAAACGCGGATTCAAACCGATCAGCGGCCGCGCTATCAATGCCCGGGCCAGTTGCAGCTTCCACGATGAAGAAACCGGTTATCGCGGCCAGTTACAACTTGCCGTCAGGAATGCGGGGGTCGAACAGCTCGAAGCCCGCATCGACGTACCTAAACGTGGCAGCTGCCAGTTTCGTCTCGCCGACTTCCGTCAGACGCAAACCTTGCCCATCGTCGAGCTTGTGGCGCAGAAAACGCCTTGCAAGGTCAGCCTGTGGGAACAGGGCAGCCAGATCACGGTGGCCTTTCGTGACTGCCGCGCCGAATGCGGCGGCGACTCGGTCAATTATCTCTGGCCCATTCTGGTCGACAGCCAGAAGGGCAGCTGTTCGTAAAGGATTTACGCATGACGTGGGAAGTTGTTATCGGGCTGGAAACGCACGCCCAGTTGCGCACGCAGTCGAAGATCTTTTCCGGCGCGGCCATCGCCTTTGGCGCGGAACCCAACCGGCAGGCCTGCGCGGTGGATATTGCCCTGCCCGGCGTGTTGCCGGTCCTCAACCGTGAAGCCGTCGTCTGCGCCATCAAGTTCGGTCTGGCTGTCGGTGCCAAAATCGCGCCGCGCTCGGTGTTTGCGCGCAAGAATTACTTCTACCCCGATCTGCCGAAGGGCTATCAGATCAGCCAGTTTGAAGTCCCCGTGGTTTCTGGCGGCGGTTTGACGATCCGCGTCGGCGAACGGGAAAAGTATGTCCACCTGACCCGCGCCCACCTCGAAGAAGACGCCGGCAAGTCGCTGCACGAGGATTTCCATGGCAAGACCGGCATCGACCTGAACCGCGCCGGCACACCCTTGCTGGAAATCGTCACCGAACCCGACATGTGCTCCAGCGCCGAGGCGGTGGCTTACGCCAAGGCGCTGCATGCGCTGGTGACCTGGATCGGCATCTGCGACGGCAACATGCAGGAAGGCAGTTTCCGCTGCGACGCCAACGTTTCGGTGCGCCGCCCCGGTGCGCCGCTCGGCACGCGCCGCGAGGTCAAGAACCTCAACTCCTTCCGTTTCCTGCAGCAGGCCATCGACTACGAAATCCAGTGGCAGATCAACGAAATCGAAGAGGGCCGCCAGATCCACCAGGCTACCGTGCTGTTCGATCCCGACACCGGCGAGACCCGCTCCATGCGCAGCAAGGAAGACGCCCACGACTACCGTTACTTCCCCGATCCCGATCTGCTGCCACTCGAGATCAAGGACGACTGGATCGCCGAAATCAGGGTGGGGCTACCCGAATTGCCGCAGGCGATGCAGGGGCGCTTCCAGTCCGAGTACGGCCTGTCGGCCTATGACGCTGCCACGCTGACGACCACGCGCAGCATGGCGAGTTATTACGAAAACACGGTAAGCATTGCGGGCGTTGCACAAGCCAAGCTCTGTGCCAACTGGGTGATGGGGGAACTCGCATCCCGCCTCAATCGCGACGAACAGGACATCGCCGCCGTCCCGCTGACGCCGACTTTGCTCGCCGGCATGATCAAGCGCATCGCTGACGGCACCCTGTCATCCAAGCTCGCCAAGGAGGTTTTTGACGCGCTCTGGAACGGCTCGGGCAAGAATGCCGACGAGATCATCGAGGCGCGCGGCTTGCGGCAGGTATCCGACGCATCCGCCATCGAACCGATCATCGACGCGGTGCTTGCCGCCAACCCGAAGTCGGTCGAGGAATTCCGCGCCGGCAAGGACAAGGCGTTCAACGCCCTGGTCGGGCAGGTAATGAAAGCCAGCAAGGGGAAAGCCAACCCACAGCAGGTCAATGACCTGCTGCGGAAAAAACTCAATTAAGCCTGCCCGCCCGCCCCCGGCGGCAAGGCTGCTACGGGGGTGAATTTAACGCCGTCTCGCCAGCGCCGACTTTCGATACGCCTCGCTGCCCTGTGCATGAAGCGCACCCTGATTATTACTGGGTGGCGCGGCCAACCCCTCTGGAAATTTGCCGGTATCGCGCCTTTTCCGCTTCAAAGCGGGCCTTGACCGCCGCAGTGTGCTCGTCCTTTTCCCGCAAGGCTTTCTGCTGCGTCGCGATCTCGTTATCGTTGTCCCTGATCTGCGCCTGGAGTTGCGCCGGCAATGGTTTCTTCTGGTAGAACTCCTTGTCCAGTTCCAGTTTTTTCTGTCGCTTCAGGGCGGCCTCAAGGCGTGCTCTGGCCTGGCTCGAATTTTTATCTATTTCGGCAAGCGCCCGGTCACGCGCCAGGTCGATATCCTTTTCATTCGGATAACTGTCCATCAGGGCACGATCACGGCGCGCCTGTTCGGCCGCCTGCTTCAATTCCTCAGCTTTGCGTGCTTCCGCAACTTCACGGGCAGCCCGCTGCTCGGCGGTCAGTGGCGCCTCGACGTCATACGCCACACCTTTCTTGAAAACCGTTTTCGGTTTGTTGAGGCATTGCGGCGGCGGCGGGTCGCCGCAAACACGCTGGTTATTCACATCGCAACAGGTGATCAGCGCTGCCACGGCAGCGCCCGGGCCCAGGCCCAGCAACAGGAGGACGGCAAGCAGGGAACAGGGCTTCTTAGGCAACACCATAAGTCTCCCGATACCGCCGTACTGCGGCAAGATTCTGCTCAAGCGCCGGTTGGCCGGCCAGATATTCGATCACATCGGTCAGCCGCGCGACGGCGATTACCGGCATCTGCAGGTTCTGTTCCACTTCCTGCACGGCGGAGAGTTTCCCCGTACCACGTTCCTGGCGATCAATGGCGATAACGACACCGGCCGGCATTGCACCCGCAGCCTGAATGATGTCCACCGATTCGCGCACCGAGGTGCCCGCCGAGATGACGTCATCGACGATCAGCACGCGGCCCTTGAGTGGTGCACCGATCAGCGCGCCGCCTTCGCCGTGGTCCTTGGCCTCCTTGCGGTTGTAGGCAAAGGGCAGATTGCGGCCCCCGTCCTTTTTGGCCGCCAGCGCCATGGCCGTCGCGGCAACCAATGGAATGCCCTTGTACGCGGGTCCAAACAGCATGTCGAACGCGATGTCGGCGGAAAGGATTGCCTGCGCATAGAAATCGGCCAACCGGCCCAGCGCAGCACCATCGTTGAACAGGCCGGCGTTGAAAAAATAGGGCGACAGACGACCCGCCTTGGTCTTGAACTCACCAAAACGCAGTACGCCCCGGTCACAGGCGAAGGCGATGAACTCCCGGCTAAAATCGGCATTGCTCATAGTGAGAACAATTCTACATGCTCAGAATCATCACATTGAATTTGAATGGCATCCGTTCTGCCGTCAGGAAGGGCTGGCTCGACTGGCTGGCAGCTCAAAATGCCGATATCGTCTGCGTTCAGGAGATCAAGGCACAAGCCGCCGACATTACGGAAGAAATGCGCAAGGTCGCCGGACTGACTGGATATTTTCACCATGCAGAAAAAAAAGGCTACAGCGGTGTTGGTCTCTACGCAAAAGTCCCGCCCGAACGCTTGATTGAAGGCATCGGCAGCCCCGAGTTCGATGCCGAAGGCCGCTTTCTGCGCGCCGATTGGCCAGGCTTGTCGGTGATTTCCCTGTACCTGCCATCCGGATCGTCCTCGCCGGAACGCCAGGCGGCAAAATTTCGCTTCATGGACGTCTTCTACCCCCAGCTGGCTGATCTGCGCAAAGAAACGACCGACTCAGCCAGGGAAATCGTGCTCTGCGGCGACTGGAACATCGCCCCCACCCAAAAAGACCTGAAAAACTGGCGGTCCAACCAGAAGAATTCCGGTTTTTTGCCCGAAGAACGCGCCTGGATAGGCCAGGTCAAAACCGAACTGGGATGGGCCGACGCTTATCGTCTTCTTTACCCTGACGCCGAGGCCGAGGCTTACACCTGGTGGTCGAATCGCGGACAGGCTTGGGCCAATAACGTGGGCTGGCGCATCGATTACCAGATCGCTTCCCCCGGGCTGGCCGAGCGATCGAGCGCGGCGCGGGTGTTCAAGGACCTGCGCTTTTCCGATCATGCACCCTTGATAATCGATTACGCATGGCCTTAGCCTCTTTCGTCGCTTGCCCCTTATCGTACATTGCCTGCCCGACTGCCAGAAACCCTGCTAATCTTCAGGGTGAGTAAAATCCCGCGTCGCGTTGACGTTTTATCAAAGGAGCTGAAAATGACCGAAACAGCCGATGTCAGCAAGGAAAAGCTGATCGCCGATTTCAAGGTGGTAGTCGCTGATGCCGAGGAATTGCTACGTGCCACCGCCAATCAGGCCGGGGACAAGGCTGCCGATCTGCGCGTTAAGATACAGAGCCGTCTGGCCGACGCGAAAGTGAAGCTCGCGGACGCCGAAACTGCCGTGATTGATCGCGCCAAACAGGTGGGTCGCGTTGCTGACGATTATGTGCATGACAATCCCTGGCGCTCCGTCGGCGTTGCCGCCGGAATCGGTTTCGTCATCGGATTGTTGATCGGCAGGCGCTGAGCGTTCGTCCGGACCCGGTTCCGGACGAAGAAGCAATTGCCTAGACCTATCCTGAAATGAGCGACACACCTGAAGGTCTGCTGGCCTCCTTGCGGGGTTTTGCGACGACCGCGGCCAGCCTGTTGCGCACGCGCCTCGAGTTGTTGAGACTTGAGGCGCATGAGGAGGCTGGGCGCCTCATGCGCCTGTATTTATGGGGCTTTGTTGCCGCATTGTGTGCAGCGGTTGGCGTCGTGTTTTTTGCCATTTTCTTCACGGTGCTGTTCTGGGAAAATCACCGGCTGCTGGTTCTCGGGATATTCACAGTACTGTTTTCCGTTGCGGCAGGCGTGGCGATTTTCATGACGCTGCGCTTGTCCCGACAGGGTTCGCAGATGTTTGCCGCCAGTCTGGCCGAACTGCGTCGTGACGAGGCGGCATTGAACCCGGCCAAAGACAAGGGCCTGGACGTACCTTCATGAATGCGATCGAATTCGCGCTGAAAAAGCAACTTCTGGTACTTGATGCAGCAGCCCAACGCGAAACACTGGCCTATCACGCCGCTGGTCTGACGCCCCTGTTCGATGTGGCAGACCAGGTCAATACCGGAGTACGCTGGGTGGGCCGACATCCGGAAGTGGTGGCGGGTATCCTGGCGCTGCTGCTGGTGGTTAGACCGGGCGTGCGGCGCTTCGCCTGGCGTTGGGGACGGCGCGGTTTCCTTGCCTGGCGATTGTGGCGAAGTGGCAATCACTGGCTGAATCAGCCGACTCACCCCTGATGTCCATGATTAGCCGCGAGGCCGTTCGGGAGGCCTCCCGGCAGCAGCAATTGGCCGCCAACAGCTTTGTGGTATCCCCTTTTCTGGTGCGCCGCTTGCTTGAAGCACAGCGCCGCGAACGCGAGCAAATCACGGCCGAACTCGGCAAGGTCAAGGGACTGATGCCGCTCCTGATGAAGCGCCGCAACGGCACGCGCTGGTCTGCCGTAGAGCGCGGGGAATTGCTGCAACAATTGCGGGCCCTGGGGCATTTGTCGCCCTATCTGGTCGTACTGGCACTGCCGGGTTCCTTTCTGGCATTGCCGGTACTGGCCTGGTGGCTTGACCGGCGCAGGCAGAACAGGGACAACCAAGGCAGGCAGCGAGCCACTTAAAATAACGTACCTTATTTGATTTTGTGCAGTGCAATTAGATTATTCTGATTTTCTCATTGCCTGCCACTCAAGTAATATGTTGCCCGGCTTTTGTTGGTTTCCAGGCAAGTTGGCCTGGAATGTTTTTTTCCGGAGGAAGTGCGAGGGACATCAGGAGATGCCCTTGTCGGGTTACATTCTGGCTGGTTTAGGAGTTGCATCATGTCGCAGCAGGTTCGCCCAGTGAAGTCCGTCCTTTATGTGCGTCTGCCGGTCTGGAAAATCTGGCCGGGTGGCGTCGTCTATGTGGCCGACTTCATCCACAAGCAGCGGCCCGAAATCGGCCAGGAAATCCTTGACCTGGCGGTCATTCCTGCCGATCGTCGCAAGGCCGCACTAAGCGAACGGCTGGCGGCGCTGAATCCCGAAGTGGTTGCCTTCTCCTGGCGCAACATGCAAACCTTCGGTCCGCATCCAGAGAACGATGCGCTCGATGTCGTGATGAATTTCGATCACTCGCCCAGTCCCTGGAAAAGGGTCAAGGCGGCCTGGGATGCAGTGGGCATCATCACCGACTATGCCATGCAGCGCGTTCGCAACTTCGGTTATCTGAAGCTGGTACGCCAGCTGTTGCCGCAGTCGCGACTGGTGGTCGGCGGCACCGCCGTATCGATCTTCGGCAAATATATTGTTCAGCGCTGTCCAACCGATACCGTAGTGGTGGTTGGCGAGGGCGAGGACGCCATGCTGTCGATCGTCGATGGCTTCACCGCGCCGGCGGGAAACTATTACCACAAGGATGCGACCGGGCAGGTCCACCACCATCCGGCGGAAGAGACCTTCGACCTGCCGAGCCTGACGGCCATCGACTTTCCTTATCTCGCCTCGATCTTCCCGGCCTTCGGCGAGTACGTCGGCCCGGGCAAGGAGGCCATTGGCGTACACACCAAGCGCGGCTGCCCGTTCCAGTGCAATTTCTGTCTGTACAACAAGATCGAAGGCGCGCATCAGCGTTACCGCGACCCGGCCGAGGTGGCGAAGGAGGTTGAAACGCTTAGCAAGGTTTATGGCGTCACGCACATTTGGTTCACCGATGCCCAGTTTTGCTCGACCCGCCGCAGCATGGCCCATGTCGAGGCCATTCTCGACGAAATGCTGGCGCGCAATGTCAAGGTGCGCTGGACCGGCTATCTGCGTCTGAATTACCTGACCGCCGGGATTGCCAAGAAAATGGTGGCCAGCGGCCTGGAGAGCATCGACCTGTCCTTCACCGGTTCGCAGGACATGATCGACAGCCTGACGCTCGGCTATGCGCTCGACCAGCAGATGGCGGCGTTCCGCCTCTTCCAGGACGCCGGCATGACCGACCAGATGATCAAGCTCTACCTGCCGCTGAATGCCCCTGACGAGTCGCCCGAAACGCTGTTTGCCACCATTGATCGCATCGATGAACTTTACGAAATGTTCGGTCGCGACAAGGTGCTGCCGTTCATCTTCTTCGTCGGCGTGCAACCCAACACGCCCATTGAAAAGAAACTGATTGCCGCCGGCTACCTGCCCGAGGGCTACGATCCGCTGACCCTCAATCCCTTCCTCATCAAGAAGCTGCTCTACAACCCGCAGCCGCTGGGTCGCATGATCGGTCGCGCGTATCTTGAGGCTTTGGAATACTCAAGCAAGATGGATGACACGCAGGGCGAATACATCGGCCGCGCGACGCTTGAAATCCTCGCCCGCGAACTCGCCAGCAAGAAACCGGCGTCCCACCAGCGCCGACTTTCATCAATGCCGATCGCCACCGCCACACACGAGCAGGTCTGATTGACAACGAAGCAGGGCGGGTCTGATAGGTAGCGGCAATTCACAAAGCAGTCTCGCCGCCGGGCCGCCCTTGGCCCGCAAACGGGCCAAGGGCATTCTGCTGGCTCCCCCTTTCCCCCGGCCCCTTTCCCGCCAGGGGAAAGGGGAGAAAAACACACTGCTGCAGTCGCGCCGCCGGGCCAATCCCTCTCTCCCGACCTCTCTCCCAGCGGGAGAGAGGAGGCAGATAGCTTCCCTCTCCCGCTTGCGGGAGAGGGATTGAGGGAGAGGGCTACCAAGGCAAGACGGCATGCGGCGCCAGCCACCAGGCCGCAGGCCGCAGGACAGTCGAAGACTGGTCTCGCGAAGCGAGATGCGGCTTTATCGCACACAATCCGCACCAAAGCATGAACGGGGGCGCCCCGTAACAGACGAGCACAGCGACAACAAGCGACGTAGTCGCGCCGTTGCGGCGTAGGCTAATGCCGGCAGTGCCGGCGTTAAGCCGCGTAGCGGCGGCCGCAGGCAAAAAACAGTCACCCCTCCCGCGCGGGAGGGGCTGGGGGAGGGCGGGCCTCAGACCCCCATACAAACGTACTTGATCTCGAGATACTCCTCGATACCGTAACGCGAGCCCTCGCGGCCGAGGCCGGATTGCTTGACGCCACCGAACGGGGCGACCTCGTTGGCGATCAGGCCGACATTGACCCCGACCATGCCATAGTCCAGCGCTTCGGCGACACGCCAGACGCGCGACAGATCGCGGGCATAGAAGTAACTCGCCAGTCCGTATTCGGTGGCATTGGCCAGGGCAATGGCCTCCGCCTCGTCGCTGAACTTGAACAGCGGCGCGACCGGACCGAAGGTTTCCTCGCGCGCGCAGAGCATCGCCGGCGTCACATCAGCCAACACCGTCGGCTCGAAGAACGTACCGCCCTGGGCATGGCGCTTGCCACCCGTCAGTACTCGGGCACCCTTTTCCACGGCATCGGCAATATGCGCCTCGACCTTGGCGAGCGCCTGCGTGTCGATCAGCGGGCCTTGCGTCACCCCGGCATCGGTACCGACACCGACCTTGAGCGCCTGCACCTGTGCGGCCAGTTTCTGTGCGAAGCTTTCATAAATGCCCGCCTGCACCAGCAGGCGGTTGGCGCACACGCAAGTCTGGCCGGCATTGCGGTATTTACTCGCCATCGCGCCGGCAACCGCCGCATCGACATCGGCATCGTCAAACACGATGAAGGGTGCGTTGCCGCCGAGTTCGAGCGAAAGTTTCTTGAGCGTCGGAGCGCATTGCGCCATCAGCAGGCGGCCGACCTCGGTCGATCCGGTAAAGGACAGCTTGCGCACGATGGGGTTGCCGGTCAGCTCGCTGCCGATCAGCGGTGCCGACGCTGCCGAACCGGTCACCATGTTGAACACACCGGGCGGGAAGCCGGCGCGCTCAGCCAGCACGGCCAGCGCCAGCGCGGTCAGCGGGGTCTGCTCGGCGGGCTTCACCACCACCGGGCAGCCAGCCGCCAAAGCCGGTGCGACCTTGCGCGTGATCATCGCCGCCGGGAAATTCCATGGCGTGATCGCCGCACTAACGCCGATCGGCTGCTTCATGACCAGCAGGCGCTGATTCGCCATCGTGCCGGGGATCAGATCACCATAGGTACGCTTGGCTTCTTCGGCAAACCACTCGACGAAGGTAGCGGCGTAGAGCGCTTCGCCACGCGCTTCGGCGAGTGGTTTGCCCTGCTCGGAGGTCATCAGCAAGGCGAGATCGTCGGCATTGGCAACGATCAGGTCATGCCAGCTACGCAATATCGCGCCACGCTGCTTGGCGGTAAGCGCCCGCCAGGCGGGCCAGGCCGCATTGGCGGCATTGATGGCGCGGCGAGTTTCCGCCACCCCCATGTCGGGCACCGTGGCCAGTGTGGCACCAGTAGCCGGATTGGTAACGGCAACGATGGCGCCACTGTCGGCTGCCGTCCAGGCGCCGGCGATGAACGCCTGGTTGCGAAGAAGTTGCGGATCGCGCAATTGCATGAGTTTTGCTCCTTTTTTTTCGGGTCGGTAACAAGTCTATCGGAATAGGATTGACCCATGCATCGCTTGCTGATTCTTCTTGTCCTGGCGCTGGCCGGTTGCGGCCATTTTGGTGGCACCCCAACCGTGGCGGCGCCAGCACCCTCCGCGATCGCGCGCTTGCCGGCAGAGGCACGCGTCCCGGCCGATTCGCGGGCGCACGATGTGGTGATGTTCGCGCTCGGACTGGTCGATACCGGTTATCGCTTCGGCGGCAAGAATCCCGCCGCCGGACTCGATTGCAGCGGCATGGTGAGCTATGTGTTCGGCAATGCAGCCGGCCTGAATTTGAACGGCTCGGCCGCCGACATGGCCCGTTTCGGACAACCCGTAGGCGACAACGGCTTGCGCCCCGGTGATCTGGTGTTTTTCAACACCCGCAACCGGCCACGCTCGCACGTCGGCATCTACATCGGTGACGGCCGCTTCGTGCACGCGCCCAACAGCAACGGCAAAGTGCGCACTGAAAGCCTTACACAGGGCTGGTTTGCAACGCGCTTCGAGGAAGCTCGCACTTACTTCGATTAGCCACAGGAAAAGTAGCTCACCACGGCGACACGGCGCGCCAGCCTTCGGGGCAATACTGCACATAGGGGTAATAAGTCCGCGAGGATTCACAGTAGTGCCACATCTGCACCGGCGGACGCACCGGCGGTGCAGCCACCACGACGACCCGCGGTGGTCTGGGTGCCTCCAGCGCCAGCATCACGCCACCGACCGCCAGGCCGATGCCCAAGCCGCCCAAGTTTGGGCCATGACCATGATGTGGCTGGTAGTAATAGCGGGCGTGCTTGTCGATATGGCGATCGTGCTTGTGGAAATGACGGATTTGCTTGTTGAAATGGCGATCATGGCGATCCGGTCGGAAGTGCCGTTCCCCCCGATCGGCCAGGGCGGGAACTGAAGTTGCCAAGAGCAGGCAGGCGATGAATCCGGTAGTGAGTATTTTCATGATGGTCTCCGTAGTACGTCGACCAACGTTCCGCCGCTACGACCGCTGACAGGCGGTTTGTAAGTGTTTGTGTGAAGCTTGTGGAACGGTGCCATGGCACCGGCTCATCACATCAGCACAATGTCGTATTGCTCGTGGTTGTAGCTGGGTTCAGCCTGCAGCGAGATGGGGCGGCTGATGAAGTCGGACAGCATCGCCACCGACTGCGATTCTTCGTCGAGGAAAAGATCAATGACCGCCGGGGCGGCCAAGACCCGCATTTCGCGCGCGGAGAACTGGCGTGCCTCGCGTAGCAGTTCGCGCAGGATCTCGTAGGCGACGGTCTGGGCAGTCTTGACGATGCCGCGTCCGCCACAGGTGGGGCAGGGTTCGCAGAGGATCTGCGCCAGCGATTCGCGGGTGCGCTTGCGGGTGAGTTCGACCAGCCCGAGCTGGGTGAAACCGTTCACCGAAATGCGCGTGTGGTCGCGGGCGAGCGCCTTGTCCAGTTCCACCAGCACGGCGGAACGGTGGTCAATCGACTCCATGTCGATGAAATCGACAATGATGATGCCACCGAGATTGCGCAGGCGCAGTTGCCGCGCAATGGTCTGCGCCGCCTCGAGGTTGGTCTTGAAAATCGTCTCGTCGAAATTACGCGCGCCGACGAAGGCGCCGGTGTTCACATCGATAGTGGTCAGCGCCTCGGTCTGGTCGATGATGAGGTAGCCACCGGATTTGAGATCGACGCGGCGCCCCAGCGCCTTCTGTATTTCTTCCTCGGCGGAGTAGAGATCGAACAGCGGCCGCTCGCCGGTGTAATGCGTCAGCAATGGCGCCAGCTGCGGCATGTATTCGTTGGCGAAGGTGGCCAGTTTCTGGAAATTCTCTTGCGAGTCAACCACGATGCGGCTGGTTTCCGGACCAGCCAGATCGCGCAGCACGCGCTGGGATAGCGTGAGGTCGTGATGCAGCAGCGCGGGAGCGGCCGTGCGCGCACCCAGCAGGCGGATTTCCTGCCACAGGCGACGCAGATAGGCGATGTCAGCCGCCAGTTCCTCATCACTGGCGTTCTCGGCCATGGTGCGCACAATGAACCCGCCGGTCTCATCCGCGGATAGCAGTTGTGCGATGCGTTCGCGCAACTGCTCGCGGCGACCGTCCTCGTCGTCAATTTTCTGCGATATGCCGATGTGCTTTTCCTGGGGCAGATAAACAAGCAGGCGGCCGGCCAGCGAGATCTGCGTCGTCAGGCGGGCGCCCTTGGTGCTGATGGGGTCCTTGAGCGCCTGTACCATCAGCGTTTCACCCGCCACGATCAAGCGCTCGATCGGGTGCTGACCGTTGCCATGCCGCTCGCCGTTATTACCGCTCCAGATGTCGGCAACATGGAGGAAGGCCGTCCGCTCCAGTCCAATCTCGATGAAAGCCGACTGCATGCCCGGCAACACGCGGACCACACGGCCGCGATAGATGTTGCCAACGATGCCGCGCCCGCCAATGCGCTCTATGTGCAATTCCTGCACGGCGCCCTGCTGAATCAGCGCGACGCGGGTTTCCTGTGGGGTGAAGTTGATGAGGAATTCTTCATTCATCATGGAAACCTCCTCTGCACCACGGTGACACGGCGAAGGACGAAGTAATGCTGCCGCCCCGCCGTCCCGCCAGCCCCACGGGGATTCCCTTCGGTCACGCCAACGATTGCTGTTGGCCGCGTCGCCGTGTTCGCCGTGGCAAGTAGCCTTGTCATACCGGATAACCGAATTCGCGCAATAGCAGCACGGTTTCGCACAGCGGCAGGCCGACGATGCCGGAGTGGCTGCCACGGATTTCCTCGATGAACATGGCGGCAAATCCCTGAATTCCGTAGGCGCCGGCCTTGTCGCGCGGTTCCCCACTGCTGACATAACGCTGGATTTCAGGCAAGGACAATCTACGAAACCGCACTTCGCTGATCGACAGCCGCTGCTCCAAACGTTCGTCCTGCTTCACGGCAATAGCCGTCAGCACGCGGTGGCTACGACCGGACAGACGGGTGAGAATCGCCGTCGCAGCGGTATCGTCGCGCGGCTTGCCGATGATCTCGCCATCGACGTCAAGGGTGGTGTCGGCGGCCAGCACCGGGCGCAGCGGCAAGCGCCGCTCCTGCAGCAACCGTGTGCCATGGCGCGCCTTGGCCGCAGCAACCCGCAGGGCATAAACATCCGGCTGCTCGCCGGGCAGCGGATCCTCGCAGGTGGAAGAATCAGCGCGGTTGCCGCTGCGAAACAGCAACAGGTCAAAACGCACGCCGACTTGCGCCAATAATTCACGTCGACGTGGGCTTTGCGAAGCCAGATAGATCCGGGGTTCGAGCGTGGTCATGAGTATTCAGCTAGTCGCGATGGTAAGGATGCCCCTTTTGCAGGCTATGGGCGCGATACAGCGCTTCAGCCAGCACAACACGGGCAAGGCCATGCGGCAGTGTAAGCGAGGACAGGCGCAAGCGCTCATGGGCGCCCTGCTTGAGCGCCGGGTCGAGCCCATCCGGACCACCGATGAGGAAGGCGACGTCGGCGCCCTCTTCCTGCCATTGACCGAGGCGCTGCGTCAGCGCGCGGGTATCGGGCGCATCGCCGTGCTCATCCAGCGCGATGCGCCGGCAGCGGGACGGCAGCGCGGCTTCGATGCGTTTCGCTTCGGCGGCCATCATGGCGTCCACCGGCTTGCCGGTGGTGCGCGGTTCGGGCTTGATCTCGACCAGCTCCAGCGGCAATTCGCGCGGCATGCGTTTCGCGTATTCGGCAAAACCGGCGTTCATCCAGTCGGGCAGGCGGGTACCGACGGCGACGACCAGAAGCTTCACTTTTCCGGCGTTGCGACCTTGCTGGCCACATCCCTTTTCGGCTTCATCTGCCAGAGCGATTCAAGGTCGTAGTGCAGCCGCACATTGGGCTGCATGACATGGACAACAATGTCGCCCAGGTCAACCAGCACCCATTCGCCGGCATCCTCGCCCTCCATGCCCAGCACTTCACCGCCCGCCTCCTTGACCTTGTCATGGACATTGCGGGCGAGCGCCTTGACCTGCCGCGTCGAATCGGCACTGGCAATGATGATGAGGTCAAACAGCGAGGTAAGCTTTTTGGTGTTGATGACTTCGATATCGCGGCCCTTGATGTCTTCGAGGGCATTGACGGTGATTTTTTGTAGTTTGCGGATGTCCATATCAGTGGCGGTAAAGGGAATGTTGATGAATATAGTCGAGAACGGCCGCTGGCAGCAATGTTGACAACACTGTCTCCGGCGCATTCGCCGCAAGCAGACCGCGTACCTCGGTGGCGGAAACCGTGCCGGCGATGAGTTCGAAAGTCAGAATACGGCCACTGGGAGCAACGGCCACACCGGCAGGGTCAAGACAATGGCGATCGGTCATCTCGGCCGCCAGCGGTGGGGTAAGCTTGTCGAGCGGGAACCCTGGTCGGGTGGCCACGGCCAGGTGGGCAAGCCCAAACAGTTCCTGCCAGCGATGCCAACCCGTCAGCCCGAGAAAGGCATCCGCACCCATCAGCAACACCAGCGGTCGGGTCGGGCCATACTGCCGGCGCAAGCGCTGGAGGGTGTGAACGGTAAAACTGGGCGCCTGACTGGCAACCTCGCTGGCATCCAGCAGAAAGCGCGGTTCGGCGGCGATGGCCGCCTGGACCATGGCCAGGCGATCGGCTGGCGCGACCCGCGGCGCGGCGCGATGTGGCGGTTGTCCGGCAGGAATCCACAGCACCCGGGCGATCCCCAGTCGGTCAAGCGCGGCCTGCGCCAATGCCAGGTGGGCGTTATGCACCGGATCAAAGGTACCACCGAGAATGCCTAAGGGATCCGGGTTAATGCCAGCCACGCCGCTCCACCTCCGGGATTCCCGCCAGGTGGGGGTCAGAAAACCCCGGCCGCTCAGGCATTCTCGTCCACGGAAGGACGAAAGATGTCACGGTAACTGACGTAGATGCTGGCGGTCAGCACCGGCGCAACGAGAAAGATCAGCACCATGCGCACCGCAACAAAGGCAACGTTGGTCGCCAATCCGGCAATCTGGCTGACAAGGATCAAGAGCAGTCCGGGCACAATACCCGCAACAACAACTACCGCGAGGGTGAACATGGCAAACGCCCGCCAGTTGCGCCAGGCGGCAACCGTGCTGAAAAACATCGATTTTAGCGGGCTGACGCGATCCCAGCCCGTCAGGAAGGGGGCAAACCAGAAGGCGATGATCAGCGGCGCGGACAGCAGCATCAGACGCAGCAGGGCACTCAGCATGTCGGCGTCACGCGCCGCAACCCCTGCGCCACCCTCCGTGGCGGGCAGGCTCGCCGCACTCTCAAGGCCGGTAAACGGATCGGTGCCGTCTCCCAGCGCCGAATTCACCCACACCAGGATCAAGGCGCCGACCAGTTGCAGCAGACCGAGGCGCAGCATGGCGAGACCATTGGCCTCGCTGCCGGTCAGGCCGCGCAACAGGGTGACTTTCCCCGGCTGGAGTCCTTCATCGACCAACCGACAGCCATTGGCAACGATCAGCGTCAGGACGGGTAGCACCAGCGGCAGGAGGATCGGGCCAATGCCCGGCAACAACACCGTCACGCTCTGCACCAGCAGCAGATAAAGCAGCGTCAGGGCGGTAATCAGCGGCGGATTGCGGCGAAACAGCCGGAAACCCTCAAGCAACCAGAACGTCCCGCGCGCTGCGGGCAAACGTCGCGCCTGCATTGCCGGCGGCTAGAACGTGCGAATGACCCACATCGGCACGGACAGCGTCTTGTCGCCGACATCCTGTCGTACGAAGCTGCCATCGCCTTTGGGGTCGATCAGGTAATAGGGTATGCCGTTGGGCGGCGTCACCTTGATCATGTAAAGCTTGCCGCTCAGGCGGAATTCCTCGACCCGGTCCTCGCCCCGTTTTGTGATGGTGACTTGCGGTTCCAGGGCAGGATCAACCAGGCCCGGCGGCGGCGGGGGTGGTTCGGGAAGAGGTTGCAGATCGGGCGGACGAGTCTGGGCAGCGGCCGGCAGGACAACGGCACACAGCAGGGCAAGTAGCGAGAGGCGGAATGAGTGGTGGCGCATGGCAGGGACCCGGAATGACGGAGCCATTCTAACGTGAAAATGCAGCGTTTGCGCTGGGCCAATCCCTCTCTCCCGACCTCTCTCCCAGTGGGAGAGAGGAGGCAGATCGCTTCCCTCTCCCGCTTGCGGGAGAGGGATTGATGGAGAGGGCTGCCAAGGCGAGACGGCAAGCGGCGCCAGCCGCAAGCCGCGTCAAAGCATGACCGGGGGCGCCCCGTAACAGACGAGCGCAGCGACAACAAGCGACGCCGTCGCGCAGTTGCGGCGTAGGCTAATGCCGGCAACGCCGGCGTTAAGCCGCGTAGCGGCGGCCGTAGGCAAAAAAGTCGCCTCCCCCGCGCGGGGGAGGCCGGGAGGGGGCGGGTGTCAGCCTCCGCGCGGGGGAGGTTGTGAGGGGGAGGCCTATAATCCGCCCATGCCGCCCTCCACTTTCCCCCGCGCCGACCTGCTGCGCCGCTGGTTTTCCGTGCTGGTGCGCGGGTTACATCTGGTTGCGGTAATCGCCTTCGGTGCGGCGCTGTTCGGGGCACCGCTGGATCATCTGGGGGGCGTCAGCCTGTTGGCTGCCGCCGTGACGGCTAGCGGGGTTGTCATGTTCGCGCTCGACATCTGGCGCAAGCCGAGCCATCTGCTCGAGGTTGCCGGTGCCGGCGTACTGGCCAAGCTGCTGCTGGTGGGGTGGATGATGTTCGAGGGTGCGCCGCGCCTGACGCTGTTCTGGATTATCGTCGTCTGGTCCGCGCTGTTTTCCCACGCCCCGGCCACCTTCCGGCATGCCCGCCTCATCGGGCCGCGCCCGTAACGGCAAACACACTGGCGATCAAGCAGGATGGAACAGCCCTATCTGCTGATCGTCGCCAGTTCGCTGCTCATCGGCCTGGTGGCGGGCTTTGTCATGCATCGCGCCGACTTTTGCGTGACGGCGTCGTTTCGCGACATGTTCCTGTTTCGCGACTTCTTTTTGATGCGCCAGATGATCCTGTTGGTCGTTGCCAGCATGGCCTTGTTCGAACTGGGGCGCCTCGGCGGCATCATTTCGATTTCCCCTTTTCCGCTGCTCAACCCACCCTCGCTGGCCAATGCCATTGGCGGCTTCGTTTTCGGCATTGGCATGGTACTGGCCGGCGGCTGTGTCTGCGGCAGCCTGTTCAAGCTCGGCGCCGGCAGCTTCGCCAGCCTGCTGGCGGTGATCGGCATGATCGCTGGCGCCACGTTTTACGCCGAGATTCATCCGCAATGGAGCGCCTTTGCCCGATCGACCGTGCTGGTGGAAAACACCATCACCCTGCCGCAATGGCTGGCCCTGTCACCCAGCACGCTGCTGCTGCCGTTGGTTGTACTCGGCGGCTTCTGGCTCAGCCGCCAGTTCCGTGCTGGCCGCATGGTGCGCCAGTCCTTTGCTGCCGGCCACCTGGCGCCGTGGCAGGCGGCGCTGATCCTCGCCCTGCTCGGCTTTGCCTCCTACGTGTTGATCGGCATGCCGCTGGGCATCACCGCGACCTATTCGAAAATCGGTGCGAGTATCGAATCGCTATTTGCCCCCGTGCATGTGCAGAATCTCGCCTACTTTTCACTGCAACCGCTCAATTACACGCCACCGTTCGCCACTCAGGCAATCCAAGGCGGGCCGGGACCGCAACTCGATGCCATCGCCGCCATCCAGTATCCGCTGATCCTTGGCATCATCTGCGGCGCACTGGGTTCTGCGCTAATTTTGGGCGAGTGGCGTCTGCGCTGGCGCCTGCCGCAACGCCAATTGTGGTCGGCACTGCTCGGCGGCCTGCTGCTGGGTCTCGCCGCGCGCATGGCGCCATCGTGCAATATCTGGCACCTGTGGGGCGGTGTGCCGATCCTCGCCCTGCAGAGCCTGTTGTTTGTCGTCGGACTCCTGCCTGGCACCTGGGTTGGCGCAAAAATATTGACCCGCTTCGTGATACGATAAAACATGGTGAATCGAACAATTGATTTAGACATCTGCGGCCAGGTCTGCCCCTCCTGCCTGCTGCTGACCCTCAAGGAACTCAACAGCAACAGTGCGGCGATCCGCGCCGGCAGCTTCGATGTCATGGTGGTAACGGATGACCGTCAGGCCACGGCCACCATTCCCGCCACCGCGGAGCGCATGGGCTTTTGCTCGGAGGTCGCGCGCCTCGATGGCACCTATCGAATCCGCATTTTCGGTAATGTCTGAAAAGCCGCTTGCCGTGCCGGACACGGTAGACAACGCCGAGCTGATCCGCTACCTCCGCGCCAAGATCGACCAGCTGCTTGTGGTAATGGGTTCACAGCCGTTACGGCCCGAGGAACTCGACGATGCGACTCTGATTGCACTCGATCCGATCGGCATCATCGCCGAATCCTTCGGCCAGGTAATTGCCCATCTGTATGCCACCAACAATCGGCTCGACATTGCCCGGAACGAGATTCGCACCATTCTCGACACCCTCGGCGCTGCCGTGGTCGTCCTCGATCTCGAGGACCGCATCGAGGACTGCAATCGACTCGCCCTCGACTGGTTCTTTGGCGGCGGCGAACGGACACAGGTGCTCGGCCATCCTGCCGTGGAGGTATGCACCTGCGCGGCCGCGCTTGGCGAAGTCCGCGCAAACGCCGATGGCTCCAGCCATGTCACCAACATCCATGGCCGTGATGTGCAGGTGATCGCCTCGAAAATCTGCGACGAAGCCGGGCAGCACGCCCAGACCGTCATGTTGTTCACCGACATCGGCGAACAGAAGAAGATCGAGCGCCATCTGCAGCTTTATGCCGAAGTCTTCAGCCATATCGGCGAAGGCATCCTGATCACCGACGCCGGCAACCGCATCATTGAAATCAACGCTGCGGTATCACGCATCACCGGCTACGCGCGCGACGAACTGATCGGTGCCGATCCGGGCAAACTCAAGTCCGGCCTCCACGAACCCGCGTTCTATGCCGGCATGTGGCGCACCCTGCGAAAACAAGGTTATTGGCAGGGAGAAGTCTTCGACCGCACCCGCGACGGCCGGATCGTCCCCCTGCTGCAGACCATCAGCGAGGTGCGCAATGCCGACGGCAAGCTCGCCCATCGTATCGCGGTGATGGCCGACATTTCCTCCATGAAGGAGGCGCAGACCCGGCTGGACTTTCTCGCCCACCACGATGTCCTCACCGCGCTGCCCAACCGCCTGCTGTTCAGCGATCGCCTGCATCACGCCATCGAACGCGCCCAGCGCGACAAGGCGGCGCTGGCGCTGCTGTTCATCGATCTGGATCGTTTCAAGAACGTCAACGACAGCCTCGGCCACCATGTCGGCGACCAATTGCTGATCGAAGCCTCGCGCCGCCTCAAGAGCCTGGTGCGCCGCGCCGATACTGTCGCCCGTCTCGGTGGCGATGAATTTGTCGTGCTGGTGGAAAGCGGGGCATCGCACGACGCTGCCTCCCTGCTTGCCGAAAAGATCGTCGTTGCCTTCAAGCAGCCGTTCATGGTCACCGGTACGGAACTGCACATTGGCTGCAGCATCGGCATCACCCTCTACCCGGACGATGGCACTGATGCGGTCAGCATGCTGAAAAATGCCGATGCCGCCATGTACCAAGCCAAGGATGCTGGCCGCGACGGACACTTCCGCTACACGGCGGCGCTGTCGGCGGCCACCACCAGCAAGCTCGAACTCGATAACGCATTGCGCGCCGCCGTGCGCGATGGCGGCTTCGTTCTGCACTACCAGCCCATCGTCGATATCAAGCGCGGCGAGGTGATCGCCTGCGAAGCATTGCTGCGCTGGCCACAGGCTCCCGCCGGGGCGCGCACTCCGGATCTGTTTGTCCCCGTTGCCGAGGAAACCCGCCTGATCGTGCCTCTGG
The DNA here is from genome assembly GCA_002347405.1 of Rhodocyclaceae bacterium UBA2271. Classification (GTDB taxonomy): domain Bacteria; phylum Pseudomonadota; class Gammaproteobacteria; order Burkholderiales; family Rhodocyclaceae; genus Sulfuricystis. The sequence continues at coordinate 59,462 of DDXB01000001.1, read as the reverse complement.
GGCAATGGGTCATGCGCGAGGCACTCGCCCGCATGAAAGCCTGGCAGGCTGAGGGTTTGTTTCTCGACTACATCTCGGTCAACATTTCTGCCGTACAGATGGCGCAGCCCGATTTCCCCGACGTCATCATCGCGCTGTTGCTGGAAAGTGGCGTGGCCGGTCACCACCTGCAAATCGAACTGACCGAGAACGTGCTGATGGGCAACATCGACCTCTGCTCATGGGTACTCACCCAGTTGCGCGAGCATGGCATCCGCACCGCCATCGACGACTTTGGCACCGGCTATTCCTCGCTGACCTACCTAAAGCGACTGCCAATCGACAATCTCAAGATCGACCGCTCCTTCGTCCGCGACATTCCGGGCGACCCCAACGATTGCGCCATCGCCGCAGCTGTCGTCAGTCTGGCCAGAACCCTGGGCATGGACACCATCGCCGAGGGCATCGAAACACAGGAGCAGCAGAATTATCTGGCGCGCATCGGCTGCGACAAGGTGCAGGGCTACCTGTACGCGCGACCGCTGCCGGCGGCTGATTTCCTGACTTTTGTCAGGCAGGCCCACCCTTTCCGCACGGGGGATTCGACTTAACGTGCTTGCGGGGCGCGCTCGATGCCGCCGATGGCATCGCCCGGCTTGAGGCCGCGCCGGGCAAACCAGCCCTGATTCATTTCCAGCGCATAGCGGGCAGGCTTGGCCGCGCAATGGTTCTCCTCGCTGTGCGGCTGCATGTCGGCAACGTTGATGATGCGGCCATCACCGTCGAGGAAAGCGACCGAGAGCGGCAGGTAGGTATTCTTCATCCACATGCAGTGCTGTTCGGTTTCAGGAAAGACGAACAGCATGCCGCGCTGTTGCGGCATCGCGCGGCGCTGCATGAGGCCCTGGATGCGTGCCTGGGGCGTATGTGCCACTTCGGCCTCGATGCGATGGAATCCCGCCTGCAACTCCATGACGGGCAAGCCCTGCGCCGCCGCCAATGGTGCAAACAGCAAGGCACCCAAGGTAACCAACAAACGCAATCCAAGTTTCATTTCTTGCAGCCTCCACCATAACGATTGCAAAAGCGCAGCGCCTCGGGATACGGAAAGAAGTCGCAGATGACGCCACGCCTGATCTCTTCCTGCGCCGCCTGCCAGAACCCGGCATCGAGCAGGTCGGCATGGTGACGCATGAAGGCGGCACGGATTTTCGGCGAAGTCAGCAGGAAAAAGGCGAATTCCTCGGGAAAGATGTCATTCCGGCCGACCGAATACCATGGCTCGCCGGACATTTCGGCTTCCTCGTTGGGGGCCGGCGGAATGCGACGGAAGTTGCAGTCGGTCATGTACTCGATCTCGTCGTAGTCGTAGAACACGACGCGGCCATAGCGCGTGACGCCGAAGTTCTTCCACAGCATGTCGCCGGGGAAGATGTTGGCAATCGCCAGCTCGCGGATGGCATTGCCATATTCGATGACGACCTGCTCGAGCAGGTCGTCGCGCCCGGACTTTTCGGTGCGTTCGAGGTAAAGGTTGAGCGGCTCCATGCGGCGCTCGATGTAGAGGTGTTTGATGACCAGGTCGTCCCCATCCTCTTCGAGCAGGGAGGGTACCTGTTGATACAGTTCCTCCAGCAAGCCCGGGGCAAAGCGGTTTGTTGGCAGGGCGACATGCGAATATTCCAGCGTGTCGGCCATTCGCCCAACCCGGTCGACCTGTTTCACCAACTGATACTTGCGTTTGACGGTTGCGTGATCGACTTCCTTGGTCGCACCGAACACATCCTTGATCACCTTGAAAACGTAAGGATAGGACGGCAGGGTGAACACCAGCATCACCAGACCACGGATGCCGGGCGCGACAATGAACTGGTCGGCGGAATGGTGCAGATGGGAAATCAGGCCGCGATAGAAAGCCGTCTTGCCCTGCTTGCCCAGACCCAGCATTGAATACAGTTCGGCGCGCGGCTTGTGCGGCATGATGGAACGCAGAAACTTGATGGTATTGGCGGGTACTGCCATGTCGACCATGAAGTAGGCGCGCGACAGCGAAAACAGCACGCCGATCAAACCGGGGTCGAGCAGGATGCAGTCGAGGGTCAGCTTGCCCTGAGGATCATGCAGCACCGGCACCGCAAACGGATATTCCACGGCGCCATTGACCGCTTTGCCGATGACGTAGGCTCCCTTGTTGCGATAAAAAGCCGCGGAGAGCACCTGAATCTGAAAATTCACTTCACGGCGCGGTATCTCGCCCAGATGCGCGTTGACCGCGCTGCGGATGTATCCGACGTCGCGATCCAGATCGGCAAATTCGCGTTGCCAGTCAAAGTCCAGGAAGATGCGTTTGAGGGTTTCGCGAAAGCCGGTTTCATTCGGGTAATAACAGCGATAGCAAGGCGGATCGGACTCGATGTACTCGGTCGAGATGGCCGGCCGCACAAAGATGAAATCGTTGTGGAAATAGGTGCGGTGGAGGATTTTGCAGAACACCGAATTGAAGAAGGTTTCGGCAAGTTCCGGCTGGTTGTGATTGGTCAGCAAACCGATGTAATACAGCTTGGCCCGCTGCCAGATCACATCGTCCACCGTTGCGGCATTGAATTCGCAATGCAGGCGCTCGGCGGTCTCCACGACACGATCGTCGTAAAACTGGATGCGATCCCGGACCGCCTGCTGGACGCCCGGCCAGTCACCCTGTTCGAAGCGCGTCTTGGCGCCGGCCGAACTTTCGCGAAACAACCGATAGTGCTTGTTGAAGCCCTCGATCAGGGTATTGGCGATCAGCAGTGCTCTGGCACTCGCCGACGAATCGGCCTCCGACCCAAGACTTACCGATATCTCCATGATATTCCTAATGATTTACAGTCAAATGCAATTGACACAATTGTAACATTCGATGTAAGTCATGATTTGGCCGGTAGTCCTGATTTTCGGCGATAATGAAAGAGTTTGGCCGGTGCTGTTTGCCGACCAGCAATGGAGCAAAACTTGCGCCACAAGCGCGCGCCCTTTCCAATCGATTCTGGAGCAGGCTATGAGCAATTCACACATCAAGGTCCCCACCGCAGGACAAAAAATCGTCGCCGGACAACCCGTCCCGGACAATCCCATCATCCCGTTCATCGAAGGCGACGGCATTGGCGTGGATATCACGCCGGTGATGAAGGCCGTGGTCGACGCGGCAGTCGCCAAGGCCTACGGCGGCAAGAAAAAAATCTCCTGGATGGAGGTGTATGCCGGCGAGAAATCCACCCGCGTCTACGGCCCCGATGTCTGGTTGCCGGAAGACACCCTGAACGCCTGTAAGGAATATGCCGTCTCGATCAAGGGTCCGCTGACCACCCCCGTCGGCGGCGGCATCCGCTCGCTCAACGTGGCCCTGCGCCAGGAACTCGACCTCTACCAGTGCGTGCGCCCGGTGCGCTACTTCAAGGGCATCCCCTCGCCGTTGAAAGATCCGAGCAAGACCGACATGGTGATCTACCGCGAGAACACCGAGGATATCTACGCCGGCATCGAATGGGCCGCCGAATCGGATAATGCCAAGAAAATCATCAAGTTCCTGCAGGAAGAAATGGGCGTGACGAAGCTCCGCTTCCCGAACACTTCCGGCATCGGCATCAAGCCGGTATCGCGGGAAGGCACCTCGCGCCTGGTGCGCGCCGCGATCAAGTACGCCATCGACAATGACCGCAAGAGCATTACCCTGGTGCACAAGGGCAACATCCAGAAATACACCGAGGGCGCTTTCCGCGACTGGGGTTACGAAGTGGCGCAGAAGGAATTCGGCGCCAAGTTGATCGATGGCGGTCCATGGTGCAGCTTCAAGAATCCCCAGACCGGTCGCGAAATCATCGTCAAGGACGTGATCGCCGATGCCTTCCTGCAGCAGATCCTGCTGCGGCCGGCCGAATATGACGTCATTGCCACGCTCAACCTGAACGGCGACTACATCTCCGACGCGCTCGCCGCACAGGTGGGCGGCATCGGCATCGCCCCGGGCGCCAACATTTCCGACCAGTATGCGGTGTTCGAGGCCACCCATGGCACAGCACCGAAATATGCCGGCAAGGACTATGTGAATCCGGGCTCGCTGATCCTCTCGGCCGAAATGATGTTGCGCCACCTCGGCTGGAAGGAAGCCGCAGACCTTATCATCAAGTCGATGGAAGCCGCCATCGCCGACAAGATCGTCACTTACGACTTTGCCCGCCTGATGGAAGGCGCCAAGGAAGTGAAGTGCTCGGCCTTCGGCCAGGCGATGATCGACAGGATGTAAGCAGGCCCGCCCTCCCCCAGCCCCTCCCTCTCGGGAGGGGTGACTGTTGACTCGCTGCGCTCGTTTGTTACGGGGAGCCTCCAGTCATACTTTGGAGCGGATTGCGGCTGGCGCCGCGTACCGTCTCGCCTTGGGGCGGCCCGGCGGCGAGACTGCTGGGGTTTGCCTTCCTCCCCTCGCCCCTTGCGGGAGGGCCGGGGGAGAGGGGGAGCCATCAGAAGGCCCGTCACCCGCAATGAGGGAGAAGGGCGGCCCGGCGGCGCGACTGCTGCGGGGTGCGAGACTGCGCAGTGTGGAGCGTATGCGTAAAAAAAGCCCGCCAATGGCGGGCTTTCACTTTCAGCGCCGGCAAAAGTCGGCGCTGGCCAGACGGCGATCAGGCCTTCTGGATGTTTGAAGCCTGCTTGCCCTTGGGGCCCTGCACGACTTCGAAGCTGACTTTTTCGCCCTCTTTCAGGGTCTTGAAGCCCGGCATGTTGATTGCGGAGAAGTGCGCGAACAGATCTTCGCTGCCATCGTCCGGCGTGATAAAACCAAAACCCTTGGAATCATTGAACCACTTGACGGTACCCGTTGCCATAAAACCTCTTTCATAAAACGTGACACATAACCAGCCGCATAGCCTGCCACCCTTCGGTGGAATGCCGCATTGCTGGCGACATGTTTGCGTTACAAGTTCTCGACAGCAGAGGGAACCTAAGCGGTGAATCAGAAGACTGATACAGACAGCACGGTCACTCGGAACAACAAAATACTAAGCTGAGGTGGAGCTTGAACCAAACACGTTCGCCTTTTACGCAAATTTTTTGCAGACGTCAACGCATTTCTATGCTGCGCAACAACATTGTCAATTAGCCGGTCGAAGTCAGGCAAGGAACCCCGTCAATTCGGGCATAGTCCGAAAGTTAGACTGCGCGGAACTTGGGTTTTTGCCCGCTTTTCCCATGATGCTGGCGTTGTTGAATGGTGTTTGATTCGCATTAGAATTACTGTATGGCAACTCGCAAGCAAACGCTCCCCGACGAAGGCGTCGCCCTTAAGCCGGATCGACAACGCATCAAGCCGCCTCCGCTCTACAAGGTGATGCTGCTGAATGACGACTACACGCCGATGGATTTTGTCATCGTCGTACTGGAAAAGTTTTTTCGGATGCGCCGCGAACAGGCCACGGTGGTGATGTTGAAGGTGCATCGTGATGGTCGCGGAGTGTGTGGTGTGTTTCCGCGCGACCTGGCCATTACCAAGGTTGAGCAGGTGAACGAATTCGCCAAGCGCCATCAACATCCGCTGGCCTGTGTCATGGAAGAGAATTGAAACAAGCAGTACTTTGATGAGGATTTGCGATGATCGCCCAGGAACTTGAAGTCAGTCTGCACATGGCATTTGTCGAGGCGCGACAGAAGCGGCATGAATTCATCACGGTCGAGCATCTGTTGCTGGCGCTGCTCGACAATCCATCCGCGGCCGAGGTGCTGCGCGCCTGTGCCGCCAACATCGAAGAGTTGCGCCGTGAGGTATCCGGGTTCATCGATCAGCACACCCCCACCGTGGCGGGCGATAACGAGATCGACACCCAGCCGACGCTGGGTTTCCAGCGCGTGATCCAGCGCGCCATCCTGCATGTGCAATCCTCGGGCAAGAAAGAAGTGAATGGCGCCAATGTGCTGGTGGCCATATTTGGCGAGAAGGACTCGCATGCCGTCTACTTCCTGCAGAAACAGATTGTCTCGCGCCTCGACGTGGTGAACTTCATCTCCCACGGCATCACCAAGGCGCCGCTGCCCAGCGGCAATAATGACGCTGCGCCGGAACCCGAAGCCGAGGCGCAACCGCAAAGCAGCGCGCTCGACAATTTCACCCAGAACCTCAACCAGCTGGCGCTTACCGGCAAGATCGATCCGCTGATCGGCCGCGAAAAGGAACTCGAACGCGTCATTCAGACACTCTGCCGCCGCCGCAAGAACAACCCGCTGCTGGTTGGCGAAGCCGGTGTTGGCAAAACCGCCATTGCTGAAGGCCTGGCCTTGCGCATCGCCGCAAACCGTGTGCCGGAAATCCTGTCAGGGGCCACCATCTATGCGCTGGATATGGGTGCGCTGCTGGCCGGCACCAAATATCGTGGCGATTTCGAGCAACGCCTCAAGGCGGTGCTCAAGCAACTGATCGACGATCCGAACGCCATCCTCTTCATCGACGAGATACATACCCTGATCGGCGCCGGCGCGGCATCGGGCGGCACGCTCGATGCCTCGAACCTGTTGAAGCCGGCCCTCTCCTCCGGCACGGTGAAATGCATCGGCGCCACCACCTACAACGAGTTTCGCGGCGTATTCGAGAAAGACCACGCCCTGTCGCGCCGTTTCCAGAAAATCGATGTCAATGAACCGAGCGTCGACGAAACGGTATCGATCCTGCGCGGCCTCAAGACGCGCTTCGAGGAGCACCACGGCATCAAGTACTCGGCAGCCGCCATTTCCAATGCTGCCGAGCTGTCTGCCAAATACATCACCGACCGTCACCTGCCGGACAAGGCCATCGACGTCATCGACGAAGCCGGTGCCGCGCAACGCATCCTGCCCAAATCCAAACAAAAGAAGGTCATCGGCAAGCTCGAGATCGAGGAGATCGTCGCCAAGATCGCCCGCATTCCACCGCAGCATGTCTCGGCGGATGACCGTTCGGCGCTGAAGAATCTCGACCGTGACCTGAGGAGCGTGGTGTTCGGCCAGGATCCGGCCATCGACGCGCTGACCCAGGCGATCAAGATGTCGCGCTCCGGCCTGGGCAGCCCCGTCAAGCCGATCGGCAGTTTCCTGTTTTCCGGTCCCACCGGGGTCGGCAAGACCGAAGTCGCGCGCCAGCTGGCCTATTGCATGGGTATCGAACTGATCCGCTTCGACATGTCGGAATACATGGAGCGCCATGCCGTCAGCCGCCTGATCGGCGCGCCGCCGGGCTATGTCGGCTTCGACCAGGGCGGCCTGTTGACCGAGGCCGTCACCAAGAAACCGCACGCCGTGCTGCTGCTCGACGAGATCGAGAAGGCGCACCCGGATGTCTTCAACATCCTGCTGCAGGTGATGGACCACGGCACGCTCACCGACAACAACGGCCGCAAGGCCGACTTCCGCAATGTCGTGATCGTCATGACCACCAACGCCGGCGCCGAGGCGCTGCAAAAGACCAGCATCGGCTTCACGTCCAACAAGCAGGCCGGTGACGAGATGGCCGACATCAAGCGCATGTTCTCGCCAGAATTTCGCAACCGCCTCGACGCCATAATTTCCTTCAAGGCGCTCGACAACGAGATCATCCTGCGCGTGGTCGACAAGTTCCTCATGCAACTCGAAGGCCAGTTGCACGAGAAGAAGGTCGAGGCGATCTTCACCGATCACCTGCGCGCCTGGCTGGCCGAAAAGGGCTTCGACCCGCTGATGGGCGCGCGCCCGATGGCGCGCCTGATCCAGGACACCATCCGCGCTGCCCTGGCCGACGAACTACTGTTCGGACGTCTCGCTCAAGGCGGCAAGGTGACCATCGACCTGGATGACGATAGCGGCAAGGTCATGCTGGGCTTCGAGGAAAAATCCCCCGCCACGCCGGCGGCTCACCCGCTTTAAGGTCTAGCGCATGCCATTATCGACCGCCGACCTTTGCGACACGCATGAAGATCTGCTGAATGATGGTCAATTGCGGGTAGTCGAATCGATGTTCCTGAGTTACGGCGAACGTGCCGCCTTTAATGGCCCGATAGCCACGCTCAAGCTGTTCGAGGACAACGGCCTGGTGCGCCAGACGCTGGAAAGCCCGGGCAACGGGCGCGTTCTGGTGATCGACGGCGGCGGCAGCCTGCGCCGCGCCCTGGTCGGCGACCAGCTGGCTGCGCTGGCGCTGAAGAACGGCTGGGGCGGCATCGTTGTCAATGGCTGCATCCGCGACGCCCTGGCGATTGGCACCATGGACATCGGCATCCTGGCGCTGGACACCCACCCGCGGAAAACGGCAAAGAAAGGCCAGGGGGAAAGCAACGTTGCGGTGACCTTTGGTGGCGTCACCTTCCGTCCGGACGAGTGGCTATACGCTGACGAAGACGGCGTCCTCGTCAGTGCCGTGCCGTTGATTCACTGATGGCGTGAGCCACTATGGTGGGCGCCGCGGGATGGTGCCCGGTGGTTGGCTTTCGTCGCTGGCGGCGCGCTTCTCGATGCAGTGCCATGGGCCTTGCCCGCAGGTGTCGCCTGCCGCGCACCCCGTGCAGTACGGGGTTTCATGATCGGTTCTGCCTTGATGCTCGGGTCGGGCTCGAATCCCGGCAACAGACGCTTTTCGATCTCGCGCTTGAGCAATTTCTCTATGTCGCGCAACAGTTTGTGCTCGTCGATACAGACCAGCGAGGTCGCTTCACCCATGCTGCCGGCACGGCCGGTGCGGCCAATGCGGTGTACATAGTCCTCAGCCACATTGGGGAGGTCAAAATTGACCACATGCGGCAGTTCGTCGATATCGATGCCGCGCGCGGCGATGTCGGTGGCCACCAGCACGTTGGTCTTGAGCCGCTTGAAGTCGTCGAGCGCACGGGTGCGCTGCCCCTGGCTCTTGTTGCCGTGCAAAGCCGCCGCGCTGATACCGGATTTGGTCAGCCGTTCGGCCAGAGCATCGGCGCCGTGCTTGGTGCGGGTGAACACCAGTACCTGGTGCCAGTTGTGATCGCCGATCAGGCGCACCAGTAAATCGCGCTTGCGTTCGCGATCGACGTAATAAAGACATTGCGTCACGCCTTCCGCCGTCGCGTTACGGCGCGCCACTTCGACGGTGACCGGATTGTTGAGCAGACCCGTCGCCAGCGTGCGAATCTCTTCGGAGAACGTGGCGGAGAACAGCAGGCTCTGCTTCTTCTTCGGCAGCAAGGCAAGGATCTTGCGGATATCGCGGATAAAGCCCATGTCGAGCATGCGATCGGCTTCATCGAGCACGAGAATCTCGATACCGGACAGATCGATGTTGCGCTGGTTGATGTGGTCGAGCAGGCGACCCGGCGTAGCGACAACGATGTCGACACCGGCCCGCAGGGCGCTCGTCTGCGGATTGATGCCGACGCCACCGAAGATCGGCGTCGAGCGCAAGGACAGATGCTTGCCATAGGTGCGCACGCTCTCCTGCACCTGGATCGCCAGTTCGCGCGTCGGCGCCAGCACCAGTGCGCGCGGCTTTCGTTTGGTCGACGCGCCACCTTGAGAGAACAGTTGCAACATCGGCAGAACGAAGCCGGCAGTCTTGCCGGTGCCGGTTTGCGCCGCTGCCATCAGGTCGCGGCCGGCAAGCACCACGGGAATGGCCTGGGCCTGAATGGGTGTGGGGGTGTCGTAGCCTTGATCGGCAACGGCACGCAGAATCCCGGCATCGAGGCCGAGTTCGGTAAATTTCATGGAAAACTCCTAGAACGGAATCGGCCTCGCGTGCAGAGCACGAACCAGTCTAGGCAGAAACAAATGGGGGGGTAAAACGCGGAAGGAACAGCCAAACGCGATGCGCGGCAGACAGACTGTGGCAGGCGACGCGGGGCGGAGTGTAACACCACACCCAGCGATATTGACGCCGTACGCCAGCGCCGACCTTTAAAACCACCCCCCCGCAGCAGTCTCGCCGCCGGGCCGCCCTTCTCCCGCAAGCGGGTGAAGGGCATTCTGTTGGCCCCCCTCTCCCCCGGCCCCTCTCCCGCAAGGGGCGAGGGGAGAAAGGCAACCCCAGCAGTCGCGCCGCCGGGCCGCCCCAAGGCGAGACGCCACGCGGCGCCAGCCGCAATCCGCACAACAGCTAAGACGGAGTCACCCGTAACAAACGAGCGCAGCGACAACAAGCGACGCAGTCGCGCAGTTGCGGCGTAGGCTAATGCCGGCAACGCCGGCGTTAAGCCGCGTAGCGGCGGCCGTAGGCAAAAAAACAGTCACCTCCCCCCACGTGGGGGGAAGCAGGGAGGGGGGTTAGTTTTTCTTCGCCCGCGCCGCGAGAATCTCGAGCATCCGGGTAACGTTTTCCGGCTCGATATCCATGCCAAGTTCAAGGCCCGGATTCACGGCGATGGCAAAACCCGGTTCCATACGCTCGACAATCCAGGCGAAGTCGGCGAGCAGGCCACCGCTGTAGCCGGGCACATCAACGAGAAATTCCTTGGCGCGATCCGGGCTGGTGAACAGCACCAGAATGGTCTGTCCCGCTTCATCCTCGATTACCAGCGGCGTCGCCTTGGTGGTGAGTTGCAATCCCTTGATGCCGCTTTCCTTGTCATCCTTGATGGGGATGAAGATTTGCTGCGTCATCAACTCCTGCATGAAGGCATCGCTGTCCAACTCTCCGCTAATCGCGGCCAGCAGCTTCTTCTCAAGTTCGTTTTTCGCTTCAATGGTTTGCTCGCTCATGGTTTTATCCTGAATGGTGTTTTGAATTAAATAGATGGGTACGACCTGTGCTAGATTCAATGCAGCTCATCTTGAAATACTCTTCAGCCGACAATCACCGCTGTGTCCAACCGAACCCCACCCAAAAACATCCGAAATAAAGCGTCGCGCCCCAAGCGTTCCGGCAAGACTGGCCTGCCGGCCGGTACGCTGGTGCATCTGGGCGAGCGCAAGATTCCTCATGCCGCGATCGGTCTGATCGAATATGGCGCGGAAGGTCTGACAGAAACCCGTTTCGACAGCCTGGCTGCCTGCCAGGCTTGCCTGCCGACCGGGCCCAAGCTCTGGCTCAACGTGTATGGCCTGCATGAGCCGGAGGTGATGCGCGAAATCGGGCGGCGCTTCAATCTGCACCCACTGGTGCTCGAAGACATCCTCAACACCGACCAGCGGCCGAAGATCGAGGATTACGGCGATTACCTGTTCCTCGTCGCACGCTTCTTCAATTACGACGCGGCAACCCTGAGCGCGACCTCGGAGCAGGTCAGTTTCGTGATCGGCAAAGACTTCGTGCTGACCTTCCAGGAGCGGCCGACCGGCAGCTTCGATCCGGTGCGCGAGTGGTTGCGCCAGGACAAGGGACGCATCCGCCAGCTCGGTGTCGACTATCTGGCCTATGCCCTGCTCGACACCCTCGTCGACCGCTACTTCGTCGTTCTGGAGCAGATCGGCGAGCGCAGCGAGGAACTTGAAGAAGGGCTGATCGCCAGGCCCGACGCGGCGCTGCTGCACACCCTGCACCAACTCAAGGGCGAAACGCTGACCTTGCGGCGCGCCATCTGGCCGCTTCGCGAAGTCATCAACACCCTGCTGCGCAACGATAGCCGCTTCTTTACCGCGGAAACCCAGCTTTACCTGCGCGACATCTACGACCACACGGTGCATCTGATCGAATCGCTCGAAGCCATCCGCGACCTGATTGCCGGCATGCTCGACATCTACCTGTCCTCCATCAGCAACCGCGTCAATCAGGAAGTTCGCGCGCTCACCGTGGTGGCCATCATCTTCATGCCGGCGACGCTGATCTCCGGCATCTTCGGCATGAATTTCCACGTCATGCCACTGCTGGACAATCCTGCCGGCTTTCTCTTCGCCATCGGCCTGATGGTCGGCGTGGCGGCGACACTGGGCGCGATCTTCTGGCGGCGCCGCTGGCTCGGCTGAGGCTGTTATGCGGCAAGCCTCTATATAATCCGCGCCCCGCTTTTTTTCTTCCACCGCAATGCGGCAGATAACCATGCACCAAGAAACTTTCATCACAGGCAAGGATGCCTCGCTCGAAACCTCGATCGCCACCATGCAGCACCGCCTGGCGCAATTCGGCTTTCATGTCGAGGAATGCTCCTGGCTCAATCCCGTCGCCGGCATCTGGTCGGTGCATGTGCGCGACCGCGACTGTCCGCTGCTGTTTACCAACGGCAAGGGCGCCACGAAACTGGCGGCGCTGGCCAGTGCGCTGGGCGAATTCTTCGAGCGCCTCGCCTGCCATTATTTCTGGACGCACTATTACCTGGGCGACGAAATCTCCCGGCGCGACTTCGTGCATTACCCCAACGAGCAGTGGTTTGCGCTGCCGGAGGACGGCTCCTGGCCCGCCGGACTGCTGTCGCCGGAGTTGCAGGACTTCTACAACCCGGAACACAGCATCGACGCCGAAACGCTGGTCGAGCTGAATTCCGGCAATGCCGACCGCGGCATCTGCGCCCTGCCCTATGTGCGCCAGCGCGACGGCGCAACCATCTGGTTTCCGGTCAACATCATCGGCAACCTGTATGTCAGCAACGGCATGGCGGCTGGCAACACGTCAGCCGAGGCACGTACCCAGGCGCTCTCTGAGATTTTCGAGCGTCACATCAAATTCCGCGTCATCGCTGAAGGCCTGTGCCTGCCGGACGTACCGGAGCACGTCATCGCCCGCTATCCGCGCATTGCCGCCGGTATCGCCGAGCTTGAGGCCGCCGGCTTCGGCATCCTGGTCAAGGACGCCTCGCTGGGCGGCGCCTATCCGGTGCTCAACGTCACCCTGCTCAACCCTTACGACCAGGGCTGTTACGCCAGTTTCGGCGCCCATCCGCGCTTCGATGTCGCCCTCGAACGCGCACTGACCGAACTGCTGCAGGGTCGCGCGCTCGAGGCCCTGGGCGGTTTTCCCGAGCCGGGCTTCGATCTGGAAGAGGTGGCCAGTGCGCCGAACCTCGAAATCCACTTCGTCGACTCGAGCGGCATCATCCACTGGAACTTCCTCGGCAACACCCCCGACTTCGCGTTCAGCGACTGGAATTTCAGCACCCCGGATGCCGCCACCGACCACGATTTCAACTGGCTGGTGGAGCGCATCCATGCCATGGGGCACGATATCCACATCGCCGATTTCGAGCAACTCGGCGTCTATGCTTGTCGCATTATTGTGCCGGGCATGTCCGAGGTCTATCCGGTCGATGACCTCGAATGGGAAAACAGCAGCGCGGGCAACCGCCTGCGCACCGCCATCCTGACCCTGCCCGATCTGGACGACGATGCCTGCGCCGACCTGCTCGATACCCTCAACGACAGCGGCATCGACGACCAGCGACTGGTCAGCGCCCTCATCGGCCTGGCAGCCGATGCCGGCACGCTGTGGGAAGACCTGCGCGTCGGCGAACTGAAAACCCTGCTGGCGCTGGCCTGCGGCGACGAATCCGGCATTCGCGAAGGACTCGAATGGATTCTGCATTTCGAGCAGATCAACCCGGACCGCCGCGGCATCTATCGCTGCGTCGACAGCCTGATCCGGCTTGACGACGCGGACCGCTCCACCGCCTGCGACCTCGCCTTGCGCCAGCTCCATGGCGCCGCCGTGGTCGAACAGGCGGAAGCGCTGCTTGATGGCGAACAGCGTTTTTTCGCGGTAGCCGCACCCGGCCTAGCCCTCAAGGGCTGCGCCATGCATCAGCAACTTCTGGCCGCCTACGACAAGGTTCATCCCCGCGCCGCGCCATGACCGCACTTGAAACGCTGCGTCAGGTCTTTGGTTACCCGGCTTTTCGCGGCCCGCAGGCCGAGATCATTGAACACCTGAGCTGTGGCGGCGACGCGCTGGTGCTGATGCCCACCGGCGGCGGCAAGTCGCTGTGCTACCAGATCCCGCCCCTGCTGCGGCCGGGGGTCGGCGTGGTGGTCTCGCCGCTCATTGCCCTCATGCAGGATCAGGTCGATGCGCTGCGCCAGGCCGGCGTGCGTGCCGCTTTTCTCAATTCCTCACTGGATTACGCCACCGCCAGCGACACGGAAAGAAAACTGCTGACGGGTGAACTCGACCTGATCTACGTCGCGCCGGAACGCCTGCTCACCGAACGCTTTCTCGCCCTGCTTGACCGCCTCGACGCCGCCGGCAACATCGTCCTGTTCGCCATCGACGAAGCCCATTGCGTCTCGCAGTGGGGCCATGACTTCCGTCCCGAATACATCCAGCTGTCGGTCCTGCACGAACGCTATCCCGCCGTGCCGCGCATCGCGCTGACCGCCACTGCCGACGCGCTGACGCGGCGCGAGATCCTTGCCCGCCTCGGCCTCAACAACGCCCGCATCTTCGTTTCCAGTTTCGACCGGCCGAACATCCGCTACAGCGTCGTCGAACGCAACAATCCCCGCCGCCAGTTGCTCGACTTCCTCGCCACGCACGCCAGCGAAGCCGGCATCGTCTATTGCCTGTCGCGCAAGAAAGTGGATGAAACCGCCGCCTGGCTGAGCACGCAGGGCATCACCGCCCTGCCCTACCACGCCGGCCTCGATACGGCCAGGCGCACCCGCAATCAGCAGCGCTTCCTGCGCGAGGACGCCATCGTCATCGTCGCCACGATTGCCTTCGGCATGGGCATCGACAAGCCCGACGTGCGTTTTGTCGTCCATCTCGATTTGCCGAAAAGCCTCGAAGCCTACTATCAGGAAACCGGCCGCGCCGGACGCGACGGTGAGCCGGCCGACGCCTGGATGACCTACGGCCTCAATGACGTGATGATCCATCGCCTGCGCATCGACGCGTCGGAAGCCGGCGAGGAACAGAAGCGCATCGAACGCGGCAAACTCGACGCCCTGCTGGCCTGGTGCGAAACCGCCGACTGCCGGCGCACACGTATGCTGGCCTACTTTGCCGAAAGCCGGGTCGAGCGCTGCGGCAACTGCGATACCTGCCTCGAACCGCCGGAGTTGTGGGACGGCACCCTGGCAGCGCAAAAGGCCATGTCCGCCATCCTGCGCACCGGCCAGCGCTTCGGTGCGGGACACCTGATCGACCTGCTGCGCGGCAAACAAACCGAGCGCATGCAACAACTTGGCCACGACGCCCTGCCGACCTTCGGCGTCGGCGCCGATACCGACGAGGCCGGCTGGCGTTCGGTATTCCGCCAGTTGCTGGCCGGCGGCCTGCTGCACGCCGATGCTGAAGCCTACGGCGGCCTCAGGCTGACCGATGCTGCGCGTCCCGTGCTGAAGGGCGAAACGGTTTTGCAGCTGCGCCGCCAGATCTCCCGTCGGCAAAAGTCGGCGCTGGCGGGACGGCGCAAGACATCAACAGCAGTGCCTGCCGACAGTCACCCGGGCATTTTCGAGGCCCTGCGCACCTGGCGCGCCGCAGAAGCCAAAGCGCAAGGCGTCCCCGCCTACGTCATCCTCCACGACAAGACGCTGCACGAACTCGCCGCCCGTCAGCCGACGAATCAGGACGAACTGCTCGACGTCCCCGGCATCGGCCAGGCCAAGGCCGAACGCTATGGCGCGGCGCTGCTCGATTTAATAGCGACGATTCCAGTCTAGGGAAAACTGCTTAACGCCAGATTCGTCATTCCGGCGAAAGCCGGAATCCAGGATAATCAACAACTTGGACACCCGCCTACGCCGGTGTGACGCAACTTAAAAATGCAAGAGAAAATGGATACCGACAAGCCACTCCGCGACTACGCCGTGATCGGCGATTGCCACGGCCACGCCTTGGTCGCCGCCAACGGCGACATCGATTGGTGCTGCCTGGAGAGGCACGACCAGGATCCGGTCTTCTGCTGCCTGCTCGATCAGGGCAGGGGCGGCACCTTGCGCCTGACTCCACAAGGAGTCGTCGCGCAGGAGCGCCACTATCTGAAAGGCACCAACATCCTCGTCACCCGGCTAAGCACCACGACGGGCGTGGTCGAACTGCTCGATTTCATGCCGGTCGGGCGGCGGCTCGGTAACGGCCCGCACGATTACGTCAACCTCGTCGTTCCCGGCTGGCTGGCGCGCCGGGTGCGCGTTGTCGAGGGCGAGGTTAGTCTCGATCTGCTCTACCAGCCGTCTATCGCCTTTGCCGCCGTTCCAGTCAAGTTGTTTGCCAAGGATGGTGGTATCGGCGGGGAAGGCGTGCCGACGCTGTTTTGCAGCCACCCACTGACAGTGGCGGGTGGCGACAAGGTCACCGCCACCATCCGGCTGCTGGCCGACGAGCGCCTCGATCTGATACTCGCCGTCCGCTACACGATCAGCGAATCGCCCGTGAGCCTGCTCGACCAGATGGAAGCGACGACACGCGCGTTCTGGCTCGAATGGTCCGCCTACAACCGCTATCGCGGGCCGTATCAGGCTGCCGTCGAGCGCAGTGCGCTGAGCTTGAAATTGATGACCTTCGCCACTACCGGTGCCATCGTGGCCGCGCTGACCACCTCGCTGCCCGAAGAGATCGGCGGCACGCGCAACTGGGATTATCGCTACTCATGGCTGCGTGATTCGTGCTTCGCCCTCTACGCGCTGGCTAGCCTAGGCTACAGCGGCGAGGCGGAGCGCTACGTCGACTACCTCTCGCGCTGCGTCCGTTTGACCCTGCCCGACATCCGCATCATGTACGGCATCCAGTACGAGCGCTTCCTGCCGGAGGTCACGCTCGACCACCTCGAAGGCTACGCTCGGAGCCGGCCGGTGCGGCGAGGCAACGCGGCGTACAGCCAGCGGCAGATCGACGTCTACGGGCAAGTGCTCGACCTCGCCGTGCTCTACGAGTCACTGGGCGGCAAGCTCGCCGAGCAGGATCGTCGGGTGCTGCGCACCTTCGTCGACGTTGCCCTGCAACAGTGGCAGGAGCCAGACTGCGGGTTGTGGGAGATGCGCGACGAGCCGAAGCAGCATGTGCACGGCAAGATGATGTCCTGGGTGGCGCTCGACCGGGCGCTTCGCCTATTCGGTCCGAACCCGGCCTGGGAGGAGGCCAGGGACACGATCGCCGATCGGATCCTGAGTCAGGGCACCGACGCCGATGGTGCCTTGCTGCAGTCCTTCGGTTCGACGAGCGCCGACGCCGCGACACTGCTCGCGCCGGCCCTCGGCTTTCCGCTGACGAAGGCGAGCCTGGATGCGACCCTGAAGCGGGTCGAAGCGGAACTGGCCGATGGTGCTTTCCTTAAACGTTACGCGACCAACGATGGTGTCGAAGGCGACGAGGGGGCTTTCCTCATCTGCAGTTTTTGGTGGGTTGATGCGCTGCTCGCCGCCGGGCGGGGCGAAGAGGCGAAGGCACTGTTCGAGACCCTGCTCGGCTGTGCCAACGACGTCGGCCTCTACGCCGAGGAGTACGACATCGAGAGCAAGAGCTTCCTGGGCAACATGCCGCAGGCCTTCACCCACCTGGCCCTGATCGGCTCGGCCGTGAACCTGGAGCTCTTCGAACGTGACGGGGCGGCCGCCGTCGCCGGCTGCTACGCCGATCGGGCAAAGCGTGCGGTCGGTGCCACCTTCGGCCCCTGGGGCATGCTGGCGAGCCTGCGGCAGAGCGGCACCTTCCACCGGCTATCGTCGTCCAAGGCGTCGATCATGCTGTGGCCTTGAGCCGACGCGGCACTTCGCACACCAGATTCGGGATGGCGCGAGTTAACATGCACGGTCACTGAGGCTGCTGATGAAAATCCTGATCGTCGAAGACGAGCCAAAAAACCGGGGACTACCTCAAACAGGGGCCGGCGAAGGCTGGATTCGGCATCGATCAGGCGCGTGATGGTGAAGACGGAGTAAAAGTTCAACCGCAGCGCCAGCCGACAGTCACCCGGGCATTTCATCTCGGCAGCGCCGACTTTCAACAACCATGCGAAATCAATTCGACCCTGGCCCCTATGATTTGCGTGAATTGGAGAGAATCGTTGAGTCCCCCACATTCTTTCGAATCCACAATGCGCCCCTCAACGGTCATGCCCGGCTTTTCCCAATGTTGGCGGTAGGGTTTGATGGATCTCAAGTAGTCCTCGCGGGCTTGGCCACTGACCCCCGGTCCGGCTTGAAACAGCAACTCGCACCCGGTCAGTAAGATGCTCAGGCACGGTACTGCCCATTAAAGCTGTCGCCGTTTCATTTTACGGCTCACATAAAACTATTCACCTTTGCGAAAGCGTTGCAACAGTTCGTCGCGTTTTTTCATCATGCGTTTACCGTCGCTATTTCTATCCTGCGCAAAATAGGCCTGGGCAAGCGCTTCGATGGTATAGAGGTCCCACTCATCATTTTCGCGAAGATTCATTTCCAGCGCGGCGGCGGCTTTGCCGTGTTCCCCCTGTAGCGAATAAATTTTAGCCGCGCCCTCCAAAGCGAAGTGGTTCGGAGAATGTGAAATCGCAGTTTCGTATTCACTGAGCGCTCCGGCATAATCCATGGAACCGAAATGTTTCGCCAAGCCACGCTGAACATAGAACATTGCATTTAGACGCTGAACGGTTTTCTCGGTTCCGTTTAGCGTCCCTATGTGATGAATGAATTTCATCATTTCTGTCTCTGAGCCACCCCACCCCGGATAAAGGGATACGAAGTGGGCATCAACTGGCTGAAACAGTGTCGGGTCGATAAGAAGTGCCATTTCGATGAGATCGTCATCCTGGAGACCCAGATGCATGTTGGCGAATATTTTCCCGCCGATGCACATGGCGCAGCGCGTATCCTTGCTTAGGGCCTGCTGCATATCATCAGCACCCAATTGCATCAGTTCGCGCACTTTGGCATGTTTCTCAGGTGGAATTTCGCTTGCGGGGCGATCACCACGAATATTGAGGGCTTGTTGTAGTCTGAACCAGCCGCGGGCCAAATAAGCGTGAGATGAGTCCTGGTGAGCAACCCAGTTGTTGAACCTGGGCACAAAGGCAGGATCGACGTTTTGCAGCTGCCAGATTCGGGTGCGCAACTGATTACTGCTGAGCTTGCCTTTTTCTTTCTTCACATAAGCCTGCGCAATCGCCTGATCCAGTTCGGCATAGCGCTCCTGCCAAAGCAACTTCATCAAGGTGTGGCGGTGATGAAGTTCGTCGGAGTATCCGCAACCGTTGACGACCAGTACTGCCATGACGATCATCAAGAATAGGTACAGTCTAGAAAACCAAAATCGCATGTTGCTTTCCTCCTGATTAACTTTTTGTTGTTTTCTTGGCGGGAGCTACTTCAAACCAAGCTTGGTCAGCACTTCAATATCATCGGTAATGTGAAACACCGCCCCCCTCTGACGATGTTCAATTACCTCGGTCATGCCATTTACCGTAACAATTTCATACAGTGGGCGAATTAACAAACCGCTAGAGGGGTCCACTCCTTGACTAGCTAGCCCGGCTTTCCCGGACGGTTTAGTCAGGACACACCATACGTGTCTCGAAATTGTCTAGAAAGTCGGTCTACCTCGGCTGAGCTTTGTTTTGCACTCAATGCCCCTATGCCTGTTCCGGCGCCACAAGTTGGACCTCTGTGAAATAGGTGGTGTAGCGGCGCGTATCGCGTGTCAGCAGCGGGAGTCGCGACACGGCCGCGTGTGCGCCGATGAAGAAGTCGGCAAGCACATTGTTCTTGATGCCGCCCTGGCGGCGGTAACGCACGAAGGCCTTGCCGGCGAGGAACAATGCCGGGCGCGGCACTTCGATCAGGGCCAGACCCAGGTCATTGATGGTGTTGTCCAGCGCCTCGACGGTCGAGAACGTCAATGACAGCTCGGCATAGATGATCGGGTTGATCGCCAGCCGATGAATCTTCGACTGGGCGCGCAATTGGCCAATCGACCAGTCCGCCCATTCCGGATCGTTCTCCAGAACGTCGACCAGCACATTGGTATCGACCAGCAACACGGATGACACCTCAGTCCTCGCCGCGCAGCAGCGCCATCAGCTCGTCGGTGCGCCATTTGACGTCGGCCTTGCCACGGGCAGATTCGAAGCGGTCGGGCTTGCGGCTCGACCTGGCGCCAGCCTTGTGAATGACGACATCCCCCTCACGATTGACGGCAAAATCAATGGAACAACCCGGCGCCAGATTCAGCGCATCGCGAATCTGCTTGGGGATGGTGACCTGACCCTTGCTGGTAAGCGTTGTCGACATGGGATGACTCCTTTTGTATTACATGGATGTTCATTGTAATACCCACATGCACGCCATGCAATTAGCTAGAAGGGCGGGGCTAACTCTCTTCGCCAAACACATCCAGCCGCGCCGCCTGGCTGACCGCGACGATGGCCGGATGGGTCAGCCGGCGTTCGGTGGTGATGGCATAGAGTTGTTCGACCACCGTATCGATGCGGCCGAGCGCCTTGACCTGGTATTGCTCGCAAACAATATCGGCGATGGCGGTGGGTGCGACGAACAACCCTGCTCCCGCCTGGCCAAAGGAGTTCATCAGGGCGCTGTCGTCGAACTCGCCGACAATGCGGGGCCGCAAGGCATTGCCTTCCAGCCACTGGAGCAGTTTCGGCCTGATGATGGCGTCCTCGCCGGGCAACAGGAACGGGGCATTGTCGAGCAGGGCCGGAAATTTACCAGGCACCTGTTTCATCAGGCCGGGGGCGCCAAATACGGTGAGTCCGCTCTCACCGAGCAGGTGGCTGAAACCACGCACATTCAGATGGGTCGGCATGGGCCGGTCGGCGATGATCATATCGAGCCGATGTACCGCCAGTTCCGCCAGCAGCGAGGCCAGGCGTCCCTCGCGACATATCAGCCGCACCGATTCCTCAAGTTTGAGCGCCGGCTCGAGGAGCCGGTAGGCCACCGACTTCGATACGGAGTCGGCAATGCCGACACGGAACGGCAGGGTCTTTTTCACCGTCTGGTCGCGCAGCACGTCGAGCAGTTCATCGCCAATCGTGAAAATTTCCTCGGCGTAGCTGAGGATGCGTCGTCCGGCATCGGTCAGTTCGAGGTTGCGGCCGACGCGCCGGAACAGATCAACCCCCAGCGTCGCCTCGAATTCGCTCAATTGCCCGCTGATGGACTGCGGTGCCAGGTGGATCTGCTCGGCGGCGCGGGCAATGCTGCCGGTCTTGGCAACCATCCAGAAATAGCGCAAGTGCTTGTAATTGAGTGTGGCCACGGTGTCCTGCCAATAATAAATGCCGGCCTTCAATGTATCATCTCGGCCCGCATCAGATTTCGGCCACCAACGCCTTCACCCAAGCCCCGCCATGATCGACAACACCAAGCCCAACCCGCTGATCGAACTGCTGATCAACCTGGTCATCCCTTCGCTGATTTTGATGAACCTGAGCGACCCGGAGGATCTGGGGCCGGCCAAAGCGCTGCTGCTGGCGCTGGCCTTTCCCCTGTTCTGGGGTACGCGTGACTTGATCCGCCGCGGCAAGATCAACGTATTCGCCGCGCTGGGCATGCTCAACGTCATCCTGACCGGCGGCATCGGCCTGCTGCAACTGGATACGCAATGGCTGGCCGTCAAGGAAGCGGCCATTCCCGGCCTGATCGGCGTTGCGATAGCCATCTCCGCCTACACGCGCTATCCGCTGGTGCGGGTGCTGCTGTACACACCGGCGCTGATGAAAGTCGAACAGATTCAGGCGAGCCTGGAGGAACGCGGCAATACCGCCGCCTTCGAATCCCGTTTGAGAATCGCCACCTGGATGCTGGCCTGCTCCTTTTTCTTTTCCTCGGTGATGAACTACATCCTTGCCGTCTGGATTGTCACCAGCCCCTCGGGCACACCGGCCTTCAACGAGGAACTCGGGCGCATGACGTTGCTCAGCTACCCGATGATCGCCCTGCCAGCGACGGTGCTGATGATGGCGGTGCTCTACTACCTGGCGCGCTCGATTCGCAAACTCGCCGGCTTGTCGCTTACCGATGTGCTCAATACCTGATTCCCCGACTTGAAAGCGAAGGATTTATGGATCTGACTGTTATCGCCCTGTTCGTCATCGGCCTGGTGCTGCTCGTCGCCGGCGCCGAGTTTCTGGTGCGCGGTGCCGCGCGTTTGGCGGCCCGCCTCGGCATCACGCCGTTGGTGATCGGACTCACGGTGGTGGCCTTCGGCACCAGCGCACCGGAGCTTGCCGTGAGCGTGCAGGCCGGCTTCGCCGGACAGTCCGACATTGCCGTCGGTAACGTGGTCGGCAGCAACATCGTCAACGTGCTGCTGATTCTCGGCATCTCGGCGCTGATCGTGCCGCTGGTGGTCTCGCAACAGCTCGTGCGCATCGATGTGCCGCTGCTGATCGGCGCTTCGGTGCTGTTCCTGATCACGGCGCTCGACGGCCACATCGGTCTGTTCGATGGCATCCTGCTGTTTGCCGGTATCGTCGGCTACATCCTGTTTGCGCTGCACCTGAGCCGCCGGGAAAGCGCGGCAATTGAAGAAGAATACGCGCAGGAATTTGGTGACGCTGGCGCCGGCAAGATCAGCGCCGCGCTGCCGGTGCAAATTGCGTTGATCGTCGCCGGGCTGGCCATGCTGGTGCTCGGTTCGCATTGGCTGGTGGAAGGCGCGGTGGCGTTTGCGCGTCTGTTTGGCGTCTCCGAGCTGATCATCGGCCTGACCATCGTCGCCATCGGCACCTCGCTGCCGGAACTCGCCACCTCGGTCGTCGCGGCACTGCGCGGGGAACGCGACATCGCGGTCGGCAACGTGGTCGGCAGCGGCATCTTCAATATTCTCGCGATTGCCGGCATCGCCGCCATGGTCACCCCCGGCGGGCTGGCAGTCGCGCCGGCGCTGACCCGCTTCGATATCCCGATAATGATCGCCGCAGCATTCGCCTGCCTGCCGGTGTTCGCCGCAGGACACCTGATTCCCCGCTGGCAGGGCGCCCTGTTCATCGCCTTCTATGCCGCCTATGCTACCTATCTGGTTCTGGATGCGACCGGGCATGCCATGCTGCCGACATTCAGCGCGGCCATGATCGGCTTCGTACTGCCGCTCACCGCAATAACGCTGATCGTGGTGCTGGTGCACCAGCGCAGTTCTCGCTAGACCCCACTCCCCCCCGTCGTTTCCGTGCGCCGGCTGCTATGATGGTAGCTGGCGCACCGCTTTACTGAAAGAAGGCAAATCAGGCTGGGTCGAATCGTCATCACCGGCCGTTGTTCAATTCGGGGGTAAGCATGGCACGCTGGATTATCTTGTTGCTGCTGGCCTTGCTCCACGCGCAACCGGCGTGGGCGGAGGGGGCGCACGTACTCACCGTGAAGGGCGCCATCAGCCCGGCCAGTGCCGATTACCTGTTGCGCGGCCTCGACAAGGCTGAGCAGGCCCGCGCCACTCTGGTGGTGATCGAGATGGATACGCCGGGCGGACTGGACAGTTCGATGCGCGACATCATCAAGGCCATCCTCGCCTCCCGCGTGCCGGTCGCCACTTACGTCTCGCCCCAGGGCGCGCGCGCGGCCAGCGCCGGCACCTACATCCTCTACGCCAGCCATGTCGCCGCAATGGCCCCGGCCACCAATCTGGGTGCGGCCACGCCGGTGGAACTGATGCCCAACCCGACCCCGGACAAGCCTGCCGACGCCAACAAGAAGGAAGGTAAATCCGCACCGCCGCAAGATGCGAAGACCAGCAAGGCCGTCAGCGATGCCGCCGCCTACATCCGCGGCCTGGCCGAACTGCGCGGGCGCAATGCCGACTGGGCGGAAAAGGCGGTGCGTGAAGCGGTCAGCCTGTCCGCCGAGGCGGCATTGAAAGCCAGGGTGGTGGATGTGCTGGCGGTCGATCTGGCGGACCTGCTGCAGCAGATCCATGGCCGCAAGGTGAAGCTGGCGAGCGGAGAGGTTACGCTCGACACGGCGGGGCTGACGATCACCCGGATCGAAGCGGACTGGCGCACTCGCCTGCTCGCCGTGATCGGCGACCCGAGCCTCGCCTACCTGCTGCTGTTGCTCGGCATCTACGGGCTGATCTATGAATTCATGAACCCCGGCACGCTGTTTCCCGGCGTGGTTGGCGGCATCTGCCTGCTGCTGGCCTTGTTCGCGCTGCAAGTCATGCCGATCAACTACGTCGGGCTGGGGCTCATCGTGCTTGGCATCGCGATGATGGTGGCGGAGGCATTTCTGCCCAGCTTCGGCGTCCTGGGTCTGGGCGGCATCGCCGCCTTCGTGCTCGGCTCGGTGATGCTGATCGACACCGACCTGCCCGGCTATGGTGTTTCCTGGACAATGATCATTCCGCTGGCGGCCACTTCCGCCCTGTTCAGTTTCGCGGTCGGCGGCATGGCGCTGCGCGCGCGGCAACGTCCGGTGCTCACCGGCAGCGAGGAATTGCCGGGCATGGAGGGTGTCGCCGAGGAAGACATCGACAGCACCGGCTGGGCGCGCGTACATGGCGAACTATGGCGAGTACAAAGCCGCGTGCCGCTGCCGCGCGGGGCGAAAGTGCGGGTCACGGCGCGGCACGGCCTGACCCTCGAAGTGGAACCGATCAACTTAACACCTTCCCCCCGCCCCCCTTCCGGAGGAAGGGGGTGACGGTGGCTCGCTGCGCTCGATTTGTTTTGCCGCTCCTCCTTGGGGCGGCCCTACGGAGGAGGAACAATCATGTTTGACATCGGCTGGCTTACCCTACCGTTACTGGTTCTGGCGCTTCTGGCATACAGTTTTCGCATCCTGCGCGAATATGAACGTGGCATCGTGTTCATGCTCGGCCGCTTCTGGAAGGTGAAAGGCCCGGGGCTGGTGGTCGTGCTGCCGGGCATCCAGCAGATGGTGCGGGTGGACCTGCGCACGGTGGTGTTCGACGTGCCCAGCCAGGATGTGATCTCGCGCGACAACGTCTCTGTGAAGGTAAACGCGGTGGTGTATTTCCGCGTCATCGATCCGGCCAAATCGATCCTGCAGGTGGAGGACTACATCAATGCCACCAGCCAGCTCGCCCAGACCACCCTGCGTTCAGTGCTGGGCAAACATGAACTGGACGAGATGCTGGCCGAGCGCGAGACCCTCAACGTGGACATCCAGCAGGCCCTGGATGCCCAGACCGACGCCTGGGGCATCAAGGTCTCCAACGTCGAGATCAAGCACCTGGACATCGACGAGTCCATGGTGCGCGCCATCGCCAAGCAGGCGGAGGCGGAACGCGAACGACGCGCCAAGGTGATTCACGCCGAGGGCGAATTGCAGGCTTCGGAGAAGCTGCTGGCGGCGGCGGAAATTCTCTCCCGCCAGCCGCAGGCCATGCAGTTGCGTTATCTGCAAACGCTTGCCGCCATTGCCGGCGACAAGACCAACACTATCGTCTTCCCGTTACCCGGCGAATTTCTGGACCTGCTGCGCCAGAAACTGCCGGCGGGCAATGTCTGACAGACAAACCGACAGGAGCCCGGCGCAATGAAGCTCAGCTTTCTCGGCGCAGCACGCGAAGTCACCGGTTCCAGCTTTCTGCTGGAAGCCGATGGACTGCGTTTCCTGGTGGATTGCGGCATGTTTCAGGGCGGCCGCGAGGCACGCGCCAGGAACCACCAGGCCTTCAGTTTCGACCCGGAGTCGATTGACTTCGTCATTCTCACCCACGCCCATATCGACCATTCCGGCCTGCTGCCGCGCCTTGTCGCCCTCGGCTTCAAGGGTCAGATTTATGCCACCCGCGCCACTTGCGACCTGTTGGGCGTGATGCTGCCGGATGCCGGACACATTCAGGAAAAGGAGGCTGAGCGCGAAAACTACCGGCTTTTCAAATCCCGGAAACCGTCGAAAAAGGCCCGCAACGAAATCGCCCCGCTGTACACCGTCGAGCAGGCGCGCGCCTGCCTGAAACGGCTGCGCCCCGTCGATTACGATACCGAAATTACTCCCCACTCCACGGTGCGCTGCAAGTTCCGTGATGCCGGACACATTCTGGGTTCGGCCATCGCAGAAGTCTGGGTGGGCAAGGGCGCGCAGCAGCGCAAGATCGTGTTTTCCGGCGATCTGGGGCAGCCGGCGCGGCCCCTGGTGCGCGATCCCACGCCGATCAGCGACACTGACTGGCTGATAGTTGAATCGACCTACGGCAACCGGCTGCACAAGAGCATGGAAAAAACCGAGGACGAACTGACGCAGGCGGTCAACGACACCATCGAGAAGAAGGGCGGCAACCTCATCGTGCCCGCCTTCGCTGTCGGGCGCACGCAGGACATGCTCTACCTGCTGGCCGAACTGACCCGGCAGGGGCGGATACCCAAGCTCACCGTCTATGTCGATTCACCCATGGCGACCGCCGCCACCGAGGTCACTTACAAGCACATGGCGCTGCTGGACCCGGAAACCCACGCGCTGATGGGCAAGCACCGCGGTATCGAACATTTCCGCAAGCTCGCCTTTGTCGAGGACGTCGAAGAGTCGATGGCGCTCAACAAAATCAAGGGCGGCGCGGTCATCATTTCGGCCAGCGGCATGTGCGATGCCGGGCGCATCAAATACCACCTGCGCGAAAATCTGCCGCGTCGCGAGTCGACGATTCTCATCACCGGCTTTCAGGCCGCCGGTACCCTCGGACGCAGACTGGTGGACGGTGCCAAACGCGTGCGTTTATGGGGCGAGGATGTCGCGGTCCGGGCCGACCTGTACACGTTGGGCGGCCTCTCCGCCCACGCCGACCAGGCCGCGCTGCTGAACTGGCTGGGCCACTTCGGCAAGCCGCCGCAGCGCACCTTTGTCGTCCATGGCGAGGAAGAAACCGCGCTTGGCTTTGCCGCCCTGATCAAGGAGAAGCTTGGCTGGCAGGTAGAGGCGCCGCAAGCCGGACAGAGCGTCAGCCTATCCTGACCCCGCAGCCCATCGGCATGATGCGGCCGCTGACGTTTCCCATCCTGCTGTTGCTGCTTGTGCTGGCAGCTTGCGCGCCGGTGCGGCATTACGATGCCGCGCTGGTGTTGCAGGACATCGCCGCCGATCAGGGTGCTTCACGGCTCAAGGAAACCACGGCTGCGCCAGTGCGGCAATCCATCACCTATGTGGTGGATGGGCGGGAACGGCGCGGCGACTTATATNNATCCGCGCCGCCATCGTCGCCATACCCGGCGCGGTACCGCTGGGCAATGACGATCCGCGCCTGGTGACCTTCGCCACCACCCTGGCGCGCGCCGGCTTCGTGGTGCTGGCGCCGGACCTGCGCGGCTTTCGCGCCTTGCGCATTCGCCCCTCCGACGCCCGCGAAATCGCCGATGCCTTCGCCTGGCTGGCCGGCCGCCCGGAACTGGCTCCGGCGGGCCGCGCCGGCATGTTTGCCTTCAGCTACGCGGTCGGCCCTGCCGTGCTGGCCGCGCTTGAGCCCGCTATTCGAACGCAGGTGCGTTACATCGTCGGCGTCGGCGGCTATCATGACCTCCCGCGCGCGATGCGTTTTTTCACCACCGGCTGGTTCGAGCATGAAGCGCAATGGCACAACATGGCCACCGACGACACCGGCAAGATGGTGTTGCTCTACGCCAGCCTGCCCTACCTGGAAGGCGAGAATGACAGCAGCAATGCACGTAGCATCTTCGAGCGCATGGTAGCGCTGCGCATGACTGACCCCGCCGCCGACCTGAGTCCGCTCGCCGCCCGGCTGGACCGCGCCGGCCAGACCGTCTATGCCCTCGCCGCCAACACCGATCCGGCGCGCTTTCCGGAGCTGCTGGCGCAATTACCTGCGGCTATGCGTGCCGACATGGAATGCCTGAATCTTGCCCGTCGCGATCTGCAACCCCTGCAGGCCCGGCTCATTCTGGTGCACGGCAAAAACGACAATCTCATCCCTTACCCGGAAAGCCTGGCGCTCGCCGCTGCCGCGCCGCAAGGTCTGGCCGACGTATTCCTCATCAATCGCGTCCTCGGCCATGTCGATCTGAAATTTTCCAGCTTGTTCACCTGGCGCTTCTGGCGCGAAGACCTCCCGGATATGTGGAAACTGTGGCGGGTGATCGATATGCTGCTGGCGGAACGAGTGCCAGCGCCCACGGCACCATGAGCACCATGCGCACCCTTGCACCATGGTTGCTGGCGGCGCTTCTGCTTGGGTTGGCCCTGGCATTGCCGCCTATCGCGCAGCCCATGCAGTATCACGCTTTCGCCGACCAGCGCGCCTGCCCGGGCATGTTCAGTTTCCTGCCCAACTGCCTCGATACCGTCTCGAACGCCCTGTTCACGCTGGTAGGGATCATCGGCCTGCTGTTCCTGCGCGGGGAAATGGGACAACGCGCTGCGCAATGGCACCGCGTTTTTTTCAACCCTCAGGAAGCCTGGCCATACGCACTGTTCTTTGTCGCCCTCATCCTGCTCGGCTTCGCTTCGGGCTATTACCATCTCGCCCCGGACAACGCCGGACTGGCATGGGATCGGGCAGCCATGGCACTCGCCTTCATGGCCTGGTTCGCCGCCATCCTGTGCGAACGAATCAGTCCGCGAGCCGGGCTCACCCTGTTGCCCGTGCTGCTCGTCGCGGGCCTCGGCAGCGTTGCGTGGTGGTACTGGAGTGAAACACAGGGCATGGGCGACCTGCGCTTTTACATCGTGATGCAGCTCACCCCGATCCTGCTGGTTCCGTTGCTGTTATGGCTGTATCCGCCGCGCTACGATGACGGACGCGACATCATGGTGGTGATCGGCCTCTACCTGCTGGCCCTGCTGTTCGACTTCACCGATCGCCCGGTATTCGCACTGACCGGCGGCCTCGTCAGCGGTCACACGCTCAAGCACGTCGTCGCCGCGCTGGCCGCGCTCTGGGTAGTGCGCTACCTGCACCGCCGCAAGGCGGCAATCCCATGAACACCCTGCAGGACGGCGTCAGGCCCCGCGAACTGTGGGCCTGGGCGATGTACGACTTCGCCAATTCCGGCTTTACCACCGTCGTCATCACCGCCTTGTTCAACGCCTATTTCGTCGCGGTGGTTGCCGGCAATGCAGCCTGGGCCACCTTTGCATGGACCGCCGCGCTGTCGGTCTCGTATGCGCTGATCGTGCTGAGCGCCCCGCTGGTCGGAGCTTACGCCGACCAGCATGCGGCAAAAAAACCACTGCTGGCCATCACCACCGCCGGTTGCGTCTTGTTCACCGCCCTGCTCTGGTTCGCCCAGCCCGAGCTGCTGTGGCTCACCATCGTCTGCGTGATTGCCGCCAACTTCTTCTTCGGCAGCGGCGAAAACCTGATCGCGGCATTCCTGCCCGAGCTCGCCAAGTCTCGTGCCATCGGCCGGGTCTCGGGCTGGGGCTGGAGCCTCGGCTACCTCGGCGGACTGTTCACCCTCGGCCTCTGCCTGGTCTATGTCACCTGGGCCGAAGCTGAGGGCCACGCTGCCACCGCCTACGTGCCGGTGACGATGCTGATCACCGCCGTGATTTTCGCGCTGGCCAGCCTGCCGACCTTTCTGCTGCTGAAGGAGCGCAGCGTGCCGCATCGCGTCAGGCAAGCCGCGCCATTGCAGGCGGCATGGCGCGAGGTCGGGCAAACGCTGCACCAGCTGCGGCAATTCACCGACCTCGCGCGCTTCCTGTTGTGCAGCCTGTTCTACCAGGCCGGCATTCAGGCGGTCATCACCCTGGCCGCCATCTATGCCACGCAGGCGATGGGCTTCAGCACGCGCGAGACCTTGCTGATGATCTTTGCCGTCAATATCACGGCGGCGGCCGGGGCCTTTGTGTTCGGTCATTTGCAGGATCGCATCGGTCATGTGCGCGCCATCGCGCTGACGCTCTTCGGCTGGATCGTCACCATCCTGCTGCTGTGGGCGGCGCCGGACCGGTCGGCCGGAACCACGATGTTCTGGGTGGCGGCGAATCTCGCCGGCCTGTGCCTCGGCGCTGCGCAATCCGCCGGCCGCGCGCTGGTCGGCCTGCTGGCACCACCGACACGGCTCGCCGAGTTTTATGGTTTCTGGGGTTTGTCGGTCAAGCTCTCCTCCATCGCCGGGCCAATGACCTACGGCATCGCCACCTGGGTGAGCGGCGGCGATCACCGCAGTGCCCTGCTGCTGACCGGCAGCTATTTCGTCGTCGGATTGTTCCTGCTTTCCGGCGTGAAAGTGGTGCGTGGCCGGCGCGCGGCGCTGCGCGCGGCACGCCTTGACGCGGTAGCATCGCGGCCATGAGCGATCCAGCTACACCGACCGACGCCGCACGACTGCTCGACATCGTTCGCAGCCTTTCCCTGGAAATGCGTCCGGGCGCCCGGCAACTGGAAACTTTCGGGCTTGACCATGCACTGGAACGCGATTTCGGCCTCGACAGCCTGGCGCGCGTCGAACTGCTTGCCCGCATCGAACGCGACATGGGGGTGAAACTGGCCGAGGCGGCGTTTGCCGAAGCCGAAACGCCGCACGACCTGTTGCAGCAGATGGGCAACACACCGCATAGCGATACATCTGCTACTGCCGGACAAACTGACGCCGTACCCCATGCGGAGGATTTCATCCCGCCAGCGCCGACTATCACGGCACCCATCGAACATCCGCCGGAAACCATCGCCACGCTGACCGAGATGATCGACTGGCATGTCGCGCACCACGGCGACCGGGTGCATATCACGCTGTATGGCGAGGAAGAACACAGCAGCGACATCAGCTACCGCACCTTGCAGGCGGAGGCACACGCACTGGCAGCCGGCCTGCTCGAACACGGGGTGCAACCGGGCGACCGCATCGCCATCATGCTGCCCACCGGACGCGAGTTCTTCGCCGCCTTTTACGGCGCGCTGTACGCCGGCGGCGTGCCCGTGCCGCTCTATCCGCCAGCACGTCCCTCGCAGCTCGAAGACCACATGCGCCGCATTGCCGGCATCGTCGCCAATGCCGAAGCTGCCGTGCTCGTCACCGACCCGCGCGCCAAGCTGCTCGGCCACCTGCTTTCCGCGCAATGCGCCTCGCTGCGACTGGTGGCGACCCCGGCGGATGTTTCCCGGCCGGGATCACCACCCGCCCTGCCGCCGCTAAAGACCGAGGACATCGCCTTCCTGCAATACACCTCCGGCAGCACCGGCAACCCGAAGGGCGTGGTGCTGACTCACGCCAACCTGCTCGCCAACCTGCGCGCCATGGAGCAGGCCTCGGGGGTCACTGCCGATGACATCTTCGTCTCCTGGCTGCCGCTCTACCACGACATGGGCCTGATCGGCGCCTGCCTCGGCAGTCTGACGCTGGGCTTCCATCTGGTGCTGATGTCGCCGCTGGCGTTTCTCGCCCGCCCGCAGCGCTGGCTTGCCACCATCCACCGCCATCGCGCCACCGTTTCGGCAGCACCCAACTTCGCCTACGAGATGTGCGCCAACAAGCTCGACGAGCGCGACCTGGCGGGGCTGGACCTGTCCTGCTGGCGGCTGGCCTTCAACGGCGCCGAACCGGTCAGCACCGAAACCCTCGCGCGCTTTGCGGAGCGTTGCGCCCCGTATGGTTTCAATCCCGCCGCCATGACCCCGGTCTACGGTCTGGCGGAATCCTCGGTCGGCCTCGTTTTCCCGCCGCTCGGTCGCGGCCCGCTGATCGACTGCGTGGATCGCCGCACGCTGTCGACAACCAGCATCGCCCGGCCGGTCCATGGCGACACTGAACATGCCCAGAAGATTGTCACCTGCGGCCGGGTGCTGCCTGACCATGCGCTGCGCATCATCGATGCCAGCGGGCGCGAACTGCCCGAACGCACGCAGGGCCGCGTCCAGTTTCGCGGCCCCTCCTCCACCAGCGGCTATTACCGCAACCCGGAGGCCACGGCGAAACTGCTCGACGGCGACTGGCTCAACACCGGCGACCTCGGCTATCTTGCCGCCGGTGAGTTGTACCTGACCGGGCGCGAGAAGGACATCATCATCCGCGGCGGACACAACATCTATCCGCAGGAACTGGAAGAAGCGGCTTCCCATGTCGCGGGCGTGCGGCGCGGTGGCGTGGCGGTGTTTCCCGCCACCGACCCGCGCACCGGCAGCGAGCGGCTGGTAGTGCTGGCCGAGACGCTCGAACGCGATGCCGAGGCGCGCAACCGCATCCTCGTGGAAATCAACCGGCTCGCGGTCGACCTGATCGGTCTGCCGGCCGACGATATCGTGCTGGCGCCGCCGCGCAGCGTGCTGAAAACCTCCAGTGGCAAGATTCGTCGCGCCGCCTGTCGCGAGCACTACGAACGTGGCACGCTGATCGCCACGCAACGCGCACCCTGGCAGCAGATGCTGCGGCTGTTCTGGGCCGGCTTTGCGGCACGGGCCGGGCAAACAATCCACCGCGCCACCAGCCGGAGCTGGAGCATCTGGGCCTGGGCGGTATTCGCCACCCTCGTGCCGCTGGCCTGGGTCTTGATCGCCCTCGCGCCGGGACTGGTGCTGCGGCGACACATCGCCAAAGCCTGCGCGCGCCTGGCACTGATGCTGACCGGACTGAACCCCAGAGTGGAAGGATTGCAACACCTCGCGGCAGAGGATGGCAGCCCGCTGCTCGTCGTCACCAACCATGCCAGCTATCTCGACGGACTGATCCTCACCGCCGTGCTGCCGCCCCGCTTCGCCTATGTCGGCAAGAAGGAATTGCTGGGCAACCTCTTCGCCGCCATCCCGCTGCGGCGGCTGGGCTGCGCCTTTGTCGAACGCTTCGACGGTGCGCGCGGTGTCGAAGACACCCGCATGGTGGAAACGCGAGTGCGCAATGGCGAATCGCTGATCTTCTTCCCGGAAGGCACCTTCCGCAGCGAGCCGGGATTGCTGCCATTTCGGCTCGGCGCCTTCGTCATCGCCGCCAACACCGGCGCAACGGTGGTGCCTATCACGCTGACCGGCACCCGCGCCCTGCTGCCCGGCAATTCCCTGCGGCCACATCACAGCAACCTGCAGGTGCTGGCCGGCGAACCGCTGACCGCGCAGGAGAATCCGGACAACTGGCAGGCCGCGCTGCAGCTGCGCAACGCCGCCCGCGACCAGATCATGGCGCAACTGGGCGAACCCGATGCGGCAGACCACAAATTCACTGACGGGATTGCCAAGCCCGGCAGCGAAGAATAATATTTACCTCCATGACCCTACCCGACGACCCCGCCGCATTGAAGGCCTTATTGACCGAACTCAAGGTCGAGCACCACGACCTTGACGAAACCATCGAAAGGCTGGAAAGCACACTGCCGCATGACGAACTGCTGATGCGGCGCCTCAAGAAACGCAAACTGCAACTCAAGGATCGCCTCTCCGCCATCCAGCGACTGCTCGGCCCCGACCTGATCGCCTGATGTTCGTCGCGCTTGACGGTCAGCCGGTTCATGCCGCTGCCGGGCCGCCCCAAAGCGGCATGCGGCCCCCGGTGGGGGGCAGCGAGCCGGGTTTGCGAGCGTGGGGGGCTGTTCACACCGTAACCGGTCAGGCGTTCGACCCAGCACTGCCGTGCCTGGTTTTCATTCATGGCGCCCAGCACGATCATTTCGTCTGGATGCAGCAGATCCGCCACTTCGCCGGCCGCGGCCATTCGATTCTGGCCGTAGACCTGCCTGGCCATGGCCAGAGCGGCGGCGCGCCGCTGACCAGCATCGAAGCGCTGGCCGACTGGCTGCTGGCGCTGCTGGCAAAAGTCGGCGCTGGCAGAACGGCGAGCGAGACTCAATACAATCTCGACTTTCGGCGGAGGCTAACCGGCGCAAGCCGGTTAAGCGCCTCAGCGCGGCCGGAACCAAAAGTCGGCGCTGGCGGGACGGCGCAATCAGACCCCCATCCCCCCATCCCCCTTCCCGAGGAAGGGGGTGACGGTGGTTCGCGGGCTGCGCCCGCTCCGACCTTTGGCCGCACCTTCTTGGGACGGCCCGTCGCAGGCGTTACCCTCGTCGGCCACAGCATGGGCTCGCTGATCGCCCTCGAAGCGGCGGCACGCG
Source organism: Rhodocyclaceae bacterium UBA2271 (assembly GCA_002347405.1). Classification (GTDB taxonomy): domain Bacteria; phylum Pseudomonadota; class Gammaproteobacteria; order Burkholderiales; family Rhodocyclaceae; genus Sulfuricystis. Next base: position 25,727 of record DDXB01000001.1, on the reverse strand, counting down.
CCCCCGATCTGATCCGCAACCTGATCCTGATCGGCACGGCCCTGCCGATGCCGGTCGCCCCCGCGCTGCTCGAAACCGCGCAGAAGAACGAAGCCGCCGCCATGGCCCTCATCAACCAGTGGGCGCATTCGCCGCGCGGCTGGCGCGGCGCGTATGGCAGCCTCGGCCTGTGGCTGCCGGGCATCAACCTGCGCATCATGGAGCGCCAGAAACCCGGCGTGCTCCACACCGATCTCGCCGCCTGCAACGCTTACGCGAACGGCCCGGCGGCAATCGCGTCGCTCGCCTGCCCGGTGACCCTGATCGCCGGCAAAAGCGACCGCATGACCTCCGTCAAGGCCTCGCGCCGGCTGGTCGAACAGATGCCGCATGCGCGCCTCGTCGAACTCGCCGCCGTCGGCCATGCCATGATGGCCGAAGCCCCGCTGGCAGTGAATCTGGCCATCGAACAGACGCTTGCCCCAACGCTACCGACTTGAAATCCCGCCCGATCGACGCAAGCTACGCTGCGCTCCCACACAAAGGAACCGCCATGAAACTCGACGCCACCACATTCGACCAGCTCTTTCGCAACGCCCGCAGCCACAACGAATGGCAGGACAAGCCCGTACCGGACGCCCTGCTTACCGAAATCCACGACCTGATGAAATGGGGCCCGACCAGCGCCAACTGCTGGCCGCTGCGCGTGGTCTTCGTCAAGTCGGCAGCAGCGAAAGCGCGCCTCATCCCCACCCTGATGGAAGGCAACCGCGCCAAGGTGCAGGCCGCGCCGGTCACCGCCATCCTCGGCATGGACATGGACTTTCCCGACTTGCTGCCAAAATTCTTCCCGCATACCGACGCGAAATCCTGGTTCACCGGCAATACCGAACTGATCCGTTCCACCGCCTTTCGCAACAGCAGCCTGCAGGGCGCCTATTTGATGCTCGCCGCACGCGGGCTGGGCCTCGACTGCGGCCCGATGTCCGGCTTCGACGCCGCCCAGGTGAATGCCGAATTCTTCGCCGGCACGAATATCGAGGCCAACTTCATCTGCAGCATCGGCTACGGCGACGCCAGCAAGCTGTTCCCGCGCAGCCCACGGCCTGACTTCGCCGAGGTCTGCAAGATCGTCTGAGTTTTGTCATTCCGGCGCAGGCCGGAATCCAGGCACCTAAAAATGCTGGACCCCGGCTTGCGCCGGGGTGACAGCGCAATCAATCGGTGAAAGAGTTTGCCGCAGGATCATGCAACCCTGATCTCCACCTTGCGCGGCTGCAGGTGCTCGACTTTCGGGATGCGCAGCTTGAGCACGCCCTGGTTGAACTCGGCGCTGACCTTGTCGGCGTCCAGTTCCTTGGACAGGGTGAACACGCGCCGGTAGCGCGGCAGACTGACTTCCGCATGCGTCGAATCCATGCCGGCGGGCATGTCCAGCGCCAGTTCGCCCTCGATGCTCAGGTTGCCGCCCTCCACATGCAGGGTAAGCTTGTCCTTCGGCACTCCGGGCAGGTCGGCGTACAGGGTGATGCCATTGGCGTCCTCGATGACATCCACCGGCGGCAGCAGGGCCGCCTCGTTGCGGGCAACGTCGGTGGTTTGGGTGGTGTCGGCAATTTCCTTGTTCATGACTGATTCTCCTTCACTGAATGGTGATGCGGCGCGGCTGGGCGGCTTCCTTGCGGGCGATGCTGATGTGCAGCACGCCATCGCGATACTTCGCCTCGACCGCATTGGGATCGATATCGTCGGGCAGCGTCACCACCCGGCGAAACGAGCCGACGGCACGCTCATCGATATGCACGGTGGCTTTTTCGGGGACGGCGTCAGCGCGACGCTCGCCAGCCACGGTGAGCACGCCTTTCTCGATCTGCACATCCAGCGAGGCTGGATCGATACCCGGCGCAAACGCATAAATATCCACCGACTGCGGCGTGCCGCCGACGTTCATCGCCGGGTAGCCGCGCGCCAGGCCGCGAATGCTTGGTGAAACATCGAAAGCCTGCTGCATCTCGCGCTGCAGGCGATTCAACTCCGCATATAAGTCACGGGGAAATGGACTACGATGCATCATGGTGAAACCTCCTGAGATTGGGTTATGGGCGCCAACCGCGGCACCCCATGATTTGAAAATGGGATGCGCAAATCCGATTTCAAGGACTTGATAGCGCGACCATCCGCCACCATCTATAAAGAAAGTGCCACCTGCTGCAAAAGGGGGAGAGCGCATGCAATTCAAGGACTACTACCAGACACTCGGCGTGGCGCGCGATGCCACCGCGGATGAAATCCGCAAGGCCTTTCGCAAGCTGGCGCGCAAATACCACCCGGACGTTTCCAAGGAAGCGAACGCCGAAGCGCGCATGCAGGAAGTCAACGAGGCCAATGCCGTGCTCTCCGACCCGGAGAAGCGTGCCGCCTACGACCAGCTTGGCCGCAACTACCAGCCCGGCCAGGAATTCCGCCCCCCGCCCGACTGGGATGCGGGCTTCGAATTTTCCGGACAGGGCTTCTCCCCCCGCGATGCGGCGAACTTCTCGGATTTCTTCGCCGAACTGTTCGGCCGTGCCGGCGGCATGGGTGGTGCCGGACAGCGTGGCTTTCAGTCGCATGGCGGCAGCATTCACGCCCAGGGCGAGGACCACCATGCCAAAGTGCTGCTCGATCTGGAAGACGCTTTCACCGGCGCAACGCGACAGATCGGCCTGCGCGTCCCCCGGCTCGACGCACAGGGCCGCGTGATCGTCGACACCCGTACCCTGAACGTAAAAATTCCCCAGGGCGTAAGTGCCGGACAGGTGCTGCGGCTGGCCGGCCAAGGCTCACCGGGCATGGGCGGCGCCCCCGCCGGCGACCTGCTGCTCGAAGTCCATTTCAAACCCCACCCGCGCATGCGCGCCGACGGCCGCGACATTCACCTCACCCTGCCCGTCACGCCATGGGAGGCGGCGCTCGGCGCGGTCGTCACGGTCGACCTGCCCGCCGGCCAGATCAAGCTGCGCATCCCCGAAAACGCGCAAAGCGGTAAACAACTGCGCGTGCGCGGCAAGGGCATTCCCGGCAAGCCGGCCGGTGACCTGCTGCTCGACATCCAGGTCGTATTGCCCCCCGCCGATACACCGCGGGCACGGGAACTGTACGAAACCATGGCGAAAGAACTCGCCTTCAATCCGCGCGGAAAGGGCTGAGCCATGCGTGACGAAGACATCCTGATCGGCAGCCTGATGGAAGAAACCTGGCTGACCCTCGAACAGGTCGCCGCCGCCTGCACCGTGGAACCCGCCTGGCTGCTGCGCCACCTCGACGAAGGCCTGTTTCCCCATGCCGAAAGCGTCGCCGGCGTATGGCGCTTTTCCGGCCCCGCCCTGCAGCGCGCCCGCCGCATGCGCGAACTCGAACGCGATTTCGACGCCGTGCCCGAACTCGCCGCGCTGGTCGCCGACCTGCTGGAAGAAATGGACGAACTGCGCGAACGGCTGCCGCGCGGCTGATCCCGGCCCCACCCCCAGCCCCCGCCCCGCGGCGGGGGTCAAAGTTTGGCTATTTGCATTCTGAGGTTGGAAACCAGGCGGCATCGACGCCTTGGAACTGATCTGTTTTGTGCAAAATCTGGTTGTCTAGCACGGAAACCCAGCGGCCCGTTGTATGCAATACAGGGTTGAAGTACCGTGTGGCCAGTGCCGCATAAGCAGGGATTAGAGCCATTCACCGCGCTGTAGGCGCGGGGCTTTGAGTGGCGGCTTACTGAGTCTACCCGCCGTTCCAGCGGGCAAGATATGATTCAGATGGCGGTCGCCAGCCGGCCAGAAGGAGACCGCGATGATCGACAGCTTTCGGGCGAGACGCCTTGTTCCATAACGCTCTGACTAGCGCCTTGACTGACTGTTCACGAGCTTCATTCGTTCACGCAACGTGAACTAAGCTATTTTATGAACAAGCTGTTGACGCCGACGTTCACTGCGTAGTAACGTTCACGTAACGTGAACGCATAGCGATAATGAACGATGAAGCTACTTAACGACAAAGAGCACGCCATCTTGCTGCGTGCCTTGGAAGCCTTGCATAGAACAACAGGCGTTGCCGGCCATGTGATTGAACGAGAGCCGATCATTGCCAAGGGCTTTCGTGCGGACGCTCGGCTTGAGGTCGAGGCAAACGGACAACGCTATCCCTATTTGGCCGAAATCAGACGTGTCGACCGCTTTGCAATCCTGAGAGATATCAAGCGTCAGTGCGCCCAGTATGGCGATCAACTACTTCTGGTAGCACCCCGTGTCACCACTGAAACCGCTGAGAAATGCCGTGAACTTGATCTGCAATTTATCGACGCTACCGGCAACGCCTATCTGCATGGCCCCGGCTTGTATGTCCTGGTGAAAGGACAGCGCCCTATTGAAGGGGACGAATTTCAGCTGACAGACCAAGAGGGAAAACGAGCAGGCACGGCAACCCATTTGCGCGTCATTTTCGGGCTGCTATGCAAGCCCGGATTACTCAACGCACCTTACCGGGACATCGTCCAGGCTGCGGGTGTAGCCCTTGGCGCCATCGGTTGGGTATTCTTCGACCTAAACGGAAGGGGCATCACAACCGGCGGCAAGGGCAAGGGTGACAGAGTGATGCTTGAGCGCCAGAAACTCGTGCAGGAGTGGGTAACAAACTACCCAATAAAGCTGCGCCCGAAACTCAATCCGAGACGGTTCCGCGCGCCGCAGGCCGACTGGTGGAAAGACGCCGACATAACCAGGCACGGTGCCCAATGGGGTGCGGAGCCCGCAGCCGAAAAATTGACCGGGTATCTGCGGCCATATGCACTCACCATTTATCTCCACAAGCAGCAAGGCCAAAAAAACCTCACCAAACTGGTGGCGGAAAACAGGTTGCGCCCGGATCCGCAAGGCGACATAGAAATTCTGGACGCCTTCTGGGATTTTGCAGACGAAAAGCCAATACCGGAAACAGTACCGCCCTTGCTGGCCTACGCCGACTTGCTCGCGACGCTGGACCCTCGCAACCTGGAAGCTGCAAAGCTGATCCATGAACAGTATCTCGCAACCCCTGAAGCTCAAGCCTGACCGCCCCGTCGAGCCCTTGGCTTTGAGGGTGATCAGCGCAATCCACCTGGTTTCAAGAGAGCTTGGGTTCCCCGTCCTCCTGGTTGGTGCGGTGGCGCGGATCATTCTTCTTGAAAACATTCATGGCTTAAAGGCGGAGCGTGCCACGACGGATGTGGATTTCGCCTTTGCGCTAGACAACTGGGACCAATTCAGAGCCATCAAGGACCGCCTGCTTGCAAGCGCCAAGTTTGAGGAATCGAAACATGTCGCCCACCGGCTACATTTTCACCTTCCCGGTGTAGAGCATCCGTACAAAGTCGATCTGATTCCCTTCGGCAGCATTGAAACCAGCCCAACCATCATCATGTGGCCACCCGACATGGCGGTCATGATGAACGTCGCCGGCTTTGGCGATGCACTTGCCGCCTCCGTGACGGTTGAAGTGAGCCCCGAAATACAAATCAAAGTTGCCTCGCTCCCGGGAATTGCGATTCTGAAAATCTTCGCCTGGATTGATCGCGGGCAAGAAAATCCGAAGGATGCAGTCGACCTCGTTTTGCTCTTGCGCAGCTACAACGAAGCCGGCAATACCAACAGAATCTACGAGGAAGCCAATGCGCTAGCGGCGCTAGCGGCAACCGGCTATGACCCGGAACTGACAGGCGCCTGGCTCCTTGGCAGCGACGTTGCCGCAATGGCATCCGCACCAACAAACACAGCCCTTAAATCGCTATTGAATGGACCAAAGAGACAGCGACTGATCGAGGACATGGCAAGGGCGATGCTCGGCAGGGAAGATTCCTTGGAATATTCGGATCGCCTGCTGGAACAATTTACCCTTGGCTTTACAGCCTGAACCGGACCACAAACGAAACACATGAACAAAGACCCCGGAGAATCTGCTCGGCAAAGCAATATGTTGTCGAGTATCGGCCGCCCGCCTTCGGGCGATGAAATTACATGGCTGTCTGACTCATTCGGGCACGGACTTGTCATCCGACCAAGCCGAGTCTGAACGGCTGCAAACTGAGTTGACCGGCCAGCGCGTATGCATTTGTCAGTAATCGGCATAACAGCCTGAGGCAGGCATAGCCACATCAATCTCAGTTCCAACCAATTGGGGTTGCACGAGGTTCCACCCAAGATGCTCATTCCAACCTCGGCACCCATCCGGGTTCGACTTCGAAATCTCCGTTTTCCAACCTCAGAATGCAAATAGCCCAAAGTTTGTTCGCTGCGCTCAGGGGATGACGCGGCGTCAAATTGCGTCTTTCACGTTACCAAAAGTCGGCGCTGGCGGGATGAACCTAGAAAAAGCAGTTCACCACGGAGGACACGGTGATCACGGAGAAAAAACCAGGCGTTACGTAATAAGAGCATGTCGCCCGTTGGCTGCGCCTGAACTTTGTATGCTTGCGCCGTTTCTCCGTGTCCTCCGTGATCTCCGTGGTGCGAACTGAAGTTTTTAGGATGAAATGCCCCGCATGGGGTACGGCGCCGACAAAATGTCACTTGCGTTTCCCGTCAGGGTGTGGGCATAATTGCCCACATGACGGCGACGCTCATCATCGATTTCAAAGACGTCACACCCGCAGGCGACATCATCCAGATGCGCGTCTGGCACGTTCCACAACCCGTTGCGCCCAGCGAACACGAATTCAAGTACTGCCTGTTTTATGGACGCGGCACACAGCGTATCGTCGGTTTCGACAACGAACGCGGCAAGGGCGACCACTGCCACATCGACGGTATCGAGCGCCCCTATCGCTTCACGGATATCGAACGCCTGATCGAGGATTTCATCGCCGCCGTCGCAGAAAGGAGAAAGACGTGAGACAACTGACCATCACCCTGCGTCCCGCCTGGCAGGACGCCCTGCGCGCGGCAGGCGCGAAGGCCGCGCGTGGTGCGGCGAACGGCCGTTATCAAGGCGAATATCTCAACTTCGAGACGCCCGCACAATTCTTCGGACAACTGACCGAAAGGCGCTGGGACATCGTGCGCCAGATGCAAGGCGCGGCAGCGATGAGCGTGCGTGAACTGGCGCGGCGCGTGGCGCGCGACCCCAAGCGCGTGCTCGACGACGTGCGTGTCCTGCTCGAACTCGGCCTCATCGAGAAAACGCCCGACGACAAGATCGTCTGTCCCTTCGCCGACATCCACGTCGACATGCACCTCGCCGTCGCCGCGTGAACACCTCCACCAACGCCGTCGAATCCTTCATCGCCCGCTGGCAGGGCGTGACCGCCTCCGAACTCGCAACGGCACAGAGCTTCGTCATCGAGCTTTGCGCACTGCTTGGTGTCGAAGCGCCCGCACACCGGGATGACTACATGTTCGAGCGGCCGGTCAGCTTCAGTCATGGCGACGGCGGCAGCAGCCCCGGCCGCATCGACTGCTACCGGCGCGGCTGCTTTGTGCTGGAAGCGAAGAAGATAAAAGGCAGCCAGCGGGATGATGTTGGCAAAGTCGGCGCTGGCAGGATGAAATGCCCCGCATGGGGTACGGCGCCTGGATCGACAAAGAGCTTCGACGACGCCCTGCTGCGCGCCCGCAGCCAGGCCGAAGGCTATGCCCGCGCCCTGCCCGCCGCCGAAGGCCGGCCGCCCTTCCTCATCGTGGTCGACGTCGGCAATGTCATCGAACTGTATGCCGAATTCTCCAGGAGCGGCGCGACCTACACGCCCTTCCCCGATCCGCGCTCGCATCGCATTCGCCTCGCCGATCTCGCCGACGCAACCATCCGTGCGCGGCTGGCCACCGTCTGGCGCGACCCGCTGGCGCTCGACCCGGCCACCGCCAGCGCAAAAGTCACCCGCGAAATCGCCACCCACCTCGCCGAAGTGGCGAAGTCGCTGGAAGCCGCCAGGCATGCCGCAGAAACCGTCGCCGGCTTTCTTACCCGCTGCCTGTTTTGCATGTTCGCCGAAGATGTCGGGCTGATTCCCAAGGGCAGCTTCACCACGCTGCTGCACAGCCTGAAGGACGACACCAGCCAGTTCGTGCCTTTGGTCGGGGCGCTCTGGCAGGAAATGGATCGCGGCGGCTTTTCCGTCGTGTTGCGCCAGACCCTGCCGCGCTTCAACGGCAAGCTGTTCAAGCAGCCCGAAGTATTGCCCCTCACCAAACAACAGATCGGCCTGCTCATCGAAGCCGCCAAAGCCGACTGGACGCAGGTCGAGCCCGCCATCTTCGGCACCCTGCTCGAACGCGCCCTCGACCCGGCCGAGCGCCACGCCCTCGGCGCCCACTACACGCCGCGCGCCTATGTCGACCGTCTCGTCCAGCCCACCGTCATCGAACCGCTGCGCCAGAACTGGGCCTATGTGCAGGGCGCGGCGGTGCTGCTCGCCAACGAAGGCCGCCACAAGGAAGCCGTCGCCGAACTGCGCAATTTCCATCACAAACTCTGCCACCTGCGCGTGCTCGACCCGGCCTGCGGCAGCGGCAACTTTTTGTATGTCGCGCTGGAACATCTGAAACGCCTCGAAGGCGAAGTGCTCAACCAGCTCCACGACCTCGGCGAAACGCAGACGCTGCTCGAAGCCGAAGGGCTGACCGTCGACCCACACCAGTTCCTCGGCCTCGAAATCAACCCGCGCGCCGCCGCCATCGCCGAACTGGTGTTGTGGATCGGCTATCTGCAATGGCACTTCCGCACGCAAGGCAGCGGTTTGCCGCCCGCGCCCATCCTCAAGGACTTCCGCAACATCGAATGCCGCGACGCCGTGCTGGCTTACGACGGAATGGAATACGTGCTCGACGACCAGGGCATCCCCGTCAGCCGCTGGGACGGCCGCACCACCAAGAAACATCCGGTGACGGGCGAAGATGTGCCCGACGAAACCGCCCGCGTGCCGCTGGAACGCTACCGCAATCCACGCCAAGCCGAATGGCCGGCGGCGGATGTGGTGGTGGGCAATCCGCCGTTCATCGGCAAACTCAAGATTCGCGCCGCGCTCGGCGACGGCTATGTCGACGCGCTGCGCGGCGCATGGCAGGCGGTGCCCGATTCCGCCGACTTCGTGATGTTCTGGTGGCACCACGCCGCGCAACTCGTTGCGCAGGGCAAGCTGGCGCGCTTCGGCTTCATCACCACCAACAGCATTACGATGACCTACAACCGCCGCGTCGTCGAAGCAGCGCTAAGCGGCCGTCATTCCGGCGCAGGCCGGAATCCAGAAGCCTGGCCACCGGCTTCCGCCGGTGCGACGGGGGTTGTGCATCTGGTCTTCGCCATTCCCGACCACCCGTGGGTCGACAGCGCCGACGGCGCGGCAGTCAGGATCGCCATGACCGTCGCCGCGCCCGGCACGGGCGAAGGCTGCCGGCTGGACGTGATTTCCGAGCGCGAGGGCAAGGGCGAAGGGCTGGAGGTTGAATTGGTCGAACGCAGCGGCTTGATTCACGCCGACCTCGCCATTGGCGCGAATGTTGCCGCCGCCCAACCGTTGCGAGCCAACGGCGGCCTGAGCACGACAGGCGTCATTCCGCATGGCGCGGGGATGGTGGTTACGCCCGAAGATGCGGCTCAATTCGAACCCGACGCACCGGTCAAGCCTTATCGCAACGGCAAGGACCTGACCGACCGGCCGCGCGGCGTGCTGGTGATCGACTGCCATGGACTGACGACAGAACAAGTCCGCGCAAAATATCCCCGTCTTTATCAATGGCTGCTCGACCGCGTAAAACCCGAGCGCGATGCCAACCGCGACAAAGACTTGCGCGAAAAGTGGTGGCTGCATCGCCGCAACAACGAAGACATGCGTCATTCGTTGGCGGGCTTGTCGCGGTTTATCGCAACGACGATGACCTCCAAGCATCGGGTCTTTCAGTTTCTCAATGGCTCCATACTGCCCGACCAAATGCTGGTAGTGGTTGCGCTTGATGATGGCTACCCGCTTGGCGTGCTGTCCTCGCGAGTACATGTCACGTGGGCGTTGGCAACAGGCAGTCGGCTTGGTGTCGGCAACGACCCGCGTTACAACAAATCCCGCTGCTTCGAAACCTTCCCCTTCCCCGTCGCCACCGTCGAACAACAAGCCCGCATCCGCGACCTCGCCGAGCAGATCGACACGCATCGCAAGCGCGTGCTGGCGGCGCATGCCGAACTCACGCTGACCGGCCTTTACAACATCCTTGTAAAAGTCGGCGCTGGCGGGACGGCGTTGAATGCGAAAGAAAAGCTCATCCACGAAAAAGGCCTCGTCGCCGTGCTCAAAAGCCTGCACGACGAACTCGACGCCGCCGTGCTCGAAGCCTACGGCTGGCAGGATCACCCGAGCGACGCACAAATCCTCGAACGACTCGTCGCCCTCAACACCGCACGCGCCGCCGAAGAAGCGCAAGGCCACATCCGCTGGCTGCGCCCCGCATTTCAAGCGCCCGAGCAAACTCAGGCGTCCATGGCGGGGATGGTGGTGTCCCGGCCGACGATCTGTGATAGCCGTGAGGAGGTCGGGACACCGCCATCCCCGCCCGCTCAACAGCAACAGCAACCGTGGCCCCAATCACTACCCGAACAAATCGCCGCGCTGGCCGCCGCCCTCGGCCAATCGCCGCAATCCCAATCCGATCTGGAAGCAAGATTCACCGGCAAGGGCAAATGGAAAGCCCGCCTGCCCGAACTGCTCGCCACCCTCGCCACCCTCGGCCGCGCCCGGCAATTGGACGACGGCCGGTGGCTGGGGTGATTTATCGCTTGCCGTTTAACGCCAAGCGTTATATCCTTCAAGCATGATCCGGTCGTTCAAATGCAAGGACACCGCAGCGCTGTTCGCCGGGGAGCGCTGCCACCGCCGCTGGCTTGCCTTCCGGGCCGTGGCAGAACGCAAACTGTTGATGGTGCATCGGGCAACGCGGCTGGACGATTTGCGCATTCCGCCGCAGAACCGGCTGGAAGCCTTGAAGGGCGACCGCAAGGGCCAATGGAGCGTGCGCATCAACGACCAGTGGCGCGTGTGCTTCGGCTGGGAGGACGGACAGGTGTTTGATGTGGAAATTGTGGATTACCACTGAGGAAACGAAATGAACGAGATTCATAACGGCATGCGGCCGATCCATCCGGGCGAGATATTGCGCGAGGAATTCCTCCTGCCGCTGCATCTTTCGGCCAACGCGCTGGCCATCGCACTGGGTGTGCCGGCGCCGCGCATCAACGACGTCGCCCGCGAGCGGCGCGGCATTACCGCCGACACGGCCCTGCGGCTGGCCCGCTATTTCGGCACCAGCGCGGAATTCTGGATGGGCCTGCAGGCCGATTACGACCTGCGCATCGCCGCCAGCACGGCCAATGATGCGCTGGCGAGAATCCGGCGCATGGAGCCATCGGCCGCATAAAATCCGGCGCCACTGCAGCATCTGTCCAATTCCATGCCCCTCAAAAAACCCGATAACGGCTGCTTCCCTTACTGCCACGTCCCCTTGCTCGACGCTGCTCAGTTCCAGTTCGCCGCGCTCGCCGCTCCGCTTGGACGACGGCCGGTGGATGGGGTAAGGTAGCGCCTATCCCTACCCGGAATTTGTGCCCATGAAAACCTCCGACCTGATGACCGAAGCCGCATCCCTGCCGCTGGAGGAGCGCGCCCGGCTGGTGGATTCGTTGCTCCAGACCTTGAATCCCGCCGATGAGGCGACCACGGCGGCATGGCTGGCCGTCGCCCGGCGGCGGCTTGACGATATGCGATCCGGCCGTGTCGAGGCGATTCCCGGCGAAGCCGTTTTCGAGAAGGTACGCCGCCGTCTCGAACAATGAATTTTCTGTTTCACCCGGAGGCGGAAACCGAGTTTCTTGCCGCCATCGACTGGTACGAAGAACGCTCTACCGGCCTGGGCGCCGACTTTGCCGCCGAGATCCACGCTGCAATCCAGCGCGCAGTCACCATGCCGCTCGCCTGGCCCCAGATTGATGGCGACATTCGGCGGGTGCTGGCCAACCGTTTTCCCTATGGCGTGCTCTATGCATGCGACGGGCAGACGATCTACATACTTGCCGTAATGCATCTGCGCCGCCATCCCGATTACTGGCGCTCACGTTCGTAACAGTTGGCGTAACCGAAGGACATCCCCGTGGGACTGGCAGGGCAACGTAACCCACGGCCAATGAAAAAACATTCCACGACAAGAACCTCGTCGCAGCGCTAAAAGCGGCTTGAATTGGTAATGCAATTGCATTACCATTGAGCCAACCGACAAAGAGGTGCTTGCCATGCCAGTTCTCGAAGCCGTTTCGACCCTGACCGCCCGTTACCAGACCACCATTCCCGATTCCGTGCGCAAGGTGCTGGGCTTGCACAAGCACGACCGCGTGCTCTATCGGGTTGCCGAGAACGGCGCGGTTTATCTCGTCAAAGCCGAGGTGGAAATGCAGGAAGATCCCGCGCTGGCACCTTTTCTGGCACTGCTCGACGCGCGCATGAAAAACCATCCCGAAATGCTGAGTCCCTATACCGACGCTGACGCGGCAGAAGACCTCGAACTGGTGAAAGGCGTGGCGATTGACTGAAGCCGCGCGGCAAAGCCACGGCTGGCAACTTTGGTTCGGCGAACTCTTCGACCAACGCTGGCGCGATTTGCGGGGACGCGTCAAGGCACTCAAAGCTCAACTCGATGCGGCACAATTTGCGGCGCATCCCGAGGTCAAGCTGTTTGCCGCCCTGGTGAGTCTCGTCCATGAAGTTGTGCCGCGCGACCCCGAGCATAAGGAATTTCGCCTCGGCAAGACACTGGGCAACCGTTATGCGAACTGGCGACGGGCCAAGGGGCATGGCCTGCCCCGGCGCATGCGCCTGTTCTTCAAGTTTTCGTCGTCGCACCGGGTCATCGTCTTTGTCTGGCTGAACGATGCAGACACACTGCGCAAGGAAGGCGCAAGCTCAGACCCTTACGCAATGTTCCAGCGCATGCTGGAAAGCGGCAACCCGCCCGACGACTTCGACGCTCTGCTACGCAAGCTTCGATCGGGTAAATAGCCGGTCGTTCTGATCCTGAAGCAAACTAAAGGACTGCCAGAACGACAATGATCGCCATGGATGCCATAGCCGTACAATGCTGCCACTAGTTGTCAAAGGAAGCCACCATGAAAACGTTCGAGCGCATCACTCAGGACCCCGCTGTCATGGGAGGAAAACCGTGCATTCGCGGTATGCGCGTCACCGTCGGCATGATCGTCGGGCAGATTGGCTCAGGCCGAAGCATCGCGAACATTCTCGACGATTACCCTTACCTTGAACATGAAGACATTGCGCAAGCACTGCGCTATGCGGCTTGGCGCGCCGAGGAACGAGAGGTTTTTCTAGCTGCGGCATGAAGCTACTGATCGACATGAACCTCTCTCCCAAGTGGGCGGGGTTTCTGGCGGCGGCTGGTCATGATGCTGTCCACTGGTCCAGTGTCGGCGCGGGGAACGCACCCGATACCGAAGTCATGGCCGTAGCGCTACAGGGCAATCAAGTGTATTGACCAACGATCTTGATTTCGGCGCAATCCTTGCCGTCACTCATGGCCAGAAACCGAGTGTCGTGCAACTGCGCTCAGACAACCTCAGCCATGACAGTGTCGGGGAACAAGTGCTTGTCGCACTTCGGCAATTGGCCAACGAACTCGAAATCGGTGCATTGGTCACCATCGAGCCGGAACGAACACGCCTGCGCATCTTGCCGTTACAAACAGATTTGCGTTGAAAGTCGGCGCTGGCAATACGGCGCCTGTGTTTGAATAGCGCCCCATGCCCCTCATCAAACTCGATAACGGCTGTCTCGCTTACGGCCACGTTCCCCTGCTCGACGCCGCGCAGTTCCAGCTTGATCCCGGCGAGCGCGTCGCGCTGATCGGCCGGAACGGCACCGGCAAGTCGTCCCTGCTGGCGGCGCTGGCCGGTCGGGCGCATCTCGACGACGGCACGCTGTGGACCCAGCCCGCCCTCAAGCTTGGCTATGTGCCGCAGGAGCCGCCCTGCGATCCCGCGCTGACGGTTTTTCAGGCCGTTGTCGCCGGCATGGGCGAAACGGCGCGCCTCCTGGCCGACTATCACGATGTGGCGCACCAACTGACCGCAGCGGACGCCGACCACGACGTGCTGCTGGAGCGCCTGCAGACCTTGCAGCACGACATGGAAACGCTGGGCGTATGGGCTTACGAGGCGCGCGCCGAACAGGTGATCACGCGCTTTGACCTCGACGCCGACGCCAGGGTCGGCACACTGTCGGGCGGGCAGAAGAAGCGCCTCGCGCTGGCGCAGGCACTGGCGGTCGCGCCCGAGGTGCTGCTGCTCGACGAACCGACCAACCACCTCGACATCGCCACCATCGAGTGGCTTGAAGATTACCTGCTCGAAACCGGCATCACGCTGTTGTTCGTCACCCACGACCGGCGCTTTCTCGACCGGCTGGCAACGCGCATCATCGAGCTGGACCGCGGCATGCTGACCAGCTATCCCGGCAATTTCGCCGCCTACCAGGAACGCAAGGAAGCGGAACTGGCCGACGAGGCGAAGGAAAATGCGCGCTTCGACAAGCTGCTGAAAGAGGAGGAAGTCTGGATCCGCCAGGGCGTCGAGGCGCGCCGCACGCGCGCCGTGTTCCGCGTGCAGCGCCTCGACCAGCTGCGTGCCGAACGCATCGCGCGCCGCGATCGGCTGGGGCAGGTCAAGTTGCAGCTCGATACCGGCGACAAGAGCGGCAAGCTGGTCGCCGAGCTGAAGCACGTCAACAAGTCCTTCGGCGAAAAAAATGTCGTGCGCGATTTTTCCTGTCGCATCCAGCGCGGCGACAAGATCGGCGTGATCGGCCCCAACGGCGCCGGCAAGACCACCCTGCTGCGGCTCATCCTCGGGGAACTGGAACCCGACAGCGGCACAATAAGGCGCGGCACCAAGATGGAAGTCGCCTATTTCGACCAGTTCCGCGCCCAGCTCGACCCCGAGGCGACGCTGTCCGACATCATCTCGCCGGGCTCGGATTACGTCGAAATTGGCGGCGCCCGCAAACACGTGGTCGGCTATCTGGGCGACTTCCTGTTCGCGCCGCAGCGCGCCCGCTCTCCCGTCAAATCGCTGTCCGGCGGCGAGCGCAATCGCCTGCTGCTGGCGCGCCTGTTCGCCCGCCCGGCCAACGTGCTGGTGCTCGACGAACCGACCAACGACCTCGACATCGACACGCTGGAATTATTGGAAAACCTGCTGCAGGATTACCACGGCACGGTGTTCCTCGTCAGCCACGACCGCGCCTTCCTCGACGCCATCGTCACCCAGACGCTGGCCGCCGAAGGCGACGGGACATGGCGCGAATATGCCGGCGGCTACAGCGACTGGGCAGCGTATCAGGCCGACCGGAAAGCCACGGCACGCGCCGCGCAGCAGGCCGCCACCAGTGCCGCGCAAAAGTCGGCGCTGGCGGAACGGCGCGTAACAGACGGACGGCGTGAAGACCAGCCACCAGTGGCTAAACCCGCACTCAAACTCTCGTGGAAGGAAGCGCGCGAACTCGAAGCCCTGCCCGAGAAGATCGCCGCGCTCGAAACCGAGCAGAAAACCCTCTCCGCCCGCCTTGAAGACCCGGCGCTGTACCAGGACGCGCAGGAAGCACAGGCCGTGTCGACGCGACTGGCCGCCATCGACGCCGAACTGCACGGCCTGCTGGAACGCTGGGAGGCTCTTGAAGCGCGGCAATCCGCCAGCACTTGATAGCCCAACTGATTAGATCGTCATTCCGGCGCAAGCCGGAATCCAGAAAACACGTCTGAAACCTTCCTGGATTCCGGGTTCTGCCCTTGTGGGCAGCCCCGGAATGACGTGCTGAACCTTATCGCTCATCACGTAAAACCATGAACACACCCACAACCCACTACCAGCAACTCGGCGGCGAGGCCGCCGTGCGCGCGCTGGTACAGCGCTTTTACGAACTGATGGACACGCTGCCCGAAGCCTATGGCGTGCGCAAGATGCATCCGCGCGTGCTGTCGAGTTCCGAGGAAAAGCTGTTCATGTTCCTCTCCGGCTGGCTGGGCGGGCCGCAGCTCTACATCGAGAAGTTCGGCCACCCGCGTCTGCGCGGACGCCACCTGCCCTTCGCCATCGGCACCGCGGAGCGCGACCAGTGGATGCTGTGCATGCGGCAGGCGCTGGCCGAACAGGTCGCCGATACGACTTTGCGCGCCACACTGGACAAGAAGCTGAGCGATCTGGCCGACTTCATGCGCAATCAGCCCGAACAGCCCGCCTGAACGCTCATTGCGGCGCGGCCGGGAAGGTCGCCTTGACGTACAAACCCTGGACCGGATCGAGCACATGCAACGCTCCGTCACGCCATTGCAGCGCGCCCCCCAGGCCCTTGATGCGGGCGGTTGCCATGCCGTTGTCGAGCGAAAAGATGGCATCTGGCGTAGAACTGACCGATCCATGATGTTCCAGAACAAAACCATGTTCTTGCAATACTTCCATTATCCATATTGTTAGTCAGGTTTATTGTTGTTTTGCTGCAAACGGAGTTGTGAAGTTGAAGCCATTTACGGCCGCACAACAAACCTTAATTGACATCTGATAAGCTGGCACCAATGAGAGTGATTCCTTTTATAGATGCATAAATAATTTCAAAAGACAAAACGAATTGACTCAGCCGGTGTTCAAAGATGCCACTCCGCCTGCTCTTCGCAGTATGTGCATTCCTCCTTGCCGGAGCAGCTTGCGCTGAGGGTATTCCGGCAAAGCGGCTGATTGCTGGCAGCGAGCACGACTACCCACCCTTTTCTACCGGCAATACCGACGCAACTGCCGATGGTTTCACCGTCGAGCTCTGGAAAGCCGTGGCCCACGACATGGGACTGGACTACGTCATTCGCGTCAAGCCGTTTCACGAGCTGCTGCAGGACTTCAAGGAAGGCCGCATCGATGTCCTGATCAACCTGGCCCAGTCAGAGGAACGCAGCAAGTTCGCCGATTTCACGGTGCCTCACGCCACGGTGCACGGGGCAATCTTCATCCGCAAGAACAGTTCGGGCATTCGCAGCGAGGAAGACCTGGCGAACAAGTCGATCATTGTCGTGGAAGCCGATATTGCGCATGAATACTTACTTCGCAAAGGCTGGGGAAGTAACCTCATCCGCGTTCCCGCAGCCGCCGATGGCCTGCGTCTGCTCGCCACGGGACGGCACGATGCCATGTTCGTCAGCAAACTGGTGGGCATGCAGACCCTGCGCAAGTTGAACCTGACAACAATCGTCGCGCTGCCGATAACCGCCGGATCAACCCAGAAATTCTCCTTCGCGGTCAGTAAGGGCAACGCCGAACTGCTGGCGCTGTTGAATGAAGGGCTGGCGCTGAGCAAGTCCAACGGCACCTATGCGGCCCTTCACGATAAATGGTTCAACCCCTATGAATTCAAGCCGCCCGAGTTGCTCGACGCAGTCAAATATCTGCTGCCGCTGCTGGCCGTCTTTCTGGCCTATGTCGTCATGGCTTATTCCCGGCGCCACAAGGAACGCAAGCAGGACATGCAACGACTGGCCGAATCGCACCTCATGCTGCAAACCGTCATCGACACCATCCCGATGCGCGTGTACTGGAAGGACAAGGACTCCCGCTACCTGGGCTGCAACACGCCGTTTGCCCGCGATGCCGGCGCAGCCGATGCCGCCGGCGTGATTGGCAAGCTTGACTCGGAACTGGCCTGGCGCGACCAGGCCGAGCTGCGCCGCACCGAAGACCTGCTGGTCATGCAATCGGGCCAGAGCCGGCTGGCCTGCGACGAAACGCACAACACGCCCGCAGGACAGCAGGTCTTCCTGCGGACCTCAAAGGTTCCGCTGCGCAGCATGGATCAGACTGTTGTTGGCCTGCTTGGCGTCTATGACGACGTTACCGAGGCCAAACATGTCCAGGAAGAAATGCAGCTGGCCTCGATGGTGTACGAAAACAGCAGCGAATCGATGATGGTGACCGATGCCGATGGCAACATCATCGCCATCAACCCGGCCTTCACCCGCACCACCGGCTACTCCCAGCAAGATGTCATTGGCAAGAATGCCCGCATCCTCAATTCCGGGCACCACGACAAGGCCTTCTTCCAGGGCATGTGGGAAACCATCAACAGGACCGGTGGCTGGGAGGGCGAGATCTGGGACAAACGCAAGAATGGCGAGATCTATCCCAAGTGGTTAAGCATCAACACGGCATTTGCCGCTGACGGCAAACCCTTCCGCCGCGTCGCCCTGTTCTCGGATATCACCGAGCAGAAGAAATCTGAAAAACTGATCTGGCAACAGGCCAATTTCGACAACCTGACCGGATTGCCCAACCGCCGCATGTTCCATGACCGGCTGGAACAGGAAATCAAGAAGGCGCACCGCACCGACCGCCAGCTGGCGCTGCTGTTCGTCGACCTGGATCGCTTCAAGGAAATCAACGACACGCTGGGGCATGCCAAGGGCGACCTGCTGCTCATCGAGGCGGCACAGCGCCTCACCGGCTGCGTGCGCGAATCCGACACAGTGGCGCGGCTTGGTGGCGACGAGTTCACCATCATCCTCAGCGAACTGGAGGACCCCCGCGGCATCGACCGCATTGCCCAGGCCATCCTGCAGAGCCTGACTTCACAGTTCTTCCTGGAAGGCGAAATCGCCTATGTGTCGGCCAGCATCGGCATCACCCTGTACCCGGACGACGCGACCCATGCCGACCAGTTGATCAAGAACGCCGATCAGGCCATGTACGAAGCGAAGAGTCAGGGACGCAACCGCTACAGCTACTTCATCCGGTCGATGGATGAAGCGGCACAAGCAAAAATGCTCCTCAGCAAGGAACTGCACACCGCCCTGGCGGAGAAACAGTTCTGGATCGCCTACCAGCCGATCGTGGAACTGGGCAGCGGAAAAATCCAAATGGCCGAGGCTCTGATTCGCTGGCAGCACCCGGAGCGTGGCCTGGTCAACCCCGGCGATTTCATCCCCACTGCCGAAGAGACGGGAATCATCATCCAGATCGGCAACTGGGTATTCCGCGAAGCGGCAGATCAGGTCGCGCACTGGCGTGCACAGCATGACCCGAATTTCCGCATCAGCGTCAATAAATCGTCCGTCCAGTTTCTCAACAACAACACCATTACTCGCGGCTGGTTCGATCTGATGCGGGAGATGAAGCTGCCCGGGCAGAGCCTGGTGGTCGAGATCAGGGAAGATGTGCTGCTGCATGTCTCGCCGATCATCGAAGACAAGATGGCCAAATTCCGCAACGAAAGCATGGCGGTGGCCATCGATGATTTCGGCACGGGCTATTCGTCGCTATCGTATCTGCGCAAGTACAACATCGATTTCCTGAAAATCGACCAGAGTGTCGTGCGTACGCTGGCCTTCAGCGCCGAAGACCGCGCCCTCTGCGAAGCGATCATCGCCATGGCGCACAAGCTCGGCATCAAGGTGATTGCCGAAGGCGTGGAAACTGCCGAACAACGCGACTTGCTCATGGCAGCGGGATGTGACCTTGCCCAGGGCTTCTTTTTTTCCCGGCCCATCGCCGCTGAGCAATTTGGAAAGTTGCTGGGGTGGCATGACCAAAGCCCCGCCAGCACTATTCCGAACGACCAGGCCCAGGCTTAGAGCCCGTTATTTTTTCTGCCCGAGATAGCGCCGGTCGTCGAAACTGCCGACCCAGTGCGGGAAATAAACCACCATCAGCGTGATCGCCGCGCCGTTGAACCAGGCTTCCGAAAAGCCCAGCAGGGCATAAAACGGCAGGTATTCATACAGCAGCACATGGGCGGCATAGGCGCCGGACAGCCACAGCAGCCAGGTTGTCAGCGCACCCGTCGCCACCACCGTGACGGCCGCGCCGAGAAAGGCGGCACCGAAGATATAGACGAAGATATGCGCCGGCAACCAGCGCTCGACGCCGCGCAAAATGGCATGCGCGAGAAAGACCGGGAACACCGCCAGCGCCAGCGCGTTGAGCGCAAAGGGTTGCCAGGCCTCGATACCATTCAGCGCGCCATTGAAGGTCACGGCCGCCAGCACCACCGACAGGCCGATCAGCGCCAGCGGCCGGCCAAACATCAGCGTGAAGGCCGTGGCGCCCAGCAGGTGCAGGTTCAGGCCCGGCTTGACGCCGGCCTTCAGGCTCCAGACCACCGCCAGCACGACGATGGCGCCCAGCCAGACATTCGCCTGCCCGCCCTCCCCCAGCCGCCGCCACGGCGCCCGCAGCACCGCCCACAGCATGATCAGCGCATAGGGCAAAACCGCCCCGAAGGCCCAGGCATTGCCGAAGAGGCCGTCGGGGAAGTTCATCGACTAACTTTCATGGTGCGTGAGCTACGCCCCCGCACCATGAAAACACCCGCCCCCCTTCCCCCCTCGCGGGGGGTTCTTAACGGCTCGCCGCGCTCGTTTATCACGGGGCGTTTTGTGCGGCAAAGCCGCATCCCGCTTCGCGTGACCAGCCTTCGGCTGTCCTGCGGCCTTGTCTTGGCAGCGGAGCGGATTGCGGCTGGCGCCGCGTGCCGCGTTTGCTTGGGGCCCGGCGCAAACGCTGTACCCTCACGTTAAAGCGCAGCAGTGAGTTCCGGTACAAGCTGGAACAGGTCGCCCACCAGCCCGTAGTCCGCCACCTGGAAGATCGGTGCGTCCGGGTCCTTGTTGATGGCGACGATGACCTTGCTGTCCTTCATGCCGGCCAGATGCTGGATGGCGCCGGAAATGCCGATGGCAATATAGAGCTGCGGCGCGACGATCTTGCCGGTCTGGCCGACCTGATAGTCGTTGGGCACAAAGCCGGCATCGACGGCGGCGCGCGAAGCGCCCAGCGCGGCATTCAGCTTGTCGGCCAGCGGTTCGAGCAGCTTGTGGAAGTTCTCGCCCGAGGCCAGCCCGCGCCCGCCCGAGACGATCACCTTGGCTGCGCCGAGTTCGGGGCGGGCCGACTTGGTCAGCTCGCGGCCGACCAGTTGCGTCAGGCCCAGATCGGGACCGGCGGCAATATTCTCCACCGCAGCCGACCCACCCTGCCCCACCGCATCGAAAGCCGTCGTGCGCACGGTGATCACCTTGACCGCATCGGCCGACTTCACCGTCGCCAGCGCATTGCCGGCGTAGATCGGCCGGATGAAAGTGTCGGGTGACTCGATGCCGCAGATTTCGGAAATCTGCGCCACATCGAGCAGCGCGGCGACGCGCGGCAACAGGTTCTTGCCGAAGGTGGTCGCCGGCCCAATGATGTGCGTGTAACCCCCGGCATTGGCGACAATCAGCGCGGCGAGGTTCTCGGCGGTCTGCTCGGCGTAGAGCGGCGCATCGGCCAGCTTCACCCGCGCCACGCCCGCCAGCACGGCGGCGGCTTGGGCCACGGCGGCGCAATTGGCGCCGGCGACGAGAACATGGATCTCGGTACCCAACTGCGCGCCCAGCTGCGCAGCGGCGGCAACGGTGTTGAGCGTGGCCGCCTTGAGGGCGGCGTGGTCGTGTTCGGCTATGACAAGAATGCTCATTCAGATCACCTCTTCAAATCACTTTTGCTTCGTTCTTGAGTTTCGCCACCAGTTCGGCGACATCCGCAACCTTCACCCCGGCCTGGCGTTTCGCCGGCTCGACCACCCGCAGGGTCGTCAGGCGCGGCGCGATATCGACACCGAGTTCGGCGGGCTTCAGCACGTCCATCGGCTTCTTCTTCGCCTTCATGATGTTCGGCAGCGTGGCGTAGCGCGGCTCGTTCAGGCGCAGGTCGGTCGTAACCACCGCCGGCAGCCTGATAGCCAGCGTTTCGAGGCCGCCGTCGATTTCGCGCGTGACGGTCGCTTTGCCGTCGGCAATCACCACCTGCGAAGCAAACGTCGCCTGCGGCCAGCCCAGCAGCGCGGCGAGCATCTGGCCGGTCTGGTTGGCATCGTCGTCGATGGCCTGCTTGCCGAGCACCACCAGCCCGGGCTGCTCCTTGTCGCACACCGCCTTGAGCAATTTGGCCACGGCCAGCGACTGCAATTCCGCAGCCTGCGCCGCATCGGTCTCGACCAGAATCGCCCGGTCGGCGCCCAGCGCCAGCGCGGTGCGCAACTGTTCCTGGCAGGCCGTCACGCCGCATGACACGGCGATCACCTCGGTGGCGATGCCGGCTTCCTTGAGCCGCACCGCCTCTTCCACGGCGATCTCGTCAAAGGGATTCATCGCCATCTTGACGTTGGCCAGTTCGATGCCGCTCTGATCGGCTTTCACCCTGACCTTGACGTTGTAATCCACTACCCGCTTCACCGCCACCAGAACTTTCACATCGCTCTCCTTTTGCTATTCGCGCCCATACCCATGCGTATGTTGGCTGCTATACTAAACCAAAGCGCGAAAAAATTCACATGGACAAATCTTCCCCCGAAAAACCACCCACGGCACGCGAGGCGCTCGACCGCGCCGCCTGGATCGCCGCTGCACTCGACATCGTCGCACAGGATGGCATCGACGGCCTGCGGGTGGAGAGCCTGGCCAAGCGCCTGGGCGTCACCAAGGGCAGCTTTTACTGGCATTTCAAGGATCGCCGCGACCTCATCGACGCCGTGCTCGACAACTGGCGCGCCGGGCGCATCCGCGACATCCGCAAACAGACGACCGCCGCACCGGGTAACGAAGAGGCCGCGCTGCGCCACACCATCGAAGTCTATGCCGCCGCCAAAAACCGCAAGGGCATTTCCATCGAGGCGAGCATCCGCCTGTGGGCGCGCCAGGATGCCAACGGCCTGGCCGTGGTCGAAGAAGTCGACGCTGAACGGCTCGAATGCACGCGCCGCCTCTTCCTCGCCCGCAACCTCCCGCCCGCCGAAGCCGCCGCCAGAAGCGCCCTGCTCTATGCCTACGTTTTCGGCTTCAGCATGATGCAATGCGGCCGCTTCGCCATGGACGCGGCGCAGACCAAACGCTGGATCGTGGAACAGATCATCAAGTAAAAACGGCGTGACCGCAGGGAATCCCCGTGGGACTAGCGAGACGGCGTGTCCTGCACGAGGCTGCCCCCGTCACCCTACGAATACCCGACGAAAAGATCGAGAGTTCCGCCAGGTAATGAAGACGTATATGCTTGATTCACACCATCCTCAAGAGATCACACCATGTCCAAAGAAGCCGTTTTCACCATGAAGCTGGAACCCGAGTTGCGCGCCGAGTTTATGGCCGAAGCCCAGGCCAGTCACCGGCCCGCCTCCCAGGTGCTGCGCGAGCTGATGCGCGAGTTTGTCGAACGCCAGCGTGCCGCGCGCGAATACGATCAGTATTTCCAGCGCAAGGTCGACGCCGGCCGCGCCTCGATGCGCGCCGGTCGCGGTCGCTCCAGTGAAGAGGTTGAGGCCGAATTCGCTGCCCGTCGTGCGGCGGCTCAAGCGTGAAAGTTCGCTGGTCGCCCGAGGCGGAAGACGACCGCGCCGGTCGTATTACCGGTACCCGGGAAGTGATCCCGCACAAGAGCTATTGCCTGGTTTACGAGATCAAGCAGGAAACCGTTTGGGTGCTCGCCCTGGTGCACACCGCCCGACAGTGGCCGCCCGTCGCAGAGTAGTCGCCGTCCCGCCAGCGCCGACTTTTCGGGAGCCCGGCCCCTTATCGCTCTCCGATGCAATGCGGCCGCTTCGCCATGGACGCGGCGCAGACCAAACGCTGGATCGTGGAACAGATCATCAAGTAAAAACGGCGTGACCGCAGGGAATCCCCGTGGGACTGGCGAGACGGCGTGTCCGGCATGAGGATGTCCCCGTCACCCTGCAAATACCCCACGAATAGCATTGCCACCGGCATTTTTACCCGCTATCCTCCCGCATTCCATCCGGCTAAATGTTGCGGATGCCGGGAGATAAACATAGCCTTCGATATACAGCCGCAACGGCGCACCGATACCGACAGCACCAGCAGCCTGTCGGCAGAAAGTGTCGTCCTCAAGAAGCTGTCACCCAAGACACCCGGAGCCAAACGCTATGCCTCACAGTACGGGGAAACCCTGGTCTGCGTCCGCTATCGCGAAGACCCGCACGGCAAACGCCGCCTCACCACCGTTGAACTCATCGTCGATGAACGGCCGCTACCTGTACCAGCCGGCGTGCGCATCGCCTACGGCGAAACCGAACTGCGCCACCAGGTAAAAGCCGCCGGCGGCATCTGGGATGCCGAACGAAAACTATGGCGACTGCCAAAAACCACGATCCGCAAGCTGAAACTCGAACACCGGGTCGTTCCGGCAGATGCCTAGATATGGACAGAACAACAACTCCATATCTGGCAACAAATGGCCATATCTGGATAGATGTTGCCAGATATGGCAGTTTTTTAACGGTGTCTAATTAACGTTATGCGTCTCAATCTGGTGCGGACACTATCTGTTCGCATCCCGCTTCAGGTCGGTAACCTGCTATTGGAGAAAAGCAAATGGCGGCGAAATTCAAACCTGGTGACGTTGTGAAGCTGAAATCTGGCGGCCCCAACATGACTGTTCACAACTACATTGCGCTTGGAGCAGGTACGGCATCTCAAACGGTCCGATGCAAGTGGTTCGCCGGTGCCAAGTCTGAGACAGGTGACTTTCATGAGGCTGCGCTACTTCCAGCCGAAGATGAGAAGCCTAAGAAATGACAGCCTCCGCTAGTGACGCCGCCAACTGGATGAAGGAAGCCGTTACAAACGAGGGTTTTCTATATCAAGATGTCGCCGCTAGCGAAATCGCCTCTCGATTCGGCTCAGACTTTACCTACATCAACGCCAGCGGAAATTTGGCAATACGAGCGGACGTCCTCAAGCTATTCAAGACGGAAACGGCGGAGTCCGTAATTTGGGAAAGGGGTCAGCGAATTTGGCGAAAAAGGGAGAGCTACGACTTACCCGGACGTCAACAGTCGTAGGGCGTCATAGTGGAATCCAAGACGCATAACCCGGCGGTCGACCTCGTTCGCTTCGCTCTCTGGACGCTGCGCGATGAAGCCGCGCAGCGCCGGTCACCTCCACGTTAGGCGCTTAAGGAGAGGTCATGGATAGCCAACTCTGGGGAGTACTAATTGGCGCGGCCGCAGCCAGTGTCGTCCCGTTGTTGACCCTGCGAACCACTCAAGCACAGTGGCGCCTTGAGAAACGGATTGAGCTGCTTCGGCGCAAGAAGGAAGACCTCGAACGACTTTACGCCGATATCTTCCAAAAGCTCCCAAGCGCCCTGCAGGAGAGCAACTACCCAATCAGCATGATGGGTGCCATTAGCGTTCATGCTTCGCCAGAAGTTCGCAAGCTTTACTACGATCACATGGAAAGCAAAGATCGCGACGAGACAAGGCTCAAGCACCTGCTTTTAGAGATGACCGTGGCCGCTAATAAACACATCGCGAGCATAGAACATGAGATTGATCAGTTGCTCAAGTAGCGCGCCTAACACTGCATTCGAGAGGGACGCGCTAAAGCGCGCCCCTCAATTTGAACGTTAGGCGTCTCAATCGTACTTTTCATCGACCTCTAAGGAGCAATAGTAATGGCACAATTTCGCGTTGAAACGGTTCTCGACAAGGCTACAGGCCGCTACTTCGTTGAGGTGTATCAAGAAGGTCAGGACGTGCCTTTGGTGGTTGGAAAACCGATTTACCTCAGTCACGAGCATGCGATGGCTGATGCTATCGCGACATTCAAGAAGGCGATGCCCGAGCAGCCCATTACTGCGTGGAAGGCGTAGCGAAGGAACCCGGTAATCCCCCCATTTTTAGTGGC
>DDXB01000005.1 GCA_002347405.1 Rhodocyclaceae bacterium UBA2271 | reverse complement strand
GGATCGAGAACGGACTGCATTGGTGCCTGGATGTCACCTTTGGCGAAGACGCCAGCCCCATCCGCCTGAGAAATGCGGCGCTGAACTTCTCATTCCTGCGGCGCGTGTCATTGAACCTGTTTCGGAGCGATAAGTCCCGATCCACCAGCCTCCCCAGAAAACGCAAAGCCGCCGCGTGGAACCCTGACTACCTCGTTGCCGTCTTGCAGCTCAGGGAGATTTGATGCTCTAGCCCTGAGGAATTCTGGCATTTACAACGCGAACTAAATTATCTGTGGTATTATGGCAGACCAACTAAGCATGTGCGGGAACCAGCCAGTTGATCCTTAGCCTTGGTTAGAATCCAGGTCGGTGGCAAAGGTTTCAAGCACTTAAGCCATCCTTCGGGGTGGCTTTTTTGCTTTGCTTGGATCTGTTCAGGTTCGGGTGCAGGCAGGTTTTGGCTTTCGCCCATTTTGCAATAAGCGCATTACCCAGCCAAACTCAGGATCACCAGTCTTGGGTCCTGGTCGATGGCAATAACAACGGAGTATCCGTGATGAACTCAGTCCCCATCCTGCAATACCTCCGCAAGCACGGTCAGCGCATGGACATTGAAATTGCCGAAGCTACCGGAATCCCGCTGACCAAAGTTCGCACCTCCTTGACGGACATGTCGGAGCGCGGAGAAATCTCTCGTTGCAGCGTAACTCGATTCAACGACGGCAAACCGGTTGAAGGCATACTCTGCCGGATTGCCGGGTCGATCCCACCGGCCACGCCCGGTAGAAAGCCAGGCGCCAAAGCCTGAGCTTGTCAATCAGGAACCTCTATCAATGAGCACAGATACCGCCTACTGTTACCACTGTAGCAAGCATCATCCCATCGAGGAGATGCGCCAGCTCACCACAAAAACAGGAAAGCGTTGGCGCTGCATCAAGAGCATCGAGGCCACCAAGGCCGGTCGGGCGGCGCGTGACGCCTTTGGCAAGCGCGTTTCCGCCGATAACAAGGCGGATTGTCAGAGCAAGGCGCGGATTACGCTGAACACCCAGGCTACCGCGAAGCCGTAAGCCTGAGCCGAAGGAGTATGCCACCATGAAAAACCTGAGCGTGCTGATTCGCGCCGAACTGGAAATCCCCGACGACTGGGAGCTGGTGGAACACCCTTCTGGAATGCAGGTTCTCAAGATCGGCGATAAATTCGTCGATTTTGATATTGCACCATTGACAACCAAATCGATCGCCCCTGATGCGGAATGGTCGGATGCCGATGTCAAGGTGGTCGGTGAGGTGCTCGATACCGTTGTCGGTATCGATGCAGAGCTGGAAATCCAGCCGCTCCACTAGTCGACCATAGCGTCGGTGTTGGTTGCGCGGTCAACAATGACTGCGCAGCAGGCTTGGCGTTAATCGCCGACTCATCAAGACACTCGCCAGCTAGTCATCCCGCGCCAGCCGGATGCCGGAAAACTGCCAGCATGCTGAGGCCGGGAAGAAGTTCCGGTAGCTGGCGCGCACATGGCCTTCCGGTGTTGCGCAGGAGCCACCGCGCAGGACGTATTGATTGACCATGAATTTGCCGTTGTATTCGCCGACGGCACCCAACGGCAGGCGAAACCCGGGGTAGGGCGCATAGCTGGAAGAAGTCCATTCCCAGGCATCGCCGAACATTTGCGCAAGCCCCGTCCCGGCTGCGGAGTGCGGGTGAAAAACACCGCTGTCGGCAAAATGGCCGCGCAACGGCAAATCCGCAGCCGCATGTTCCCATTCCGCTTCGGTCGGCAGGCGCGCGCCGGCCCAGCGCGCATAGGCATCGGCCTCATAGTATGAGACATGCACGAGGGGCTGTTGCGGAGCGAGCGCCAGCAGGCCGCCCAGGGTGAATTCACGCCAGCCGGCGCCATCCCGATGCCAGTACAGCGGCTGTTCCCGTCCCTGTGTCTCCCGCCAGTCCCAGCCTTCGGCAAGCCAAAGCACGGGATCGGCATAGCCGCCGGCAGCGATGAAGGCGGCAAATTCGTTGTTGGTGACCAGTCGGGACGCCAGCCGATAGGGTTGCAGGTAGACACGATGGCGCGGCAACTCGTTGTCGTAGCTAAAACCGGCACCGTCATGGCCGATCTCGATCAGGCTGCCCGCGAAATCCTGCCAGGTCATTTCAGCGAAGGGAGCGGAGTTCGCCACCGGCTGGGCGTAGGCGGGGAACAGGGGATTGCACGAGAGCAGATGCTTGATGTCGGTCAGCAGCAGTTCCTGGTGTTGTTGCTCATGATGCAGGCCCAGTTCCACCATGCTTTCCAGTTGCGTATCGGCATGGCCGAGCAGTGCCAGCATGCGTCGATCCACATCGGCACGATAGGCCAGCACGACATCCAGCGCGGGACGCGTCAGCAAGCCGCGCTGCGGGCGTGGATGTTTGTCCCCCAAGGTGTTGTAGTAGGAATTGAACAGCACGCGAAATGCCGGATCGAACGGTTTGAAACCGGTCTCATGGGGCTCCAGCAAGAAAGTTTCGAAAAACCAAGAGGTATGACCGAGGTGCCATTTCGTCGGGCTGGCCTCGGGCATCGATTGCACGCAACAATCTTCGGCGGAAAGCGGCGCCGCCAGTTGTTCGGTGCGTGCACGCACCGCGCGGTAGGTGTCGGCAAGTCGGGCAAGCTTCATTGCGGCTCCTTCCGGTCAGGATCTTTTTCAGGGCGGGCGAGAACTACCGCGAACCATTGCTGCTCATCGGTCCAGACTTCGCTGTGCGGGAAGCCGGCACGCGCCAGCAGGGCGACAAAATCCTCGCTCCGGTATTTGTAGCTGTGTTCGGTGTGAATGCGTTCGCCGCGCGCAAAGCGGCGCTCACCGCCGGGCCAGCGCACCAGCGTATCCGCCGCCGCTTCCAGATGCATTTCGATGCGCGACTCAGCGGCATTGAAAAACGCCCGATGCTGCCATTGGCGCAGATCGAAATCGCTGCCGATCAGCTGATTGATGTGATTCAATATGTTGAGGTTGAAGGCGGCGGTGACATTGGCGGCATCGTTGTAGGCGGCTTCGAGCACGGCGACATCCTTGACCAGGTCAACGCCGATCAGCAGTGCCCCGTCGTCTGCCAGCAGATGCCGCACGCGCAGCAGCAAATTCAGGGCAGCGGGCGGGGCGAAGTTCCCGATCGACGAACCGGGATAAAACACCAGCCGCTGTGCGCGGGGGATGTCCGGCAGGACGATCTCCTGCGTCAGGTCGGCGGCGACGGCACGCACGTCGAGCGCGGGAAACGCCGCACGCAATCCTTCGACCGCCTCCTGCAAGAACTCGGCGGAAATATCGACAGCGATAAACCGCGCCGGCTCGATCAGTTCGCAGAGTGCCCGGGCCTTCTCGCAACTGCCCGCACCCAATTCGATCGCCGTCCCGCCAGCGCCGACTTTGCGTGCGATGTCAGCGCCATGCGCCGCCATTACCGCGCGCTCGGTGCGGGTCAGGTAATACTCGGGCAGCCGCGTGATGTCTTCAAACAATGCCGACCCGCGCGCATCGTAGAAGTATTTGGGCGAGATGCGGGCATGTGGTTGAAGCAGTGCGGCAATAATCCGCCCGGTCGATCCGGCATTCACTACGGTTTCTACTGCAGACATGACATGTACCTCCATATGCTATACGGTGGTCCCGGCAAGGATAACAGCCGGCCGTCATTTCATTCGGTCGTTGTCACTCCTTCACCTTGCCGCGTCCTGCCTTGATTGTGGCGTGCCGGGTCTTGCTGTCCAGCCGCCGCGCGACCGCATTGCGGCCTGGCTTGGTGGGCCGCCGCTGCTTGGGAAGGATCGCGACACTGTCGATCATCTCATGCAGGCGTCTGAGCGCTTCGGCGCGGTTGCCTTCCAGGCTGCGAAACTGCTGCGCCTTGATGATGACCACGCCGTCCTTGCTGATGCGTTGATCGCCGAGCTTCAGCAGGCGTTCGCGCACCGCTTCCGGCAGCGAGGAAGCCTTGATGTCGAAGCGCAGATGCACGGCATTGGATACCTTGTTGACGTTCTGGCCGCCCGCCCCCTGAGCGCGGATGGCGGTGATTTCAACTTCCTCGATGGGGATGGTATAGCGGTAATCCATGACGACGCGATTACTTCAGGTTTCTTTCCCGCACGATGGGCGGCAGGTATTTCACGGAAAACCGCCAGCCCTCGGGAGTGTCACGCAAAACCAGGGTCTTCGAACTGGCGCCCGCTTCGAATTCGATCTCGGCGCCGGCAAGTTCCACCGCACCAATCCCCTTGATGACGCATGCGCCGGGCAGCGTGGTAAATGCCGACTCGGCCGCGATCAGGACAAACTGCCCCTCTTTCGATTCGGAGCACGCTATCCCCTTCGGCACCGTGGCGGGATCTTGCCGCCAGGCATCACGCCGGGCGTCAAGAGCTTTGCCCAGTTCGGCAGTGAGCTTGATGGGGAGGACAACCTCACGCGACTTGGCATGGCTCATTCCGTGTTCCTTATGTGTGGCGAGACGTCAGAAACGGGTTTATCTTCAACGTCAGGGTGAAGATCTTTCAGCAGCGCGTGCGAAATGTCTTCCAGCACAGGGGGCAACTCGGTGCCGATTCGCTCACTGGAGCAATCAGTATCGCGGAGTTTCCAGACGGCGGCCAGGCGCATTTTTCTGTCCGCCACAGCTTTTGAGACAAGCGCAAACCAGAATGGCGGGTGTTCCCGGTCTTGCCAATCGCCGCGCCCACGTCCGTAATGGGCCACCGCGAGGTAGCGCATCAATGCCGCGATCACCAAGCCATCCAGAAAGGCATCGTCCCAACGCAGCGTGACTTCGGTGGTGCCACGCACCACGTTGATGCCCTGGGCCACCCCGGCGCCGCCCAGGGCACCGAGGACGGCACCGATCAGCATCCCGCCGCCAAAGGTCATTCCGCCGGCCAGCAAATCGGCCTTGAGACCGCCGAGCGCGCCGGACAGGACACCGAATACCGCAGCGGCCTTGCCGGGATCCATCGGGGTTTGACTGGCAGCAACGTCACTCAGGCGGGTGCGCAAGACATCAGCGGCGCTGCCCTTGAGGTCATGGATGGCGATCAGTTGCTCCGTGCATTCGCGCAGTTCCTTTTCGAGCGGCTCGCCCATGCCACGCACGGCCTCTGCCAGTGCCTGCTTGGCTTCATCCTGTGAAAACCCGAGAAACTCGCCCAGCCGGGCCAGCAATGATTTGGCCGGCATTAGGCTGCGATTGCACGCGGCGCGCGCAATCGGCTGGGCGAGTGCCGCCATGGCGGCGGAGAACTGTGCCAGGCGGCGCGCTTCCCAGACCTTGGCGAGCCGTTCGAAAGCGCTGCGCCGGTTTTCCGGGAGGACGCGGGCAATTTCCGCGAACAATACGAACTCCTGTATCCAGCAACGCGTGAAAGCGTCGAGCGACTGCACGCTCTTCACATGCGGCCATTGCTGCAGCGCATTGCGCCAGCGGGCCACTTCGGCCTGTTCTTCAGCGGGCGGGCGGGGCTGCCCGGTCTGGTTGAGCAGCACGATCACGGGTTTCGCGGCCCATTCCAGCAGGGCGAGTTCGGGGGCCAGGTAGCCGGCATCCTCGGGCTGTTCCGACGCATTGACGAGATAGAGAATCACATCCGCCTGGTCGCGCACATTGCGCACCGCCAGCTGGGTCAGCCAGAAGGGGCGGTCGCGGTAACGGTCCCAGACCTCCGCGAGGAACCAGCCCAGCGGATTCCCCTGCTGCTTGAGCCGCTTCAGGAGCCGTGCGCTGTTGCCGAATCCCGGCGTATCCCAGAGCAGCAAGACATCGCCTTCCGGGCTGTCGACCAGCGGGTAGGGCGTGGCTTCCGTCGTCGTGTGCGTCTCGTCCCGGACTTCGCCGACATCGTAACCCAGCAGCGTCCGCGCCAGCGTCGTCTTGCCCACGTTGGTGTGGGAAATCAGGGACAGGTTGATTGGTCGTTGATCGCTCATGAATTCACCGTAGTCTCTTTTTGCTGTGAGACAAATGCAGCGTCAAACGTCGCATCGATTTCTGGCAGGTCGGGGGCGGCCAGATTGGCGTGAACCACCGGCAGGCGGTGGGCGGCAAGCAGTTCATCCCAGGCCTGGCGCCGCCGGGCCAGCCGGCTTTTCTCATCTGGCCAGCGCGCGAGGAAACCTGAGGCATCGACAATAGCGATCAGGGCATGCCCGGCATGGAAGTACGCCTTGAAGGCTTCGACAAGCGGGCCGTGCACCTCTTCCTCCGGCGTCGCCGTGAGGTTGAACAGGGCGATGATCGGTCCTTCCCCGCTTGCGGCGATGCGCCGCAGGGCGCCAGCGTCGTCGTCCCAGTGCAATGGCGGCTCGATCATCAGTGCGGCGCTGCCGCCGAACGCGCGTGCCACGATGGTTTCCAGCCCGGTCTGCGCCGCTGCCGGCAGCGTGTAGCTGAAGGGGACGACGCGCACGCGCACCGGACCGCCCCGAAAGCCGCGCAACAGATGCTGAAAATAGGGTTCGTCGAGCGCCAGCGGAAACTGCCTGGCCAGTTGCCATTCACGATAAGCGGCGCGGGCTGCCAGCGCGCTGCGCGGCAGTAGCACGACCAACAGGACGCTGGCCGCAAGCAGATGCAGCCAGACAGCAGCATTCTCGCTGGCCGGCGCCTGTATCGACTGGAGGTGTGCCGCATCGGGCAGCGCGATGCCGGTCAACCAGGCGCCGGGCGCCAGGATGACGGCGAGCAGTGCATGGACCGCCTGGGCATCGAGGAAGGTGCTTTCCCAGGTGGCGCGGAATTCCAGAGCGAGGCCGCGGGCATAGAGGCCGGCGATCACGCCGAGTGCCAGCGCTGCGGCCGCGGCATGCAGGATGCGGCCAATCCTCGCGGCATGGAGCGGCATCGCCAGCGCCAGCCATGTCTTGATGATCATGGCATTGCTGGCGAGCGCGACAGCGGCATCCGGACCCTGTGCATCGGGACGCCATGTACTGCGCCACGGCACCAGGCCCAGCAGCCGCAATGCCAGTTTCCTCAACAGCCCCGGCTCAGTGGACTTGCCAGCGCGGAAGAGTCGGCTGATGAGCAATGCCAGATAAACCGCGACGTTCCAGACCAGCAAGGCAAGTACCGGCGGGGCCAGCAGGTCTACGCGATTACTGCTGGCCATGCGGTCAATCATGAAGCCCAGGACAAACGCGACAAAGACAAACAGCCAGCCCTGCCAGGCTTGCCAGTGCATTCCGCGCGCCGCAGCCAGCAGTGCCCGGTTGCGTTCGTCAAGGCGCTCCACTACCAGGGCTGCGCGCTGCGCCACAAAGGCGTCGGCAGCGGCCTTTTCGCCAACCACCTCTGCAGCGGCGCGGCTGGCCCAGCTGCGTTCGGCATCGGACCATACGGCGCGGGCACGGTCCTGAGTTTCTATTGCGCGAACGGCAATAACGTCGAGAGCGGAATGTTCATCCATTGTGATCGCGCATTCTACGTGTCTGCCAAGCCGCGTCCGGCATAATGCCGTTGTTATGTATGGTGATGATCAATAGTTCAGGAGTCTGAAACCTATGAATCGACCTTGTATAAAAGTCGGCGCTGGTGGGACGGCGACGAAAGGGCAAGTGAGGATGCAGTTTCGAGTGCCGAGAAACCGTGACCCCAATTGTTTTGCGCTGCCTGACATAAGCTTCATATTTTGACAATTGATTGGGCCGCGATCTATGCGCTCTACCGTACAGAACCCGTTTGATCCAATGGCTATCCTGATCAATAGTGAGCGTTGGATGTCAGCAGTGGTGCTCACGATCATCGTCAGCAGTCATTCTTAGGAGATCACCATGAACAAGGACCAAACCAAAGGCCGTATCGAAGAGGCAAAAGGCAAAGTGAAGGAAGTCGCCGGCAAGGTTGTCGGTAACAAGGATCTTGAGCTGAAGGGGAAGATTCAGGGCACCAGCGGCAAAGTCCAGGCCGCGTATGGTGACCTGAAAGCGGACCTCAAGAAAACCATATAGGCCCCTCAGCACCGCCTCATCCGCGCGCCTTCCTCCGCGCAGATGAGGTACATCGTTTCAATGCAAGGAGCGGGATCGTTGGAAGTGACAAAACGGCCTTCAACCGAGACATTACCGATGATATTGAAGTACTGACCAAGCTTGGTTTGAAGTAATCCAAGGGGCCACGATTATCCGCGTCACACTTCAATGAATTGCTTTAGTCTCCCCCTATGTCCAGCAGCCATATCCCGCCGCGCCTGATCCTTGCCCCGATGGAGGGCTTGGCCGACGACGTTCTGCGCGATGTGCTGACGCGGGCCGGTGGTTACGACTGGTGTGTCACCGAATTCGTCCGTGTCAGTGCCACGCTGTTGCCGCATTCGGCCTTTACGCGCATTAGCCCGGAACTCCTGAACTCGTCCCGCACCCGCGCCGGCACGCCGGTGCGCATCCAGTTTCTGGGCTCCGATCCCGACCTGCTGGCGGCCAACGCGGCGCATGTTGCCAAATTGAATCCCGCCGGTATTGATCTCAACTTTGGCTGCCCCACGCCGCTGATCAATCGCAACCGGGGTGGCGCATCGCTGCTCAACGAACCCGAACTCCTGCAGCGCATTGCCATGACGGTGCGCGCGGCGATTCCGCGGGATATTCCGCTGACGGCCAAGATGCGCCTCGGCATCAGCGACACCAGCAGGGCGCTCGATTGCGCACTCGCCCTCGAGGCCGGCGGCATCCAGGAACTCGTCGTTCATGCGCGCACCAAGGAGGACGGCTATCGCCCTCCGGCCCGCTGGCAGGCGCTCGCCTCGATCCGGGAAGCTTTGCGGATTCCGGTCATCGCCAACGGCGAAGTCTGGTCCCTGGCCGATTACCACGCGATTCGCCAGGCCACCGGCTGCGCCGACGTCATGCTGGGACGTGGCGCGGTGGCCGATCCACTGTTGGCTCAGCGCATCCGCGCCGGTGCGGCAGGCGATGCGCTTGCCGATTGGCACACGGTGAGCGGGATGATCAGCGACTTCTGGTCGCAAGTGCAAACCAAGGTGTTGCCGTCCCAATCTCCCGGGCGCCTCAAGCAATGGCTGGGACTCATGCGGCGGAGTTATCCCCAGGCCGACAAACTGTTCTTTGCCTTGCGCGAGTTGCGCACGGCGAAGGATGTCAGCCCCGTCCTGCAACAGCATCTTGCTGCGGCAGACGGTTGAACCGCTTTCATCCTTGAAAAAGCAGTTCACCACGGAGGGCACGGAGATCACGGAGAAAAAGGCGTGAGCATAAAGAATTCAGGGGAATCTGATGGCCGACGATCATTTCTTCCATAAAGTCTTGTCTTTCTCTGTGATCTCCGTGCCCTCCGTGGTGAGAACCAAGGTTTTCAGGTTCAGCGCGCAGATCAGGACACGACCGGCAATTGGTTCCAGCAGGAGGTGTAGCCCGGTGACACCCGCTCCCGCTTCATCTTCCAGCTCTTCTCGATGCCTTCCGCTGCCGAGCGCAGCGTTCCCCGCCCCCAGATGTCGTTGATCCGGTCCATCACTTGCATCAGCCGGGTGTTGTCTTTCGATTGCGAAAAGAGATTCAACTGCGGTGTTGCGGTCGCGCTCAGGTTCAGCAGGGCGACTCCGGCTTTCTGGTAGGCAAAGCCGGGACGATAAATGCGCTTGAGGCCCCAGAGCGCGGCGCGGGTCAGCCGCAGGGTGTCGTCGCTGGCATCGGGCAGGGGAATGGTCAGGCCGCGCTGGTATTGCGGGCGATCCGCCGCGTGTGGGTTGGTGCGGATATACACCTGCACCATGCCGGCGAGCGAGCCTTGTGATCTGAGCTTCTCTGCCGCTATGGCGATATAGCTGGCCACCGCTTCACCGAGTGCCTCGATGGCGTAGACATAAGCGCCGAAGGAACGCGAGGAGATGATCTGCTGCTTGTTCGGCGCGGCTTCTTCCAGTGTCATGCAGGAAATGTCGTTCAGTTCGGCAATCGTTCGTTCCAGCACCACGGAGAAGCGCGCCTTCATGGTCCTGGGGTCAGCCCGGCGCAGGGCTTCCACGGTGGAGATGCCCAACTCGCCCAGCTGGCGGCTCAACTGGCGGCCAACCCCCCAGATTTCGCCGACTTCGATGCCGGAGAAAAGTTTTGTTTGCTCCGCTGCGCTCAGGCGGGTGACATCGCAAACCCCGTCATGTCCGGCCAGGTTCTTCTTGGCGCAGTGGTTGGCCAGCTTGGCGAGCGTCTTGGTTGCGGCGATGCCGACGCAGACGGGGATGCCGACCCAGCGTTTCACCCGCTGGCGAATCTGCTGCCCGTAGTCGATCAGGTCATGGTTCTGAAAGCCGTCGAGGCCGAGGAAGCATTCGTCGATGGAATAAATTTCCTGATCCGGCGAGAACTGCGCCAGCACCTGCATCATGCGGTTGCTCATGTCGGCGTAGAGCGCGTAGTTGCTGGAGAGGGCGACGATGCCGTGCTTGCCGGCCAACTCGCGCATCTGGAACCAGGGCGTGCCCATCTTCACGCCAAGCGCCTTCACCTCGGCGCTGCGGGCGACGGCGCAGCCGTCGTTGTTGGACAGCACCACGACGGGAACATTTTCCAGTTGCGGGTCGAACACCCGCTCGCAGGAGACGTAAAAGTTGTTGCCATCCACCAGTGCAATCGGCATGGCTACACCCGGTGGATGCTCCAGCGCACCACGCCCCAGATCGTCAGTTCCTGGTCGCCGGAAACAAGGATGTCGCCATGGCCGCTGTTGCCCGAACGCAGCAGCACGCCATCCTGGAGCAGGCAAAGTTGCTTGACGGTGAATGCGCCATCGACGACGGCGATGACGACGCTGCGGTCGGCGGGGTCGAGGGCACGATCCACCACCAGCAGGTCGCCGTCATGGATGCCGAAGCCGGTCATCGAATGTCCGGCAACCCGGACAAAGAAGGTGGCCTCGCGATGTTCGATCAGGTGTGCGTCGAGGCTCAGGCGTTCCTCGACGAAGTCGGCAGCGGGGGAGGGGAAGCCGGCCGGCACCGGGCGCGCCAGGACGGGGCAGCCCCGGGGAATGACGCCTTCTTCCGGAAATGCGGGAAAGCCGGTGCCTTGCCGGGGCAGTTGCCCCGGCTTGTTCAGACAGCGCATGATCAGCCCCGGTAACGTCGGACGAGGCCGGTGACGACGCCGTAGATTTCCAGCTCGCCCTGGGGGCGGATGATCGGGTAAGCGGGGTTGTGGGGCTTGAGGATGAAACGTCCGCATTCCAGTCCCAGTTCCTTGAGGGTGAATTCGTTGTCGACGATGGCAATGACAAAATCGCCGGCCTTGGCGGCCTTGGTGCGCTCGACGACGACGACGTCGCCATCGTGGATGCCGGCGTCCATCATGGAATCGCCCTTGATCGGCACCATGACGGTGCGGGACGGTTGGCGCACTAGGTATTGGTCGACGAGGAAGGGTTCGCCGCCCATGCCGTCGATCATGTCGGGCGCGCCGGCGCGCACGGCGACATCGGCCAGCGGACGCTCGAAGAAGCGGACAGCCGGTATCCACGCGTCGTCGTCGGGGGTGCGTTCCAGAAAACCGGCGCTTTCGAGGCGGGCGAGGAGTTTTTTGGCGGCCGTCTTCGAGGCAAAGCCCATCAGGGCGGCAATGCGCTGGTGGGACGGGATGCGCTTGGCTTCGACGTAGTAGTCGCGCAGGCGGCCGAGGTAGTCGCTATCGCGTGCGGTATCTGCAGTGGGCATGGGAATCTCCGATCCATGTGGTGTTCCAACGATCACCATCATAGTGTTCGAAAGAACACCCGTCAAGGACGTTTATTTGTTGCCTCTTCGCCGTCATTCCGGCGCAGGCCGGAATCCAGGAGCAGCGTATTAAGGAAAGGCTGATTAACCCCGGTTTCGTCATTCCGGCGAAAGCCGGAATCCAGGAAAATCAACCTGGACACCGGCCTACGCCGGTGTGACGGCTTAATCTGTGATTCCTTAAACGATGTCATCGTACAGGTCTCGCCATTGCGGGTTTATCGCCTCGATAAGCGCAAGTTTCCAGTCGCGTCGCCATTCCTTGATCGCTTTCTCACGCGTAATGGCGGACTCCATCGTCTCGTGTGGCTCGAACCAGACGAGGGTATGAACCCCATACTTCTTTGTAAAGCCGTCTGTGAGATTGTTTTTGTGTTGCCACACACGCTGAACAAGATTGGAGGTCACGCCGGTATAAAGCGTACCGTTCTTGCGGCTGGCGAGGATATAGACGCATGGCAGCTTCACGGGTGCAGATTACTGGATTCCGGCTTTCGCCGGAATGACGGCCGCAGTGCCTCTTATCCCGTTCGCTGCCCGCCGGCCTGCATCATGGCGGCGAGCAGTTCTTTCAGCTCGGCCACTTCGGCCTCAAGGTTCGCCACGCGCTGTTCCAGATGCGTGCTGGCTCTTGTCCGACTGACAGGAACTTCTTCCTGGTGCTCGTCATCCGTCGCACCGGCGACCTCCCCGCTGAACAGATGGGCATGACGCGACTCGCGCTTGCCGGGTTCCCGGGGCAGCTGGACGACAAACGGGCCATCCTCCCGCTCTGCCAGGCTGTGCAGGGCAGCATCGACCTCGGTGACGTCCCTGAGGGGGCACAGGCGACTGGCGCGGCTGCGCAACTCGCCGGGTGTCTGCGGGCCGCGCAGCAGCAGTTCGCAGACGATGCCGAGTTCCTGCGGCGTGAACTTCAGGGTGCCGTATTCCGTATTGCAAAAGCGGTGCTGATACTTGGTGACGCGGCTCCCGTAGCCGGTCTGCGTGCTGACCAGGTATTTTTTGATGAGCTGGTCGGCGGTCTGCTGGACGGTGGCCTCGTCGAGATCCAGCACGGGATCGCGGTTGCTTTTCTGGTTGCAGGCGTTGGTGAGCGCGTTGAAGGAAAGCGGATACTGCTCCGGCGTGGTGATTTCCTTTTCGATCAGGCAGCCGATGACACGGGCTTCATGGGGCGTCAGTTCAATGGTCATGGGAAGTTCACCGTTTGATGCAGGTTCAGCGTCGCCATAGCCATGGCGGCACCGGATTCACGTCGGACCAGAGCCCCAGCCGCCGGATCTTGGCATTGAACTCCGCCGCCGCGTAGGCTTCCCGCTCTTGCGGGGTCTGCTCATTCACGTATTGCTGGCGTTGCCACGCCATTCCCGACATGAGCTGCACGAGTCCGGCATCGTGAATCTTGAGGCATTCGGGCATATTGCAGTTGGGGTCGGCCACCATGACCCGGGCGATCAACCGGCCCTGAGGGTCGCGCTTTGAACCGATTACCTCGACGTTCCGGTTGAAGGTGATGGCGCTCAGGCTGGTGTGGGATTGCTGGCCGAAAGCCTGATATTTCTCGGGCGCATCGATACCCAGCAGACGGATTGTGTGCCGCTGCCGTGCGGCATCGGTGACGATCAGGGTGTCGCCGTCGGTGACGGAAACCACCAGGCCATCGAAGGCGTGGGCCAGAGCAGGAAGCAGCAAGAACAAAAGGATCGGCAGGAAGCGCATGCGGCAATGATACACAGCGGGGTTTTGCTGCTGGCCGTCAGTCAAAGAGCTTGGGAACGATCTCTGCGCCATAGCGATAGCTGTGGCGGCAGATCTCGTCCTCGATGACCAGTTCGTCCTGCTCGGCCAGCGCCGCCTCGATTTCGGCGCGGCCCATGCTTTTCAGCATCGCCAGCACCTTTTCTTCATCGCGCGGGCAGTGGTAGCTGACCGGACGCGGGTCGAACAGACGGATGTTTTCATCCGGAAACAGTTGCATCAGCAGCTTGGCCGGCGATTCCCGCAACTCCGCCGGCTTGAGCGTGGCCGCCAGATGCATCAGGCGGTTCCAGCCATCCGGATCTTTTGTGTCGGCATCCGGCAGCTTTTGCAAAAACAGGCCACCGGCAAACTGGTCGTCGGCAGTGAGGAACAGCCAGGCGGGCTGCTGCTCCGACTGGACGAGGTAATGTTCGAACACCGCCGCGAGGCTGTCGCCGACGAGCGGCACGACGCTCTGATAAGGGTCGCCGTGCTTGGTTTGCAGCATGAGGGTCAACTGGCCGTCGCCGAGCAGTTCGGCAAAAGTCGGCGCTGGCGGGACGGCGTCAGCCGGCTCGCCGCGTGATATGGGGACGGCGTCAGCATGGTGCACGGTACCGCGCAGTCGCAGTTGCTCGTCGCAATCGACCAGCAGCATGGACACCGGGCCATGCCCGCGCAACTGACAGCCGAGTCGGCCGGGTGTCTTGAGGTTGCCGGCGATCAGCGCGGTGACCGCCGTCAGTTCGCCCAACAGGGCCTGGACGGCCGGCGGATCATCGCGGCCGGCGCTCATTTCGTGCCAGGCATTGCCGAGCGATACCACCGCACCGCGGATGTCGAGGTCTTCGAACAGGAAACGGCGGACGCTATCCATTAGCCTCCCCCCGTAAACGCCGCTGCACGACGTCCCCCCTGGCGGCGGAGAAACACTTGGGGCGGCCCGGCGTGTTTCTCATCAGCGCACAAAACTTTCAAACAGGGTCGGGTCGAAACCGACCAGCAATTTCCCGTCGGGTGTCTCGATCACCGGCCGGCGGATCGCGCTCGGGTGCTCGACCATCGTCGCCACCGCCTGGCTCTGCGTGGAAACGGCCTGCTGCTCGGGTGTCAGCTTGCGCCAGGTGGAGCCCTTGGTATTCAGCAGGGTTTTCCAGCCGGCGTTGCGACACCACTCGACCAGCCGGTCGCGCGGCACGCCCTGTTTCTTGTAATCGTGAAATTCGTAGTCGATATCGTGCGCCTGGCACCAGGCCAGGGCTTTTTTCACGCTATCGCAGTTCTTGATGCCGTAGATGCGGATCATGCTGACGCTCCGTCGTGCTGCAAAGTGGGCTCGAATCATAACAAACGCGTCATAATGACGCGCCATGCATTCCCCCGTTCATTCCCCATCGCGCCACGCAGCCCAGCAGCGGGCCGACGAAATCCGCAGCTTTCGCGCCGAACTGCGACGCCTCGAAGCGGATGG
Organism: Rhodocyclaceae bacterium UBA2271; assembly: GCA_002347405.1. Taxonomy (GTDB): domain Bacteria; phylum Pseudomonadota; class Gammaproteobacteria; order Burkholderiales; family Rhodocyclaceae; genus Sulfuricystis. The sequence goes on along the minus strand of DDXB01000005.1, from coordinate 9,504 downwards.
CGTGCTCGCCCTCGATGCCGCGCAGCGCCATGCCGTCAATGCCCACCACGAGCAACTGCTGGCCGGCTTTGCCGGCGTGTTCGACATCGATCGCGACACGCGTGCCAAACAACTTTCGCTGGGCATGCGCGTCGCGTCCTTTCTCGGCGCATTGGCCCTGGCCACCAGCGTGTTCCTGCTCTTCTATCAGTTCTGGGGCTACTTCGCCGAGACGGCGCAGGTCGCCATCCTGATCGGCAGCCCACTGCTCAGCCTCGGCCTTACGGTCTGGATTCAGGGGCGCGACGCCAGCGGCTATTTCACCAAGCTGGCGGCGCTGGTGGCGTTCGCCTGCTTCGTGCTGAACATCTCGATGCTCGGCCAGATCTGGAACATCGCGCCGACCGACCGGGCATTGCTGCCCTGGGCGGCGCTGGCCTTCCTGCTCGCCTATACCTGCGATCTGCGTCTGTTGCTGGCGGTCGGGATCTGCTGCGTCATCGCCTGGGTGTCGGCGCGCGTCGGTGCCTGGGGCGGCATCTACTGGCTGCATGCCGGCGAGCGGCCGGAAAACTTCTTTCCCGTCGCAGCGTTGCTGCTGGCATTGCCGCGATTCATTCCGCATGCCCGCTTCAGCGGCTTCGAGTCGATCTACCGCGTCTTCGGCCTGCTGTGCATTTTCATTCCCATGCTGGTACTCGGCCATTGGGGACAAGGCAGCCACCTCGACCTTGATCCCGACCTGATCGAAGGCGGCTACCAACTGGCCGGTTTCGTCGGCAGCGCGCTGGTGATCTGGCTCGGCGCCCGGCGCAACTGGACGGAAATGGTCAACACCGGGATCGTGTTCTTCATCATCTTCCTCTACACCAAGTTCTTCGACTGGTGGTGGCAGGTCATGCCCAAGTACCTGTTCTTCCTGGTGCTCGGGCTGGCGGCGATCCTCATCCTGCTGGTGCTCAAGCGCCTGCGCGGCGCGCTGCGCCCGCACGCCGAAGGGGAGGGCGCATGAAGACCTGGTCGCGCGGATGGACGCTGGCAGCCGGCATCGGCTTGATCCTGCTGACCAATGCGGTGGCGCTCGGTGGTGCCTGGTGGAACCGTGCGGGAGAGCCGGAGAGCCAGCTCTTCCTCACCGAACGGGAACTTGTGCTGCCATATCGGGGCTACCGAATGGCCGAGAACAGCGGTCTGGCGTTGCGACTGGCGTGGCGCGTCGCGGACGCCGAGGGTAAAGCGCAACATTCCAATTATGGCGGCGGTGGCGTGCCGGCGTGGCTGGATGGCGAACGCATGGCCGCACTGGGCTTCGAGACACGCGCCGATCCTGCCGGCCAGGAAACCCGGCGGCGCTATGAACGCCAGCAGCCGCGCGAAGTGCTGATCGTGCTGGAACTGGCCGGCCCGGACTGGCAGGCGGCACTGCAACAGGCCGAGGAGAATGCCGCACGCCATGCGGCGGCGGCGGCCGTCAACGCCGACAGCATTGAATTCGCCAATCGCGCCAAACGCGCGCAGGAGGCATGGCGGCACGAAGAGCTGTCGAGCAGCCGGCTTTTCGCCATCGACGCCGGCCGCAACCTCGCCGCGCTGCGCGCCCGCTACCCTGACAAAACCCGTTTCATGATCATCAATGGCACGCTGCGGCCGCGTCTGCTGACCCGCGACAAGCAGCAACGGTTTGCCGGTTATATCGATGACGTTTCTGTCAGCCGGATCAATGTGCCCTTCGCACTGCGCCCGATGCTGGAGCAACTGCAGACACGGACCCGCAATGTGGCCGAGGATGAAGAGCCGCGTTATGCCGCCAGCCTCGCCATCGGCCAGCGGCTGGAGCCGTGGATCGTGGCGGTGTCGGCGCTGCCGGCAAACCGCTAGGAAACTGGGGGGTTCGTCACGCCGGCGCAGGCCGGGGTCCAGGAATCCGAATCACTGGATTCCGGCTTCCGCCGGAATGACAAAATCAAAGCCTGACCCGGCCGCCCGGACACTGCCGTGAGGCTTTCAGACGGGTGAGGGTGGACTGCAGGTCGAGACCGGTATTTTCCTTCAGCGTTCTGGCCCGGGTTTCCAGGGCATCGATATGGCAGCGCACGGGCGTTCCCGCCGTTGCAAAAGCCACGACATTGCCACTGGCGCAGGGTGGGAAGGGCAGCGAGCGACCATCGAAGGCCTCGCTGATGCGCTCCAGCGAGTCGCGCACCTTGCGCCGCAGGGTCAGCAGGTTGGTCACCATCAGGCCGGAGGGCGTCAGACGGGCCTTGCAGTTGAGGTAGAAGGGCAGGGAGTCGAGCATGCCGGTGCGCGCATCCGCATCGAAACCGTCGACGAGGATCAGGTCATAGCGTTTCTGGCTTGCCGCAACAAAATCCGCGCCGTCGCCGACAATGACCCGCAGGCGCTCATCTTCGGCCGGCAACTTGAAATACTGCTGTGCCGTCGCGACCACGGCGGGTTCGATTTCCACCACCGTCAGTTTTGCCGCCGGGCGGTGGCGGTGCAGGAATTTTGTAAGCGAGGCAGCGCCCAAGCCGATCAGCAGGACGGAGCGCGGCCAGTCGGCGGCGGGCCGCAACAGCAATGCCGTCATCATTGCGCGCGTGTAGTCGAGTTCCAGCGCCCAGGGACGCGCCACGCGCATGGCGCCCTGCACCCAGATGGAACCGAAGTGCAGGTAGCGGACGCCAGCGGATTCGCTGACCTGGATTTCCACGGCGCTTAACCCTTCACACCACGGAGATCACGGAGGGCACCGAGGCAAGGCGCATACAGACAAAATGCCGCAACACCCACCGGGTGACGTTCATTTATTTTGTAATGCATTTGCTTCTCCTCCGTGATCTTCGTGTCCTCCGTGGTGAACGGTCAGTTCAGCGTGCGGGACAACTGCACCCGGAATTCGCGCACCAGCGCATCGAATTGCGGCTGGGCGGCGAGCAACTTGAACAGGGTCAGCATGGTCTTTCGGCCGGCCTCTTCATTCCAGTTACGGTCGCGGCGGACGATTTCGATGAGCTGCTCGAATGCGCCGCGATAGTCCTGGCTGACCGCCAATGCATTGGCCAGTTGCAGGCGGGCATCCAGATCGTCCGGTTTGTCCGCCACGGTGGCCTGCAATGCGCCGACATCGGCCCCGCCTCCCGCCACGGCCAGTTGCAACTGCGCCTGCAACGAGGCGACGCGCGCCGTGTCGCGTGCCCGGTCGGCGATGACATCCAGCAATTCGCGCGCCTCGTCGAGGGCATTGGCAGCCAGGCTCATCTCGACAAAATCGAGGTAAGCGTTGTCGTTACTCGGGTCGAGGTTGATCGCTTCGGCCATGATCTTGCGGGCGGCATCGATTTCGCCGCGCGCATAGGCCGCCAGCGCTTCCTTGCGCAGCGGATCGGCCGGCGAGGGCAGCAGTCGACCGAGAAACTCGCGGATCTGCGCCTCGGGCAGGGCACCGGTGAATTCATCGACCATCTGGCCATCGACAAAGGCCTTCACGGCCGGAATGCCGCGCACGCCATAGCGAGCGGCGAGTTCCTGGTTTTCGTCCGAATTGATCTTGGCGAGGAGGAACTTGCCGCCCAGTTCGGCCGCCAGTTTTTCGAGGATGGGCTTGAGGATGGTGCAGGGCTGGCACCAGGGCGCCCAGAAATCGACCAGGACCGGCGCCTGCTGTGAAGCGGCCAGCACCTTCTGGTCGAAATCGGCAACCGTGACGTCGTAGGCGTGATTTGTCATATGCTGGTTTTCTTTCGGTCAGTGTTGTTTTTGGTAGCTGCCCAGCAGCTCGGCCTGGGCAAGGATGTGGCCGGCCATGGCTTTTTCAAGTTGCGCCTTGGTCGGCCGACAGTAGGCGGGGAGTAACGTCCGAGTATAGTGGTCTCTTGCATCCGGCCACGTTTTTCTGCTCCCGGGGGCAGTGCCAACGGCAAATGATGGTGACAAAATGACGCCGCACGTCTATACTGCGCACGTTAAAACGATTGCCATCAAGGAGGCAGCCATGCTTGCTCATACCGGAAAGCGACTCACCACCAGAATCACCGACCATGTGCAGGAAACACTGCAAGTGGCGGCTGACCTCGTGGGCGCGACGCTTAACCAGTTTGTCGTGCAAGCGGCCCTGGAAAAGGCGGCGAAGGTCATTGAAAGCGAATCGACGATTGCCCTGACACGGAGGGAATCACTGAGACTGCTGGAGATGATTGAAAATCCTCCACCGCGCAATGAGAAATTCCTTCAGGCTCAGGCCCGTTACCGGAGGATGAAGAACGATGCTGGTTCTCCCGCTGAACGACGGGCATGACAGGAAGGGATTCGATTGCGGAGATGCCGAACTCAATGGTTGGTTTGCTCAGGTTGCCAGGCAACACAAGGAAAAGGGGATTTCCTCGACCTTTGTAGTTGTGGCTGACAAAAACCCTGCGGATGTGCTTGGTTTTTACGCGATTAGCCTGGCTGAACTGGTCAATCCGGATTTGCCGGTTCAGTATCGAAAACGGCTGCCTGGCAAGGCGCCGGTCTTTCGGCTGGGCAGATTGGCAACTGCCCAGGCGCAGCAAGGCAAAGGTATCGGAGAGTTCATGCTTTTCGACGCCATTGACCGGGTGACGCGTATCGCAGGCGAGGTCGGTGGTATCGGTCTCGTGGTCAATGCGAAGCCTTCAGCAGTCGGTTTCTATAATCGATATGGTTTTGAGCAGATGGCAGATCACCCGCTCAATCTGTTCTTGCCGTTTTAATGCAACTCTTCCCCAACCCCTTCCCCGCAATAGTCCTCGACATGTCACCCATCCTCAAGCTTCGCGGCACCGCCGCTTTTTCCGCTTCGCGTCTTGCCCGCCTGGCCGAGCAAGTCGGGGTTCCGCTGGTGGCGGAGCACTGGTATTTCGTCGAAACCGACAGCAGCATGAACGCCGACGAGTTGGTGCGCTTGAAGGATTTGCTGGGAATTCCGGCTGAATTGCCGGCCGCGCCCGCAGGGCAATTGATTCTGGTGACGCCGCGCCTGGGCACGATTTCGCCGTGGGCTTCCAAGGCGACCGACATCGCGCACAACTGCGGCTTTGCCGCCGTCAAGCGCATCGAACGCGGTGTTGCCTTCCACGTCGATGATGGCGCGCAAAAGTCGGCGCTGGCGGGACGGCGATTAATTGAGCAACTCCACGACCGCATGACCGAATCGGTGCTCGATTCCATCGATGCTGCCGATGCTTTGTTCCATCACGTCGCCCCGCAGCCGCTGACTTCGGTGGATGTCATTGCCGGCGGTCGCGCCGCGCTGGTGAAGGCCAATGGCGCACTGGGGCTGGCCCTGTCGGAAGACGAGATCGACTATCTCGTCGAGAACTTCAGCAAAATCGGGCGCAACCCGACCGACGTCGAACTGATGATGTTCGCCCAGGCCAACTCCGAACACTGCCGCCACAAGATTTTCAACGCCTCGTGGACCATCGACGGCATCGACCAGACGCAGTCGCTGTTCGGCATGATCCGCGCGTCGCACCAGGCGCATCCGGCCGGCACGGTCGTCGCCTATTCCGACAATGCGTCCGTAATCGAAGGCGCACTGATCAAGCGCTTCAACGCACAGTCTGACGGCGGCTATGGCTATGTCGAGGATACGACGCACATCCTCGCCAAGGTCGAAACGCACAATCACCCGACCGCCATTTCACCCTTCCCCGGTGCCGCCACCGGCTCGGGCGGCGAGATCCGCGACGAAGGGGCGACCGGGCGCGGCTCCAAGCCGAAGGCCGGGCTGTCCGGCTTTTCCGTCTCCGACCTGAAGATTCCCGGCTACGCGCAACCGTGGGAATCCAGCTACGGCAAGCCCGAGCGCATTGCTTCCGCGCTGGCCATCATGATCGAGGGGCCGATTGGCGCGGCGGCCTTCAACAACGAATTTGGTCGGCCCAACCTGGCCGGCTACTTCCGCAGCTTCGAGCAGGAATTCGACGGCGAGATGCGCGGCTATCACAAGCCGATCATGGTCGCCGGGGGCGTCGGCAACATTGCCGCGCGGCATTGCTTCAAGGAGCAGTTTCCGGCCGGCACCTTGCTGATCCAGCTCGGCGGCCCCGGCATGCTGATCGGCCTGGGTGGCGGCGCGGCATCCTCGATGGCGACCGGCACGAATGCCGCCGATCTCGACTTCGCCTCGGTGCAGCGCGGCAACCCCGAGATGCAGCGCCGTGCGCAGGAAGTGATCGACAGATGTTGGCAAATGAGCGACGGCAACCCCATCCTCGCCATCCATGACGTCGGTGCCGGCGGCATCTCCAACGCCATGCCGGAACTCGCCAACGACGCCGGTCGCGGCGCACGCTTCTCCTTACGTGCCGTGCCCAATGAGGAACCGGGCATGGCGCCGCGCGAGATCTGGTGCAACGAATCGCAGGAACGCTACGTGCTGGCCATCGCGCCGGAACGGCTGGCCGAATTCGCGGCGCTGTGCGAGCGCGAGCGCTGTCCCTATGCCGTGATCGGCACGGCGACCGAGGAACGGCAGCTCGTCGTCGCGGACGATCATTTCGGCAACCTGCCCGTCGACATGCCGATGGAGGTGCTGCTCGGCAAGCCGCCGCGCGTGCACCGCAATGCCGCGCGCAAGACCGTCAGCATGCCGGCGCTCGACCTGACGCAAATCGACATCAAGGAAGCCGCTTTTCGCGTGCTGCGTCTGCCCGCCGTGGCATCCAAAAATTTCCTCATCACCATCGGCGACCGTTCGGTGGGCGGCATGACGGCGCGCGACCAGTTCGTCGGCCCGTGGCAGACGCCGGTCGCCGATGTGGCCGTGACGGCGATGGGCTACGCCACGAATCTCGGCGAGTGTTTCGCCATGGGCGAGCGCACGCCGCTGGCCCTGCTGAATGCACCCGCCTCGGGACGCATGGCGGTGGGCGAGGCGATCACCAACCTCGCCGCCGCGCACATCGCCGACCTCGGCCAGGTCAAGCTCTCGGCAAACTGGATGGCCGCTTCCGGCCATGGCGCTTCGGCTGCGGGACTCAGCACCGAAGACGCCGCGCTGTTCGACACCGTCAAGGCGGTCGGCCTCGACTTCTGCCCGGCGCTGGGTATCTCGATCCCGGTCGGCAAGGATTCGCTGTCGATGCGGACAAAGTGGGAAGAGGGCGGCCAGAGCAAAATGGTCACCGCGCCGCTGTCCCTGATCGTCACCGCCTTCGCGCCCTGCGCCGACATTCGCACCACGCTGACGCCGCAACTGCAAAAGGATGCCGATGTCGGCGAGACGGAACTGATCCTGATCGACCTGGGCGCCGGCCAGAATCGCCTGGGCGGTTCGGCGCTGGCGCAGGTGTATGGGCAGAGCGGCGATGTGCCGCCGGATGCCGACGCCGCGCTGCTCAAGTCATTCTTCATCGCCATCCAGACCCTGCGGCCGCGGATCCTCGCCTACCACGACCGTGCCGACGGCGGCCTGTTCGCCACGGTGTGCGAGATGAGCTTCGCGGGCCACCTTGGCGTCTCGCTCAATCTCGACGCGCTCTGCTACGACCCGCTGATGAACGACGTGGACGGCATCGAGAAGAAGCCCGAACTGTTGGGCGGCCGCATGCAGGACCGCCTGCTGGCCGCGCTGTTCAACGAAGAACTCGGTGCGGTGATCCAGGTGCGCCGCGCCGAGCGCGATGCCGTGCTGCAAACGCTGCGCGCTGCCGGACTGGGTGCCTGCGCCCATGTCATCGGCACGCTCAACGATGGCGACGAAATCAGGCTCTGGCGCAACGCAAAGTCGGCGCTGGCGGTACGGCGTGTCGAACTGCAACGCGCCTGGAGCGAGGTGAGCTACCAGATCGCCAGGCTGCGCGACGACCCGGTCTGCGCGCAGGAGGAGTTCGACGCGCTACAGGATGCCGATAATCCCGGCCTGTCATGCAATCTGACTTTCGATCCTTCCGCAATATTTACCATCGGCGGCAATCGTCCGAAAATGGCGATACTTCGCGAGCAGGGCGTCAATGGCGAGGTCGAGATGGCCGCTGCCTTCGACCGCGCCGGTTTCCAGACATTCGATGTGCATATGTCCGACCTGATGGCCGGCCGCGTGCATCTGGCCGGTTTCAAGGGCCTGGCGGCCTGCGGCGGCTTTTCCTACGGCGACGTGCTGGGCGCGGGGCAGGGCTGGGCCAAGTCCGTCCTCTTCCATCCCGAACTCAAGGACAAATTCGCCGCCTTCTTCGCGCGCTCCGACACTTTCGCGCTGGGCGTCTGCAACGGCTGCCAGATGATGAGCAACCTGGCCGCCATCATTCCCGGCGCAGGCTCGTGGCCGACCTTTCACCGCAACCGTTCCGAGCAGTTCGAGGCACGCTTTGCGCTGGTGGAAATTCCCCCCTCACCGTCGATCTTCTTCGCCGGCATGGCCGGCTCGAAGCTGCCGGTGGTCGTGTCGCACGGCGAGGGACGTGCAGTGTTTGCCGCCCCCACCTGTCCCGACATCGCACTGCGCTACATCGACAATCGCGGCGCGGTGGCCACGACCTATCCGTTCAATCCCAACGGCTCCCCCGACGGCATCACCGGCGTAACCACGCCGGACGGCCGCTTCACCATCATGATGCCGCACCCCGAACGGGTCTTCCGCACGACGCAGATGTCCTGGCACCCCGCCGGGCTGGGTGAGGATTCGCCGTGGATGACGATGTTCCGCAATGCGCGGAGGTGGGTTGGGTAGTGTCGGTAAACTTTACAGCTAGGCAAGGCAAGGAAAGGCAATAACAAGCATAATGCATTGATATTTATATATATTAATATTTATGGCACGATAAATGCTCTGGAGTGGCTTGTGAGTTCAATATCCACTCAAAGGAGAATAAGATGAAACGCCTGTTGTCCGCTGCCTTGCTGGCACTCGTTGCCACTGTGGCCAATTCCGCCGTGATCTATAACAATGGCAATCCGGATATCCAGAACGGCTACCCAATCGGTGGCAGTACCTATACCGCCGACGATTTCACCATTGTCGCCGGAGGCACAGTCAGATCTGTTGGCTTTTATTTCCAAAATTATCAAGGAATCACCGGATGGGATAATGCGATCAGCTACGGTATTTACGCTGATACCGCCGGTGCCTTTGGTTCTCAGCTTGCAAGTGGTTCTGGATTGAACGTTACCCCGACGCTTTCGTCCTTTCCATGGTGTTGCGGGGGCGGTAACGCCTGGTTGGTGGAGTTCGATCTTCAAAGTGATTTCGTTGCTGCGGCTGGAACCACCTATTGGTTGAGTCTGTCCGGTGCCGGCGGATCCAGTCCCTGGTGGGTTACCGCACCCTTGAATGGCCTCTATAGCTCAATTAGTAGTGGTGGTACCATCTGGGGTACAGACGTTGCCTTCTATTTGTCTGACGATACCATTGGAAACGGTGGGAACGTCCCCGAGCCCGGCTCGCTGGCGTTGCTCGGGCTCGGTCTCGCCGGTTTGGCCGCGTTGCGCCACCGCAGAACCTGACTTAAAAGTCGATATATCTTACAGTTACACGGCGGCCCTTGGCCGCCGTTTTACTTG
>DDXB01000066.1 GCA_002347405.1 Rhodocyclaceae bacterium UBA2271 | reverse complement strand
GTGACGTAGGAACCGGCACGCGTCGACATCGACACCTTCTCGGTGCCGCGGAACAGGCTGACGAATTGCACCAGGGCGACATCGAGCAGCTTGTCGTCCAGTTCGAGGGCCTGCAGCGCGCCCCGCACGCGCGGGATGTAGCCGTGATGGTCGGCGCCCCAGATGTCGACGAGCTTCGTGAAACCGCGTTCGAGCTTGTTGCAGTGGTAGGCGATATCAGAGGCGAAATAGGTATAGAGCCCATTTTCGCGCTGCACGACGCGATCCTTCTCGTCGCTGAAATGGGTTGAACGGAACCACTTGGCGCCGTCCTGCACATAGATGTGGCCGCGCTTTTCGAGCGCGCCCACCGCCTGCGCCACCATGCCGGTATCGTAAAGCGAACGCTCCGAGAACCAGCAATCGAAATGCACGCCGTAGGCTTCGAGGTCTTCGCGACAGTCGGCGATCTGCTCGGCGAGTACATGCTGGTGGATGTAATGCCACTCCTCGCCCAACAGGTCTTTCGCGGCGGCGATCAGGCCGTCGAGATGGGCCTCGGCATCCGCTTCCGCCGGCGGCACGCAGGCCAGTACGGCGACGATCGGATGTACGTAGCGATCGGCATGGGCGGTGCGGATCTGCATGGCCATGTCACGCACATATTCGCCCTGATAGGCGTTGGGCGGGAAAGCCACGCGCTCGCCGAACAGGTCCAGATAGCGCAGCCAGGTCGACACCGCCAGGATGTCCATCTGGCGGCCGGCATCGTTCACATAGTATTCACGGCAGACGGTGTGACCGGCAAACGCCAGCAGATTGGCCAGGCTAGCGCCGTAGGCCGCGCCTCGGCCATGGCCAACATGCAGCGGGCCGGTCGGGTTGGCCGAAACGAACTCGACCTGCAGCTTGCCGGGTTTCTTGGCACCGCGCCCGAAATCATCGCCCAGCGCCAGCACGGCGGCAACCACTGCGGTCTTCGCCGCCGGCACGACCGTCAGATTGATGAAGCCGGCGCCGGCGACCTCGGCCTTGGTCAGCCACGCCGAGGGAGGCAATTCGCGTACCAGCCGCTCGGCAATCTGCCGCGGGTTTTGCTTCAGTGTGCGCGCCAGTTGCAGCGCCAGATTGCTGGCAAAGTCGCCATGGCTGGCGTCGCGCGGGCGTTCGAGATGGATCTCGGCGCTCGTGCCGGGCGCCACGCTCGCCAGCGCAGCGCGCAGCAGATCGGCGAGATGGGTCTTGATGTCGGCAGGTAAGGTGGGCATGGTCGGGGATTATAGCGCCCAGGAATGTCGGCGCTGGTGGGACGGCGTACCCCGCAGCGGGTAAGAAATACCCGCATGGGTACGCCAGGTTAGCCGCTACTTGCCGTGTTGCCGATAGACCAGGGTGGCCAACCGCAGCATGTCGTCACGCCCCGTACTGCCCGAGATCGCGTAGCCGAATTTTCCATCCACCCAGTAAAAAACGTCGATGCCGTCCTCGCGCGCATAGCGGAAGCCAGTGCCGTCTGCTGCGGGGGCATCCGGCTGCACGTACAGGGTCAGGCGGTCGCGGTTGACGTTCTCGTACATGAACTGGGCGACGCCCTTTTTGCTGTCGCCCGGCAACAGCCGGCCACCCACCAACTTATAGCCAACTGCATCGAGTTGCGGCGGTTTCAGTTCGCTGCCCAGCCGCTTCGACAGCCAGGCCACCAGATGGGCTTCCTGATCGGCGCCGACCTCCACCGGGTGACGCACCTCGGGCACGAAGACCGCATGGGCAATCGCCGCCTGACGTGGCAGGCTGCTCGTCGCGACAGGCAGTGGATGCGATTCCGGCGTAGTTTCGCCGCGCAGGAAAAACCCGACCACGCCGCCCAGCATCAACCAGGCCACCGCCGCCGCCTTGCGCGCATTGAACCAGTGGTCCTCGGCTGGTGGTGGCAACAGACGTGCCGGCACCGGTTCATCCAGCACCGCGTCGAACTCACGGTGGAGCACCACCACCTGTGCCCGCCACGCATCGACCTGGGCCCGCTGTTCAGGGTGCACCGCCAGCCAGGCTGCCACCTGCGTCTGCCGCTCCGGCGACAACTGGCCATCGGCATAGGCGTGGAGATCGTCTTCGGAAATCGGCGTGTTCATTTCTTCACCACTTTCAATACCGGCACGCTTTCGCCGGCCAGGATGGCGTGCAAGCGGCTGCGTGCGCGCGCCAGGCGGGACATGACCGTACCTTGCGGAATGGCCAGGGCACGCGCGACTTCAGCGTAGGACAGTTCTTCAAGTCCCACCAGCAGCAGCACCTCGCGTTGCTCGAATGGCAGCAGTGCCAGCGACCGCTCCAGATCGCGCAGGGCCAGGCCATCCTGCTGCGCGGCGCGTTGCACCGGCATCGGCAGATCGTCCGCGTCGCAGAACACCACTGCTGGCTGGCTGCGCCGGCGGGCATCGACATGCAGATTGTGCATGATGGAAAACAGCCAGGGCCGCAATTCGCGCTCACGCTGCCAGAAGCGCCACTTTTCCAGCGCCCGCGCCAGCGTGTCCTGCACCAGATCGTCCGCAACGTCGGCATGCCCTCCCGTCAGCGCCCGCGCGTAGCGGCGCAGACGGGGAATCTCGGCAACAATCGCGTCGCGGGCGCTCACGTCTGGCTGTCAGGGAGCCGCAGTGCGCCAGACATTGTTAACACCGTCGCCGGTCTTGTCGCCCGGCTTCTGGTCCTTGATCCAGAAGTAGAGCGGCTTGCCCTTGAACGACCACTGCTTCTTGCCGTCATCGCGCACGACAATACCGTAGTCGCCGGCAGGGGTGTCGCCATCCATGGCGAACAGCGGCGGCCAGTTGGTGGCGCAGGGACCATTGCAGACACTCTTGCCGCTATTGGCCGCGTCCTTGTCGAAGGTGTAGAGCGTCATGCCGTTGGCTCCGGTAAGCACGCCGCCACTGGTCATTGCCGGGGCGGCGGGACGGGTTTCGTAGGCTGAACAGGCTGCCAGCGTGGTCAGGGCCGCAAAGATCATAAGGCTACGCACAATTTTTTGTTTTTCCATGGGGGTTCTCCGGATTGGGTTGGGGGTGCTGCACTGGATATACGCATGCAGCCCCCGGTTTATTCCGGACCGGAAGAAATATCTTGCGTGGATTCTTCAGGACGGCCGATGCCAGCGCATCCGGCGGGCCCCTAAAACTCTCAACCTTGACAAGCAAGGGGTCCCGCCGGGATAATCTCGCCCCTCGATTCGGTGATGTAGCTCAGTCGGTTAGAGCATCGGATTCATAATCCGGGGGTCGGTGGTTCAAGTCCACCCATCACCACCAGCAATACCAAGGCCTCCAGCGATGGAGGCCTTTTTCGTTGGTAGTCAAAAAATCAAAATGTAATCACTGTGTAATCACCTGGGAGCGGGGGCTATGATTTCATATCGCGCCACAGCTTAGGTCGTGATAAAACAAAATCCACACACATCATGGGGTTTAGTAGGCTGCCGAACATCAAAATGACTGGCACTTGAATATAACCAAAAATAACCGTAATATAACCATGCCCTACACACTCGTTATCAAACAGCAGGCGCGCAAGAAATTGCAGAGCTTGGCCAAGCCGGATCGGCTGAGGATTGCCGACAAGATTAACCGGCTCGGCTACAACCCGGACGATCCCGAGTTGGATATCAAGAAGCTCGAAGGTGAGTCCGGGTGGCGGCTGCGTGTGGGTGGTTGGCGGGTGATTTTCGACCGACAGGATACGGTGAAGATTATCGCTATTGAGAGAATCAAGCCCCGAGGAGATGTGTACAAATGAACCTGCAAAAGATCAAGTCAGCCAACGGCAAAGACGAATACGTTCTCCTGCCGGTTGCCGTCTATGAAGCTCTCAAGAATGAGATTCAGGATGAACTCGCCCACCCAAAGGTAAAAACGGGTCGCGATAACGAATTCGTCCCCTTCATTCTCGAAGATTATGTCGACAACCCTGTTGCCCTGGCGCGCATGAAGGCCCATCTCACCCAAAAGCAACTGGCCGAACGCATGGGAGTAACGCAGGCCTACATCAGCAAAGTCGAACGCCAGGACAAAGTGACTCCTATGTTGCTCGAAAGAACAATCAAGGCAACCCGCCACAAATCTTGAGCGCTTATCTTGCCGCGATATGGTGGAGCCTTCAGGCGGTAAGCAACCTTGTCCATAAAATTGCTACCTGTCGCGCCTCCTCTTGTTCCTTTGGCGTCTTCGGGAAGTTAAATCCACCTTCGAAGTCGTCGACCTTTTCTCCCATCATTTCCATAACCGTCGGTTTTGCCACTCTGGAAAAGCTTCTTTTCACGGCGCCAAGTTCTGGGCAGTGGATATTTCGCCCAGAACTTGCCGCCCGAACGGCAAAGGAGCTGCAGGAACGCAAGGAGAAGTATGAGCGGATTCAAAAAGAGCAGATAGAAGAGCTAGAGCGGATTCAGCGGTACCGAAAGCTGGCCGAACACAGTCATATTGCGAACTGTGAAATTGCTCAGCGAGTATAGGCGGCCGAGGGCGGGCCTATACGATAACATATTGATTAATAACTTAATTCATAATCCGGGGGTCGCTGGTTCAAGTCCACCCATCACCACCAGTATTCAAACGGCTCTCCGGACGGAGGGCCGTTTTATTTTGCGCGGATTATGTGTAAGGCAGGAACTGGATCGCCAACCGTTTGCAGTCCTCGCTTACGCTGACCCCGGCCCCTGTATCTCCAGCTTGCGCATTTTCTCCCAGAGATTCTTGCGGCTGATGCCGAGTTCGCCGGCGGTGTCGGCGATGCGTCCGCCGTGGCGGGCGAGGGCCTGCTGGATGTAGCGCCGTTCGCTGTCGGCGAGATAGCTACCCAGCGTGGGCGAAACGTCTGGTGCAGCGGCACCCTCTTCCGCGAACTTTCCGCACAGCATGTCGACGGTGATCACTTCGGCATTGCCCATGATGCGGGCGCGGTCGAGGCAGTGGCCCAGCTCGCGCACGTTGCCGTGCCAGGGCCGTTCCAGCAGCGCCTGCTCCGCGGCGGGATGCAGGCGCGGGGGCGGACCGTCCGCGCGAAAGTTTTCCATCAGGCGGCCGGCCAGCCAGAGGATGTCTTCCTTGCGCTCGCGCAGCGGCGGGATGTCGATCTGCACGACGTGAATGCGGTAATAGAGGTCCTCGCGAAACTTGCCCGCCTCGACCATGGCGCGCAGGTCGCGGTGGGTGGCGCAGATGAGCCGGATGTCGATCGGGATGACCCGCTGGCCGCCGACGCGCACGATCAGCCGTTCCTGGATGGCGCGCAGCAGCTTGACCTGCATGCCGAGTGACATGTCGCCGATTTCGTCGAGGAACAGGGTGCCGCCGGCGGCCTGTTCGAAACAGCCCTTGCGCTCCTTGATCGCACCGGTGAAAGCGCCTTTCTCGTGGCCGAACAACTCGTCCTCCATCAGCGACTCGCTGACGGCGCCGCAATTCACCGCGACGAAGGGCTGGCTCCCGGTCGGGTCGGCCTGGGCATGCAGGGCGCGGGCGACGACTTCCTTGCCGACGCCCGATTCGCCGGTGATCAGCACCGAGCGCGCCTGGCCGGCAATGCGCGGCAGCATGGCCTCGATGCGGCGCATGGCGCTGGAAATGCCCAATTGCGGCACGCCGGTCGTCACGGGCGTGGCGCGCGAACTCAGCAAGCTCACTTTCTCAAGCAGCAGCGGCACGTTGAGCGGCTTGGTCAGATAGTCCTCGGCGCCCAGTTTGAGCAGGCGCACGGCCTGGTCGATGGCGCCGTGGCCGGTGATGAAAAGAAATGGTGGCAGCGTCTGTCCCGATTTCTGCAACTCGGAGAAAAGTTCTTCGCCCGAGATGTCCGGCAGGCGGATATCGCTGATGACCAACTGGTAGCGCTTGCGCAACAGTCCCGCCAAAGCCGCGCGGCCGCGCTGGTACCAGTCGCAGGCATAGCCTTCCATGTCGAGCCGTTCGACCAGCGCCTCGCCCATGATGGTGTCGTCTTCGATCAGGCAGATTCTTGGTTTCATGTCGGGTTTTCCGTTTCAAGCGCCGTCTCGCCAGCGCCGACTTTTGGCTCCGGCCGCGCTGGCTCGCTTAACCGGCTTGCGCCGGTTAGCCTGCGCCGAAAGCCGGGGGAATCATCCGGCGCACTCGCCGTCTCGCCAGCGCCGACTTTTGGCGACGCGGGCGCTTCACTGCGCAGCGGCAGATGAATCAGGAAGCGTACCTCGCCAGCGCCGCACTCGACGGCGATGCGACCGCCGAGTTGATTGACGGTCTGGTAGCTCACCCAGAGTCCCAGGCCATGGCCGCCCTCGCGACCCGAGACGAAGGGTTCGAAAAGGTGGGCCAGAATCTCCGCTGGCGGCGGTTCGCCTGCGTTGGCCACGACCAGCGCCAGCTGGCCATCGGCCTCGCTTGCCGCCACGCGCACCCGGCCGCCGGGCGGGGTGGCTTCGATGGCGTTGAGCAGCAGGTTGATCAGCACCTGACGGACGAAACCGGACGGCAACGGCAGCGACTCCGTGATATCGATGGCGAAGTCGAGTTGCAGTGATTTCCGCGTTGCCTGCGGTTCGATCAGCGTGCGAATGTCCTCGAAGTCCTGCCGGTTCAAGGCGCGCGCCTGGACCCGCGCCTGCACCAGCAACGCACCCACGGTTTCCGTGATCTGCTGCAGGCCACGTTCGAGCAGGGCGACGGTACGGGCGGTGGCCGGATCAAGCGGACCGCGCTGCTTGAGCGTGTCGAGCGCCATCAGCATGCCGCCGAGGGGATTGTTAACCTCGTGGGCAATGCCGGCGGCGAGGCGGCCGACGGCAGCCAGGCGCTCGGACTGCATCACTTCACGCTCGAGCGCGGTCTTCTGGCGAATCTCGGCCGCGGCCTCGCGATAGGCGGCGAACAGTTGGCCCAGTTCATCGCTGAATGCATACAGGTCGGGGCTGAGGTCGGCCGGCGCCCCATGGACAATTTCGCTCATGCCATGCGCCAGTTGCACCAGCGGTTCGGCCATGCGCCGGCCCCAGTACCAATTGAGCGGCAGCAGGATCGCCAGCACCAGCGCGCCCATGCCGGCGCCACCCAGGGCAAAGCCATAAAAGCGCGGCAGAAACACATCCTTGGAATGGGTGACTACCAGGGTGCCAAGGCGCTCGTCTTTCTCGGCAACGGGAATGGTCACATACAAACGGTTCGATCCCGGAAACTCGTAAACGCCAGCGACATCGGGATTCGCCGCGGCGAGAGCATGCGCCAGTTGCTGGTGGTCGGCGCCAAGGCTGCCCAGTTTTGCCAGCAGCGGCATACTGAGCGGCGTCGAGGAAACCAGCACCTTCAGGTCGCGGTCGACAACGAAAATCGCCTTGGGCTCCAGCGGTTGATCCGGCCGGTCTTCATGGAAGGGGGCGCGCACGAGCTCATAGGCCCGCCAGGCATCGTCATGCAGCAGCACCGGGAACAATGTGTTGGCCAGGGTGTAGCCAAGGCTTTCGGAACTGATGACCAGATCCTGCTTCAGGTGCTCGTAGGCGCGGAACATCAGCCCGCCCGAGACGGCCACGGCCGAAACGATGATCAGCGCGCCGCCCCAGAGCGGAATCTTGTGGCGAAAGCTCAGGTCAAAAAACTGCCGCATCGTCTGGCGTCAATACTCGCCAAACGCTCGCATCATCGTGACCACGCCGTCATAAAGACGCCGCTCGCCGACGATAAACCCGCTGAGGTTGAGGCGCTCCAGCAACTTGCGGCCGTCCGCGTCATTCTGCATCTCGAGCAGGACGCGCTGCATGGTGTTGAAGTCGCTGGCCGCGACCGAGCGATGCGCGGCAAAAGGCGGGAAGCCATATTCGGGCGATGCGCCGATGATGCGTGTACGCCCGGTCAGCTCGGGCCTGATGCGCGTCAGCGTATCCCAGACGAAGCTGTCCATTGAGGCGCCCTCGGCCATGCCGCTGGCGACCGCTTCGACGGCCTTGCGGTGCGACCAGGTAAAGAAAGTCTTGCGGAAAAAAGTGGTCGGATCCTCACCCAACTGGCGTATCTGGAAACGCGGGACGAGATAGCCGGTGTTCGAGTAGGGGTCCGAATAGGCAAAGGCGGCCCCTTTCAGGTCGGCCATGCCTTGCGGCCTGGGATTGTCGGCATGCACCAGCAGGTAGGAACGGTAATAGGGACGATCCTTGTGCAGCGGCACGGCCAGCAGGCGCACCAGATCCTTCAGGTAAAGGAAGGGGTAATCACACAGCCACGCAAAATCGAGCCGGCCCTGATGCAGCAGGTCCATCGTTTCACGATAGCTGTTGCGCGGCAGGAACTCGATCGCCACCCCGAGACGGGATTCGAGGTAACGGCGCCAGTCCGCCATCAGAGCGTGCTGGTCATGCACGAAGGCCGGCGTCAGGCCGATGCGGATGATGCGTTGAGCGCTGACCGTGCTGGCGAACGCGCCCGCCGACCCGAGCGCGAAAGCCGCCGCGCCAGCCTGCAGCAGGGCGCGGCGGCGGCGATTTCCGCAATTACCGTTTGGTAACTCGATGGACCCCATCACAAACACCCCCGTTACTGATTGGTAACGCTGATTATAGTTAGCGTCTCTGACTTCCCGGCGAATATTTTCACTATGGCTTGCAAATGAACGACTTGGCAATTCGCCAACCGCAAGCGGCAAGCATGGCACATTCCCTGCTTAATCCATATCAATAACGCGGATATCGAGGGCTTTGAGTAAAGCCCGGTTTAAAGAAATCGATCAACTCTCGGGGGAATCAAGCGTGCTCATGTCCTGGCAAAAAACTATCACGGTGGTTGCCACATTCGTTGCCTGCGTCTGGAGTTTCCAGACACACGCAGCGGATGCCGTTGCGGCGGACCCCGAAGTCGTCGAAAAAAACCGCAAGGCCAACGAAGCCTGCTTCGCCTGTCACAGCGAATTCGGCTTCAAGAATCCGCCGCGCACCGACATGGACATGAAGAAGCTCGCGGAAACCCTGTATGACCCGAAGGTGTTCGCCGGCTCCAACCATGGCACGATGGACTGCCGGCAATGCCATGGCCAGGGTTACAACGACTATCCGCACTCGGTAACCGGCAAGAGCGAAACCAGCCCCTGTGCCGAATGCCATGCGACCAAGGTGGCCCGCCTGGAACCGCAATACGACGCCTCGGTGCATGCGCGGCTGGAAAGCGTCAAGGCGAAATTCACTTGCGCGACCTGCCACGACCCGCACATCGACCTGGGGGCGACCCTGCTCAAGGATCCGCACAAGATCGCCATCCAGGACAACAAGGCCTGCCTCGATTGCCACAATTCGGACGAGGTGTTTGCGAAGTACGCCGCTGACGACGAAAAAACACCGGGCATCAAGAAGAAACGGCCCGATGTCGACACGATCCACGACTGGTTGCCGAATACCAGGCTGCACTGGAAGACAGTCCGCTGCGTCGAGTGCCACACGCCCGAGGTGAAGGCCAACCGACCGATCTCACACGAAATACTCGACAAGGAAAAGGCGGAGAAGAACTGCCTGAGTTGCCACTCGGCCAATAGTTCGCTGAGAACGCGTCTTTACCGCCATCTGGTGAAAGATGAGCAGGAGAGGTTCGGCTTTACCAACAGCATCATCCTCTCCAGTTCCTATGTCATCGGCGCCACCCGCCATCCGCTGCTCGACAAGATCGTCATCGGCCTCGTCCTGCTGACGCTCGGCGGGGTGCTGATTCACGGCGCCATCCGCGTCATCTTCGCCATCCGTCGCAAGGGGAAAACACAATGAGCGAACGCATCTATCTTCTGCCGCTCTGGATCCGTATCTGGCACTGGGCCAACGCGCTGCTGATCATCACGCTGACCGTCACCGGCGTCAGCCTGCACTTCGCCGATCCGCAGTTGCCGCTCGTCGAATTCTCGCTCGCGGCACGCATCCACGACATCGCCGGCATCGTCCTCGTCGCGCTGTACGTCTTTTTCGTGATCGCCAACATCGTCACCGGCAACTGGTGGCAGTACGTGCCGAAGCCGCCGGGTGTCATGGAGCGTTGCGTCAAGCAGGCGCGCTGGTACGCCTACGGGATTTTCAGGGGCGAGCCGCATCCCTATCGCGTTTCCGAAGAAGCCAACTTCAACGCGATGCAGGCAATCGCCTACTGGGTCATGATGTACGTCGTCATGCCCGTCATGCTGATCACGGGCCTGATCTTCCTCATCCCGGAACTCGCGCCCGACCGCCTGTTCGGCTTCGACGGGCTGCTCCCCGTCGCCATCCTGCATTACCTGACCGGCGCCGTGATCATCATGTTCATGATCGCGCACATCTATCTCGGCACCACCGGCAAGACCGCCACCAGCATGTTCAAGACCATGTTCACCGGCTGGTATGAACAGCACTGACCCATCCCGATTCAACCGACTTTCACCAAGGAGAAACTCATGAAAACGCTTATTACCTCAATTGCCCTCGCCGTCACCGCCGCGTTCGTCAGCAACAGCGTT
Source organism: Rhodocyclaceae bacterium UBA2271 (assembly GCA_002347405.1). Classification (GTDB taxonomy): domain Bacteria; phylum Pseudomonadota; class Gammaproteobacteria; order Burkholderiales; family Rhodocyclaceae; genus Sulfuricystis. The sequence continues at coordinate 143,201 of DDXB01000066.1, read as the reverse complement.
CTGGCACAAGCCCAGGAAAAGCCGAAGCCCCAGAAGCCGGTCCCGGTTGCAGCGGTCAAGGCCGCCGCGGCGCCCAAGCTCGATGGCGTGGCGGACGATGCGATCTGGAAGACCGCCCCGGTCGTCAAGTTCGAAGCCGTCAAGGGCGTGAACTTCAAGGACAACAAGGGCAATACCTCCGGCACGGTACAGGCGGCCTACACGGCCGACACGCTCTACATGCTGATCACCTACGACGACCCGACCTTGTCGGTGCGTCGTTCCCCCTATGTGAAAAAGGCCGAGGGCAAGTGGGAAATGCTCAAGGATCCGGATGACAAGGGCGGCGACAACAACAAGTACTACGAAGACAAGCTGGCGATCATCTGGAACATCAACGACAGCATCTTCGGCTTCACCGAAAAGTTTTCCTGCACGTCGGCGTGCCATGGTGGCGAGAAGGGCAAGCCCTACGGCAACAAGTACACCGAGGAAGATGGCGAACTCGGCGATATGTGGCATCTCAAGTACGTCCGCGGCGGCGTGATTGGCCAGATCGACGACCAGTACCTTGACCACACGCGTTTCGATCCGGTGAAGTCACCCAATGCCGGCCGCAAGTCGGATCCCAAGACCGGTGGCGGCTACGAGGACATCAAGCTCGTCAATGGCAAGCCCGAGTTCATGAACAAGGACGGCAAGGCCGCCAACAAGGGCGGCACCTACTGGGTCAAGGCCGAAGACAAGGTGGCCTTCGACGACAGCAAGTTCAAGGTCGGAGATGAAGTTTCGTCCGTCCTCATCGCGCCATTTACCGGCGATCGCGGCGACATCTCGACCGGCGCCAAGTGGGAAAAGGGCAAGTGGACGGTGGAAATCGCCCGCAAGCTGGTCACGGGCTCCAAGTTCGACGTCAACTTCGACGACCTGAGCAAGACCTATGCATTCGGTATTGGCGTGTTCGACAACGCGCAGGTCCGCCATGCCTATGTCCAGGCCCCGCTGCATCTGCAATTCCAGAAGTAATCGACACATCCCGAAAGGAATCGTCATGAAACTGACAAGACGTGATTTCATCAAGGGATCGGCAGCGTCCATCGGCCTGTTGATGGTGGAAGGCGTCTTTGCCGCCACGCCGCGCAACCCGAAATCCAGTGCCATCAAGATCCGCAAGGCTGGTGCCGCCGCGCCGGCCAAGGGCGCCTGGGTGCCGACCACCTGCCAGGGCTGCACCGCATGGTGTGCGGTCGAGATCTTCGTGCAGGACAATCGCGCGGTAAAGGTCCGCGGCAATCAGCTCTCCAAGGCAAATGGCGGCTACTGCTGCCCGCGCGGCCACCTGATCCCGCAGCAGACCTACGATCCCGACCGCATCAAGGTGCCGATGAAACGCACCAATCCGTTGAAGGGGCGCGGTATCGATCCGCAGTTCGTCCCCATCACCTGGGACGAAGCGCTTGATCTGGTTGCCGACAAGATGATCGAACTGCGCAAGAACGACGAACCGCACAAGTTCGCCTATATCCGCGGCCGCTACTCTTCGACGGCCACGCAAATCCTCTACGGCGCGCTGCCCGCCATCTACGGCACGCCGAACTACTTCTCGCACAGCGCCATCTGCGCCGAGGCGGAAAAAATGGGTCCCGGTCTGACCCAGGGCTTTTTCGGTTATCGCGACTATGACCTGGCACGCACCCAGTGTCTGGTGGCATGGGGCTGCGATCCGGTATCCTCGAACCGCATGGTGCCCGGGACGATCGCCCACCTCGGCGACATCATCGCGCGCGGTGCCCTGATCACCGTCGATCCGCGCATGTCGACTTCCGCGGCCAAATCGCACGAATGGCTGCCGATCAAGCCGGGTACCGATGGCGCCCTGGCCAGCGCCATGGCCCACACGATCCTGGTCGAGGGAATGTGGAGCAAGGAATTCGTCGGCGACTTCAAGGAAGGCAAGAACCTCTTCATCGCCGGGGCAACGGTAGATGAAGCTGCCTTCGCCGAAAAGGAAACCCACGGCCTGGTGAAGTGGTGGAATATCGAACTGAAGGACAAGACCCCCGCCTGGGCGGAACAGGAAACCTTGATTCCGGCGGCGCAGACGGTGCGCGTCGTTCGTGCGATGGCCAAGGCCGCGCCGAAGGTCTGTGTCTGGATGGGGCCGGGTGCGGCGATGTATCCGCGCGGCACCTATGCCGCCATGGCGGTGCATGCCCTCAACGGCCTGCTCGGCTCGATTGATGTCGAAGGGGGCGTATTGCAGACCACCAGCCCGCCGCTCGGCGCCTATCCCAAGCGCGACGCCTACCTGGACGAAGTCGCCAAGAAGCATGGCAAGGGCAAGAAGATCGACGGCCGCGGCGAGAAGGACATGCCGGCCATGATGAATGCCAAGCCCGGCAGCGGCGTGGTCACCAACAACATCGCCAACGGCATGCTGAAGGATCCGGGCGCCATCAAGGTGCTGCTGAGTTCCTGGTCGAACTTCAACTTCTCCTGTACCGACCCGACCCGCTGGGACAAGGCCTTGTCGCAACTGCCCTTCTTCGCGCACATGGTCACCAACGCGTCCGAGATGACGCAGTTTGCCGATGTGGTGCTGCCCTCGACCTTCAATGCCAGCGAGGGTCTGTCGGTAATTTCCAATAATGGGCTGACACATGGCTTCGCGTCGATCCAGCAACCGGCCGGCAAGCGGTTGTGGGATGTCAAGCAGGAAGAAACCGAGGTCTGCTGGCTGCTGGCGGCAAAACTCAAGGCGCGCGGCTTTCCGAACCTCTACGATTATTTCGCCAACGAGTTCAAGGATCCCGAGACCGGCAAGCCGCCGACCAGCGCGATGGAGTTTTCCGAAGTCCTGGCGAAGATTTCCAGCGCCCCGATGTGGATGCCCAAGGAACCGCTGAAAGGCGACAAGCTCGAAGGCTGGGCGGACTTCCGCAAGAAAGGCATGTACAACACACAGCAGTACAGCTTCAAGAAGGGCTGGGGCGGCAAGTTCAACACCGCGACCAAGAAGTTCGAGTTCTACAGCGAGACGCTCAAGAAGGGACTGACCGAGCACGCCGACAAGCACAAGACCACGATCGACGATGTGCTGAAGGTGTCCGGCTATCTCGCGCAGGGCGAACTGGCCTTCGTGCCGCACTACGAAGCACCCAAGCGCCATGGCAGCTACGCGGAGTACCCGTTCGAATTCGTCGACGCCAAGTCGCGGCTGAATCGCGAGGGACGTTCGGCCAACCTGCCCTGGTATCAGGAATTCAGGAAGATGGATGCCGGCGATGTGTCCTGGGGCGACGTGCTCAAGATGAACCCGGTCGATGGCGTCAAGCTGGGGCTCAAGAACGGCGATACGGTGAAGATCACCTCACCTGCCGGCTCCATCGTCACCCAGGTCAAGCTGTGGGAGGGTATCCGTCCGGGCACCGTCACCAAGACCTTTGGCCAGGGGCATTGGGCCTACGGTCGCGTCGCGGCGCAGGACTACGGCAAGGCGGTTCCGCGCGGCGGCAACAACAACGAAATCCTCGTCGATGACTATGACCGTCTCAGCGGCGCCACGGCCCGCAATGGCGGCTTCACCGGCGTCCGGGTCGAAAAAGCCTGATAGCCGAACGCACGAATTTAGGAGATAAATAATGCCCAAATATGGAATGGTGATTGACCTGCAAAAGTGCGTCGGCTGCGGGGCCTGCGCCTTCGCCTGCAAGGCGGAAAACAACACCCGGGATCGCGGCGACAACAACGCACACAACTGGGCCGACTTCATCAGCACGACCGAAGGCAAGTTCCCCAACACGACCCAGATCGTGCTGCCGGTGCTGTGCAATCATTGCGACGAACCGGCCTGCATTCCGAAGTGTCCGGTCGAGCCGTCTGCGATATTCAAGACGCCGGACGGCTTCGTTCTGATCGATCACGAAACCTGCACCGGTTGCAGGGCCTGCCAGCAGTCCTGCCCGTACAGCGCCGATATACTGGACGAGCGTAGCCTTGCCGGCGAAACCTACAGCGTCATCAGCATGAACAACAAGCGCAAACCGGCACAACCGCGCTGGGAAGACAACACCGCGATGATTGCCGGCTGCACCGCTTCCGGCGCCGAAGTGGCCAAGGCGGCGGGTGCCCCAGTGCCGGCCATGAACGGCTACGCTGCCGCGGAAACCCAGGCGGTGCGCGCGCGTGGCGTGTTTGAAAAGTGCACCTTCTGCTATCACCGCGTCACCCATGGCCTGCTGCCGGCCTGCGTGGAGGTGTGCCCGTCCAAGGCGCGCATCTTCGGCGATCTGAAAAATCCCAAGTCGGAAATCGCGCAGATCGTCAAGAAGCAGAAATTCTTCCGCCTGCAAGAGGACAAGGGCACCAAGCCGAACGTCTATTACATCAACAAGTACAGCGTGCGGGCCTGAACGATCGGGCTATACAATCGCGAGGCAGGGGCGACCCTGCCTCTTTTTTTAGGATATGCCATGACCGAAACGGAAATGCGCGGCGCCCTGGCGCGCGAAGATTTGTGTCGCTTGATCGCCGCCTGCTACTACGAACCTGAACCCGCCTTCGCGGCAGAAGGGGTGTTCGACACCCTGCTTGCCGCCGCACGTGAGGTCGATGAAACCCTTGTCCCGCAGGCGCAAGCGCTGGGGGATGCGTTCTGCGCGGCGGAAACGCAAGCCCTGTTGCTCGACTACACCCGGCTGTTCCTGGGGCCGATGCAGATATTGGCCAATCCCTATGGGTCGGTCTGGCTGGAAGAAAACCGGACGCTCATGGGCGACACGACCATGGCGGTACTCGCGCTTTACCAGGAGGGCGGCTTCGAGATCGACGAGGAATTCCGCGAAGTGCCCGACCACATCGCCGTCGAGCTGGAGTTTCTGTATCTGCTGATCTTTCAGGAAAACGAGGCGCGTTCCAGCGGCGACGCCGCGCGTCTGACCGCGGTTGCCGACTTGAAAGCGCGCTTCCTCGGCCAGCATCTGGGCCGCTGGATCGGGCCATTTACCGAGGCTGTCAAGGGCAGTGCGGAAAGTGCGTTCTACCGCCAGCTGGCCGAACTGACGGCGCTGTTTGTTGGCAGGGAAGCGCGCAAGATAGCGGGCTGACCCTCCGCAAAGCGGCGACCGACTTTTGAGGGTGCAGTTGTTTCGTATAGCGGGTTGGCGCACACTCCGGCCCGTGAGTTCCGTTTCCCCCACCCGTCAGCCCAAGCGCGTCAAGGCCAAGTTCATCGGCCCGTTTGCGCTTGCGCTGGCTGTCATCATGTTCGTGTTCGCCAGCGCGATTTACAGTGTAGAAATACGCATCCGCGACCAGGATCTGGCCGAGCGATCGGCGGGTGTCGCCAAGCTCTTCGCGTTCAAGCTGGACAAGGACGGCAATCTCATGCGCGCCGTCGCGCGCGCCATGACGGGCAATCTGGCCATCGAGGAAGCGTTCCGCAATGCTGACCGCAACGGGCTTGAGCTGCACGCGCGCGCCTTGTTCGAAACCCTGCGTACCGATCATCGCATCACCCACCTGTATTTCAACGCACCCGACCGGACCAATCTATATCGACTCCATAGCCCCGACGAGTACGGTGACCCCATCTATCGCGTGACGATGTTGCAGGCCCACAGCCGCAAGGAAGCAGTGCACGGCCTGGAGCTGGGGCCGCTGGGAACCCTGACCTTGCGGCTGGTGATGCCCTGGCAGCAGGGGGGGCGTGTCCTTGGCTACGTCGAGATCGGCGAGGAGGTCAAGCATCTGATCGACGAAGTGCGGGGCAGCCTGGCGGTGGACCTGGTCGTTCTGGTCAACAAGCGCTTCCTGGCGAAGCAGCAGTGGCAGCGTGGCCAGACGCTGATGCAGCGCCAGGATCCGGAAAGCGATTGGCAACGTTTTTCCAGCCATGTCACGCTGGCGCAAACCAGCGGACAACTACCGAAGGACTTCGATGATCGCCTGCTCGCCCGACTGCTACATGGCAGTGCTGTCGAACTCCAGGATCATGGCCGCTCGTTGCATATCGCCGTTGTGCCGTTGGCGGATGCCGGCGGTCACCACATCGGCGAACTGGCGATCCTGCGCGACATCACGGCGCTGAAAACGACCTTCAATAACTACATGGCCGGCGTGGTTCTGCTCAGTCTTGCTGTTGGAGCCGGTGTGTTCGGCGTCTTCTATGTCGCGCTCGATCGGGTGGAGCGCGACTATCAGCGCCAGCATGATCTCGAACATCAGCTGCTGCACCTGAACACGGAGCATCAGCGCATCCTGCAACTGGAAAAACTTTCCGCCCTCGGGACCATGGTTGGCGGCATTGCCCACCAGCTCAATAACCCGCTGGTCGGTGTCGTGAACATGGCCCAGCTTGCCGCGCGCGAGCCTGAAAACCCTGAACAGACGCACAAGCTGCTCGGCGAGATTCGCAGCGCCGGCGAGGATTGCCGGGCCTTCGTCAAGCGCATGCTGGAGTTTTCCAAGGTCTCCTGTTTCGACGCCAAGCCGACGCCGCTGGCGGAACTGATCGACGATACAGTGCTGCTGTTCCGTCAGACCGAGAACAAGCACCTGCCGGTGGAGGTCAGGCTTCCCGAAACACCGGCGACCCTGACGATCGATCCGATCCTGATCCGCCACGCGCTGTTCAACCTGCTGGTGAATGCGGCGCAGGCGACGACCGACCCGCAGGGGGCCATCGTCATTAGCCTGGAACGGGAAGACGATCCGGTACGTGGCATACCCGGCTGGTCGCTGGCCGTTACGGATCACGGCACCGGCATTGCGCCGGACGTTATCGACAAGATTTTCGTGCCGTTCTTCACGACCCGCAGCGATGGCACCGGGCTCGGCCTGCCGGTGGTGCAACATGTGGCATTGCTCCATGACGGCCAGGTGACGGCGAGCAGTGAACCCGGTCATGGCACGCGATTTGCATTGTGGCTTCCTGCGAATGACACGTAAAGCGCCCGCGATGCTGCCCAACATCCTGGTCGTCGATGACGACCACTACACCCGTACGCTGCTTGAACACCTGCTCGCCAGGACGGCCAAGGTATGGCTGGCCGCCGACGGCGCCGAAGCGCGGCGTCTGTTTGCGGCCGAGGACTTCAATCTGGTGCTGATGGATCAATGCCTGCCCGGCGACGATGGCATCGCACTGGCCCGCGAATTCCGTGCCCAGCGGCCGCAACTGGTCGTGATCCTGATCACCGGATTTGCCGATGTGCGCGTTGCCGTTGCGGCCGTGCGCGAAGGCCTGTTCGATTACCAGACCAAGCCGTTCGATGACCTGGAAGCGCTGGAAGCCGTGATTGGCAAGGCACTCGAACTCGACCGCGCCTATCGGGAGATCGATGGCCTGCGCATGAAGTTGGGGGCCGATCAGGGCTTGCCGACGGTGGTGGGACATGCGCCGGCGATGAAACGCTTGCTCGCCCAGGCGCGCCAGGTCGCCGGGCTGGATACCACCGTGCTGCTCGAAGGGGAAAGCGGTACCGGCAAGGATGTGATCGCCCGGCTGATCCATGCCTGGAGCGGACGCAGCGCCAAACCTTTCATGGAAGTCAATTGCGGCGGCCTGACCGAATCGCTGCTCGAAAGCCTGCTGTTCGGCTACGAGAAGGGAGCATTCACCGGTGCCGCCCAGGCCACTCCCGGCTATTTTGAAAAGGCGCATGACGGCACCCTGTTTCTCGATGAAATCGCCGACATGAGCCCGAAGCTGCAAAGCAGCCTGCTGCATGTGTTGCAGGATCATCAGTTCACGCGCGTCGGCAGCACGCAACCACGCAAGACCGATTTCCGCCTGATCTGCGCCACCAACCGTCCGCTGGCAGGCGAGGTCGAGGCCGGCCGCTTCCGCGAAGACCTGTTCTATCGCATCAACGTGGTGGCCCTGCACCTGCCGCCGCTGCGCGCGCGACACAGCGACATCCTGCCGCTCGCCACCCACTTTCTCGAGCATTTCAGTGCCAAGTTCGGCAAACAGTGCGGCCCACTCACCCCCGCCGCCGTGCAGATGCTGGAATCAGGTCCATGGCCCGGCAACGTGCGCCAGCTCAAGCATTGCGTCGAACGGGTGGTGGCACTGCATCCGGGCGGCGTCATCGACGCGGTTCATTTCAGTCCCCTCTGCGAAGCCACGGAGGCTCCGCAGGCTTCTTCGTTGCAGACGGTTGCCGCAACTTCCTACCAGGATGCACGCGCGGATTTCGAGCGTGAATACCTGCGGCAGGTTCTCGCAACGGCCAACGGCAATGTTTCCGAAGCGGCACGCATCAGCGGCATCCCCCGCCAGAATCTCTATGTCCGCATGAAACGCTGGGGGTTTGTCACGGAATAGTGACGGCTGTCACATTTTAGTGACAGCAGTACATCGGGCTGCGCGCACCGAGAATCCGAAAGTTGCGTATTCAACGGGGTTTCACGAAGTGGCACGTCGATTGCTTTGTGTTCGGCAGTCACGTCATCGAGGGGAATCCAAGTGCGCGTCAGCGGGTACCGATATCTGATTGCATTGCTGTTGATAGGCTGGGGTTGCCCGGCTCTTGCCGCCAGCGATGCGCCGGTCGATCAGACCACCATCGAGATGAACCGCAAGGCCAACGAGGCCTGCTATGCGTGCCACAGCGCCGCTGGCATCGCCAAGCCGCCCAAGGCTGACATCGACATGAGCAAGCTCAAGGACTCGCGCCTCGAGCCCACGATCTACAACCCATCCGACCATGGCGTGATGGACTGTCGCGAGTGCCACTCCAAGACCCACTACACCGACTACCCGCACGCCGAGGCTGGCAAGAGCGAAACCGTCGGCTGCACCGCCTGCCACGCGGCCAAGGTGCTGCGCCTCGAGCCCCAGTTCAACGCCTCGGTGCATGCCAAGGTGCAGGGCGTCAAGGAAAAGTTCACCTGCTTTACCTGCCACAACCCGCACATCAACATCGTGCAGAAGCGCCTTCAGGATCCGGCGAAGATCGTCGCCCAGGACAACCACGGCTGCCTGGAGTGCCACAACTCCAGCGAGATGTTTGCCAAGTTCGCCCCCGAAGGCGAGAAGACGCCCGGGCTGAAGAAGCTGCGCCCGGATATCGACACCATCCACGACTGGCTGCCCAATGCCAAGGCGCACTGGCAGTCGGTGCGCTGCATCGAATGCCATACGCCAGAAGTCGCCGAGAACAAGATGCTCTCGCACGAAATCCTCGACAAGGAAAAGTCCGAGAAGAAGTGCCTCTCCTGCCATTCGGCGAACAGTACCCTCAAGGCTCGGCTCTACCGCCACATGGTCAAGGACGAACAACAGAAGTACGGCTTCACCAATAGCGTGTTGCTGTCCAATTCCTACATCATCGGCGCCACGCGCCATCCGCTGCTCGACTCGATCATCATTGCCCTGGTTATCGCCACCCTGCTCGGCGTACTGCTCCATGGCGCCATCCGCATCGTCATGTCCCTGCGTCGCAAGAAGGAGGAATCGCAATGAGCGAACGCGTCTATCTCCTGCCGCTGTGGATCAGGCTGTGGCACTGGACCAATGCGCTGCTGATCATCACGCTGACCATCACCGGCGTCAGCCTGCACTTCGCCGATCCCAAGCTGCCGCTGGTCGAGTTCTCGCTCGCCGCGCGCATCCATGACCTCGCCGGCCTCGCGCTGGTCGCCGCCTATGGCTTCTTCGTCATCGCCAACATCGTCAGCGGCAACTGGTGGCAGTACGTGCCCAAGCCGCCCGGCATACTCGACCGCTGCATGAAGCAGGCGCGCTGGTATCTGTGGGGGATTTTCAAGGGCGAGCCGCACCCCTATCCGGTGACGCTGGAAGTCAATTTCAATGCGATGCAGGCGCTGATCTACTGGTTCATCATGTACCTGATGATGCCGACCCTGCTGATCACCGGGCTGATCTTCATGTTCCCGCAGTTCGCCCCGGATCGCGTGTTCGACATGGATGGATTGCTGCCCGTGGCGGTGCTGCACTACCTGACGGGTACCGTCATCGTCCTGTTCATGATCGCCCACATGTATCTCGGCACCACCGGCCACACCGTCACGACCATGTTCAAGACCATGATCACCGGCTGGCACGAGCATTGAGTTTTTTCTGTCCGATTGCAATCCAACGAAGGAGATAACACTATGAAACAAACAGTCATGTCAGTTGCAGTTCTGGCTTCCCTGGTGCTGGTTGCCAATGCGTTCGCCAAGGAACCGGCGCCCAAGGACAAGCCGAAGGAAATGAAACCAATCACGGTCACCGCCGTGATGGCCGCGGTCGCGCCCACCATTGATGGCGATGCCAAAGACGCCGTCTGGAAATCCGCTCCCGCCGTCAAGCTCGACGCGGTCAAGGGCGCCAACTTCAAGGGCGGCAAGACCAGCGCCTCTTTGCAGGTCGCCTACGACAAGGAAAACCTGTACATGCTGCTGACCTATGATGATCCGACGCTGTCGGTGCAGCGCAGCCCGTACAAGAAGCAGCCGGACGGCAGCTGGCAGAAGCTCAAGGATCCCGAGGACAAGGGCGGTGACAACGATGTCTACTATGAAGACAAGTTCGCCGTGCAGTGGAACATCAACAACAGCGTAATCGGCTTCGAGAAGTTCGGCTGCGCGATCAGCTGCCACGGCGGCGAGCCCGGCAAGCCCTACGGCAACAAGTACAACGAGGAAGCCGGCGAAATCGCCGACATGTGGCACTCGAAGTGGGTGCGCATGGGTCACCTCGGCCAGCTCGACGACGGCTATGTTGACCACACCCGTTTCGATCCGGAGAAGGCGAAGTCGGCCGGCCGCAAGACCGATCCGAAGACCGCTGGCGGCTATGAGGACAACAAGCTGGTCAATGGCAAGCCCGAGTTCATGAACAAGGACAGCAAGCCCGCCAACAAGGGCGGCACCTACTGGCTCAAGGCCGAGGACAAAGTGCCGTTCGACGACAGCAAGTTCAAGGCCGGCGATGAGGTGGCCTCGATCATCGTCGCGCCAACCGTCGGTGACCGCGGTGATGTCAAGATCGCCGGCAAGTGGGCCAACGGCAAGTGGACCGTCGAAATCACCCGCAAGCTGGTGACCGGCTCCAAGTTCGACGTTAACTTCGACGACCTGAAGAAGAGCTATGGCTTTGGCGTGGCGCTGTTCGACAACGCCCAGGTGCGTCACGCCTACGTCGAGCAGCCGCTGGTCCTGCAGTTCAAGTAAGCATCACAAGGTGATTGGGGCGGCGCCCAGACAAAACTGGGCGCCGTTTCTTTGCGGGGGCACGCTACAGAAGTCGGCGCTGGCGGTACGGCGCACGGTCCTGAATAACCGGTTCACTGCGCCAGTTTTCGCACCAGCGAACGCAACCCGGTGACGGGCCAGGTTCCCTTGGGCAGGCGGGGCAGTTGAGCGACGCTACCGGCCACAATCAGCGGCAGCTTGTAGTTTTCGGGATGGTTCGTGCCATGCAGCGTGCCGTGGCCCGCATGGTCGCTCGTCACGACGATCGCGAAGCTGCCGCGCTGGCGCACTTCATCGAACAGCGGCGCGAGCCTGGCATCGATGGCGGTCAGTTCTTCGAGGTATTCCGGGGAAAGCCAGCCGTAATCGCCGCCTGCCCATTCGAGCCCGCTCACATGCAGAAAGGCAAACCGCTTCCCTTCCGCGCGGAAGAAAGCGCGCACCGGCTCGATGCCGCCGTCCGGTTCGAGGCCCTGTTCATCGACCGCCGCATTCACCAGATAACCGAGCTTGGGCTTCGAAAAGTAGTAGGCGGTGCGATAGCCGCCTTGCTTCGCATCGTCAAACAGCGTCGGCTTCGCGACTTGCGGCTCGCCCGGCCGCCAGTCGTTGTCGCGCTTGCCATTTTGCGCGGGCGGCAGCCCGGTCATCATCGCCGTGTGGGCAATCAGGGTCTGCGGCGGGTCGACGCTGCGTCCATTCAGGGTGAAACGCCCCGCCTGCATCAACGCATGCAGTGTCGGACTGGTCTTGGCACTCAGCGCCGCCGGATGCAGCGCGTCGATGGACACGACGAGCACGCTGTCCGCGGCGTGGATCAGCCCGGACGCGCAGAGTAGCAATCCCGGCAACAGCCGCTTGAGGATATGTTTGTTCATTGATCGCTCCCGGTTTCGGGCAAAACTTCAGTTTCGATACCTTCAACTTCGGGGAATTGGCTTGCCCCGACCAGCGCAGCAATGGATTCAGAGAATCGCATTGAACAGATAGCCGACCACGACGATGCCGGCGGCAACGATGGTGACATAGATCGCGATCAGGCGCAGCTTGAGTGCCTTGCGCAGGATGATCATCTCGGGCAGCGACAGGGCGACGACGCTCATCATGAACGCCAGCAGCGTGCCCATGGCGGCGCCCTTGCCGTACAGCGCTTCGACAACCGGAATGACGCCCGCGGTATTGGTATACATCGGCACGCCGATGCCCACGGCGGCCGGCACCGACCACCAAGGCGCATCCTTGCCCATCAGCGAGGCCATCATCTCTTCCGGCACGTAGCCATGGATGCCGGCGCCGATGGCGATGCCCACCATGACGTAGGGCCAGACGCGGCCGACGATTTCCTTGACGCTGCTCCAGGCGCTGGCGAAGCGCTCCGGCCAGGTGGGGCGGCCCAGATCGGCACTCACCGCGCCGCCGCGCTGGATGGCGACCACCCAGTCTTCCAGGTAGGGTTCGAGGTTGAGACGGGTCAGGATCATCCCGGCGATCACCGCCAGGGCAATGCCGAAGCCAAAATACAACGCGGCAACTTTCCAGCCGAACATGGCGAAGAGCATGACGACCGCGATCTGGTCGATCATCGGTGCCGCGATGAGGAAGGTCAGCGTGATGCCGAGCGGCACGCCGGCCGACAGGAAACCGATGAACAGTGGCACGGCCGAGCAGGAGCAAAAGGGCGTGACGGCGCCGAGCAGCGCGGCGAGCAGATAGTTGACCGAGGCCGCCCGGCCGGCGAGCAGCGCACGCGTGCGTTCCGGCGTGAAGAAGGTATGCACGATGCCCATGACGAAGACGATGCCGGCCAGCAGCAACAGCACCTTCGGCGTGTCGTAGACGAAGAAATGGACCGCCTCGGTGAAGTGCGTGCCGCGTTCGAGGCCCAGCGTCGCGACCACCCAGTCGGCGAAGGGAATGAGTTGCGCATAGGCCGCCACCCAGGCGACCACGGCGATGGCGATGCCGACGATCCAGCGCCAGAAAGTCGGCGTGACCGCAGGAAATCCCTTTTTCGGGTCTGGCGGGACGGCAGTGAAGCTGGTTTCGTTCATGCAAGACTCCAGATCGGGGTTTGTACAGGAGACGAAGCCGGCTGAAAAGGATGCAGGGGATGCGAAAAAAGTCGGCGCTGGCGGGATGAAATGCCCCGAAGCGGGTACGGCATCAGTGGGATTATGATGCGGCCATGCCGACGATCAGTGTCTTCTTCAGCCCGTCGCAAGAAAAGCCCCAGCCTCCGCAGCAGGCGCCTTGCCTGTACGCACATAGCCAGCCAGTTCGCGCGCCAGCTTGTCCGTATTCAGGCCGGTGACCCGCATCGCTGCAGGGATGTTGCTGCCGCGCACGATAGAGCGGATGTATCCATCCAGAAACACCTGCTGCAGCAGCTGCACATCCCCCAGCTCGTAAAACGCAGCCATGCCCATGACGTAGTCGGCCTTGTTGAAATCGACAAAGGAGATGGGCAGCAGTCCTGCCTTCAACAGCGGCAAATTGGCGGCCAAGCGGGCGGTGCGTTTGTTGCCGTTGGCAAACACCTGTAAATAGGGAATCCGCGTCATGAGGTAAAAGGCTGCCTGAATCGGCGGCAGCGTTCCCGCAGTGGCAACAATTTGCGCAAATGCCTTGCCAACATAACCCGTGGCTGGCCGGAAAGTCGGGCTGTATGCCGAACGTCCCAGTCGCACTTCCTGATACTCTCGCGGCACGCCGCGCTCTGCCGGCGTTAGAAAGTGATCAGACTCGGCCGCCTCGGGCTGATCATGGCTGTCGGTCAGTCGGGACTGCAACTGGCACAAGGTTTCAGTCGTCAGGTCCCGATGCTCCCAAAGGTAATGAATTGCGTTTTTGTGATTCAAGGCAAGCAAGGCATCCGCAAGCGGCTTGTCTGGATTTCTGGCGCCATATTCGATGAGCACCTGCGTGTCCAGGTCAGAATACGTGCTCCCTTCCAGCAATGAGGATGCCCACGAGAAATCAATCAGAAAATCGGACAAGAAACTTCGATCCAGTGCGCGGGCGCGGACCTGAATGTTCACCAGGCGTCCGGCATACTCCGGATCGAAATTTGGCGTTGTACCCAGCAAGGCCTCGTCAAAGCCCACCAGCGGCCGCGCAGACCACGCCGTCTCAAAATACCGGCGAACATCCGCCACGCTATAGACACCAACCACGGCATAGCGAATCGCGCGCGCCTTCCCGATGGGCTTGACGGCCCCGGACAACTCCAAATCCCGCAGCCGGCGGCTGACCGTTGATCGACTGACCGCCGGAAACCTCGACGCCAGATCGTCCGGAGTCATACCCTGCGGCCCGGTCACCCGCAGGACTTGCAGCACTTCATCCATCGAAAGGGCAGGTTTCCGCGCCATTTTGCAGACATTATTAAGTTGATAACATGTTGCAGTATAAAGATAATGCTGCAATCACGTCAAATGACGCTCAGAGATAATAAATCTCTGCAATTCCTTTCGCCCTATGCGTCACCACAGATTGCAGGACGGGGCGTTTTTCTCGAAAAGTAGGCGCTGGCGGGACGGCGCGACCCTTAATGCGTGTGCAACTTCTCCTGCAGCCAGACCTTGATCAGCGACTGGTAGGGCACGTCACGCGCGTTCGCGGCCGCCTTGATCGAATCGAGCAGATGTTGAGGCAGCCGCAGCGAGATCGTTCGGGTCGTCGGCTTCAGGTTGGGCAGCACGGCGCGCTGCGCCTTCGACCAGTCGAGATAATCCGTCGAGTCGTGTGATTCCCAGAAGGCGCGTTCCTCGGCTGCGCTGGCGAATTTCGGCAGTTTTTTAACGGGCTTGTTCATAAATCGTTCGCTCCTTGCGATGCATGTCGCGCGCGGAAATGACACGGATCAGTGTGCCGACCCGGCGCAAGGTGAAGGTCAAATGAAGCAGGCGACCCCCATCTGTCTTGCCCAGCGCATGATGCCGCGCTTCCCGCGCGCTGTGTTTCGCGTCGGCCAGCAACAGCAACGGGGCATTGAAAAACACCTGCTCGGCTTCCGCCATCGACACCTCGTGCTTTTCGTTCTTCCGGGAATTGCCTTCGTCCCAGTCGAATCCGGTAAGACCTGCGAGATCAATCATGTTTGTATATTATAGACGTATACGTAAAGCGCAAGTTCCGTGGCAATCGTCGGCTTCAGATTGGGCAGCACGGCGCGCTGCGCCTTCGACCAGTCAAGATAATCCGTCGAGTCGTGTGATTCCCAGAAGGCGCGTTCCTCGGCTTCGCAGGCGAATTGCGGCAGCTTCCAGCTTCTTAACGGGCTTGTTCATAAATCGTCCGCTCCTTGCGATGCATGTCGCGCGCAGAAATGGCGCGGATCAGTGTGACGTCCCGCCAGCGCCGACTTTTGCCGTTGTGAACAGGGCCATCTGTTAAAATCGTCGCATGAATTATCTCAGCCGCTCCCTCTTCCGGCTCGCGCACCCAGCGCCCACTCCCCCGTAGTCGTCACCTGAAGCAGTTCGCGGCACCGCCCGTTCGGTCGCCGCCACCATGCCGCGCCCCAATGCAGGGTGCGGCGGTTTTTTCTTTTCTCCCCCCCGACATGCTCAACATAAAAACCCTCCGCCAGGACTGGCTATCCAATGTCCGCAACGATCTGCTCGCCGGCCTCGTCGTCGCGCTGGCGCTGATTCCGGAGGCCATCGCCTTTTCCATCATCGCCGGGGTCGATCCCAAGGTCGGCCTCTACGCCTCCTTCTGCATCGCCACCGTGATGGCCTTCACCGGCGGCCGGCCCGGCATGATTTCCGCCGCCACCGGCGCGATGGCGCTGCTGATGGTGATGCTGGTCAAGGAGCACGGCCTGCAATACCTGCTGGCAGCGACCATCCTCACCGGCGTGCTGCAAATCCTCGCCGGCTGGCTCAGGCTCGGTTCGCTGATGCGTTTCGTCGGCCGCGCCGTCATCGTCGGCTTCGTCAATGCGCTGGCGATCCTGATCTTCATGGCGCAGATTCCCGAACTGACCAACGTGAGCTGGATCGTCTATGCCATGGTCGCGGCGGGACTCGGCATCATCTACCTGCTGCCGCTCGTGACGAAGGCCGTGCCCTCGCCGCTGGTCGCCATCGTGCTGCTGACCGGCGTATCCATCGGCATGGGGCTCGACATCCGCAGCGTCGGCGACATGGGCCAACTGCCCGACAGCCTGCCGGTCTTTCTGCTGCCCGAGGTGCCGCTGAACTGGGAAACGCTGCGGATCATCTTCCCCGTTTCGGCAACGCTCGCCGTCGTCGGCCTGCTCGAATCGCTGATGACGGCGTCCATCGTCGACGAACTCACCGACTCGACGAGCAACAAGAACCGCGAATGCGTCGGCCAGGGCATCGCCAACATCGCCTCCGGTTGCGTCGGCGGCATGGCCGGCTGCGCGATGATCGGCCAGTCGGTCATCAACGTGAAGTCCGGCGGTCGCGGCCGGCTGTCGACGCTGGCGGCGGGCGTGTTCCTGCTGATCCTGATCGTCTTCGTCGGCGACTGGGTGGCGATGATTCCGATGGCGGCGCTGGTGGCCGTGATGATCATGGTCTCGATCGGCACCTTCAACTGGGCGTCGATCCGCGACCTGCAAAAGCATCCGCGCAGCTACAGCGTGGTGATGCTGTCCACCGTGGCGGTCGTCGTCGTCACCCACGACCTGGCGCAGGGTGTGCTGGTCGGCGTGCTGCTCTCCGGCTTCTTCTTCGCCGACATGGTCGGCAAGGTGCTGCACGTCTCGTCGCGCGCGGTGGAGGAAGGCCGCGTGCGCCACTACCACGTGCTGGGTCAGGTGTTCTTCGCCTCGGCCGACCGCTTCATCGCCTCCTTCGACTTCAAGGAGGTGGTCGAGAAGGTGCGCATCGACGTCAGCCGCGCGCACTTCTGGGATGTGACGGCGGTAAGCGCGCTGGACAAGGTGGTGCTGAAGTTCCGCCGCGAGGATACCGAGGTCGAGGTCATCGGCATGAACGAGGCGACCGCCACGCTGGTGGATCGTTTCGCCGTGCATGACAAACCCGACGCCGTCGAGCAACTGATGCATTGAGGAGGACACGCATGGAAACCGAAAAGAAAGTACTCGCCTGTGTCGACCGCTCGCATTTCGCCGACCACGTCGCCGACTACGCCATCTGGGCCGCACAGCGTCTCAAGGCGCCGCTCAAGTTCCTGCACGTCATCGACCACCATCCTGAAATCGGCTCGGGCGAGGATCACAGCGGCGCCATCGGCTTCAACGCCCAGGAAGTGCTGCTCAAGCAGTTGAGCGACGCCGATGCCCAAAAAGCGCACGCCGCCCACGAAAGCGGCCGCCTCTTCCTCAACCGCCTGCGCGAACGCGCGCTGGCCGCCGGCGGCGTCGCGCCCGACATGAAGCAGCGGCACGGCGAACTGGAGGAGACGCTGGTCGGCCTCGAAGCCGAGGTCGAACTGTTCGTCTGGGGCCGACGCGGCGAAAGCTCGGAGACGGCGCCGCGCAAACTCGGCCGCAACGTCGAAAACGTGGTGCGCGCCCTGCGCACGCCGATCCTCAGCGTTACCGACGACTTCCGCGAACCGCGCCGGGCGATGATCGCCTTCGACGGCGGCAGCCTGACGCGCCGGGCCGTCGAGTATGTCGCCGCCAGCCCATTGTTCGACGGACAGGCGATTCATGTGCTGATGGCCGGGCAGGAAAAGCGGGACAACCCGAAGCAGATGGCCTGGGCGCAGGAAACGCTCGCCGCCGCCGGCCGCGAAGTCGTGCCCCTGCTGATTCCCGGCGAGGTCGGCGGCGTCATCGCCCGCACCATCGAGGAGCGGGACATCGACCTGCTGGTGATGGGCGCCTATGCGCACTCGCCCTTGCGCAGCCTGCTGTTCGGCTGCATGACCAACACCATGCTCTGCTCGTCGGGCATTCCGACCTTGTTGATGCGATGAGTGATCCGCGCACCCTGCTGGAAAACCGTCTGGACAAGCTGCGCGAGGAACTGACGCGCACGGCGGCGGCGGCCGCGCCGGTAGAACTCGACCAGACCGCGCAGGGCCGCCTCTCGCGCATGGATGCCATGCAGCAACAGGCGATGGCGGCCAGCCTCGCCGAACGCCTGCGCACCGAAATCCGCAAGACCGCGGCGGCGCTGGATCGCGTCGCCGCCGGCACTTACGGCGAGTGCTGCCGCTGCGGGGACGAGATCGAAGCGCTGCGGCTGGCCGCCGATCCGGCGACGCCGTTTTGCGCGGGCTGCGTCAAGGACTGAAAGTCGGCGCTGGCGGGACGGCGAAGCCGGACTGCCGCCACATGGGGACGGCAAAGCGGGACTGCCGCCAACATAGTGGACGGCAAAGCCGGACCGCGGCCAACATGGGGACGGCAGCTATGCCAACGGCGGCCGCGGCACGAAGCCGGCGACCTCGCCGGTCGCCTCGAAGCTGACCCGGCAAACTTCGGTCATGCGCGCCTTGAGCCGCGTCCGCGCGCGTTGCACGCGCGACTTGGCGCCGGGCAGCGTAATGCCTTTCAGCTTGGCAAAATCCTGCTGGGTCATGCCTTCGATGTCGCACAAGGTAATGGCTTCGCGATCCTGGGCCGAGAGTTCGGACAAGACGCGCGGCAGGCATTGCGTCAGCCCATCCACCGGGGGAGGTGCCGCGGAGGGTTCGGCAACCAGGTCTTCGGGCAACGGCACCTGATCCTTGCTGAGTCGCAGCCGGTCGATCAGCAGGTTGCGCGCGGCATGAAACAGCCAGGCACGCGAATTGTCGATGCCGCACAGGCCGTTTTTCTGGCGCAGCGCGCGCAGGAAGACTTCCTGCAACAGGTCGTCGCCTTCGGCATCGGAGCCGGCCCGATGGCGCAGGAAACGGCGCAGTTCGTTCTCGTGGGCGTCCCAGGCTTCGTCGATGCAGCGCATGGCCACTCAGCAGCAGGCGTTGCCCTTGGCCGTTGGCGTGCAGCCGCAGGCCGCGCCCGTCTCGGTGGGTTCACTCGGGGCGCAGCAGGCGTTGGCAGTCGGCTTGACCAAAGGGAATCCATGTTGTGGGACTGGCGGAACGGCAAGCTTTGCTTCGTCGTTAAATTGGGCGTCAAGCATCTGCCCGGCTTCGTCGCGCAGGTGACGGGCGATGTCGACCACCATGTCGATCTGCGCGTCGGTCACGTCATAGCCACGCAGCCTTTCGATCTGGCACAGGCCTTTCTTCGGATGGTTGGCGGCGATGTTCGCGGCCAGAGACACCATCGCGATGATCGATGGGTGCAGCAGCGTGGCGTTGCTCATGCGGTTTCCTTCCTTTCATACCAGGGTTTCGTGGCATTCACCACCTTGACGACCAGCAGCATCACCGGTACTTCGATCAGCACGCCGACCACCGTCGCCAGCGCCGCGCCCGACTCGAAGCCGAACAGCGAGATCGCGGCGGCGACGGCCAGTTCGAAGAAATTGCTGGCGCCGATCAGCGCCGAGGGGCAGGCGACGGAATGCTTTTCGCCGACCTGCCGGTTGAGCCAGTAGGCGAGGCTGGAATTGAAGAACACCTGGATCAGGATCGGCACGGCGAGCAGCGCGATGATCAGCGGCTGCTCGATGATGGCCTGGCCCTGAAAGGCGAACAGCAGCACCAGCGTGGCGAGCAGGGCCGTGATCGACCAGGGACCGATCTTCGCCATCGCGGCGTCGAAGTACGCCTGCCCCTTTTTCAGCAGCGCCTTGCGCAGGAGCTGCGCGAGGATCAGCGGAATGACGATGTAGAGCACCACGGAAGTCACCAGCGTGTCCCACGGCACGATGATCGCCGAGATGCCGAGCAGCACGCCGACAATGGGCGCGAAGGCGAAGATCATGATCGTGTCGTTGAGGGCGACCTGCGAGAGCGTGAACAGCGGGTCGCCGTTGGTCAGGCGGCTCCAGACGAACACCATCGCCGTGCAGGGCGCGGCGGCCAGCAGGATCAGGCCGGCGATGTAGCTGTCGATCTGGTCGGCCGGCAGATACGGCGCGAACAGATGGCGGATGAAGATCCACGCCAGGAGCGCCATCGAGAACGGCTTGACCAGCCAGTTCACGATCAGCGTGACGCCGATCCCCTTCACATGGGTTTTCACTTCGGCGAGCGCGCCGAAATCGACCTTGATCAGCATCGGGATGATCATGATCCAGATCAGCAGGCCGACCGGCAGGTTGACGTTGGCCACCTCCATGCGGCCGAGCGCCTGGAAGGGGGCCGGGAACCACTGGCCGAGGCCGATGCCGACGACGATGCAGATGAACACCCAGAGCGTCAGCCAGCGCTCGAAAAAACTCATCGGCGCGCCGGCGGCAGCCTTGGCGGTGACTTCGCATTGGGAACTCATGTCAGACCCCTGTGTGCGCTGACTGCCGGGCGTGGATGTGGCGCGCGGCGAAGTTGGCTTCCTCCGGGCTCATGCCTTCGAGCGGCAGCGCGAGGAAGGCCGCGACGCGCACCCGGAGTTCCTGGTAGGCCTTTTCGAAGGCTTCCCGCCGCGCCTCCAGCGGCTCGACGTGGGCCGGGTCGTCGATGCCCCAGTGCGCCGTGGTCGGATGGCCGGGCCAGACCGGGCAGGTTTCCTGCGCCGCGTTGCCGCAGACCGTGAAGATGTAGTGGAAAGTCGGCGCCCGCGGAACGGCACCAGCCGTTTCCGCATTCTCTTTTTGGACGGCACCTTTGGCAAACTCGTCCCACGACTTGCTGCGCGCGCCTTCGCAGGGGATGCTGTGCTTCTGCAGGGTCTCGATGGCGACCGGATTCACCTTCCCCGCCGGCTGGCTGCCGGCCGAATACGCTTTCACGCGTCCCTTGCCGAGGTGGTTGAAGAGCATCTCGCCGAGGATCGAGCGCGCCGAGTTGCCGGTGCAGAGCACGAGGATGTTGATCGTCATGCGAACCACCCCTCGACCTTGCTGCGCGCCGGCACGCCGCCGGCATGCACGACCTTGCCGTCGATCACCACGCCCGGCGTGCTCATCACGCCATAGCCCATGATCTTCTGCAGGTCTTCGACCTTTTCCAGTTCGATGGCCTCACCCCTCGCCTTGGCGACTTCCTCGACCAGCGCGTAGGTGTTCTTGCAGTTGGCGCAACCGGTGCCGAGAATCTTGATGTTTTTCATGGAAGACTCCTTTCAGTAATGGAAAGCATGGGACTGGACCAGCGTCAAGACGAGGTAAATACCGCAACCGGGCAGCAGCGCCCCGGGGAAACGTTTCATTGCAGTGCCTCCGTGCGCGTCAGCCGTGCCGCGACGAAGGTGACGAGCAGCGCGATGCCGACCAGCCCCGCCGTCACCGCGAGATTGTTGATCCAGGCGGGAACGAAGGCGAGCACGAGGCCCAGTTCCAGCATCATGACGCCGGACATCAGCTTGAGCAGCCGACCTTCGCGCTCCGTCATCTTGTGTGCCGCCAGCGTGCCGACGAAGGCCAGCACGATCAGCGCCAGCGGCACGACGTAAATGACGTTGTAGAGGGCCAGCCAGGCGTAGCGGGCAGTCACGGAGGGCTCGTGCAGGGTGAGGATGCGCGTATAGACCATCGGGAAACCCGCCGTGCATAGCAGCTCGTAGAAGTTGGCGGCCACGGCGAGGAACACGGTGGCCGCGAGCATCGCAAAACCGTTCCCGGATTGCAGGATGGCCCGCGCGCGTCGGTAGATGTGCGGTTTCGCCGACTCGGGAATCGAAAGCGTGATGCCCTTCTCGAACGCGAAGAAATCCTTGACGTTGATGGCGCCGACACCGATGGCGAGCAAGCCCGCCGCCAGCGTGATCCAGGTCAGCGCGCCGAGCATCTGGAAGACATTGAGCCAGGCGGCCATGAAGGCGAAATACATGAGCCCCGAAGTCAGGATGAAGACGCCGCTCACCGTCAGCATGCGGCGGCGATCCTTTTGATGCGCGAGCAGGCTCAGCAGAAAGAGCAGCACGAAGAAGGCGCAGGGGTTGAAGGCGTCCAGGCTGGCGATGACCAGGGTGAACAGCGGCAGCGACAGCGCAGCCGGATCGACCGTGCCGACCAGCGGAAGCTCGATCGGGCTGGCGCCGGCATTGGACGACGGGGAAGACGGTACGCCGCCCCGCTTGCGGCATTCGTCGAGCTGGCGCAGCAGCCGTGCGCCCGAGCTTGCGTCCGAGTCCCAACCCACCTCCATCATTCCGCAGTACATAAGCGTCGGCACCGCCTCGGCGCGCTGGCCGATGGCCTCCGCCATTGCGTCGAAGCGCCTGGAGTTTTCGCGGTCGCGCGAGACTTCCAGGGAATGCAGCACCACCCACGGCCGCTCGCGCGCAATGGCCTCGACAAAGGGGTGCACGGCCTGGCAGTGCAGGCAGGTTTCCGCCCAGAAAAACCACAGATGGACCCGCGTTTCGCCGTCGGCGCCCTGCTCGACCCACGGCGCCTGATGCGTCTGGGCGAGCGCCGTGCCCGCCAGCAACAGCCAGGCGACCGCAACGCCGATCCATGCGATGAATTTGCGGCCGCTCATTGCTTACGCCAGGCTCCCGGCGCGACGCTTGGTCACGGTAGATACGGCATCCGCCTTGGGCAGGCACTGGCCGCCACTGCAGCAGTTGTCGGTCAGAAAGGCAATCAGGTCATCCATCGCCGGGTAATTGGACGCATAGAAAATGAACCGCCCCTCCTGACGCGAGACGACCAGGCCGGCTTGTGACAGCGTTTTCAGATGAAAAGACAGGGTATTGGCGGGTATGCCCAGTTGCGCGCCGACCTCGCCCGCCGCCAAGCCGGCCGGCCCGGCCGTCACCAGCAGGCGGAATACTTTCAGCCGGGTGTTCTGGGCCAGGGCGGCCAACATGTCGACTGCCAACCGGGTTTCCATGTTCAACGTTTCCACGAATATCGAAATGAATGCGCATCCTACGCCACGCATGCCTCGTGTCAAGGGGCCCGGGGCGGGCTGCTAGAATCCGTCGCTGCATCGACAGGGCTCCGCCGCATGGACTGCCAGGCAATCGACTACAAAAACATCCCCGTCCAGTCGGACATCATCGCGGGGATCATTCGCCTGGATCTGGAATCCAACAGTTGCTTTCGCGATCTCGAAAACTATGTCCGCTCCGACCAGGGCATCGTCACGCTGGTGCTGCGCGTGGTGAATTCGGCGCTGTACAGTCGCGGCCGCCGCATTGGCACCATCCCCATGGCGATCAGCGTGCTCGGTTTCAATGTGGTGCGCTCGCTGGCGCTGCTGGCATTCAGCCGCTCGCTGTTCGCGCAGACGAAGAATCCGCTGTTCAAGACGCACATCTGGCAGCACTCGCTGCTCACCGCGCTCGCCGGGCAAAGCATCTGCCAGATGCTGGGCGGCACGGCGGACAAGGACGAGGCCTTCATTGCCGGCCTGATGCACGACATGGGCAAGGTGCTGCTGTTTACCCACGATCAGGCGCGCTACCTGCAGGTGCTGGAACTGATGGTCGGCCAGGGCATGCGCAGCCTCGATGCCGAGCGACAGATTTTCGGTTGCGACCATTGCGCGGTCGGCCGCGCAGCGGTGGCGCAATGGAAGCTGCCCGAGCGTTTCAACGACTACATGGGCACCGATCTGGCCATGCCGCCGGCAGCGGACGCGGCTTCACCGCTGCGCCTCGGCCTGCTGGCCGGCAATGCCCTGGTCGCGGGCCTTGGCATCGGCGCGCAGGCTTTGCCCGACCTGGCGGCGCGCCTGGCGGCATTGCAGGCGCTTGGCCTCGACGCAGTGCATTGCGAACCACTGCTGAGCGAGGAATTCATCGCCGGCCTGATGGAAAATGACACTTACCAGCTCTGCGCCAACCTCTGAACCCGCGTCGGCGGACACCGTGTCGCTGACCCTGCACACCCTCGATCACGCGGCGTGGACAGCGATTCAGACCAGGCTGCGGCAGGCGTTGGCTACGCAGGGCCTGGCGGCGCTGCTGGCGCCGACGACGCTGATCGTTCACGACCTGCTCGATGGTGCGCTCAAGGCCATGCACCGCGAGGTGTTTCGCCAAATCATGGAGGCCGACCTCGGCCTGCCGCTGGCGGGCCAGGAGTCCACGCTGGAGACGCTTTACCAGACCGAACTGACGGAGCATGGCCCCGACAACATCGCCCACGCCTGCCAGAGCGGTGGCTGGCAGGTGCAGGTGAGCTTCCCCGCCACAGCGGCACCAACGACAGCTGCCGCTGGCGCATTGCTCCAGGTGGAGGTGCCGCTTGCCTGGGACCCGACGCAGTGCGGGAGCGGGCGCCTGCTCGCGGCCCTGGGGTTTGCGCTGCAAGTCAGTGCCGGCGGGATGACCTCACCCGGCGGAGCGACAGGCTGCCGCATCGTCCTGGCGCGTCCGGCGGGGCATACGGCAAATATCGTCAGCCCCGCACTGCTCGAAGCTGCGGCGCAGACGGCCAGTCTCGCCGCAATCTCCGCGCAGCTCGACTACGGACTGATCCATTTTTCCGCCGGCGGCGCGCTCATCGCCGCCGCGCCATCGATGCTGCGGCAACTCCAGCTCGATCCCTCTGACGACGGCGCGCTGCAACGCTTGGCCGAGTTGATTCCCCCGGCCTTTCACAACGATGTGTTGTGGGGTCTGGCGCTGGCGGATGAACGGGGCGCCTTCGAGAACTATCGCATCCGTGTGCGCGTGCCGGACAGTGACAACCGTTCCATTCTCTTCAACGTCAGCGGCACCCGGGATGGCGATGGCGTCATCCGCTCGCTCTGGCAGGCGGTGGCGCAGGATGCGGGCGGCGCGCATCTGGCCGAGGGCTCCATGCTGAGCGAGGTGCGCATCCACAACATCACCCGCAACTACGTGCCGCAACTGGTCGAACGCAAGGCGCGCGAAGCGGTGCGGCTGGGCAGGACAAGCATCGCCAACGAGAAGCGCCCCGTCGTCATCCTGTTTTGCGACATCGTCGGCTTTACCTCCTTCGTCGAGGCCCATGCCGCCAGCGAGTCGGTGATCGACACGCTCAATTCCATCCTGCGCCGCGTCGCCGGCGCAGTGCGGCGCCACAACGGCTCCATCGACAAGTTCATGGGCGATTCGGTGATGGCCCTGTTCGACGCGCCGGCCGACGCACTGCGTGCCGCGCTCGCCATGCAGGGCTATGCCGAGGACATCAACGGGCTGCGCACCCGCGCCGGCCAGCAGGCGCTGCAACTGCGCATCGGCAGCCACTGGGGTGAAGTCATCATCGGCAATGTCGGTACCCGGGAGCGCCTCGACTGGACGGCCATCGGCGACGTGGTGAATACCGCATCGCGCATCGAGAAGCACTGCCGGCCGGGTGCCATCCTGGTCAGCCGCGCCGTGCGCGACGCCGTGTTGGCGTCACAGCCGGGCCAATTCGGCTTCAGCGAACTGTTCGACATCCAGGTCAAGGGCAAGCGCGAGTGCCTGCAAGTCTGTCATGTGACACCGTTGCCCCCTTCGGCAGGCTGAACCGGTTCAGCCGGATTCCCTGGCGGCGGACTGGATGTCGAGCTTGCGCATTTTCTCCCAGAGGTTCTTGCGGCTTATGCCGAGTGCGAGTTCTACCGCCAGTTGGCCGGGCTGACCAAGGCATGCGTCGAACTGGAAATCGCCGCAACGGTCTGAGTAAAAAGTCGGCGCTGGCGGGACGGCGAGCCGGCACGCCGCCAACACGGGGACGGCGTCAGTCGGCACGCCGCCAGCATGGGGACGGCGCCGACTGCTTAGCTACTCATTCACCCACTCATTCACCCAAATAAGCAGCGCGCACACGCGGGTCGGCGAGCAGATTGGCCGCCGTGTCGGCCAGTGTGATCTCGCCGCTTTCCATCACATAGCCGCGTGAACAGGTTTGCAGGGCGAGCCGGGCGTTCTGTTCGACGAGGAAGATCGTTACGCCTTCGGCGGCGACGGCGCGGATCACCTCGAAGACTTTTTCAACCATCAGCGGCGCCAGGCCCATCGAGGGTTCGTCGAGCAGCAGGAGCTGGGGGCGTCCCATCAGGGCGCGACCGATGGCGAGCATTTGCTGCTCGCCGCCCGACAGGGTGCCGGCCACCTGGGCGGCACGCTCCTTGAGGCGCGGCAACATCTCGAAGATGCGTTGCAGGTCGAGGCCGATCTCGGCCTTGTCATTGCGGTGATAGGCGCCCATGGTGAGGTTTTCCGCAACCGTCAGCCGGGCGAAAATGCCGCGCCCTTCGGGCACCAGCGCCAGGCCGTGGCGAATCAGGTCATGGCTCTGCATCTGATCCAGCCGCATGTCACGGTAGCGAATTTCACCGCTTGACGGGATCATGCGGGCGACCGCCTTGAGCGTCGAGGTCTTGCCCGCGCCGTTGGCGCCGATCAGGCAGACCAGCTCGCCTTTCTCGACAGCGAAGGAGATGCCGCGCACCGCGGCAATGCCGCCGTAATGCACATCGAGGTTGATGGCCTGCAGCATGGCGTAGCGTTCCGGGGTCGCGCTTTCAGTCACTGCCGCCTCCCAGATAAGCCTCGATCACCTTGGGATTCTTTTGCACAACGGCAGGAACATCTTCGGCAATTTTTTCGCCATAGTCGAGCACGGCGACGCGGTCGCACAGGCCCATCACGAGTTTCACGTCGTGCTCGATCAACAACACCGTCAGGCCGTCGGCACGCAGCCCTTCGATCAGCTTGCGCAGGGCGACGGTTTCGGTGGCGTTCATGCCGGCGGCCGGCTCGTCGAGCGCCAACAGTTGCGGCTCGGTCGCCAGGGCGCGGGCGATTTCAAGCCGGCGCTGGTCGCCATAGGAAAGGTTGCGCGCCAGATCGTTGGCGCGATGGGGAATGCCGACGTAGTGCAGCAACTCTTCGGCGCGCCGGCGGATTGCAGCTTCTTCGGCGCGCTGGCCCGGCGTGCGCAAAATCGCGCCGAACACGCCGACGTGAGTGCGCACATGGCGGCCGACCATGACGTTCTCGATTGCCGTCATGTTGCCGAACAGGCGGATGTTCTGGAAGGTGCGGGCGATGCCGGCCTGGGCGACAAGGTAGGGTGTATCGAGTTCGAGCGGGACGCCGCCAAACAACACTTCGCCGCCATCACGCGGGTAGAGCCCGGTCATCACATTGAAGAAAGTGGTCTTGCCGGCGCCGTTCGGGCCGATCAGGCCGTAAATCTCCTGGGCGCGGATGGTCAGCGAAACATCCTTCAGGGCCTGCACGCCGCCAAAACGTTTGCCGATGTTGCGCGCTTCCAGCAACACCACACTCATGAACGGTTCTCGCTCATTTCAAGCTTGTGGCGCGATTCGGGCCACAGGCCGGCGGGACGGAAACGCATCGTCAACACCAGTGCGCCACCGAAGATCAGCATGCGCAACACTTCAGGATCGATCAACAGTTTGCCGAACAGCATCTGCTGCACCGGATCGACTGTGTAACGTAACAATTCCGGGACGAAGGAGAGCAGCATCGCGCCGGCAATCACACCCCAGACATTGCCCATGCCGCCCAGCACCACCATCGCCAGCACCAGAATCGACTCGTGCAGGATGAAACTCTCCGGACTGACGAAACCCTGCATGGCCGAGAACATGCCACCAGCAATGCCACCGAAGGTGGCGCCCATGGCGAAGGCCAGCAGTTTCATGTTGCGAGTATTGATGCCGGCCGCCTTGGCGGCAAGCTCATCCTCGCGGATGGCGACCCAGGCCCGGCCGATGCGCGACTTTTGCAAACGCAGATTGACGACGATGACCAGCAACAACAGGATCAGCAGCACGTAGTAATACTTGGCCGGGCCGGTGAAAGGGATGCCGAACAGCGTGTGGGTGTTTACAAAATCCATGCCGGCAATATTCAGGCCGTCGATGCGCGTGATGCCCTTGGGGCCGTTGGTGATGTTGAAGGGCTGCGAAAGGTTGTTCAGGAAAATACGCACGATCTCGCCGAAACCGAGCGTGACGATGGCGAGATAGTCGCCGCGCAGGCGCAGGGTGGGCGCGCCGAGAATGGCGCCGGCCATGCCGGCAAACAGTGCGCCAAGCGGCAGAATGACCCAGAACGGCAGGTGCAGGCCAAAGTGCGGCGAGGCAAGCAGCGCATAGACATAGGCGCCGACCGCGAAAAACGCGATGTAGCCGAGGTCGAGCAGCCCGGCCATGCCGACGACGATGTTCAGCCCCAGCGCAAGAAAGACGAAGAGGATCGCCAGATTGGTAATGCGCACCCAGGCCGTGCCGACGCTCGTCAGCACCAGCGGCAAGGCCAGGAGCGCCAGCGCGACCAGCGCGAGGCCAATCCATTTTTTTGTGCTCATGCTCATGCTGCCTCCGCCGGGCCGTCCCAAGGAGGCAGCCGCCCCCCGGTCACCGCTTCGGGTGATTTCATGGGGGGCAGCGAGCCGGTTCTGCGAGCGTGGGGGGCCATCACTGCCTCCGCCGGGCCGTCCCAAGGAGACGGCAAACCAGCAAACCGGAAGCCGCAGCGCGGCTGAACACCAGTCACCCACTTCCTCGGGAAGGGGGGCGGGGGGATGGGGGTCATCATGCTCTTTCCGAGACGCGCTCGCCAAGCAGGCCGGAAGGCCGGAAAACCAGCACCAGGATCAGCACCATGAAGGCGAACACGTCCTGGTAGTTGCTGCCGAAGAGCACCACATGACCGCCGTTGGCGCAGCGTTCGACGAGCAGGCCGTCGACCAGCGGCCAGCGGCACAAATCGGTGAATTCGCCAATGTAGCCGGCGCCGAGCGCCTCGACCAAGCCCAGCAAAATGCCGCCCAGCATCGCACCGGCGAGGTTGCCGATGCCGCCCAGCACCGCCGCGGAAAACGCCTTCAGGCCGAGCATGAAGCCCATCGTGTAGTGGGTGATGCCGTAATAGGTGCCGTACATCACGCCGGCCACGGCAGCCAGGCCCGCGCCGATGACGAAGGTGGCGGCGATGGTGCGATTGGCGTCGACACCCATCAGGGCTGCAACATTCACATTTTCGGCGGTGGCGCGGATGGCAATGCCGAAGCGCGTGCGGTAAACAAACCAGGTGAGGGTCGCCATGATCAGCACCGACATCAGGATGATGGCAATCTGCACCGAGGTAATTGAAGCGCCGGCGATGATGAAACTCTTGTTTTCCATGATCTGCGGGAAGGCCTTCGGGTCGCGGCCCCAGATCAGCAAGGCCACCTGTTGCAGCACCATCGACATGCCGATGGCGGTAATCAGGGGGGCCAGACGTGGCGCATGGCGCAGCGGGCGGTAGGCGGCGCGCTCGAGGAGATAACCAAGGGCCATGCAGATGGGGATGGCGGCGAGTATGCCGGCCAGGACCAGCACGATCGGCGGCAAGGGCAAGCCCATGCCGACCAGTGTGGTGATGACGGTGAGCGCGACCATGCCGCCGATCATCACCACCTCGCCGTGCGCGAAGTTGATCAGCTGGATGATGCCATACACCATCGTGTAGCCCAATGCCACGAGGGCATAGACGCTACCGGCGGTCAGACCGTTAATGACTTGCTGGACGAAGATTTCCACGGGCGCGCATGATACACGAAAGTAATAAACAGCAACGACACCCTGGGGTGTCGTTGCTGTGATGCTGCGTAAAGATTACTTCTGCGCGGGAGCTGCTGGTGCCGCGGGAGCCTCTGCCGGCTTGGCCATCTCGGCGGGAGCAGCAGCCGGTGCGGGAGCGCCCAGGGCAGCATACTCGTCGAGCGTCAGGGACTTGCCGCCCTTGATGATGGCGAGCGGCGTGACCTTGCCTTCCTTCATGGTGAAGATGGTCATTTCGGCATCCTTGCGATCACCCACCGCGTCAAACTGGATGCTCCCCGAAGCGCCGGTGAAATCGCTGGCCGCCAGTGCCGGCAAATACTTGGCCGGGTCGGTCGAGTCGGCCTTCTTCATCGCAGCGATCAGGAGCTTGGCAGCGTCGTAGGTGAAGGGCGAGTAGAGGATCGGATCGACGTTGAACTTGGCCTTGTAGCTATCGAGGAACTTCTTGCCTGAAGCCTGCACGGGAATACCGGCTTGCGAGCAGACCAGACCTTCGGCAGCCGCACCAGCCAGTTCAGCCATCTTGTCGGTACATGCGCCGTCACCAAAACTGAACACCGCGCCGAGCTTCAGCTCGCGCGCCTGTTTCAACAGCGGGCCGCCAGTAGCGTCCATGCCGCCGTAGAAGACGACGTCCGGATTCTTGCCCTTGACCTTGGTCAGGATGGCTTTCCAGTCAACCGTCTTATCGGTGCCCTTCTCGCGCGGCAGCACCGTGACACCGGCGGCCTTGAGCGCCTTCTCGACTTCGTTGGCCAGGCCTTCGCCGTAGGCGGTGGCGTCGTCAATGACGGCGGCAGTCTTCGGCTTGGCGTTGGCAATCAGGTAATTGGCGACAGCCGGGCCTTGCTGGTCGTCACGGCCGAAGACGCGAAACACCGTCTTGAAACCCTGGGCGGTCAGTGCGGGGTTGGTGGCGGAACCGGAAATCATCGGCAGGCCGGCCTGATTGTAGATGGCCGAGGCGGGAATCGTCGTGCCGGAGTTCAGGTGACCGACCACGCCGGCGACCTTGGCATCAACAAGCTTTTGAGCAACAGTGTTGCCGATCTTCGGGTCGGCCTGGTCATCTTCGGCAACCAGTTCGAACTTGATCGGGTTGCCACCAATCGTGATCCCTTCGGCATTGGCCTCTTCGATCGCCAGGCGTGCGCCGTTTTCATTGTCCTTGCCGAGGTGGGCGATGCCACCCGTCAGCGGTCCGACGTGGCCGATCTTGACGGTCACGACAGCAGGAGCGGCAGGAGCGGTTGCCTGCGGCTTGGGGGCTTCTTCTTTTTTGCCACAACCCATCATCAGGACGGCAGTTGCGACAGACAGGGACAGGATTTTGACAGGAACGTTCATGCGTTTCTCCAAGGGTGATTGGGGCGGGTGGGAATTTTCAACGGGGAATTGTTACTTCAGTATGCAGTATTGTCAATCATGGCTAACCACGCAGGACGGCCAAAAAATCCCGGCCGGGGCCGGGATTTCATTTCGCAATGCCTGACTACTTGGCGCCGGCCAGAATCCATTTGACGAGGGTTTCGATATCGGCATCCTTGACCGCCGCATTCGGCGGCATCGGGATCGGACCCCAGACATCCTTGCTGCCTTTCTTCACATGCCCGGACAACAGGGCAACGGCATCCTTGTTGCCGGCGTATTTCTTGGCGACGTCCTGATAGGACGGGCCGACCAGCTTTTTGTCCACGGTATGGCAGGCCATGCAGTTGCTCTTCTTCGCCAGATCAAGGTTGGCCATGGCGGGGGCTGACGCCAGCACACTGGCGGCAAATAATGCGGTAAAAATCAGTTTCATAAAGTTTCCTCTGTAGGTTCGATGTGGTTGATATTGTTGTACTTGCATAACAGGATCGCAAAGTCTAGCGGAAATCCTCCGGCTTGCAAACGGGGTCCCGGCGCGTATTACGGGATACTACGTTTTGGCAAGCGCCACTTCAAGTTCATCCGGATCGGACAGTGGCGCACTACAACTAACGCCCTGACAGACCCAGGCGTTGACGTGGGGCGTTTCCGGCCTGGCGAGCATCGGCGGCAAACTGGTCAAACCGTTGGGCAGCGCCAGTGCCATTACCGATTTCCGGCGCGCCAGTTGCTGCTGCCATTCCGGCAAGGCTCGCGCCGGGCCGCGCAGGATGACGATGGCAGGGGGGGTAATGAATTCCTCGAGGGCCTGCAGCAGGGTTGCGCAACTTGCGGCCTGAAGTTCGAGCTGCGGCCAGAACGCATCGAGCGTGCGCCGCGCCGCATCAAGATAACGCGTCTCGCCGAGCAGATGGCCGAGACGCTGCAAGGCCAGGGCGGCGACGCCATTGCCTGCCGGCATGGCGGAGTCGTGGCCGCTCTTCGGCCGGTGGATCAGCGTTTCGTGATCGTGGGCGGTGAAATAGAAGCCACCGGCCTCGCGATCCTCGAAATGCTCTAGCAAGGCATCGGCAAGCTGGCAGGCAAAGTCAAGGTCTTCGGCATGGAATTCGGCCTGCAGCAATTCCAGCAGCGCAGCAATCAGGTAAGCATAGTCGTCGAGGTAGGCGGGCAGATGGGCGCGCCCCTGCCGCGAGGCAGCCAGCAGGCGGCCGTTCCGCCAATGGGTCTGGCGCAGGTAGGCGAGCGCGCCTTGTGCCGCTGCCAGCCAGTCCGGTCGGTCGAATACCCGTGCCGCGTGCGCCAGTCCCTCGATCATCAGGGCGTTCCAGGATGTCAGCGTTTTGTCGTCCAGTCCTGGGCGGATGCGCTTTTCCCGCGCAGCAAAGAGCTTGCGGCGTGCTGATTCGAGCAGGGCGACTTCATCTTCCGCCACGGTACCGGTGCGCTTGAGATGCCAGTGTGTGTTCTCGAAGTTGGGCGGCTCATCAAGCCCCCAGTGCCGTCCCGCCAGCGCCGACTCTTGCAGCGTCAGCAAGTGTTCAACCTCGGCGCGATCCCAGACGTAGAACCTGCCTTCCTCGCCTTCGGAATCGGCATCGATGGATGAGTAAAAAGCGCCGCTCGGCGCCGTCATCTCGCGCAGCGTCCAGGCGGCGGTTTCTTCGGCGACACGACGGAAATCGGCCCGTTCGCTGACGGCCCAGGCGTCGGCATACAGGGACAACAATGGGCCGTTGTCGTAGAGCATCTTTTCGAAATGCGGGATTTCCCAGCGCTCATCGACGCTGTAACGACAAAAACCGCCGCCCAGCTGGTCGTAGATGCCGCCCGCCGCCATATGCTGCAGGGTAAGCAATGCGGCCTCGCGCGCAGCCGGGTCATCACGTCGTTGCAGCAGAAAGGCCAGGTCGGTCGGATGCGGAAACTTCGGCGCACCGCCAAAGCCACCCCATTCAGGATCAAAATTTCCCAGCAGGGTGGCACACATTGCTTGAATCGGCGTCGCGTCAAGCCGGGCCGGGCCGGCAGCCGGCGCTGTGTTCTGCGCCAGGGCGCGGCGCAACTCACTATTTTGTGCTTCCACATCGGACCGGCGGGTACGCCAGACCTCGGCGATCTGCCGACACAGCCCGACAAAACCTGGCAGTCCGTAGCGCGCCTCCTTCGGGAAATAGGTGCCGCCAAAGAATGGCGTGCCGTCGGGCGTAAGGAACATGGTCAGCGGCCAGCCACCGTGGCGCGTGGCCAGCATCTGGTGTGCGGTCTGGTAAATCTGGTCGAGATCGGGACGCTCCTCGCGGTCGACCTTGATATTGACGAACAACTCGTTCATCACCGCCGCCACCTCGGCATCCTCGAAAGACTCGTGGGCCATGACATGGCACCAGTGGCAGGCCGAGTAGCCGATGGAGAGCAGAATCGGCCTGTCTTGCTGTCGCGCGTAGGTGAGCGCTTCCTCACCCCACGGGAGCCAGGCGACAGGATTTTCGGCGTGCTGGAGCAGGTAGGGCGAAGTCTCGTCCCCCAAACGGTTGGTCAGTGCATCGGACATGTCAGGCCTCCGGAATAGAGTCCCATTATACCCGAACAATTTAGTCTACTATTTAATGCTCCATGCCAGCAGCCGGGCCGCCCTCATTGGCCAGTGAGGCAAGGCGGCAGGCGGCCAGCATAGCCGGCGTTAAGCCGCAGAGCAGAGGCCGTAGGGAAAAACAACCCTCACTCCTTCCCTGGAAGGGGGCTGGGGGAAGGAAACCCAAACCTGCTAAGGCATCAAATCCTTGAGCAGGTTATCGACATCCCGTTGCGAGAGGCGCTGGTCTTCGGTGGGACCACCACCTTCGACAACGATGATCGCCCCGACCAGCGCCTTCACTGCCTTGCGCAGGGCCTGACCCGCCAGGTCCTGAAATTCCTGGGCGACGATGATGTTGGTGAGGTGGTTGCCGACGCCCTTGAGCGCATTATCGAGTTCCCGGCGGTTCCAGTCCTTGCCAAGCGAGGCGAGTGCTTCGCTCACCAGTTGCTTGGCCGACTCGGCCTCGATCAAGGATTTGGTGGCCGCCTCGGCAGTCATGCGCTCGACGTTAACCAGAATCGACGATACTTCTTTCGGGTGGGAGCTTGCCGAGCGCTTGCCCAGACCCTTGGCGGCCAGGTTGAGTTCCCTGGCCAGCTGTTTCAGTTCGCTCAAGACCTGGCCGGTGGCCTGTACCGTTCTTTTTGTAGCGGTCCTTTTTGTCGCCAACGCCTTAGGCCTGGCCACTGGTTTTCTGACGGGCTTTGCGGCAACGGTCTTGGTTGCGGGCTTTGCCTTGCTGACTGCTGCCTTGCTCATGATTTCCCCTTGATTTGTGTCTTAATCAAACAGCGCCCGCCACCAGCGCTTGCGCCCTTCCGGCAGCGGCACGGCAGGCTTGAGATCGTCTGGCGGCACGCGGCAGAGAATCCAGCCCGGCAAGGGCGGATTGTCGGAAAACCCGCAGGATACGCCGAGGTTGTTCGGGTCGAAGATTTTTACGAAACCCGGCGCGTCAAGCTGATCGGCATAGACGATGCCGCAATAGTCGTGCTGGT
This sequence comes from Rhodocyclaceae bacterium UBA2271, assembly GCA_002347405.1. Taxonomy (GTDB): domain Bacteria; phylum Pseudomonadota; class Gammaproteobacteria; order Burkholderiales; family Rhodocyclaceae; genus Sulfuricystis. The sequence continues at coordinate 108,575 of DDXB01000066.1, read as the reverse complement.
GTTCCTTGCGCAGCAGGGCGTCAATCTGCGCAATGAAGGCGCTCACCTGTTCGGTTTGCGCGGGCGCCGCCGGCACGGGTTCGCCAACGGCATACACATACCAGCCGGCGGCCGGATCAATGCGCTCCCAAAAGGCTGTCAGCTGCTCCCAGGACATCACCGACCAGAGGCGGCCGACATTCAGGTTGTGAAATTCGCTCATGGTGTGGGCGTCGCTAAAGCGACAGGCTGTGTTCTTAACGCAGCAATTGTGACACGTCGCGCACCGCGCCGGTGTCGGCGCTGGTGGTCATCGCGGCGTAGGCGCGCAGCGCCGCCGACACCTCGCGCTGGCGATTCACGGGTTTCCACGCCCCGCGTTCGCCCGGGCCCTTCGCCTCCATCGCCGCGCGCCGTGCCGCCAGCGCCGACTTTTCCACGGCGAGGTTGATGCTGCGGTTGGGAATGTCGATTTCGATGAGGTCGCCTTCTTCCACCAGCCCGATCTCGCCGCCCATCGCCGCTTCGGGGCTGACATGGCCAATGCTTAATCCCGAGGTGCCGCCGGAAAAGCGGCCGTCGGTGAGCAGGGCGCAGGCCTTGCCCAGCCCCTTGGTCTTGAGGTACGAGGTCGGGTAGAGCATTTCTTGCATGCCGGGGCCGCCCTTGGGGCCTTCGTAGCGGATCACCACCACGTCGCCCGGCTTGACCTGGTCGGCGAGGATGGCGGTGACGGCGTCTTCCTGGCTCTCGAACACGCGCGCCGGGCCGGAAAATTTCAGGATACTGTCATCGACGCCCGCGGTCTTGACGATGCAGCCGTTGCGCGCGATGTTGCCGCTCAAGACGGCGAGACCGCCATCCTGCGAGAAGGCGTGCGCCTTGTCGCGGATCACGCCGCCCGCGCGGTCGAGGTCGAGCGTCGGGTAGCGGCGCGACTGCGAGAACGCGGTCTGGCTCGGCACGCCGCCGGGCGCCGCGCGGTAGAAGTCATGCACTTTCTTGTTGCTGTTGCGTTTGACGTCGCAGCAGTCCAGCGCCTCGCCCAGGGTCGGGTAGAGCACCGTGGGGCAGTCGCGATTCAGCAGCCCGGCGCGATCCAGTTCGCCGAGGATGGCCATGATGCCGCCGGCGCGATGCACGTCTTCCATATGGACGTCCGACTTGGCCGGCGCCACTTTCGACAGGCAGGGCACGCGGCGCGAAATGCGATCGATGTCCTTCATGGTGAAATCGACCTGCGCCTCATGCGCCGCGGCCAGCAGGTGCAATACCGTGTTGGTCGAGCCGCCCATGGCGACGTCGAGGCTCACCGCATTCTCGAAGGCCGCGAAGCTGGCGATGCCACGCGGCAGGACCGAGGCGTCGTCCTGCCCGTAATAGCGCTTGCACAATTCGACGATCAGCCGGCCGGCCTTGAGGAACAGCATCCGGCGATCGGCGTGGGTGGCGAGCACCGAGCCGTTGCCGGGCAGCGACAGGCCCAGCGCCTCGGTCAGGCAGTTCATCGAATTGGCGGTAAACATGCCGGAGCAGGAACCGCAGGTCGGGCAGGCGGAGCGCTCGTAGGAATCCGATTCCTTGTCCGTCACCGTGCTGTCGGCGCCCTTGACCATGGCATCGACCAGATCGATGGGAATGATCTTGCCGCCCCACTTCACCTTGCCGGCTTCCATCGGCCCGCCGGAGACGAACACGGTCGGGATGTTGAGGCGCAGGCTGGCCATCAGCATGCCCGGCGTGATCTTGTCGCAGTTGGAAATGCACACCATGGCGTCGGCGCAATGGGCATTGACCATGTACTCGACCGAATCGGCGATCAGTTCACGCGACGGCAGCGAATAGAGCATGCCGCCGTGGCCCATGGCGATGCCGTCGTCGACGGCGATGGTGTTGAATTCCTTGGCCACGCCACCGGCCGCCTCGATCTCGCGCGCCACCAACTGCCCCATGTCCTTCAGATGGACGTGGCCCGGCACGAACTGGGTGAAGGAATTGACCACGGCGATGATCGGCTTGCCGAAGTCGCCGTCCTGCATGCCGGTGGCGCGCCACAGGGCGCGCGCGCCGGCCATGTTGCGGCCGTGGGTGGAGGTGCGGGAACGGTAGGCGGGCATGGGAATTCTCCTGCGGGGGTGATATGCGGGTGCCAAAACGGAACGGCAATTCTATCCCGCGGCATCGCCGTCCCGCCAGTCCCGAAAAGGGGATACCCTGCAGTCACGCCGACTTTACGGGGCCGGTTAGAATTCGGCTGTCCTGTTTGCCATTGACTCCACGCACCAGCCCATCATGCTGATCCATCCCCAGTTCGACCCGATTGCCCTGAGCCTCGGCCCCTTGGCCGTGCGCTGGTATGGCCTGATGTATCTGGCCGGCTTCGTCGCCTTTCTGCTGCTCGGCCGCCGCCGGGCGGCGACGCAACCCTGGCATGGCCTCAAGCCCGCGGCGCTCGACGACCTGCTGTTTTATGGCGTGCTCGGCGTCATCGTCGGCGGGCGGCTGGGTCAGGTGCTGTTTTACGAACCGGCCTACTACCTTGCCCATCCGCTGGAAATTTTTGCCGTCTGGAAAGGCGGCATGAGCTTTCACGGCGGCTTCCTCGGCGTGCTGGCGGCGATGGCGCTGTTCGCCAGGAAACGCGGCCTGTCCTTCTGGCAGATCACCGACTTCATCGCGCCGCTGGTGCCACTGGGCCTCGGCGCGGGCCGCATCGGCAACTTCATCAATGGCGAACTGTGGGGGCGATTGGCTTCCCCCGAACTGCCGTGGGCAATGGTCTTCCCCTTTGTCGACGCATTGCCGCGCCATCCCTCACAGCTGTATCAGGCGCTCGGCGAAGGCCTGCTGCTGTTCCTGCTGCTGTGGTGGTATTCGGGCAAGCAACGGGCGCGCGGCACGGTATCGGCGCTGTTCCTCATCGGCTATGGCAGTGCGCGCTGGATCGGCGAATATTTCCGCGAGCCCGATATCGGCGTGTTCGGCCAATCCTATCTGGTCAGCATGGGGCAGTGGCTGTCGCTGCCGATGATCGTCGTCGGCATTTATTTATTCGTGCGCTGGAGAAAGCCATCATGAGCCGGCCATTCAAGGTACTGGGCATCCAGCAGATCGCCATCGGCGGCCTGTCCAAGGAAAAGCTGCGGACGCTATGGGTCGACAAGCTGGGTCTGGAAGTGACTGGCAATTTCGTGTCCGAGCGTGAGAACGTCGACGAAGACATCTGCGCAATGGGCAAGGGGGCCTTCAAGGTCGAAGTTGACCTGATGCAGCCGCTCGACCCGGACAAAAAACCCGCAGTGCATGCCACCCCGCTCAACCACGTCGGCTTGTGGATCGACGACCTGCCCAAGGCGGTCGAGTGGCTCACCGCGCAGGGCGTGCGCTTCGCGCCCGGCGGCATCCGCCAGGGCGCGGCCGGTTACGACATCTGCTTCCTGCACCCCAAGGCGAGCGACGAGTTTCCCATCGGCGGCGAAGGCGTGCTGATCGAACTGGTGCAGGCGCCGGCGGAAGTCATCGCGGCGCTGGGCAAGTAGAAAGTCGGCGCAGCCTCTTCGGGCCGCTTCCGGCCTGACGGCCTCCCTGCTGCGGGACGGCGTGCCCGCCGCGGCTCCGGTGCCTGCCCGTTCCCTAACCGGCGCAATACCGCTCAGGGAAGGCTGGCCCATGATTGAACCGGTTTTTACTCGACCCAATCGGGTGCGCTTCTCTGGCAACCACTCACTGACCATAGCCCAGGGCATAAGGCAATCCGGTGGCAATCTTAGGGAAATAAATAACCAGCAGGATTACCATGGACAGTGCAGCGAGATAGGGCAGTACGCTGATGCTGAGACGCTCGACGGGCACCTTGGATATTCGCGATGAGACAAACAAATTGATGCCAAGCGGTGGTGTCAGCAAAGCCATTTCGTTGGTGAGCACCAGAATGATGCCAAAGTGGATCAGGTCGATGCCCACCAGGTTGAGCATGGGGATCAACACCGGCACCAGAATGATGATGGTGGAGAGCGTTTCCATGAACATGCCCAAGATGACGAGCACGCCGACTATCAACAACAGGATTGTCGTGGGGTCTTGGGAAATACTCAGCACAGCCGCAGCCAAACGCTGCGGCGCCTCCTCGTAGGTCATGATCTTGCCGAACAAGGTCGAGGTGCCGACGATGATCAATATCGCTCCGCACATCATGGCACCGTCCAGCAAGGCCTTGTACAAGTGGATGGGTTTAATGGCGCGGTTGACGACAACAGCGACAAACAACGCATAGACGATCGCCAGCACCGAGGCTTCAACCGTCGTGGCGAGTCCGGAGTAGATGGACCCCAAAATAACCACCGGGGTCATCAGGGAAAAAATGCTTTTGCGGCAACTAAGCAGGAAGTCCTTCAGCTTGAAAGGGGGCATCGATTCGTCGCCACGGAAACCATGCTTGCGCGCAATCAACCAGGCGGTGAACGACATGACAAAAGCGACGATAAATCCAGGGATAAATCCCGCTGTGAACATCCCGGTGACGGACACGTTGGCCAGGATCGCATAAATGATCATGGGGTTGCTTGGCGGAATCAGGATGCCGATGGTGCCTCCGGAGGAAGAAACCGCCCCGGCGTATTCCTTGCTATAGCCGCAGCGAATCATGGCCGGCACCATGAGGGCACCAACCGCTGCCACGGTGCCGGGTCCGGAACCGGAGATCGCGGCAAAGAAAGTGCAAGCCAGGATGGTGGTGATGCCCAGGCCGCCATACATGCGGCCGACGATCTGCTTGACAACATCGATGATCTGATTCGTGATATTGCCGTACTCCATGATCGAGCCGGCAATGACGAAGCAGGGAATAGCCAGCAACGGAAAGATATTCAGGCCATCAAAGATGGAATTGTGGATGACGGACATTGGCAAATAACCGCCAAAAACCAGGGCGGCGGCCGAAGAAATTGCCAGGGCCATGAAAATCGGCATGCCCAGCAGGAACAGGGCCGTCAAGCTGACCAGCACAATGGTCAAAGTTGAAATTTCCATCTCAAGCCTCCACCTTTTCAGACTGCTCAAGCACCAGGTCGAGCAAGGTGCCTTGTCGCCAGCGGATGATGTAACCTTCAGCGATCCGCCAGTTCATCAGCAGAAAACTGATGGGAATGATCAATTCGACGTATCCCCTGACGATATTCAGGGTCGGGGAAAGTTCCGGATACTCCAGGCCGCTCCGGACAACCTCCCAGCACCACCAGGCAATCAGGAAATTGGAAGCAATCCATAAGATGTCGGCAAAGAACCTGAAGCCCAGCCGATACTTCGGAGGCATTAGCAAAAACTGGGCGGTAATCCTGACATGCCCACCATGCTTGGCCAATACCGGCGCTGCCGAGAACACCGCCCAGAGAAAAGCAAACCTGCTCAGCTCCTCGCTCCAGGGAATGCCGGCGCCGGTTGTCCAGCGCATGCCAACCTGCAAAAAAAGGCAGACAACCATGGTGCCAATACAGACCACGCTGAACACTTCCTCAAAATGGTCATACAGCTTGCGGGCCAGTGATGGTTTGTCCATGGTCGCCCTCCTTATTGGATTTGGAAACGCTGAGTAATTCCGGCGCAAGCCGAAAACCAGGTTATTGCTATTCCTGGTTTCCGGCTTGCGCCAGTGCGACGGATTTATCAGTGTTAACTTGGTGCAATATTATTTCTTCGCCATGATGGCTTCCGCTTCATCAAGCATGGCCTTGCCGCCAACCTGCTCATAAAACTTGGGCCAGACGGTCCGGGCTTTTTCCTGCCACACCGGACCATCGGTGAGAACGCTCAGCGTCATGCCTTTGTCGAGGCATTGTTTCTTGGCCACGCTGTCCTGTTCGGCAGCCCACTTCCATTCAAATGCCGCCGCTTCTTTCGCGGCTTTGTTGACAAGCGCCTTGGTGTTGGCATCCAGCCCCTTGTACCAGGCGTCGCTTACCAGCATCGGGCCAACCCACAACATGTAGGACAATTCGGTAATGTGCTTCTGGACTTCCCAGAATTTCTGGTCACGATTGACGGTGTGGGGGTTTTCCTGGCCGTCGATGACCCCTTGTTGCAGGGCGTTGAAGGTTTCCGACCAAGCCAGCGGGTGCGCCTCGGCACCCCAGGCCTTGAAAGATTCCAGTTGCACGGCGACTGGCGGTACGCGAATTTTCAGCCCCTTGAGATCATCTATTTTGGTGATGGGCCGCTTCGAGTTGGTCAGGTGCCGGTAGCCACCAATCAGCCAGGACAGGGGGCGCGTGCCGCTTTGTGCGGCAATTTTGTCGCCAACCTTGCCGGTGAAGGCTTCATTGCCGAGCAGTTTGTAGGCAGCCCCGATTTCCGGGAACATGTAGGGCATGTAAAAAATGTTTGCCTGGGCGGCGAATGGCGTCAGGTTGCCAACTGCCAGGACAGCCAGGTGAATTTCCTGGCTGCGCAACTGGCGAACGTTCGCTTGTTCATCGCCCATGGAGCCACCATAGAAAGTCTGGACCTTGATCTTGCCGCCCGACTCGGCTTCGATAACTTCCTTGAATTTGTTGATGGCAGTGGTATGCAAACTGCCATCGGGGTTTGACGTAGCGGCACGGATGGTCATGGCTTTGTAATCTGCAGCGGAAACCTGGCCCATCCCAAACGCAACAACCAGCGCGGTAACTGCCAACTTGAATGTCTTCATGATGTATCTCCTCATTTCACTGCGGTTAAGTACCCGGTGCGGAATATCCCTACCGGCAATCCAAACAGATACAGATCAACTTTGAAGCGATTTATTCCGGTTTAAGCAGCACCTTGGCGGCGGCGGTCTTGCCCTGATGCAGATCGCTGAAGGCGGCCGGGCCATCGGCGAGGCTGCGTTTTTCCACCCAGGCCAGATCGCCAAATACGCCACGATGCAGTGCCTTTACCGTAGCCCGCAGATCCGCCAGGGTGTAGGTGAAGGTGCCCATCAGGGTGATTTCGCCCAGGGTGAGTTTTCTCATGTCGATCTCGCTCGCCCAGTCCTGCAAACCAACATGCAGGATCACACCACCCGCCTTGACGGCTGAGAAAGCCACTTTGCGGGTAGCCGCGGCCCCCACGCAATCGAGCACCAGATCGTATGAAGACTCGGCCAGCGTTTGCCGCGTGGTATCGATCACCTCGCATCCGACATGATCAGCAATCGACTGCCGGCGCATGGCATTCAGCTCGACCACAGCCAGTTGATCAACCCCATAGTGCTTCAGCAGCAAGGCGCCCAGCATCCCGATGGCGCCACCGCCGATCAGCAAAACACGTCCTTCCTGAAGCGGCCGGTGCATGACCCGCTGAGCCAGATTGATGGCGTGGAGTGCCGTTGCTGCAGGCTCGGTAAGTGCTGCGGCATCACTCGCAAGATCGGCGGGCAGCTTGATCAAGGACGCCGCCGGAATGCTCATGAACTCGGCAAACGCACCCGGTCGGGTCATGCCGACCATGCCGCGCTGGGTGCACAAATGACTGCGACCCTGGACACAGTTATCGCACGTGCCGCAGACGATTGACGGATTGCCCGTGACACGGTCGCCTTCAGCCAGCGAGGCATCGAGACTTTTAACTATCGAGCCGGCAAACTCGTGGCCCAGCACCAGGCCGGGTTTCCGTCTTGGGTCATGGCCATGATAGGCATGCATGTCACTGCCACAAATGCCGGCGGCTTCAATCTTGATGATGACTTCGCCGTCGGCAATTTCCGGGTAAGGCCTGTCCTGCAGGCAGACCTCATTCGGTTGGGTATAGACCAGGGCGTGCATAAATCCCCCTTACTTGGCTGTATAGCCGCCATCCAGCATGATGGTCTGGCCGGTGATGTAGGCCGAGGCTTCGCTGGCGAGGAATACGGCAACACCGTAGATGTCTTCCATCACGCCATTTCTGCCGATAGCCGTTTGCTCGGCATGCTTGCGTACCAGCGCCTCATCATTAAATACGGCTGCAGTCAATTGTGTCGGGAAAAAGCCGGGGCCAATTGCGTTACAAGTAATGCCGTAACGCGACCACTCCTGGGCGATTGCGCGAGTCAGTTGCACAATTCCCCCCTTGCCCGCACCATAGGGAGCGCTGTTGGCGAATGCGCGGTAGCTTTGCAATGAGGCAATATTGACGATCCGCCCCCAGCCCCGCTCCTTCATGCCCGGCGCCAGCGCCTGCGTCAGGAACATCGGCGCTGCCAGATGCATGTTCAACTGAATGTCCCAGGTCTGTGGCGTGATTTCCATGAAAGGTTGGCGCAGATTCACCCCGGCACAGTTGAACACGATGTCAATTGCACCATGGCCCGACTTGACCGTATCGCCAAGTTTCTGGATCCCGTCATGGCAACCCAGATCGGCAACGATGGTATTCGACACCTTGACGCCGGCCGACTGCAATTGAACCGCTGCTTCGTCCAGCCCCTTTTCAAGTGCAGCGAGAATGACCGACGCCCCTGATTTGCCGAGGGCATAAGCGATAGCAGCACCAATGCCGCTGCTGCCACCGGTGATCAGGGCTTGCCGGCCGCGTAAATCGAATAGCGCAGGTACGTTGATGCTGATATCTGTACTCATATGTAGCCTCTCACTCTAGGACGGGTGAACCAACATCGAACTTGTCGTTCGGGAAGTACTTGCGCAAGCGATCATCGGCAGTGCGCGCATGGGCTTCCATGCCTTCCAGTCGACTGATGCGTGCGGTCACTACGCCGATGTCACGGCTGCCTTCGCGCGTCAGACGCTGCCAGGTCAGTATCTTCATGAACTTATGCACCGACAGGCCACCGGAATAGCGGGCGGCGCCCATGGTGGGCAGTACATGGTTCGGGCCAGCGGCTTTGTCACCATAGGCAACCGTGGTTTCCTCACCGAGGAACAGCGAACCGTAGCAGGTCAGGGTTGCCAGCCACCAATCCAGATCCTTGGCGTGAACTTCAAGGTGCTCACTGGCGTACTTGTCGGAGATTTCCGCGACTTCTTCGCGGGTCGAGCAAACGATGATCTCGCCATAATCGCGCCAGGCTGAACCCGCTGCATCCTTGGCGATGGGCGGCAGTTTTTCAATCAGTTCAGGCACCAGCCGCATCACTTCCTTGGCCAGGGGCTCGTGGGTGGTGAACAACCAGGCGGGAGTCTCATGGCCGTGTTCGGCCTGACCGACCAAGTCACTGGCAACGATGTACGGATCAGCCGTTTCATCGGCAATGACCGCTACTTCGGATGGGCCGGCGAAGACGTCGATACCGACCTTGCCGAACAGAGTGCGCTTGGCTTCGGCGACAAACTTGTTGCCCGGGCCGACCACCACATCGGCCTGCTTGCCGGTGAATAGGCCATTGGCCATGGTGGCAATCGCTTGCACACCACCCAGAGTCATGATGACATCCGCACCGGCGGCCTTGAATGCATAGAGCAAGTAGGGGTGCATGCCGCCGCCACGATAGGGGCTCGAGCAGGCGATGATGGTTTTTACGCCCGCGGCCTTGGCGGTCGCCACGGTCATGTAAGCCGATGCTATATGCGCATAGCGGCCAGATGGTGCATAGCAGCCAACCACGTTGACTGGTATCACGCGCTGGCCGGCAGTCACGCCCTTATGCAGCTCGGTGGAAAATTCGAGCATGCTTTCCTTCTGCGCTACCGAGAAGTCATACACCTGCTTGGAGGCAAACTCGATGTCGCGCTTGACACTGTCCGGGACATCCTTGATCACGGCTTCAATGGCTTCCGGCGACATGATGATGTCGCCTTCCCACTTGTCCAGTTTGCGCGAATATTCGCGCACAGCGCTTTCACCATTCTTGTTAATCTCGGCCAGCATCTCACTGACAACCTTCTGTGCAGTTGCTGTTTCCGTTTCCAGCGTCTTGCCGGCTTTTTTCAAGTAAGTAACTGACATGGTTAATTCCTTAATTTGTCGGAAACAAGCCTTCGCTCTGCGCCAAGACCTGTTTCGTTAAGCGTGGTAATTCAAACCTCAAGCACTCTCATAGAGTCTGGTCAGGACGAACTCACGGTGGCCCAGGGCTTCGGCGGCAGTGAGGCGGCCATTGGCGGTGCGCAACATGCATTCCAGTAATTTGTCGCCTGCCTGATCGAGGTTCATATCGCGTTGCAGCAAACCCGAGACATCCACATCGACATGCTCACCCATGGTGCGCACGGTTCTGGGGTTGGCGCACAGCTTGATCACCGGCAGGATCGGATTGCCGATGATGTTGCCTTGACCGGTGGGGAACAGGTGTGCGACAAAACCGGATGCCGCGCACAACGTCACCATCTCGGCGGCTGCCGAAGACGAGTCCATGAACCACAGGCCCGGACCGGTGGGGGTTTCGGCCTTGTCGAGGACGCCGTCGACCATGCACTTCTTACCGATCTTCTGGATATTGCCCAGCGCCTTTTCTTCGATGGTGGTCAGACCACCGGCAATGTTGCCTTTGGTCGGCTGGGAGTCGGAAAGGTCGGACGTCTTGTTGCGATTGACCAGATCCTGATAGCGGTTGAACATGTCCATGAACTGCTTCTTCACTTTAGGCGTGCGGCAACGTGCCGCTACCAGCTGCTCACCGCCGGTGATTTCCGTCGTCTCACCAAAGCACAGCGTGGAACCGATGCCATAGAGCTTGTCGAACGCATTGCCGACGGTCGGGTTGGAACCGCAACCGGAGGTGGTGTCCGATTCGCCACACTTGGTGGAGACCCACAACTCGGAAACCGGGCAGGCTTCGCGCTGCTTTTCTGACGCCCACTGCACCAACTCACGCGCGGCCTTCGAGGCGCGCATGATGGTGTCGTGGTCGCCATGCAGTTCGATCGACAGGCCGACGACCGGCTTGCCGGTCTTGGCGATGCCATCGACGATCAGCTTGGTCCAGCCTTCTTCAATGCCGATGACCACCACGGCGGCAACGTTCGGGTTTGCGCCGGTGCCGATCAAGGTGCGGAAATGCAGGTCCAGGTCGGCGCCAAATTGCAGCCGGCCATAGGGATGCGGCAGGGCCATGGTGCCCTTGATGTTGTTGGCGACCGCCTCGCATGCGGCGTTGGAGATGTCATCGACCGGCAGGATGATGACGTGGTTGCGAATGCCGACGCGACCGTTTTCACGGCGGTAGCCCAAGATGGTACTTTTTTTACTGAGCATTATCGTTGTCCTCTGATTTGAAGTTGGAATGGCCCGCTGACGTTGCCTACCAACGCTTGGTCTTGACGTTGTGGACGTGCACATATTCGCCCAGCTTGATGGGGGCGATGGTCCGGCCGATGTCGACGCCGTACTTGATGATCGTGCCGTTGTTCTTGAGCGCCTTGAGCGCAATCTTGTGGCCGATCGGAATCGCGTTAAGCGTTTTGATCGTGACCGTTTTGTCCTGCTCCATGACCCAGCCGGTCAGGGTGTCTCCCGCCTTGATGCCTTCGACTACGATCGTTCCGACGGAGTCGCCGTCTTCATGTACCAAAAATTGAATCATTCCCGTCTCCTTGTCTGCCAGCCGCACTATGGCCGTGGCAAAAGAGTAGCGAAGCACAAACCATAAGTCAACTAGATGACCTGTATGAATCAAATGATTTTGCCTAGCCTATAATTGTTCGATAATTAGCTGGCATTCACCAGACAAAACAAGGGGGAAGATCATGGTTGGCCGGTCGGCTGTTGCGAACCCCTCAGGGGCACTGCTTTACAAGGAAGTCAAGCGCAAGATCATTGATGCCGTGCATCAAGGCGAGTGGAAGCCCGGGGGCGCCATCCCGTCGGAAACGAAACTCTGCGAGCGCTACGGCGTCAGCATGGGCACTGTCCGCAAGGCGGTCGACGAATTGTCGGGCGAGGGCTTCCTGATACGCCAGCAGGGTCGCGGCACATTTGTTTCCACGCATAGTCAGGATCGCTATTTGTTCGCTTTTTTCCATGTCATCCGCCAGGACGGCCACAAGGAATACCCGCTCGTCGAGCTGGTGGAATTCGGCAAGGCAAAAGCCGAACCCTGCATGGCGACGGCGCTCGACATAAAACCAAAGTCACGCGTCCTGCGCATCGTCAACAAGCTCTCGCTGAGCGGCGCTCCGGTGATGCTTGACGAAATTCTGTTGCCGGAAAATCTGTTCTTGGGGATGACCGAGAAAATGCTTCGGGAGCGTCCATCCACGCTTTACCACCTGTATCAGGAACAATTCGGCGTGACCGTGATTCGTCCGCATGAAAAGTTGCGCGCCGTTTTAGCGGATGAGGTCCAGGCTCGTTTGCTCGGTGTGAGCATCGGCGAACCGTTGTTGCTGATCATCCGCACAGCTTATTCTTTCAGGGATCAACCCGTGGAGTTACGCCGCTCCTATGTCGTCACGCGTAATTATGAATACTGTACCGATCCAATGGTGGCGACCTAGCATCAAAGAATTTTCATGACAAGGATCTCCATCGAACGCTTGCAGGAAATTGCGGCAGCGGCACTCGAGCGCGCCGGGGCATCCGCCGCGATGGCACGGATTACCGCAGCGGCGCTGGTGAATGCCGAGGCTCAGGGCCTCGCCTCCCACGGTTTGTCGCGTGTTGCGCAGTACGCCGGCCACTTGCGTCATGGTCGCGTCAGCGGCAACGCCGTACCGCGTATTTTGCGCGAGAAGGCCGCCGTGTGCCTCGTGGACGCTGCCGAAGGGCTGGCTTTCCCGGCCTGTGCAATGGCCGTCACGGAAGCTATTGCGCGTGCCCATTCATGTGGAGTGGCCTACGCCGGTGTTACGCGCAGCCACCATTTCGGCGTCGCCGCCTACCATCTGCAACCAGTCGCGGCGGCCGGCATGTTGGGACTGGCCTTCAGCAATTCACCTGCGGCCATGCCTGCCTGGGGCGGCCACCGTCCTTTGTTTGGCACCAATCCGATCGCTGCCGTCTTTCCCCGCAAGGATCAGCCGCCGCTCACCATCGATCTGTCGTTATCCGAAGTTGCCCGCGGCAAGCTGATGGTGGCAGCGAAGGATGGCAAGGCCATTCCGGCCGGCTGGGCACTTGACAAGGCAGGCAACCCGACCACCGATCCACAGGCCGGACTCGCAGGCATGATGCTGCCGGCGGGTGGCGTCAAGGGCGCCATGCTGGCTTTGGTCGTCGAATTGCTGTGCTGCGCGCTTACCGGCGCGGCCTTCGGCTTCGAGGCTGATTCGTTTTTTGCCGAAAGCGGCAACCGGCCACACATTGGCCAGGCCTTTCTCGTCATTGATCCCGGCGCCCTTGCCGGACAAGCGGTGTTCGCCGAACGAATGGAAACATTGGTCGCGGCAATGCTGGTCGATCCCGAGGTGCGTCTGCCCGGTTATCGCCGCCTCGAACTGGAGCGCCGTGCCCAGGCCGAGGGCATAGAGGTGTCGGCAGCGTTACTTGAGGAACTGGAAACGCTGGGCAGCGCCGACTAAAGGTCTGGGTGAGCAGTTACAAAAGTCGGCGCAGCCTCTTCGGGCCGCTTCCGGCCTGACGGCCTCCCTGCTGCGGGACGGCGCTAAACAATGCTGGCCAGTTCCAGCGGCAAGCGCACCGCCAGCGCAACCACCAGTGCTGCCCCCACTGAAAGTGCGACTGAAAAATATGCCTCGCGCCGCCCCAGCAGCTTGAGCATCATCGCGAAGGTCGACACGCAGGGCACATAAAAGGTCAGGAAGGCGAGGAAGGTGGCGATTTGCGTCACGCTGAGCACGCCTGCCAGTTCCTGCGTGCCGAGCGCCTGGAACACCATCAGCAGCGAGAGTTCCTTGCGCAGCACACCGAACAGGATCGGCACACCCAGCGCGACGGGCAAGCCGAGCCACCAGACGGTAATCGGCGTCAGCGTCAGATTGATCCAGTAATCGGCGCCGAAATGCGACAGTAGCGCCAGCACCACGCTGCCGGCCACCAGCAGCGGCAGCACGACGGTGACGATGTCGCGGCTGCGTTCCCAGGTATTGGCCAGCAGGGCGCGCAGGGTCGGCACGGCATAGGGCGGGATTTCCTGGATCATGCCGGGCGTGGTTTCCGGATAGCGGCGCTTCAGCAGCTTGCCGATCAGGCTGACGACAATCGGCACCAGCATGAACAGGGCGAACACGCCGAAGCCGCCGAGATATTTGCCGCCCAGCGCCAGCAGGATCGCCGAGCGCGCCGAGCAGGGCAGGAAGGTGATCAGCAGCGCGGCGACAGTGCGGTCGCGGCCGTGGGTGACGGCCGCCGTGGCGGCGAGCGCCGGCACGTTGCAACCCAGCCCCATGAGGAAGGGCAGGGCGACGCCGCCGTGCAGCCCCAGTTTGTGGAAGCCACGATCCACCACGAAGGCGACACGGTGCATGATCCCTGACTCTTCGAGCAGCACCAGCAGCAGCACCAGCGGGATCATGTAGGGAATGACGATGCCGGCCAGCCCGATGAAGCCGTCGAGCACGGCGCGTGCAACAACGCCGCCGAGATCGGTCGGCTGCCAGGGTTCGGCCCATTCGATCAGGCGCGCCACCGTGTGGCTGTCGAGGAAGGCGCTAACCTCGAAGACGAAAAACAGCACGAGCGCGAAGATCGTCAGGCTGCCGACCATCCCCCAGCGCGGGTGCAGGAACAGTTCGTCGGCCCAGCGTTGCCAGCGGGGCATGGCGTGCTCGCCGCCGGGACGGGTGACGGTTTCGTAGAGCAGCGCGGCACGGTGATGGCGGTCGGCATGGATCTCGTCGTCCAGCGGGCGCGGCAGCACGGCGGATGCCGCGTCCCGCGCCTGCAGCAGGGCGGCGAATTGCGCGGGGAAATGGCAGCGCAATTCGTCGAAGAAGTAGTCGTCGTTTTCGGCCAGCTGCATCGTCAGCAGCATCGGCGGCACGCCGAAGGCCGTCGCGACGTCGGCTGCGGCAACGATGTCGGCAATCGCCGGCAGTTGGGCGGCGATGTGGGGACTAGGTGGTTGCGGCTGCGGACTGCGGGCTTCACGCGCGGCGCGCACCACCGTGCTGAACAGGTCGGCCAGGCCAATACCCATGTGGGCGACCGTGGGCACGACCGGCGCGCCGAGCTTTGCCGACAGTGCCCGCACATTGATGAACATCCGCTTGTCGCGCGCCTCGTCCATGCGGTTCAGCGCAATCACCAGCGGCCGACCCATCTGGGCGAGTTCGAGCGCCAGCTCGAGATCGCGCTCGAGCGCGGTGGCGTCCATCACCAGCAGCAACACGTCTGGCGCGGCGAAGGCTTTTTCGGGCTGGTGCGCCTCGTGACGGGCGATGGCCGGCCAGCGGTCGCCCCAGAGCAAATACTTGAGGACCACTGTTACGTGGGGCACATCACCCTGCAACTGGTGAAAAGTATCAATGGAAGGCAGGTTGACCAGCGAGATCTGGTCGAGACCGATTTCGACCTGGCATTCCTCATAGGCCGGGCCGATGCCGGCCAGCCGTTCGTGATGCACTACCGTACTGGAGGCCGCGCGAAAGATGCTGCGCTTGCCGACGCCGGCCTGGCCCAGCAGGGCAACCCGCGGGCGGCTTGAGCCGCGCAGCAGCGGACCCTTGAGGGGAAACGTCTGGGATGAAGGAGACATTTGGCGCTTGCTTATATGAGAATGGTTCTCATTATGTAAGCAGTTCGGCAAAGCTGTCAATAGCCGGGTAGCTACCAGTGTCTTTCTCGGGTTGACGCGTGTCGGGCCGGCGCACGGCAACCAGATGGCGGATGCCATAGGTACGGGCGGCATCCAGCACCGGCAGGCTGTCATCGACCAGCAGGGTGCGCGCCGGGTCGAAATCCTCGACCGCACGCAGGCGCTCCCAGAAAGCCTGCGCCTCTTTCGCCGCGCCCAGCGTGTGCGAACTGACGAGGGCGTCGAAATGCGGTTCCAGGCCCGTTCGCGCCATCTTGAGCGTCAGCGCCTTGTGGTGGGCGTTGGTGGCCAGCACCAGGCGCTTGCCGGCGGTACGCATGGCGGTGAGGAAGTCGGTGACGGCCGGATGAACGGCGATCAGGTGCGCCACTTCTTCCTTCAGGCGCATGATGTCCAGTTCCAGCTCGGTTTCCCAGAAGTCGACCGAATACCATTCGAGCGTGCCGGCGCGGGCGTGGTAGCGCGCCATCAACTCCTCGCGGGCAAGCTCGTGCGGCAGTCCGCGCGCCTCGGCATAACGCAGCGGCACGTGCGTCTGCCAGAAATGGTTGTCGAAATGCAGGTCGAGCAACGTGCCGTCCATGTCCAGCAGGACGGTGTCGATCGTGCGCCAGTCGAGGCGCGGGCGCATGGCGGTAGCGTCGCGGACGGGAAGCGACATGGGGTTTCCTCGTGCAGGTGGGTTTATTGACCGGTGAAGCAGGGCGCCCGTTTTTCGAGAAACGCAGCCAGCCCTTCCGCGTAGTCTGCACTTTTCAGGAAGGCAAAGGAAGCCCGCAATTCTTCCGGCGTGAGTGGCGCCCCCTGTTGCAGGCGGCCAATCCACTGCTTGTGCCAGCGCGCCACAAGAGGTGCGCCGGCGGCGATGCGTAGCGCCGTGGCAAGCGCCTCGGCCGGAGCGGCGGCATCAGCGACCACCCGGGTCAACAAGCCCTTTTCATAAGCCTCGTGCGCGGTCAGCAGCCGGCCTTCGAGGAGCAGTTCCCGGACCACCGCCGGCCCGACCAGTTGCAGCAGCCCGGCCAGTTCGGGTGGATACATCGAAAACCCCAGCCGGTTGATCGGCGCACCGAGTTGGGCCGCAGTGCCGGCAATGCGCAGATCGCAGGCGGCCGCTATTTCCAGGCCGCCGCCGATGCAGGGGCCGAGGATCAGCGCCACTACGGGATGGCGACAGCTGGTGATGGCCTGCAGCGCCGCGGCAACCTGCGCATGGTAGGCGAGCGCACTGTCGACAGCGGCGCGCGCGTCGCGGAATTCGGCCAGATCGCCGCCCGCGGCAAAGCTGTCCCCTTCACCCCGCACGATCACGCAGCGCAGGCTTTCATCCGCGTCGAGGTCGGCAAATACAGTCGCCAGCTGGCGCCACATCGCGGCATCGAGCGCATTCTTCTTGCCCGGATTGGACAGGGTGACAGTGGCAATCGGCCCATCGCGGGCGAGCAATACCGCACCCACGGTCATGGCTGAACCAGCAGCTTTGCCAGCGCGGCGCGGCCGGAGAGGATATGGTTGTGCATGTGTAGCGCGGCGGCGGCGGCGTCCTGCTTTTTCATGGCGGCCAGGATGGCGCGATGCTCGGCCAGAGATTGCTTGAGCCGGCCATCCAGGCGCAGCGAATCGCGCCGCGTGAGCTTGAGGAACTTGCGCGTGTCGTCGATGAGTTGCGACAACCAGCGGTTGCCGGCCAGCTCCTGCAGCGCACTGTGAAATTGTTGGTTGGTCGCGAAGAAGCGATCGATATCGTGGGCGGCGGCATGGCGCTCCAGGTCCGCGTGAATTTCCTCCAGCCGGGAAAAGTCGGCGCTGGCGAGACGGCCCACGCCGGCCTCAAGGCCGGCCAGGCGTCGGGTCGCCTCCTCGGCCACGCGGCCTTCCAGCAACGCCAGAATCGGAAAGATTTCGTCGAGGTCGCGCTCCGCCAGCGCGGCGACATAGCAGCCGCGGCGCGGCTTGAGCACCACCAGCCCCTCGGCGGCCAGCACCTTGAGCGCCTCGCGCAGCGGCGTGCGCGAGATGCCGAATTCGTCCGCGAGCCCCTGTTCGTCAATCCAGGCACCGGGCGCCAGTTCATGGGCGTAGATGCGGGTGCGCAGGCGTTCCGCCACCTGCTCGTAGAGTGCGGGAGCGGCCAGGCTGTCACGAACAGCATCAACGGGATGTCTTGCATTCATAATTATGGATACAGTATTATTCAGGATCGCAAAAGTCAAGCATCATGCGCAAGACAACCCAACAGCCGGGCCACCGGCGGGAGTGAAGACCATGAGCAAGTATCCCGAGGTAAATATTCCGGCGCTGGACGCCTGGCAAAAGGCAGCGGCCAAGTCCGCGCCGGACGGCGGCCTGAAGAAGCTGGACTGGACCACGCCCGAGGGATTGACGGTGAAGCCGCTCTATACCGCGGCCGATACCGCCGACCTGCCCTATGCCGACACCCTGCCCGGCTTCGAACCTTACCTGCGCGGGCCGCAGGCAACCATGTATGTGGGGCGTCCCTGGACCATCCGCCAGTACGCCGGCTTTTCCACCGCCGAGGAATCGAACGCCTTCTATCGCCAGGCGCTGACTGCCGGCGCACAAGGTGTTTCGGTGGCCTTCGACCTGGCCACCCACCGCGGCTACGATTCCGACCACCCGCGCGTCGTCGGCGATGTCGGCAAGGCCGGCGTGGCCATCGATTCGGTCGAGGACATGAAAATCCTCTTCGCCGGCATTCCCCTCGACAAGGTCTCGGTGTCGATGACCATGAACGGCGCGGTGCTGCCGGTGCTGGCGGGCTACATCGTCGCCGCCGAGGAACAGGGCGTCGGCCAGGACCAGCTCTCGGGCACGATCCAGAACGACATCCTCAAGGAGTTCATGGTTCGCAACACCTACATCTACCCGCCCGCGCCGTCGATGCGCATCATCGCCGACATCATCGGCTACACGGCGCAGCACATGCCGAAGTTCAACTCGATCTCGATCTCCGGTTACCACATCCAGGAAGCCGGCGCGACGCAGGCGCTGGAACTGGCCTTCACGCTGGCCGACGGCATGGAGTACGTGCGCACCGCCATGCAGACCGGCCTGGATGTCGACGCCTTCGCCGGGCGGCTGTCCTTCTTCTTCGGCATCGGCATGAACTTCTATCTGGAGGTGGCCAAGCTGCGCGCGGCGCGCCTCTTGTGGTGGCGCATCATGAAAGAGTTCGGTGCGAAGAATCCGAAGTCGCTGATGCTGCGCACGCACTGCCAGACCTCGGGCTGGTCACTGACCGAGCAGGATCCCTACAACAACGTGGTGCGCACCACCATCGAAGCGATGGCCGCCGTCTTTGGCGGCACGCAAAGCCTGCACACCAACGCCTTCGACGAGGCCATCGCGCTGCCGTCCGACTTTTCGTCACGCATCGCCCGCAACACGCAGATCCTGATCCAGGAAGAAACCCACATCTGCAACGTCATCGACCCCTGGGCCGGCAGCTACATGATGGAAAAGCTGACGCAGGACATGGCCGACATGGCCTGGAACACGATCCAGGAAGTCGAGCAGATGGGCGGCATGACCCACGCCGTCGAATCCGGCTGGGCCAAACTGCAGATCGAAAAGTGCGCCGCCGAAAAACAGGCGCGCATCGACTCGGGGCTGGACGTCATCGTCGGCGTGAACAAACTCCGCCTGCCTGACGAAGCGCCGGTCGACACCCTCAATATCGACAACCACGCGGTGCGCGATGCGCAGGTGGCGCGCCTCGAAGAAATCCGCGCCAGGCGCGATGCGCAGGCGGTATTTCAGGCCCTCGATGCGCTGACCCATGCGGCGAAAGACGCAGACGGAAGCAAAGCGGGTAATCTGCTCGCTCTCGCCGTGCAAGCAGCCCGAATGAGAGCAACCGTCGGCGAGATCTCGGATGCGCTGGAGAAGGTCTGGGGCCGCCACCGCGCCACCCACCAGACGGTTTCCGGCGTCTATGGCGCCATGCTCGGACAGGATGAAAACATGCGCGACGAAATCGCCGCACTGCGCGACCAGATCGAATCCTTTGCCGCCGCCGAGGGGCGCCGGCCCCGCATCATGGTCGCCAAGCTCGGCCAGGACGGTCATGACCGCGGCGCCAAGGTGGTGGCGACGGCCTTTGCCGACTTCGGCTTCGATGTCGACATCGGCCCGCTGTTCCAGACACCCGAAGAAGCCGCGCGGCAGGCCATCGAAAACGACGTCCACGCCATCGGCGTGTCGACGCTGGCCGCCGGCCACAAGACGCTGGTGCCACAGTTGATCGAGGCACTGAAACAGGAGGGGGCGAAGGACATCGCCGTATTTGTCGGCGGCGTCATCCCGCCGCAGGACTACGAGTTCCTGCGCAAGCTCGGGGTCGCCGGCATCTTCGGGCCCGGCACGCCGATCCTGCATTCCGCCCACGAAGTGCTGCGCGCCATCCGCGCCACGCACCTGCCGCACAGCGCCTAGGATGAAACTCGACGCTTGGTGCGGGTGCTGGTGCTGGTGCGCGATCAGGCCGATGGGGCACTCTGCGCCGCTCATGTCCCCCGCCGGCGGTCTTCGACCGCCCCATTCTCCTTTACTTCGCTCTGCAGAGCACCCCACCGGCCTGATTGGGGAACGCCGCGGGTGTTTTGCGGCCCAGATGCGACAGCCCACCTCGCCAAGGGTGGCGGGTGGCCGACATGGCGAAGTAAAGAAGGAGGGCCGGGCCAAGCCCGGTCCGGATGACATGAGCGATGTCGGCCACCCGACGCCCTTGGCGCGCCCCGACCCTCAACGAATCTGGCCTTTCAAGCCTCGCGGGTGGATTGATGCGCGCTGGAGCAACTGAGATGGAGGCCACGGTGGCCGATCGCGAGCTGATCGGCGGCGTGCTCGCCGGCAACCGGCGCGCGCTGGCCAAGGCCATCACGCTGATCGAATCGACCCGCGCCGACCACCAGATGCGTGCGCAAGCGCTGCTGCACGCCCTGCTGCCAAGCACCGGCAAGTCGATGCGGATCGGCATCTCGGGAGTGCCCGGGGTCGGCAAGTCCACCTTCATCGAGGCGCTCGGGTTGTTGCTCATCGCACAGGGCAAGCGGGTCGCCGTGCTGGCGGTCGACCCGTCATCGACGCGCTCGGGCGGCTCGATTCTTGGCGACAAGACGCGCATGGAGCGACTGGCGCAGCTCGAAGCCGCCTTCATCCGGCCCAGCCCCTCATCCGGCGCGCTCGGCGGCGTCACCGAAAAAACGCGCGAGGCATTGCTGGTTTGCGAGGCGGCCGGCTTCGATGTCGTGATCGTCGAGACCGTTGGCGTTGGGCAGAGCGAAACGCTGGTCGCCGGCATGACCGATGTTTTCGTGCTGCTGCAACTGCCCAATGCCGGCGACGACCTGCAGGCGATCAAGAAAGGCATCGTCGAACTCGCCGACATCATCGTCTTCAACAAGGCCGACATCGACCCGCTAACCACTGAAACGGCCATGGCGCAGATGCGCGCCGCGCTGTCCATGCTGCGGCCCATTTCGACGAACTGGAAGACGCCGGTACTCATGGCCAGCGCCACCCGCAACGCCGGCATTGCCGAATTATGGCAGTGCATCGAGGCACATCGGGCGGCGCTGGAGGCGGCCGGCGAGCTGGCGCTCAAGCGCCAACGCCAGGCGCTGGACTGGATGTGGCAGATGATCGACGCGGGCTTGCGCAACCGCTTTCGTGCGCACCCCGCCGTACGCGCGGCCCTGCCGCAACTGATGACCGCGGTCGAGGGCGGCGCGGTGACACCCGCCGCCGCCGCGCAGCAACTGCTTGGCTGCCTGAGCTAACTTTCATAATGCGTGAAACATCACCCCGCATCATGAAAACGCCCGCCCCCCTTCGCCCCCCTCGCGGGGGGTTCCTGTCGGCTCGCTGCGCTCGTTTATCACGGGGCGCTTCTTTTGCGAGCGGTGCGGGTTGCGCCTGGCGGCGCGTCCCGCGTTTGCTTGGGGCGGCCCGGCGCAAACGCTACGATGTATTTCGTTAAGGCGGGGGTTGGAGTTTGTTCGCTGCGCTCAGGGGATTACCTGGCGTCAGATTGTGTATTTCGTTAAGCACCAAGAGAGGACCACGCAATGCATGCAATCATCCAGCAACTGGACGACAAGCGCGAACAGGCGCGCTTGGGCGGCGGCCAGAAGCGCATCGACGCCCAGCACAAAAAGGGCAAGCTGACCGCGCGCGAGCGCATCGAGCTGCTGCTCGACGACGGCACCTTCGAAGAGTGGGACATGTTCAAGGAACACCGCTGCGTCGACTTCGGCATGGCCGACAACAAGGTGCCGTCCGACGGCGTGGTCACCGGCTATGGCACCATCAACGGCCGCATGGTGTTCATCTTCTCGCAGGACTTCACGGTGTTCGGCGGTGCGCTGTCCGAGGCGCACGCCGAGAAGATCTGCAAGGTCATGGACAAGGCGCTGCAGGTCGGCGCGCCGGTGATCGGCCTCAACGACTCGGGCGGCGCGCGCATCCAGGAAGGCGTGGCGGCGCTGGGCGGTTACGCCGAAGTCTTCCAGCGCAACGTCATGGCCTCGGGCGTGATCCCGCAGATCTCGCTGATCATGGGCCCCTGCGCCGGCGGCGCGGTGTATTCGCCAGCGATGACCGACTTCATCTTCATGGTCAAGGATACTTCCTACATGTTCGTCACCGGCCCCGAGGTGGTGAAGACGGTGACCCACGAGGCGGTGACGGCCGAGGAACTCGGTGGCGCCATTACCCATACGACACGCTCGGGCGTGGCCGACCTGGCTTTCGAGAACGACGTCGAGGCGCTGCTGATGTTGCGCCGTTTCTTCAACTACCTGCCGCTCAACAACAAGGAAAAGGCGCCGATCCGGCCAACGCCGGACCCGGCCGAGC
Organism: Rhodocyclaceae bacterium UBA2271; assembly: GCA_002347405.1. Classification (GTDB taxonomy): domain Bacteria; phylum Pseudomonadota; class Gammaproteobacteria; order Burkholderiales; family Rhodocyclaceae; genus Sulfuricystis. The sequence goes on along the minus strand of DDXB01000066.1, from coordinate 86,110 downwards.
GGCTCGACTATTCGCTCGACACCCTGGTGCCGGATAACCCGAACAAGCCCTACGACATCAAGGAACTCATCACCAAGACGGTGGATGACGGCGAATTTTTCGAGCTGCAGCCGGATCACGCCGGGAACATCGTCATCGGCTTCGCGCGCATGGAAGGCCAGGCAGTGGGCATCGTCGCCAACCAGCCGATGGTGCTGGCCGGCTGCCTCGACATCAAGTCGGCGATCAAGGCGGCGCGCTTCGTGCGCTTCTGCGACGCCTTCGGCATTCCGATCGTCACCTTCGTCGATGTGCCGGGCTTCATGCCGGGCACCGCGCAGGAATACAACGGCATCATCAAGCACGGCGCCAAGCTGCTCTACGCCTACGCCGAGTGCACCGTGCCGAAGGTGACGCTGATTACGCGCAAGGCCTACGGTGGCGCCTATGACGTGATGGCCTCGAAGCACCTGCGCGGCGACGTCAACTTTGCCTGGCCTTCCGCGGAAATCGCCGTGATGGGCCCGAAAGGCGCGGTCGAGATCATCTTCCGCGAGGAAAAGAACGATCCCGCCAAGGTCGCGGCGCGCGAGGCCGAATACAAGGCCAAGTTCGCCAACCCCTTCGTTGCCGGCGCACGCGGCTTCATCGACGACGTGATCCAGCCGCATGAAACGCGCAAGCGCATCTGCCGCTCCTTGGTCATGTTGCGCAACAAGAAGATCGAAAACCCGTGGCGCAAGCACGGCAACATTCCCCTATGAAAACATGCATTAACCACGGAGGACACGGAGAGAGACATTCTTTCCAGCTGCATTTTCTCGGTGGCCTCCGTGAACTCCGTGGTGAAAGGGTTTGACCATGTTCAAGAAAATATTGATCGCGAACCGGGGAGAAATCGCCTGCCGCGTCATCAAGACCGCCCGCAAGATGGGCATCCTGACCGTCGCCGTGTATTCCGAGGCCGATCGCGATGCGCTGCATGTGGAAATGGCCGACGAGGCCGTCTGCATCGGCCCGGCGCCCTCCAAGGAATCCTATCTGGCGATGGACAAGATCATCGCCGCCTGCCAGCAGACCGGCGCCGAGGCGGTGCATCCGGGCTACGGCTTTCTCTCCGAGAACGAAGCCTTTTCGCGACGGCTGGAAGAGGAGGGCATCGTCTTCATCGGCCCCAAGCACTACTCCGTGGCCGCGATGGGCGACAAGATCGCCTCGAAGAAGCTCGCCCTCGAAGCCAGGGTCAATGTGATTCCCGGTTACAACGAGGCCATTGATACGCCTGATCAGGCGGTGAAGATCGCCCGTGACATCGGCTATCCGGTGATGATCAAGGCATCAGCCGGGGGGGGTGGCAAAGGCCTGCGCGTCGCTTTCAACGACCAGGAGGCGCATGAAGGCTTTAGCTCGTGCAAGACCGAGGCCAAGAATGCCTTTGGCGACGATCGCGTCTTCATCGAGAAGTTTGTCGAGGAGCCGCGCCACATCGAAATCCAGCTGATCGGCGATGCCCACGGCAACTGCATCTACCTGCACGAGCGCGAGTGCTCGCTGCAGCGCCGCCACCAGAAAGTCATCGAGGAGGCGCCTTCGCCGTTCATCGACCCGGCGACGCGCCAGGCGATGGGCGAGCAGGCCGTGGCGCTGGCCAAGGCAGTCAATTACCAGTCGGCCGGCACCGTCGAGTTCGTCGTCGGCAAGGACAAAAGCTTCTACTTCCTCGAAATGAACACGCGCCTGCAGGTCGAGCATCCGGTGACCGAATTCATCACCGGCCTCGATCTGGTGGAGTTGATGATTCGTGTCGCCGCCGGCGAAAAGCTGCCCTTTACGCAGGCCGACATCAAGCTGGATGGCTGGGCGATGGAATGCCGCATCAACGCCGAAGACCCGTTCCGCGGTTTCCTGCCATCCACCGGCCGCCTGATCAAGTTCCATCCGCCGGCCGCGCACAGCACTGGCCCGCTTGCCGCGGTGCGGGTCGACACCGGTGTCTATGAGGGCGGCGAGATTTCGATGTTCTACGATTCGATGATCGCCAAGCTGATCGTGCATGGCGCCACGCGCGCCGCGGCCATTGCCCGCATGCGTGATGCGCTGAACGCCTTCGTCATCCGCGGCGTGGCCTCGAACATCTCATTCCAGGCCGCGCTGCTGCAGAATCCGCGCTTTGTGTCGGGCAATTTCAACACCGGGCTGATCGCCGAGGAATACCCGCACGGCTTCAATGCCGCCGCTGTGCCGCACGACGATCCAGCCATGCTGATCAGCGTCGCTGCCGCCATGCATCGCCAGTATCTGGCGCGCAATGCCCTGATCAGCGGCCAGATGCCCGGGCACGAATACAAGCCAGGCGCAAACTTTGTCGTGCGTCTTGAGGATGGTACCGACCACGCGGTGACGGTCAGCGCCGCCACCGACGGCGCACCTGGTTGGGATGTGGAGTTTGCCGGTGAGCGTTATGAAATTCGCTCGCCCTGGCAATTTGGCCAGGCGCTCTATCAGGGCACCTTCTGCCGCTTGCCGGGCAGCCCCAAAAGCGGCAGCGCCCCCCTGTGGGGGGCAGCGAACGAATGTGAGCGTGGGGGGCCAATGGTTGGCGAACACTTTTGCATGCAGGTCGAACGCAGCGGCCTGAAGTACCGCCTGTTTCACTGGGGCACCCAGGCCGACCTGCTGGTGATGACGGCACGCGCCGCACATCTGCAATCGCTGATGCCGCACAAGGCACCGCCGGACATGTCGAAATTCCTGCTCTCGCCGATGCCCGGACTCCTGACCCAGATCGCCGTGACGCCAGGCCAGGAGGTCAAGGCAGGAGAGGTGCTGGCACGCATCGAAGCGATGAAAATGGAGAACGTGCTCAAGGCCGAGCGCGATTGCGTCGTCAATGAGTTGCTGGCGAAAGCTGGCGAAAGCCTCGCTGTCGATCAGCCCATCATCGGATTCAGGTAAAAACAGCAGTGACCAGAGCTATCTGACGGATTTTTCGACTTCTTTTCAATCAATTCCTTATAGGATGTGATAATAGACTCCGGGCACACGGCAAATCAGTTTCGACTATGACTTTCTGGCAAAAAAAGGCGGGTGCAAACGGAGCGGGCGGCTGGACGGCGGTGGTGTTTGGCACCAACCGGATTGCCGTTGCTGACTTGACACGTGTGCGTGATGCAAAACCACGCGTGGTCGCCTATGACACGTTTGCCCGTGAGGGTAGCGAACTTGAAGCACTGAAGCGCCTGAAAAACGCCAAACGTGTGGCGCGCAATCGGAGCACCACGCTGCTATCGCATGGCCAGTACCAGTTGCTGCAGGTCGAGGCGCCCGGCAGCCTACCCGAGAATACACCGCGCGCGGAGATGCGCGAGGCACTGCGCTGGCGCATCAAGGAAATGGTGGACTTTCCTGTCGAGCAGGCGTCTATCGACGTGCTGAACATCCCCGTGCAGGGCGCCCGCACCCCGCAAATGTGGGTGGTGGCGGCAAGCCATCAGATAGTGCGCCCCCGCATCGAACTGTTTCAGGAGGCCCAGGTGCCACTGACTGCCGTCGACATTCCCGAATTGGCACAGCGCAACCTGGCCGGACTGTTCGAGGAACCGAACCGCGGCCTGGCGCTGGTTTCATTCAACGAGAAGGGCGGACTGCTCACCGTCAGCTATCAGGGCGAGCTTTACATGACACGCCACATCGACGTCAGCGGCCCGGAGCTCACCGGTGCTGATGCCGGCGCACTACATGAACGCGTATTACTTGATATCCAGCGCTCGCTCGACAGTTTCGACCGCAATTTCAGCACGATCCCGCTCACCCGCCTGCTGGTTGGCCCGCTGCCGGGTGGCGAAACATTTGTCCAGTATCTGGGCAGCAATCTGTCGCTGCCGGTGACGGCGGCGAATCTGGCAGAGGTGATGGATTTTGCGGCGACACCCCGGCTGACAGAAACCGCCGTCCAGGCAGAAGCCTGGCTTGCGCTTGGCGCAGCCTTGCGGGACGAGTGACGGGATAACGATGAGCCAGCAAATCAATCTTTACGATACCGCACTACTCAAACAGCGCGACTTGCTGGCACTTGGCAATGTGGCCATCGCCGGCGTTCTGCTGCTCGCCGCGGTGCTGGCGCTGGGAATGCTGGCGCGCCATGAGGTGCCGGCACTGAGGGCACAAACCGCCGCCAACGATGCGCAGCTCAAGGCGGCACGCGAGCAGATCACCGCCTTGGGCCAACAACTTGCCGGCCGCAAGCCTGATCCCCGCCTCGAACAGGAACTCGGCGCCGCACGCCTGCTGCTGGGAGCGCGCGGTGAAGTACTGACCACACTGCAACAGCGCCTGGGGCCGCAAGCCGGCTCGTACGCCGAATACCTGCGCGGCTTTTCCCGCCAGTCGGTGGCCGGCCTGTGGCTCACCGCCTTTGATTTCGACGGCAGTGGTGGCATGGAAATTCATGGGCGCACCGTCGATCCGGCACTGTTGCCGGAATATATCCGCCGGCTCGGCAGGGAGCAGGCGTTTCAGGGGCGCACTTTCGCGGCACTGAAACTCGACGCGGGCAAGCTCGATCCCATGGTCAACACGCCAGCCGCGGCACCAACCCCAACGGTTGCGGCAGCAACGGCCAAGGCGCCCTTTCATGATTTCATGCTGATCCCGGCCAGGGCCGACGGCAAGCCCGCAATGTCGCCCCCGGCAACGATGGGAGGACCCGGCTGATGGCTGACGGCAACGCCCTCAAGGCGCACTGGCAAGGCTGGTCCGAGCGCTTCGCCACCATGCAGCCGCGCGAAAAGTACATGGTCATTGGCGCCCTGGCAGTGGCGATCTTGTTTGGCGGCTTCTCGTATTGGATAGAACCCGGCCAGCAACAAACGGCCGGCTTGAAGAAGACCCTTGCCCAGCAGCAGACCGAACAGGAACAACTGAGCGTCCAGCTGGCTGGCCTGAAGTCGCAAAACATTGATCCGGATGCCGCGAATCGCACCCAGTTGCTGTTGCTGCGTGACCAGCTGACGGCCACCGAGCGCGACCTCAAGGCCTTCGACCGGACCCTGGTGGCTCCGGCACAGGCCCCGGCCCTGCTGCAGACCCTGCTGGCCCGTCATCGCGGCCTGACGCTGGTCAGCCTGAAGACCCTGTCACCGCAGCCACTGATTGATCCGCCGACCGCCCGTGAAGGCGAAAAACCCGCGGCAGACTCAATGCCCGGCGGCAACATCTACAAGCATGGTGTGGAAATCAGGCTCGCCGGCAATTATCAGGATCTGCTGGCCTATGTGAGCGAACTCGAAAGCAGCCGGCAAAAACTGCTGTGGGGCAACATGCGCCTTGCCGTCAAGAAACACCCTGTCAGCGAGCTGACCCTGATCGTTTACACACTCAGTCTGGATTCGATATGGCTCGTCGTCTGATACCGACCCTTGCGTTACTGGTGCTGGCGGGCACGGCACATGCCCAGCTGACCGATCCAACCCGGCCGCCCGCTACCATCAATTTCGACGGAGCCGATCCGGCCAACGCCGCGATTTACGAGTCAAGCGGCTTACAATCGGTGATCCTGCGCAAGGAGGGCAAGCCGGCAGCGCTGATCAATGGCAGCGTGGTCGAACTGGGCGGCAAGGTCGGCGAAGCCCGGCTGATCAGGATCAATGAGGACAATGTCGTACTAAGGGGACCGCAGGGTGATGAAACCTTGCGCCTGATTCCCGCCGCCGAGAAAAAAGTCGGCGCTGGCACGGTTGCCAACCGTGCAGCACAAAAAGTCGGCGCTGGCGCAGTTGCCAGCGACGCGGCGCAAATACAGGCGCAGCCCGCTGCGCAAAACAGAAAGACCGATAAATGAGAATATTGATCCTGTTGCCGTTACTGGGTTTACTGGCAGCCTGCGCGGCGCCCCAACAGCGCCCCGATGTCGTCCGGGAAAACATCGGCAACGAACTCGCCCAGGCCGCTGCCGGCCGCAAGGCCGCCGAGGTCGCCGAGCGCTCCCTGCTGATGCCGCTGACGGTGGAAATGCCCACACAGGAAAACAAGGAACCACGCTTCGATCTGTCGGTGGTCGGCGCGCCGGCTACCCAGGTGTTCATGGCCATCGTCACCGGGACACGCTACAACATGCTGGTCGGCCCGGAAGTCAGCGGCACCATCACCGTCAACCTGAAGGATGTGACGGTCCGGGAAGCGCTGGAATCGATTCGCGAACTGTACGGCTACGAATTCAACATCCGCGGCAACCGCATCTCGATTCAACCGAACACCCTGCAAACCCGCATATTCCAGGTGAACTACCTGGCCAGTCGCCGTCAGGGTGCGGCAGAACTGCGCGTCACCTCCAGTTCGATTGCCAGTTCCGGGGCAACAGGTTCCACATCGACACCCAGTACGGGCAGCATCCCCATGCCGGCCGGCACGGGCGGCGGCACAGCCACCGGCAGCAACATCACCAGCCGCGTCACAACCGATTCGAACACCAATTTCTGGAAGGATCTGGATGATGCGCTGCGCACCCTCGTCAGCGGCGAAGGCCGCAATGTAGTGGTCAACAGCATTTCCGGCGTGGTGGTGATCCGCGCCCTGCCCGGCGAGCTGCGCTCGGTCGAGCAATATCTCAAGGCCACCCAGGTCATGGTCGAGCGGCAGGTCATGCTGGAGGCCAAGATTCTCGAGGTGCGGCTCTTCGAGCAGTATCAGGCCGGCGTCAATTGGTCCACCTTCCATAGCCAGAACAACCGGCTGTCTCTCGGGGTAATGCAGCCCGGCAGCGGGATGCAGCCAACTGGCCCGCTGTCGTCCACCAGCGTCGCAGCGTTACCCGGACTGGGTGGGGCGGTCGCCGCGTCAGCATTGGGCGGCGGCTTTGTCGGCCTCGCCTTCCAGTCCGCCAACTTTGCGGCACTACTGAATTTCCTCGAAACCCAGGGTACGGTGTCCGTGCTGTCCAGTCCGCGCATCGCTTCGATCAATAACCAGAAAGCCGTACTCAAGGTCGGCACCGACGAATTATTTGTCACCAATGTCACGACGACGACGACGACCAGCACTGCCGGCGGTACAACCGCCACGCCGAGCCTGACGCTGCAACCCTATTTTTCCGGCATATCCCTGGATGTCACGCCGCAGATCGACACCGATGGCAACATCATCCTGCATGTCCACCCCGCCGTCAGTACCGTGACCGAGAAAGACAAGGTTATCGATCTCGGCTCGCTGGGCCAGTTCAGGCTGCCGCTCGCCTCCTCGAGCGTCAACGAAACCGACAGCATCGTGCGTGTGCAGGATGGCAACATTGTTGCCATCGGCGGACTGATGACACAGGAGCAGATCAATAACCGCAGCGGCCTGCCGGGCACAGTCAATTCAGCCGCTGGCGCATTGTTCGGCCAGCGCAGCAACAGCCTCGCCAAACGCGAATTGGTGATCCTGCTGAAGCCGACCATCATCCATGATGATCGCGCCTGGATGAAGGATCTCGAAGAAAGTGGTGATCGCATGCGCAATCTGGTGCTGCCACCACTGTCCGTGCCGTTAAACTAAACGGGCCGTGTATCTCGCCCACTTCGGCCTGAGTCAAGCCCCGTTCGGCATTACGCCGGACACCGAATTCATTTATCCCAGCAACAGCCACCGCGAGGGGCTGAACCTGCTGAATCTGGCACTGGCCAGCGGCGAAGGCTTCATCAAGGTTGTGGGCGAGGTCGGTACCGGCAAGACCCTGCTGTGCCGCAATTTTCTTGCCGAACTGAGACCAGACTGGAAAGCTGCCTACCTCCCCAATCCGCAGATGGAACCGCGCGCCTTCCTGCGCGAGGTGGCAGACGAAATCGGCATACCAGCCGGAGCGCCCGATGCCTCCCACATCGTCAAACGTCTCAATCAGCGTCTGCTTGAGCTGGCAAAGACCGAGCAGAAGGTCGTGCTATGCATCGACGAGGCACAGACCATGCCACGGCTGACGCTTGAGAGCCTGCGCCTGCTGTCCAACCTCGAGACCGAGAAGCGCAAGCTCCTGCACATCGTCCTGTTTGGTCAGCCCGAACTCGATGAAATGCTGGCGGCGCATTCGGCACGCCAGATCAGGCAGCGCATCGCCTTCAATCACCAGTTGCGCGGCCTAAGTCTCGATGAGGTCGGCCATTATGTCGAACAGCGCCTGCGCATTGCCGGACACAACGGGGATCCGCTGCTGCCCCGCTCCACAGTAAAAACCCTGCATCGCCTGTCCGGCGGCACGCCCCGACTGGTCAACATATTGGCGCACAAGGCGCTGCTGACTGCGTTCGGCGAAGGCCGGCAGCAGGTCGACACGCGTCATGTCAATAGTGCCGCCAAGGATACCGAAGGTGCGAAGCAGCCCTCGTGGTGGCCATGGTAATTTTTTCCCTTACTTCCTCCAGCCCCAATGACCAGACAAGTGGGATAGGTGCGCTATCTCCGGCGGTAACGACATGAGTGTAATCAACCAGATGTTGCGCGATTTGGACGCGCGCCAGGCCAGCAAGCAGGAGCGCGCCGGATTGCCACCGCAATTGCGCACCCTGCCCCCGCTGCCGGAGACCAGGTCGAAGCAATGGCTCCTGCTGGCCGGAGGCATGGCAGCAGGGGCATTGATCGCCGGGGTGGTTGCCAGTGTTTTCTGGGGCTCCGGGCCGGCTTCTCCAACCGCCGCCCCAGTCCCTGCGCCGCCGGCTGCTTCCTTCAGCCCGCCACCACCGACGTCCATGCCACCGCAGGTTGAAGAAGAAATGTTGCTGCCCTTCGATCCGGGTGCAATGAAACTGTCAACCCAGTTGATGGCATTTCCGGAACCACTACCGGTTCACGATCCGGTTCCGGCGCCGGCACCGGAACCGGTTATTCCCGCTACGCCCCCGCCCATCGTAAAACCGAAACCCGAACCCGCCAAACCGGCACCGCTACCCGCAGCAGCACCAGCGCCGCGCGAAACCAGGCCGGCCGCGACACCGAGCGCCCCGCCACCCCCTGCCGAGTTGCAGATCGAAAAACGCTCCAGGGAAAGCCGCGCACACGACCAGGCCGAGGGCGAATACAACAAGGGCGTGCAGGCCGTGCGGCGCGGCGACAGCGCCACCGCCCTGCAGTCATTGCAGCGCGCCCTCGAGTTCGAACCCACTCACGTCAAGGCACGCCAGGCCTTGCTGTCGGTGCTGGTCGGCTCCAAGCAATGGACCGCGGCTCGCCAAGTCGCTCAAACCGGCCTGGCAGTGGACCCCACCCAGTCCGGTTTGGCGGCGATTCTCGCCCGCCTGCAGTTCGAACAGGGCGATACGGCAGCGGCGCTCGACACGCTGACGCGCCACGCCGCCCACGCCACCGGCAATGCAGATTTTCAGGGGCTGTTTGCCTACCTGCTGCAAAAACAGCAACGCCCGGCCGAAGCGGCACAGCGTTTCCAGGCAGCGCTCGCCCTGCGCCCCAACGAAGGTCGCTGGTGGTTCGGCCTCGGCATGGCGCTCGAATCCGCCAACCGCGGCAGCGAGGCAAAGGAAGCCTATGCCAAGGCCAGGGAAGTCGGCAACATGTCTGCCGACATGGCGTCGGTAGTCGAACAAAAACTCAGATAAAAGCCCGCCCTCCCCCAGCCCCGTCCAATCGCAAACGTCGCTTGCGCGACCTTCCCTCGCGGGAGGGGTGACTGTTGACTCGCTACGCTCGTTTGTTACCGGGTGCTCCCATTTAGCGTGAAATACACAAACAGTGCGCCCTGTGATATTCGAGCGCAGCGAGCAAACCAGGAACCCCCCGCGAGGGGGGTGAAGGGGGCGGGTGTTTGAAAGGGGCTAACTTTCATGATGCGGGGTGATGTTTCACGCATCATGAAAGTCAGGTTTCTGTGCGGTTTGCGCCTGACGGCGCGTGCCGCGTTTGCTTGGCAGCCCTCTCCCTCAATCCCTCTCCCGCAAGCGGTAGAGGGAGGCTATCTGCCTCCTCTCTCCCTCTGGGAGAGAGGTCGGGAGAGAGGGATTGGCCCGGCGCAAAACGCTACTGATGGCCTTTTACCGCACGCGCCGCGACCCAGTTAACGACGGACGTCGCGCCATGGTCCTTGAGTGTGCGCGCCACGGCGTTCAAGGTGGCGCCGGTGGTCATCACATCGTCGACGACAATCACCGTCTTTCCCGATAAATCGGCGCTACAGGCGAAGGCATGGCGCACATTGGCCTGCCGCGCCCGCCAGGGCAGTTGGCTTTGTGCTGCGGTTTCCCGCGTCCGTACCAGGCTGGTGACATCGAGCGGCAATTGCAGGGCGCGCGCCAGGGGGCGGGCGATTTCCACCGCCTGATTGAAGCCGCGTTCGCGCAAACGCGCGGCGGACAGCGGCACCGGCATGATAATGGCCCCCCCCGCAAACGCCGCTACGCGGCGTTCTGTGCGGCAAAGCCGCATCCCGCTTGGCGGGACCAGCCCTCGGCTGTCCTGCGGCCTGCGGCCTTGTCCCCCTAGGGGGCCTAGCAACACTTGGGACGGCCCGGCGTGTTGCTTGACGACGCCCTCCGGGTGCGGGCCCGCCAGCATGCCCGCCGCCAGAAAGTCGGCGCTGGCGAGACGGCGGCCGAACTTGAGCATCAGCACCAGACGGTCGGCCGGGAACGCATACTGCCAGGTAGCCTGCGTCGCGTCGAAGGCCGGCGGCTTGGCGAGGCAGGCGCCGCAGGCTGGCGCAGCCATACCCAGCGGCACGGCGCAGACCGGGCAGCACGGCGCCGGCAATGGCGGCAAATCGGCATGGCAGGCGGCGCAGAGCGCGTGCTGGCCGGCATGCTGGCCACACAGCAGGCAAGCTTGGGGGAACAGTACCGGCAACAGGCGGTTCAAACCCATGCGCAGATGCGAAAGAATTGACAAGGCAGCAGACATTGCGGAAGATCGAGCGCCCTTCATCAAGCAATTGCCGCCGATTATCCCATGCAAATAGACACGCCGACGCCGCACACACCCGTTACGACCGATCAGGTCGCAGCCCTGTACGAACTGCCGTTCATGGACCTGTTGCAGCGCGCCCACGCCGTGCACCGGGCACACCACAATGCCAACGCCGTGCAGCGCTCCACCCTGCTGTCGATCAAGACCGGCGGCTGTTCGGAGGATTGCGGCTACTGTTCGCAATCGGCGCGCCGCGACACGGGCATCGAACGCGGCAAACTGATGGAACTCGAAGAGGTGAAGCAGGCTGCCCGGGCTGCCAAGGCAAGCGGCGCCAGCCGCTTTTGCATGGGCGCCGCCTGGCGCGGACCCAAGGAAGGCGATCTCGCCCGGGTGATCGAGATGGTGCGCGCCGTCAAGGAACTGGGGATGGAAAGCTGTCTGACCCTCGGCCTGCTCGGTGCCGGCCAGGCCGAACAACTTGCCGCCGCCGGCCTCGACTACTACAACCACAATCTGGATACTGGCGCGGAATACTACGATCAGGTGGTAACCACCCACAGCCAGTCCGCGCGCGTGGACACGCTGACTCGCGTACGCGCTGCCGGCATGAAGATCTGCTGCGGCGGCATCATCGGCATGGGCGAGAACCGCAGCGTCCGCGCCGCACTGATAGCCCAGCTCGCCGGCATGAATCCGCCGCCCGAATCGGTGCCGATCAATCATCTGGTCGCTGTGCCGGGCACGCCCATGGAACATGCCCCGGCACTCGACCCCTTTGAATTCGTGCGCACCATCGCCGCCGCCCGCATCACCATGCCCGCCAGCTTCGTGCGGCTGTCCGCCGGACGCCAGCAGATGAGCGACGAGTTGCAGGCACTGTGCTTCTTTGCCGGCGCCAATTCAATTTTTTACGGCGAGCGGCTCTTGACGACCGAAAACCCCGAGGCGAGCCGCGATGTCGCCTTGTTCGAGCGGCTCGGCCTTGTCGCGCTGTAGCGTGAACCAGCAGCGTTTGCGCCGGGCCGCCCCAAGCAAACGCGGCACGCGGCACCAGCCGCAACCCGCGCCAGTCGATGATCAGAGCACCCCGTGACAGACGAGCACCAGCGAGCCGTTGAGCCCCCCCCGCGAGAGGGGCACAAGGCCGCAGGCCGCAGGACACTGCGCAGCAGCGGTCCCGAGCAAAGCGAGGGATGCGCCAACGGCGCACAAAGGGGGGGGGGCGTTTTGGATTTCGCGGCGGCTGCCGACAGCTACGACAGTGCCGCCGTATTGGCACGTGAAGTCGGCCGGCGCATGGCCGAACGTCTGACTGTGGTGAAACTGGCACCGCAGCGCTTCGCCGACATCGGCTGCGCCACCGGCGATGGCGTGCGTGAACTGCAACGCCGTTATCCGGCTGCCTTGCCGCTGGCGGTGGATTTTGCGCGGCCGATGCTGGCAGCCGTCGCGGCCCGCACCGGCTGGTGGGCGCGCCAGCGCGGCCGCGCCCCGCGCTGCATCAACGCCGACGTGCGCGCGCTGCCATTGGCCGCCGACAGCCTCGACCTGGTCTGGTCGAACCTGATGCTGCACTGGCTATCAGACCCGGCCGAGTTGCGCCAGGCCTTTGCGGAAATGCAGCGCGTGCTGACCGCCGGCGGCCTGCTGCAATTCGCCATGCTGGGCCCCGACACCTTGAAGGAATTGCGGGCAGCCGGTGCACCAACCGCAAGTTTTCTCGACATGCACGACATCGGCGACATGCTGGTCGGGGCAGGCTTTGCCGACCCGGTGATGGAAATGGAAATGTTGACCCTCACCTATCCGACCCCGCGCGGCTTCCTGGCCGACCAACGCCGACTCGGTGTGCGGAATGGCCTGCTCGGTCGACTCGGCTGGCGCCAGTGGCGCCAGGTGTTCGCAACCTGGCAACGTGTCGGCGGGCTACTGCCGGCGCGTTTCGAGATTGTCTATGGCCATGCGTGGAAGGTGGCGCCCCGCGTCGCCCCTGACGGACGCGCCATCCTGCGCTTTCACAAGCCAGGCACTGCAGGCGGGTAGGTTGCCTGGCTATTTCACAGTTCACACCACGGAGGACACGGAGGGCACAGAGGTAAGGCAAGATATAGAAAAACGCCGGGCCACCCGTTCGGTGAAACACCTGTCTTCTGTATCGCCTTGATTCTTCTCCGTGCTCTCCGTGTCCTCCGTGGTGAACGGCTTTTTTGTTTCAGTCTTCCGCCGCACCCAACAGGTGGGTAAGCAGGGCGCGCAAGCGGGCCGGACGGAAGGGCCGCGGCAACAGCAGGCGCGGAGCACCGTCAGCACTTTCTGCCGGAGCCGGACCCGGCCCCTTGCCGATGATCAGCGCCGGCAACGGATGGCCGGTGGTTGCAGTCAGCCAGTCGAGCGCGGTCTGGGCCATCGCAGTTCCCGCAGCACCTTGTTGCATGTCCCAGATCAGCACGGCTGGTGGGCCGCTGCCGGCAATCCAGTCATTCGCCGCTTCCGCGGTCGTGCAGCGTGATACCGCACAACCCCAGTCGGCAAGCTGGGTCAGCAGCTCGGACGGTTCGGCAGGTTCGTCACTCAATAACAGGATGCGCGCCGTTTCCAGCGGATCATCCGATGGCACCGTGATTTCCTCTTCCCGGAGTGGTGCCGGAACCCGCGGAATGGTGATGCTGAAGCGTGAGCCATGGCCAACTCGCGAACACAGCTGCACGGGATGGTCGAGCAGGGCTGCCGTGCGGCGCACGATGGCGAGCCCCAGCCCCAGTCCCTTGGCTGGATCGCGTTCGGGATTGTCGAGTTGGACCAGCTCTTCGAAGATGGCCTCTTGCGCTGGAGCCGGAATACCCGGGCCGGTATCCCAGACTTCGATGCGCGTACTCGCAGCACTACACCGGCTTGCAACGAGAATACCGCCCTGCCGGGTATGGCGCACGGCATTGCTGAGCAGATTGAGCAGGATGCGATGCAACATGGCCGGGTCCGTCATCAGCCAGCAGTCGCCAACCCGGGTGCGCAGTTCAAGGCCCTTGGCGTTTGCCGTTTCGGCAAAGTCATCGATGAGGTGACCGATCACCTCGGTGGCGCTGACCGGCCGGCGCTCCACCTGGTATACCTTGCCATCGAGCCGCGAGAAGTCGAACAGCATTTCGAGCAGATCCTGCAGGCTGCGCACGGTCTGCGTGAGTTTTTTCACTTGTGGCAATAGCGGGCTGGCACGGGCATCGCGCTCGAGCCGGTCGACGAAAAGACTGAGCGCTTGCACCGGCTGGCGCAGGTCATGACTGGCCGCGGTAAAGAATCGGCTGCGGGACTGTGCGGCGGCTTCGGCATCATCACGCTCATGGCGCAGGGTCGCCGTAGCCTTGGCAATCCGCGCGGCCAGCTCCTCCTGGGTTTGCGCCACCGCCGCCGCCATCTCATTGATGCCTTCGGCCAGATGACCCAGTTCATCCCGACCCGCCTCCGCCACCCGCAAATGGGTGCAGCCCTGGCCGATTCCGGCGACAACGCTGCGAATGCTGTCCAAGACCTTGATCAGGCCACGCGACATGGCCAGGGCCAGCATCGCGGCAAACAACAGAACGAACACCATCACCAGCGCAGCCTTGCCTGCGGCGCGACGCATTTCCTCGTTGAGGGATTGGTTGGAAACCTGCAGCAGCAAGTGACCGAGCGGCGGCATGTCCCTGCTCTGCGGAATTGAAAACAGGTCGCTGTCTGCATTGCTGGCCTCGCGAATGGCCTGACCATGCCAGTGCTTCAGCGGTTCTGCATCAGTCGGTGGCTCAAACCCGGCGATGACGGTATCCAGTTCAGGCAAGGCCGAGACCGGCACGGTCGTGGCGAGCACTTCACCCTTGGCATCGAGAATGGCGGCCCCGTACACATCGGGCTCGGTGACCGCAGATGCCACGAGGCTGCGCAAACCTTCTACCCCGCCGACAAACAGGTCGTACTCGGCAGCGGCAGCCAGCTGACGCGCCAGTGCAGCCAGCCGGCGATGCTGTTCGACATGCGATTGCTTTGATTGCTCGACCAACAACACAGCCGTGATCAGCAATGCCACCAGAACCGCCGGCACCATGGCAACCAGCAGGATACGACTGCGGATGCCAAGCGGTTTCACGGTACTCACCTCCCCGCGCGGGGAGACGGGACGGGCGTGGCCAGGCGCGGGCCGTTAGTGCAGGCCGGCGATGTAGTCTGCGACGGCACTGATTTCGGCGTCGGTCATTTTGACGGCAATCATCCGCATCATGCGGTTGGGATCATTGGCGCGCTCGCCGACACGGAAGGCCTTCAACTGGGCTTCGGTGTATTCGCTGAATTGTCCGGCGATGCGCGGGTACTGTGCCGGCAGGCCGGAACCGGTCGGACCATGGCAGCCGGCACAGGCGGGCAGGCCTTTGCTGGCATCGCCGGCGCGATACAGCCGTTGGCCGAGTTCGAAGCCGGCACGATTTTTAAGCTCGCCACCGCTTTGTTTTTGGGCGGCAAAGTAAGCAGCGAAGTCCTTCATCTGTTCTTCGGTGAAAGCCGCGATCATGCCGTTCATGATGGGATTGACCCGTTCGGGCTTGCCTTCTGCGTTCGCCTTGAAATTTTGCATCTGCTTGAAAAGATAAGCGGCGTGCTGACCGGCAAGCTTGGGATTCGCCGCCAGCGGGCTGTTGCCATCGGGGCCGTGGCAGGCTGCGCAAACCGTGGCGGCGATCGGCTGGCCACGCGCGGCATCGCCCCTGTAGGCCTCTGGCTTGGCCGGCTCGCTGGCCTGCACGGCGCAGGCCAGCGTGAGCGTAACCAATGAAAACATGGACATGGGCAAAAAGCGTGGCATCCGTGACATCTAAAGGTGCTCCTCAGAGAACTGCTGCAATGACAATCGCGCTATTGTATACCGGCTTGCATTATTTACGCCTTATCGCCTCCCCCCGCTTTTATGCCGCCCTCCTTGTTCCGCCACGCCAGCTTCGAAATTTCGGTCGCCCAACCACAGGCCATGGCTCAGGCCGGCGGTGCCGAAATCGCCTTCGCCGGCCGCTCCAATGCCGGCAAGTCATCCGCAATCAATACGCTGGTCGGTCATACCCGGCTCGCCTATGTCTCGAAAACACCCGGCCGCACCCAACTCATCAACCTGTTTCGCCTGAAAAACGGCGCGGCTTTGGTCGACCTGCCGGGTTACGGCTATGCCGACGTACCCCTGGCCGTGCGCCTGCAATGGCAGGGACTTCTCGAGCATTACCTGACGCGGCGCGAAGCCTTGGTCGGGCTGGTACTGATCATGGATGCGCGCCGACCGTTCACCGAGCTCGATCGTCAGATGATCGGCTGGTTCGCCACCACCGGCAAGCCGATCCATTGCCTGCTGACCAAGTCCGACAAGCTGACGCGCCAGGAGCAGACCAGGACGCTCGCCGCCGCACGCCGTACCGCCAGCGCCGACTTTCCCGCCGTGCCGATCACGCTGCAACTATTTTCGAGTTTGAAGAAAACCGGGATGGAAGAGACCGAGCAGATCGTCGCCGGCTGGTTGGATGCGGCAAATCAAGCCCGTGCAACCAGTCCGGCAGCGGTTCTTGGCGAAGGGGAAGACGGTTCATAATGGCTCCTCTGGGAGCTTTTTCTTTTGCAGCAAAGCTGCAAAAGAAAAAGCTCCCGGCCAAAGGGGATAAAGCCGGGAGCTTAATGCTCCGATAAGCACCGGAGCACCCGCCCAGGGAGGGAGGACGGGGGAGGATTCAACACCCTCCGCTTAATATGATAGGTATTCGACAAATAAGTTCAAGTATTTTTTAACGCCGTTCTTGAAAGCCAAGACCATGATTATTAAAGGTGTATTTCCCGGCACACGCATGCGCCGCATGCGTCGCGACGATTTTTCCCGCCGCCTGATGCGCGAGTCGGCGCTGTCTGCAGCCGATCTGATTTATCCGGTTTTCGTCCTGGAAGGGAGCGGACGTACCGAGCAGGTTGCCTCGATGCCAGGCGTCGAGCGCGTCAGCCTGGATCGCCTGCTGCCCGTCGCCGAGCGTGCACTGAAGCTCGGTATTCCGGCGCTGGCCCTGTTTCCGGTGATCGATGCCGCGCGGAAGAGCCTTGGCGCCGAGGAAGCCTGGAATCCGGACGGCCTGGCACCGACCGTCGTTGCGCGCTTGAAGAAAGAGTTCCCCGAACTGGGCGTCATCACCGACGTGGCGCTCGACCCTTACACCAGCCATGGCCAGGACGGATTGATCGATCCGAACGATCCGGACGGCTATGTGATGAACGACGAAACACTGGCAGCACTGGCGCAGCAGGCGCTCACCCACGCGCAGGCCGGTGCCGATGTGGTGGCACCCTCGGACATGATGGACGGCCGGATCGGCGTGATCCGCGCGACGCTGGACGCCAAAAAGCTGATTCATACCCGCATCCTCGCCTATTCGGCGAAGTATGCCTCGAGCTTTTATGGCCCCTTCCGCGATGCGGTCGGTTCCAGCGGCAACCTCGGCAAGGGCAACAAATACACCTACCAGATGGACCCCGCCAATTCCGACGAGGCCCTGCGCGAGGTGGCGCTCGACATCGCCGAAGGCGCCGACATGGTGATGGTCAAGCCGGGCATGCCCTATCTCGACATCGTGCGGCGCGTGAAAGATGAATTCGGCGTGCCAACCTACGCCTACCAGGTCAGCGGCGAATACGCGATGCTGAAGGCCGCGGCGGCCAACGGCTGGCTGGCCCACGACGCGGTGATGATGGAGGCTTTGCTGGCCTTCAAGCGCGCCGGCGCGGACGGGATACTGACCTACTTCGCTCTGGAAGCCGCGGAATTGTTAACGTAAAGAAACACGCGGCGTTTTGCGCCGGGCCGTCCCAGGCAAACGCGGCACGCGCCGCCAGGCGCAATCCGCACCCACGCCTGATCCACGCACCCCGTGATATTCGCGCGCAGCGCGCCGTTTCGAATCCTCCGTGAGGAGGGTGAAGGGGGGCGGGTGCCATCACCCCAGCAATAGCGGTTTTTGCGCTGCCCAGAGTGCCAGCGGATCGTCCTTGAAGCCGCTCTTGACGAAGCGATGCAGCCTGCCCAATACATGGCATACCAGCAGATCGGCATGCGCCGTGACATCGTGCGTTGCCGGCAGCGCCCCTTGCGCCACGGCAATCTTCAAAGCCTGTTTGAGCGAGGCCTCCAGCCGCTCGAACAGCTGGTTGATGCGCGCCTGCAAACGCGGATTCTCGTGCACGAGGGCATCGCCGATCATGACACGGGCGAGGCCGCGATTCTTGCCGGCGAAGCGCAGTGTCGCGGCCAGCATCAGTTCGACCTGACGCAGTCCATGTTCTTCGGCGGCAGCGATCTGGCCGACCACCGAAAACAGCGCGGTCTCGATGAACTCTATCAGCCCCTCGAACATGCGCGCCTTGCTTGGAAAGTGACGGTAGAGCGCTGCCTCGGAAACCTCCAGCCGTGCCGCCAGGGCGGCCGTGGTGATCTTTTCACCCGCCGGATTCTCCAGCATGGTGGCAATGGTTTGCAGAATCTGTAGCTTGCGCTCGCCGGCTTGAGTCATGGTGCCTCCGCAGGGCCGCCCCAACGAGGAACGGCCAACAAATGTCAGGCGGTGATTCTATACACTCGACAGCGTAAGTGGGCGCTCGCTGGCACCCTTTTTCCTAAGTAGGCAGAAACTCAGGCAGTCAAAAGTCGGCGCTGGTGGGGCGGCGGAATAACGCGCCGTCCCACCAGCGCCGACATTTCCCTACCCCGATAGCCTTGCCGCCGGGCCGCCATTGGCCCGCAAACGGGCCAATGGCATTCTGCTGGCTCCCCCTTTCCCCCGGCCCCTTTCCCGCTAGGAGAAAGGGGAGAAAAACACACTGCTGCAGTCGCGCCGCCGGGCCAATCCCTCTCTCCCGACCTCTCTCCCAGCGGGAGAGAGGAGGCAGATAGCTTCCCTCTCCCGCTTGCGGGAGAGGGATTGAGGGAGAGGGCTGCCAAGCAAACGCGGCACGCGGCGCCAGCCACCAGGCCGCAGGCCGCAGGACAGTCGAAGACTGGTCTCGCGAAGCGAGATGCGGCTTTATCGCACACAATCCGCCCCCATGCATGAACGGGAGCTCCCCGTAACAGACGAGCGCAGCGACAACAAGCGACGTAGTCGCGCCGTTGCGGCGTAGGCTAATGCCGGCAGTGCCGGCGTTAAGCCGCGTAGCGGCGGCCGTAGGCAAAAAACAGTCGCCCCTCCCGCGCGGGAGGGGCTGGGGGTGGGCGGGCCCCTACTTCGATTTGATCAGCGTACCCACACCCTGATCGGTCAGGATCTCCAGCAGCAGCGCGTGTTCGACGCGGCCATCGATGATATGCACGCTGCGCACGCCGCTTCTGGCGGCGTCGAGCGCCGAACCGATTTTCGGCAGCATGCCGCCGGACAGCGTACCGTCGGCGACCATGGCATCGATTTCTTTCGGCGTGACACCCGTCAGCAGTTCGCCGGCCTTGTTGAGCACCCCGGGGGTGTTGGTCAGCAACACCAGCTTCTCGGCACCGAGCACCTCGGCGATCTTGCCCGCAACCACGTCGGCGTTGATATTGTAGGTTTCACCCTTCGAACCAACGCCGATGGGTGCGATGACCGGAATGAAATCGCCGGTGTCGAGGAAGGAGATCAGCGACGGATCGATCGAGGTGATCTCGCCAACCTGGCCAATGTCGATCATTTCTTCGGGCTTGTCCTTGTTGGGCAACATCAGCTTGTGGGCGCGAATGAAGTTGCCATCCTGGCCGGTCAGCCCCACGGCCTTGCCGCCATGCTGGTTGATGAGGGCGACGATCTCCTTGTTCACCTGGCCGCCGAGCACCATCTCGACGATATCCATGGTCTCCGCATCGGTCACGCGCATGCCCTGGATGAACGTGCCCTGTTTGCCGAGGCGCTTCAACATGTCCTCGATCTGCGGGCCGCCGCCGTGCACCACCACCGGGTTCATGCCGACCAGCTTCAGGAGCACCACATCGCGCGCGAAACCTTCCTGCAGCCGCGGCTCGGTCATGGCGTTGCCGCCATATTTGATGACAATGGTCTTATCGAAGAAGCGCTGGATGTAGGGTAGCGCTTCGCCCAGGATATGGGCTTTGGTGGCGGCGGGCAGGGTTTCGGTCATGGCATCAACGGGAGAAGAAAGACGGCGGCAATTCTACTGCCGCCGTCCTGCCAGCGCCGACTTTGCCGCCTCAGTCTATGTTCAGGCGCCTGGATTGCGTAGCCTCCTTCTTCGGCAAGGTCAGTTCCAGCACGCCATCGCTGAATTTGGCGCTGGCCTTGCTGTCATCAATATCCTGACCAAGCTGGAAGCTGCGCGATACCTTGCCGAAGTAACGTTCCATCCGCACGATACGCTCACCCTCCTTCTCGTCCTTCTCCTGCTTGCGTTCCGCAGTGATCGATACAACCGGGCCGTCGATGCTGACATGGATATCCTCCTTCTTGATACCGGGCATCTCGGCATGGACCAGAAAAGCGCCGCTCTGATCCTTCACATCAATCTTGATGGCAGGCGCCTCGCCTGCAGCCCCATACTCCACCGGGCGGACAAAGAAACCCCGGAAAAAATCATCCAACGGATCCTGGCGAATCAGCGGGTTCATGATGTCTCTCCTTCCTTCGAATTCCCACAATCACTGGATAGGCTTATTTCAGTGAAATTGCAAGGCGGTTCCCTGCTGCTACCGATGTCTCATCCATGGTTCACGGCGGGGAAACACCACTTGCGCCAGCGCGGTGAATCAATGTGGGAGTTCCGCTGCGGCCCGGTTTATGCTCAAATCGCCCGGTTTGCAGAGCACCGCCAGCAACCGGGTGGCGGCGTGCAGCTTATTGCTTTTGGATTGAAATGAAGATTGCCGTCAGTGAACTCATCGTCAGGTTCATGGAGCGTCTTGGCATTGCCCATGTCTTCGGCATGCCCGGCGCCCACATCCTGCCGGTCTACGATTGCCTCTACGATTCGCGGATCAAGAGCGTGCTGGTCAAGCACGAGCAGGGCGCCGCCTTCATGGCGAGTGGCTATGCCCGCGTTACGGGTGGCGTGGCCGCCTGCATCACTACCGCCGGTCCCGGTGCCACCAACCTGGTCACCGGCATTGCCAGCGCCTACGCGGACCGGCAGCCGATCCTGATCATCACCGGCGAAACGCCGACCTACATCTTCGGCAAGGGCGGGCTACAGGAAAGCTCGGGCGAGGGCGGCACCATCGACCAGACCGCCCTGTTCAAAGGCATTACCCGCTATCACAAGGTTATCGAACGCACCGATTACCTTGCCCAGGTGTTGAACCAGGCGGCGCGGATCCTGCTGGCAGCCAACTCGGGACCGGTATTGCTCAGCTTCCCCTACAACATCCAGAAGGAAATGGTCGAGGCTGACCTGCTCGACAACATCAACTTTTCGGCCGCGCGCCGTGCTGCTGCCAGCCGGGTTGCGAGCAAATTACTTTCGCCAACCGATGAGCTCGCGCAATTGATTGCGGCGGCACGCCATCCCGTCATCGTCGCGGGCTATGGCTGCATCCGCTCCGGCGCCCAGCAAGCCGTCGCCGAACTGAGCGACCGCCTGGGCATCCCGGTGGCCACCAGCCTGAAAGGCAAGGGCGTCATCGGCGAGGACGGCGAGTTGTCACTCGGCTGCCTGGGCGTTACCTCGAACGGCCAAGCCTACCGCTATATCGTTGATCACGCCGACCTGGTGATCTTCCTCGGTGCGGGATTCAACGAACGCACCAGCCACATGTGGGACGCCAAACTGTTGGCCGACAAACAGGTCGCCCAGGTTGATAACGACCCCGCCCAACTGGAAAAGGTGTTCCGCGCCGACCTCGCCATCCACGCCGACATCCATGAGGTGTTGCATGGCGTGCTCGAATACGTCGAGCAGCACGGGGCAAACCGGAAAAATCTCGACAACCTCGCCCGCCTGCGGCAAATGACTGGTGCGACAGCAGATACGGCCACGGGCAGCGGCGACAGCGGAAAACAGTTTCCGCTGATCGAGCACTTCTTCAAGCAGCTCGCTGCCCACTTTGCACAGGATGTGCAGATTTTTGACGACAACATCATCTTTGCCCAGCACTTCCTCAAGATCTTGCCCGGCAACCACTATTTCCCGAATTCGGGCATTTCCTCACTCGGCCATGCCATTCCGGCCGCCATCGGCGGGCGTTTTGCCGTCAGCGCCAATGGCAACCCGACAAGCCCCACCTTTGCCATTCTTGGCGACGGCGGCTTCCAGATGTGCTGCATGGAGCTGATGACCGCCGTAAACTACGCCATCCCGATCAACGCGGTCGTATTGAACAATGCCAGCATGGGGCTGATCCGCAAGAACCAGCAGCAACTCTATGGTGGCCGCTTGATCGATTGCGACTTCGTGAATCCCGATTACCAGTTGCTCGCCCAGTCGTTTGGCATCAACCACTGGAAGGTCGACTGCGTGGCCGACGTCGACGCCTTGTTTGCCCGCGCCGATCTCGCCGGTTCAATCAACCTCATCGAAATCATGCTGGATAAAAATGTCTTACCAAGCTACCTGTCGGGTCGCTGACCCCGCTTCTGACGCGGCGACCACCGCACTCGCGGCGCAGCGTGCCACTATCGCCGCCATCGAACAGGATCTGTGGGCGGGCGGCACGCTCAACGAATCATTGCTGGAACCCTACCAAGCGGCGTTTCGCCGGCTCGAACAGCTGCTCGCCGAGCAACGTCGCCCCGAAAAGGATACACGCCACAAGTTCGTCATTGTGATCCCGGTGGCAGACCGCCCGCAGCATCTCCAGGCCTGCCTGGGCAGCCTGCTCGAACAATGCCAGGCCTTTGGCTACGGCGGCAATAGTGGCGTGGGCAATGGCGGCTACCAGAAGATCGCCGTGCTGATTGCCGATGACAGCCGCAACGCCAGCAGCATCGCCTGGCACCGCGAACTGGCGCGCTATTTCAACCGCCACGGCCTGAATGCCATCCACTTCGGCCCCGCCGAGCAGCTTGACCTGCTGCAGTCACTGACTGCAGACAATCACCCCGCGCCGGAACTGGTGCGGATTCTCGGCACCTGCCAGCCCGGGGCCGACGGCAATTTCGGGCACAAGGGCCAGGCGGTGATGCGCAACATCGCCTACCTCAAGCTCAACGAGATGGCAGCTGAAGCGCCGGACCAGCAGTTGCTGTTCTATTCCGTCGACAGCGACCAGGAATTCAAGGTGAAAGTCGCCACGGCAGAGGGCGACCAGGAAGTCTGCGCCGTCAATTTCTTCCATTACCTCGACGAGATCTTCACCCGGACCGATGCCGAAGTGCTGACCGGCAAGGTGGTGGGCGACCCGCCCGTCTCCCCCGCCGTCATGGCCGGCAACTTCCTCGAAGATGTCATCGCCTTCCTGCGGCAGATGTCTGCCAGCAGCGCGGATTGCGACTGCCGGCATCATCTGGCTGACACCCATGCAGAAGGTGAAGCCGCCTACCATGACATGGCCGACCTGTTCGGCTTTCGGGCTGCTGTCGCAGCGTATCGCTACCGCTGTACCCTCGCTGGCCCGCACAGCGAAGCCGACTGCTTCGCCCACTTCGCCAGCCGGCTGGGAAGTTTCTTTTACGGCGAACATCCGACCCGGGTTTCCCATTATGTTTACGCCGACACGCTGGGCTCGGTACAGGCGGCACGCACCGTGTATGCCGGCAATTATGTGTTCCGGCCCGGCGGACTCAAGTATTTCATCCCCTTCGCCGCACTGCGCCTGCGCATGTCCGGCCCGACGCTGGGGCGCATCGTCAAATCGGAAATCGGCGCCCGCTTTGTTTCCGCCAATCTGCCGATGCTGCACAAGCGCACGGTGCACAGCACCGGTCAGGCGGAGTTTCGTCCCGGCGTCGTTGCCGCAGCCGGCGCCATCGACCTCCACGATGAATTCGAACGCCAGTTTCATGGCGACGTGATGCTGTTTTCCATCGAGCGCCTGGCGGCAGAGGGCTTTCCGCGGCTGGTACCAGCGCCAGCTGCCATCGCCGCCACCCTGGAAGCCGTGCGCGCAGACATGCAAATAAAGTACAACACACAGCATGCCGACATACTCGAAAAGCTTGGGCGGCTGAACGGGCTGCTGAACGATCCGGCGCACTGGTGGGCCCGGCCTGGCGTGCATGCCGAAGCAGTGGATAACTTCAAGACCTTTGTTGCCAACGTGACCCACAACTTTGGCGCGCATTCCCCTTGTTACGCGCGCATCAATGCGGCGGAAAACTGGGAAAAATGGCGCCCCGGCCTGCTCGAAGCCATTGTCAGCTATCCAGCCGACAGCGCGGCGTGGCAGCAACAACTTGCCGGTTAGATGCATCTACTGCGTCACTGGCTGCATCGCCGTCTGCGCGCCAAGCGCTTTGCCCTGCTTGACTTGTTGTTGCACACGCAATCCCTGAGTCGTCAGGAAATATTACGCAAGCAAAAGCAGGACGTGGCGGACATCGTCTCCTACGCCGCCCGGAACACTACGTATTACGCCGAAAAATTCGCGCCACTGATGAACAATCGCGTGGCGGAAGAGGCGGTGCCCCTCGGCGCACTGCCCATCCTGAGTAAGGAAGATGTGCGTGGGCGCCTGGACGATCTGCTGGCCAATGACGCCGATCGCAGCCAGGTGAAGCTCGGTCACACCGGCGGCTCGACCGGCCAGCCGCTGGGCTTCTGGTATGACGATGCCAAACACGAACTGATGCGCGCCGGCATGTGCCGCAGCTACATGATGGCGGGCTGGCAGCCGGGCGAGAAGATCCTCAATTTTTGGGGCGCCCGCCAGGACACCCAGATCGGCGGCGTGTTCGGCGCGGGCTGGAGCGACTTCATTGCCGCGGAAAAAACCATCGCCGCTTTCGAATACACCGAACAGCAGATGCATGAATGGTCAGCTTTCGTCCGCAGTTATCAGCCCGTCCTGCTGCAGGGTTACGCATCGGTGCTGACCGAATTCGCGCGCTTTGTCATCGCTACCCGGCAGGTGATGCCGAAGACCTTGCGTGGCGTTTTTTCGACGGCGGAAGTGCTGGGTTCGTGGCAGCGGGAGCTCATTGAACGCGCCTTCGGCTGCAAGGTGTTCAACCAGTACGGCAGCCGCGAAATTCCCAATATCGCCTGCGAATGCCGCCATGGCCGCATGCACGTCTTCACCGACATGGTGTATCTCGAGTCGCTGGCGGAAGACGCCGACGACACTACGAGACTGCTCGTCACCTCGCTGACCAACCGCCTGATGCCCTTCATTCGCTACGACATCGGCGACTCCGGACGCTTGCTGGCAGGAGAGGAAAACCAATGTGACTGCGGCTCGCCGTTTCCGCTGATGGAAATGGGCATGTGCCGTCACAATGACCTGATTCGCACGCCAGGCGGCAAACGCATTCACCCTTCCTATTTCAACCGCCTGCTCGCCCATTTGCCACAGATCAGGCAGTACCAGTGCATCCAGAACGCCATCGACAAGCTCACACTGATCATGGTGGCTTCGCCACCACTGCCTCCGGAAAGTATCGACACCTTGCGGATGCACATCGCCAAGGACATCGATGCGGGCATGCAGCTCGAGATCAGCTGCGTCGACGAAATTCCCCGCACGGCTTCCGGCAAGCACCGCTACGTCATCAGCCACTGTCATTAGGGACCGGCTATGATGGTCGAATGCTGGCGGCCAGATGCCTGATCCCGGCCTCGGAGCGACCTTGTGGAGGAACAATGAACCCAGAAAAAGCGGTTCACCACGGCGACACGGCGGGCATTGATTTGGCTAGAGGATGCATGCCGATTGGCTTGGGGATGAAGCCGAGAATTTCACTCAAGGCCGATCTTTGCGCCATGTCGCCGTGCTCGCCGTGGTTCGAATGAGGATTTAATGATGAAACCAAACGAGATTCAAGTCGTACTCGCCGACATGCGGCCGCAAATGCTGCGCTTTGCCCGCCTGCAACTGCGTTCCGAAGCGGCGGCCGAGGACGCCGTACAGGAGGCACTATTGGCTGCGCACACGGCTGCCGACAAGTTTGCCGGGGCGTCATCCGTCAAGACCTGGGTGTTTTCCATCTTGAAAAACAAGATCATCGACGAACTGCGGCGACGGCTGCGCGAGGGCAATGTGATGGATTTTGCCGCGGCCGAGGATGAAATGAAGGACATCGACGAACTGTTCGACCAGCGCGGTCACTGGGCGGCACCGCCGATGGCCTGGGCCGACCCGGAGGCGGCACTGGACAATCAGCAATTCTGGGTCGTGTTCGAAGCCTGCCTGGAAGGCGTGCCACCCAAACACGGCCGAATTTTCATGATGCGCGAGATACTCGGATTAGAAACCGAGGAAATTTGTAAGGAATTATCGATTAGTCCGTCCAATTGCTGGGTGCTGTTGCACCGGGCGCGTTTGGGATTACGCGAATGCCTGTCCCAACGCTGGTTTGGAGAACAACCATGATCAACTGCAAAGAAGCCACTCAACTGATTTCGCAAGGCCAGGAGCGCAAGCTCTCGCTGGCCGAGCGCCTGGCGTTGAAGCTGCATTTCCTCTTCTGCGCAGGCTGTCGCGCCAGCGATCGGCAGTTCGAGTTTCTCCGCGTCGCCGCCCGGCGTATCGGCTCGCCCGAACCTTGAAGCCTCAATTCCAACAGGAGACTAACCATATGAAAACAAATAAAACTACCCTCGCCCTCGCTACCACTGCCGTCTTTGCCGCCTCGGCCGCCCTGGCACCCGCTGCCTTTGCCGCCGACAGCCCGTTCGGCATGCAGAAGCTCGATAGCGGCTACCAGCTCGCCCAGGCGGACAAGAAAGCCGACGGCAAATGTGGCGAAGGCAAGTGCGGCGGCGACAAGAAGCCTGCCGAGAAAACCAAGGACGGCAAGTGCGGTGAAGGCAAGTGCGGCGGCGACAAAAAAGCGGCCGACAAGAAGCCTGCCGAGAAAAAGAAGGATGGCAAATGCGGCGAAGGCAAGTGCGGGAGCATGAAGTAAACAATGCTTACCCGGTCCTCACTGGTCACCGGTGCCGGACTCGGCTTCAGGCGGGAGCTCATCCCCGACCTGAATGCCGCTCTGCAGGAAGCTTGGCCGGCGGCCGTTAGCTTCTTTGAACTGGCGCCGGAGAACTGGCTTGGCATGGGCGGCCGTTCGGCAAAAGACCTGCGCGCCTTCACCGAGCGTTTTCCCTTCGTCTGCCACGGTCTGTCGCTCGACCTCGGCGGACCCGCGCCGCTCGATGAATCGCTGCTGCAGCGGACCAGAAACTTCATGCGGGAACATGGCATTTCCCTCTACACAGAACACCTTTCGTGGTGTGGCGACGACGGCCATTTGTATGACCTGCTGCCCATCCCGCTGACCGGCGATGCCGTGCGCTGGGTTGCCGACCGCATCCGCCGCGCACAGGACATACTCGAAATACGCATCGGCATCGAAAACGCCTCCTACTACGTCGCCCCGCCCGGCGCCGAAATGAGCGAGCCGGAATTCATCCGCGCCGTCATCGAAGAAGCCGACTGCCTGCTGCATCTTGATGTCAACAATGTCTATGTCAACAGCCGCAATTTCGGCTTCGACCCGCTCGACTTCATGGCGGCCCTGCCCCTCGAACGCACCTGCTATCTGCACATGGCCGGCCATTACGTCGAACCGGACGGCATTCTGGTGGATACCCACGGCGCCGACGTGATCGACCCGGTGTGGAACCTGCTCGATGCGGCCTATGCCCGCGTCGGCCCGTTGCCGACCTGCCTGGAACGCGATTTCAATATCCCGCCATTGGCCGAACTGGTCAATGAAGTAGCACAGATCGCCGCCGCCCAGGCACGCTTTGCCCAAACTGCCGAGCGCGCTGCATGACGAATGCCTTCCAGCAATTTCAGTTCGAATTCGGCCGCCATGTGCGCGATCCGCGTGCCAACCCGCGCCCGCCCGGCGTGTCGGCGCGCCGGGCCGACATCTACAGCGAGCTGCTCTACAACAACCTTGAGGGTTTTCTGCTCGCCTGCTTTCCGATCAGCCATCAATTGCTCGGCAAGCGACGCTGGCCGAAGCTGGTGCGCGCTTTTTTGCGCGATGCGCGCTGCCACACGCCGTACTTTCGCGAAATCCCGCGCGAGTTTTTGCGCTGGCTGACGCAAACCGAAGTCCCGCCCGTGAAGTTGCCGCCCTGGCTCAGGGAACTGGCGCATTACGAATGGGTCGAGCTGGCGCTGGACGTGATGGAAACGCAATCGCCCGCCTGCGACCCCAACGGCGACCTGCTGGCCGGCGTGCCGGTGCTGGCGCCGGCATTGATGAACCTCGCCTATGCCTGGCCGGTACAGTGCATCGGGCCGGACTACCGACCCAGGGTGCCGCGCGCCACGCAATTGCTGGTCTATCGCGACGCCGCCGATGCGGTGCAGTTCATCGAGCTGAACCCGGTCAGCGCGCGCCTGGTCGCACTGCTGCAGGAAGGCCAAAGCGCGGGCCGCGCCGCCTGCGAGGCGATTGCCGCCGAACTGGCGCACCCGCAGCCGGAAGCCGTTGTTGCGCATGGCGCCCGATTGCTCGAAGGACTACGTGCCGCCGGCGCCATCCTTGGCGCCAAACCCTGCACGGAGAAAACGCCATGAAAAATATAATCAATAAAGGACTCACCGGCCTCGACTGGGTCGGACTGCTGCTCGGCCTGCTGGCCCTGCGCCTGCTGCTCGGCTGGGAGTATTACGAGTCCGGCCTGGAAAAATTTCATGGCGAGAACTGGTTTGCGGACATCCAGGACCGCTTCCCCTTCCCGTTCAACATAGTGCCACCGGAAATCAGCTGGCAGATGGCCACCTGGTTCGAGTTGGTTGGCGGGGTCGCACTGGTGCTGGGCTTGGGCACGCGCTTCTTTGCCGTCTCCCTCTTCATCCTGACCATTGTCGCCACGGCCTCGGTGCATTGGCCAGCCGAGTGGTCGACACTGGCGGAGCTGATGCAGGGCTATGCCATTTCCGACCAGGGCCATGGCAACTTCAAGCTACCGGTCATCTTCATGGCGATGTTCGTGCCGCTGATCCTTTCCGGTCCGGGCAAATTATCGCTGGATCATCTGATTGCGCGCCGTTATCTCGGCAGACGACATGCCTGAACAAAAGTCGGCGCTGGCAGGACGGCGAGTGAACGGCGGCCACTCACCGGCTTTCGGTGCAGGCTAACGTGAGCGACGCGAACGTTAAGCGCAGCGGCCGAAACCAAAAGTCGGCGCTGGCGGAACGGCGACCGGGCGAAAATGTCTGCCCAGCCTGCGGCAACGTGTTCACCTGCGGCATGGCTGCCGGGGCTAAGCGCTGCTGGTGCACCGACCTGCCGCCGCTGCCCAAGGACGCACTGGACTCAATCACGCAGGGTTGCTTCTGCCCGACCTGCCTCGCTTCACGCAGCAAATCCCTCACCGGCGCTCAGCAGGCCTGACCAGCGCCGGGAAGCTGCTACCCCACACCAACCAGGAGAACACACCATGACCACCAGTTTGCTGATCCCCCGCCAGCCCGTCCCCGCCCTTGCGGTGCCGCTGCTCGATGGCAGCCAGTACACCCTCGGCGTACCGCCAGCGCCGACTTTCGACATGGTGGTGTTCTACCGTGGCCTGCATTGCCCGCTGTGCGCCAAGTATCTGACCGAGCTGGAGCGCCTCCACGAGGAATTCACAAAGCGTGGCGTGCGGCCGGTGGCCATCAGTGCCGATAACCGGGAGCGTGCCGGCGCGATGGCGACCAAGGTCAAGGCCGAGCGCCTGGCCTTCGGCTACGACCTGCCGCTGGCCGTGGCGCAGCAGTGGGGCCTGACGGTCTCGACATCGCGCGGCAAGACCTCCATCGGCATCGACGAACCACCCTTGTTTTCGGAGCCCGGCCTGTTTCTGGTGCGCCCGGACGGCACCTTGTACTGGGGCTCGACCCAGACCATGCCGTTCGCCCGTCCGCACTTCGACGAGATCGTCGCGGCCATCGATTTCGTGGTGAAGAACGACTACCCGGCGCGCGGCGAATACACCGGCAAACTTTCATGATGCGCAGGCTACGCCCACGATCATGAAAGACGCCCGGCCCCCTTCGCCCCCCTCGCGGGGGTTCTAAACAGTTCGCTGGCGCTCGCGTATTACGGGGCTCTCTTTCCTGCACGCGTGCAGATTGCGGCTGCGCCGCGTTTGCTTGGCAACCCTCTCCCTCAATCCCTCTCCCGCAAGCGGGAGAGGGAAGCTATCTGCCTCCTCACTCCCTCTGGGAGTGAGGGACTGGCCCGGCGCAAACGCTGTGTCATTCTAGTTAAGTCTGATCAGGCCGGCGCTTTCCCGCTGGCGAGACCGAGCATCAGGATGGCGTCGCGGTTCGTCCAGGAAAAGCAGGCGGCGGCAGCGGCACGCCACGGCAGCCAGCGATAAGCGCGGTGCTCCTCGGCTGCCAGCCTGACCGGAGTATCCGCCGGTACGCAGAGGCTGAAGAAGCGTTCGGCGTTATGCGTCACGCCTGCCGGGTAACGGTCGCGCCATTCCGCAAAAATCTCGAAGCGGCTGGAAAGCCGCCAGTCGATGAGCTCAGAGGCGCTGCAAGCTATCCCGGTTTCCTCGAACACCTCGCGCACCGCCGCGGCCGCGGGCGCTTCGTCGCCTTCCAGACTGCCGGTGACCGACTGCCAGTAACCCGGATGCGCCGCCCGTTCGAGCAGGAGGATGTTCAGTTGGGGGTCGTGGATGACGACCAGCACGGAAACGGGTTGCTTCGTGCCGGGCACGGTTTCAGCCGATATCCGAGAGCCAGCTGATGCCGTCAGCCATCATGTCGACGAAACACCAGAAGGCTATGCCCTGCTCGCGCCATTCATTGGCGGCGGCTTCGAACACCTGCAAGGCGGCAACGAAATCTTCTTCGGCGTCGCCATGGATGCCATCGCAATGCTCGAGGAACACGACATAACCATCGGCGGGTTGCCAACTGAGGTCGGCCAGGCAATCGAGCAGCGCGTCCCAGTTGTGGCCATACCAGTCGGGAAAAGCGAGGGCGTCACCGACACTTTTCAGCAATCCGGCCTTGTCGCGAACGCCGGCCAGATCGACCCGAAACACCGCGAAATTGTTTTGTTCGGCTGCCTCGATCAGCCCGGCTTCGCCGTCGTGCGGCATGTGAAAGACCCCGGCATGATCGAGGCTGGCGAGGACGGCCGCATAGCGGTTGGGGTTCATTCGATGATTTTCCTGAAGCTGCGGTAGTGGTCGGCCGTGTAGTAACACGCCGCGGGCTGCTGTCGCGTCACGCCACCGCAGACAATGCGCCGCGCGCCGCGGTGCCGCACACCGGGCGTGGTCACCGTGTATTCAAGGTAGTAACCACGCGGCTGGAGCGGCAGCAGTTTCTCGCGGTTCTGGAAGACGACGCCGTCGCGCTTATAGGGAAACGGTCCGCCCTGTGCGATGAGCTGCAGGGTTTCGCGCGCCGCACCAGGCAGATCGGCGCGGGCAATCTCCTGCGCCTGCGCCAGCCCCAGAAAACCGGCCAGCAGCAGGGTGAGGAGCAAGCGCACCGGTGTTATCCCTTACCGACTTCGACCTGCGTCTCGACCTTCTGCCGCAGGCGGATGTGCAGCTCGCGCAACTGCTTCTCGTCCACGCCGGAGGGTGCGTCGGTCAGCAGGCACTGGGCGCGCTGGGTCTTGGGGAAGGCGATGACGTCGCGGATCGACTCGGCGCCGGTCATCATGGTGACGATGCGGTCGAGGCCGAAGGCGAGGCCGCCATGGGGCGGCGCGCCATACTTGAGGGCGTCGAGCAGGAAGCCGAACTTGAGCTGGGCTTCCGCCGCGCCGATACCCAGCGCGCGGAAGACCTTCGACTGCACTTCCTCGCGGTGGATACGCACCGAGCCACCACCGATTTCCGAGCCGTTCAGGGCGAGGTCGTAGGCCTTGGCCAAGCATTCGGCGGGATTGCTTTCCATCAGCGCCTCGTGGCCATCCTTGGGCGCGGTGAAGGGGTGGTGGCAGGCAGTCCAGCGCTTGTCTTCCTCGCTGTATTCGAACATCGGGAAGTCGATTATCCAGACCGGCTCCCAGACCTTGCCATTGAGGTAGTTCTTCTCGTGGCCGATCTTGCTGCGCAGCGCGCCGAGTGCGTCATTGACGACCTTGGTCTGGTCGGCGCCGAAGAAGATCAGGTCGCCGGATTGCGCGCCGGTCCGCTCGACGATGGTCTTCAGCGCCACTGCGTGCAGGTTCTTGACGATGGGCGACTGCAGCCCCTCTTCGTTGAGCTTGGTCGCGTCATTGACCTTGATGTAGGCCAGGCCGCGGGCGCCGTAAATCTTGACGAATTCGGTGTAGCCGTCGATCTCGCCGCGCGTGAGGCTGGCGCCGCCGGGGATGCGCAGTGCCGCGACACGACCACCGGAAGTGGCGGGGCCGCTGAATACCTTGAAGGCGACATCCTGGACGGCATCGGTGACTTCGGTGAGTTCCAGCGTCACGCGCAGGTCGGGCTTGTCGGAACCGAAGCGGCGCATGGCTTCCGCGTAAGTCATGCGCGGGAAGGGGCTGGGCAGCTCGACGTCGATGGCGTCCTTGAAGACGTAGCGGATCAGTTCCTCGATGATGCCGGTGATCGCGGTTTCGTCCATGAACGAGGTCTCGATATCGACCTGGGTGAATTCCGGCTGGCGGTCGGCGCGCAGGTCCTCGTCGCGGAAGCACTTGACGATCTGGTAGTAACGGTCGAAACCGGCGACCATCAGGAGCTGCTTGAAGAGCTGCGGCGACTGCGGCAGGGCGAAGAACTGACCCGGATGGACGCGCGAGGGCACCAGGTAGTCGCGGGCGCCTTCGGGAGTCGACTTGGTCAGCATCGGTGTTTCGATGTCGATGAAGCCGTGGTCGTCGAGGAAGCGGCGGAAGGCGCGCGCGGTCTTGTAGCGCAGCATCATGTTCTTCTGCATCTGCGGGCGGCGCAGGTCGATGACGCGATGGGTCAGGCGCACGTTCTCGGAGAGGTTCTCATCGTCAAGCTGGAAGGGCGGCGTGACGGCCGGGTTGAGGATCTCCAGTTCGTGGCAAAGGATCTCGATCGCGCCCGAGGGCATGTTGGGATTCTCGGTGCCGGCGGGGCGACGACGCACCTTGCCGGTGATTTTCAGCACGAACTCGTTGCGCACGGACTCGGCCAGTTTGAACATGTCGGCGCGATCGGGATCGCAGACGACTTGTGCCAGCCCCTCACGGTCGCGCAGGTCGATGAAAATGACCCCGCCGTGGTCGCGGCGGCGGTGGTTCCAGCCGCACAGGGTGACGATCTGGTCGACATGACCGGCGTTGAGCTGGCCGCAGTAATGAGTACGCATGAAAATTTCCGTTCTTTTCTAAAAGTCGGCGCTGGCGGGACGGCGAGCGCCAAAGAGAATCACTCGTTCTGCGCGCGACCGACGAGGTTGGGATGGCGCCGCACGGGTGGCACGACGCCCATCGAGACGATGTACTTCAGGGCTTCATC
Organism: Rhodocyclaceae bacterium UBA2271; assembly: GCA_002347405.1. Lineage (GTDB taxonomy): Bacteria > Pseudomonadota > Gammaproteobacteria > Burkholderiales > Rhodocyclaceae > Sulfuricystis. Next base: position 52,720 of record DDXB01000066.1, on the reverse strand, counting down.
GACACTGATGTCGAGCTCGATGGTCTCGCTTTTCTTGACGAAAAAGAAAAAGCCGTTGACCGGGCTGGGCGCGGTGGGGATGAACACGCTGACATGCTGATCCGGCAAAAGCTCTCCGATCTGGATGGCCGGCGTGCCGGTCTGGAAGGCCACCGCCCAGGCGCCGCCGTGCGGATAGCGCACCAGCAGCACCTTGCGAAAAGCCTGGCCGCTGCTGGAAAACAGCGTGTCGGACACCTGCTTGACGCTGTAATAGATCGACTTGACGATCGGGATGCGGGCGAGGATGGCCTCCCAGAAGCGCACCAGCTTCTGGCCGACAATGTTGGCCGTCACCAGGCCGGTCAGGAATATCACCAGCAGGGTGAGCACGGTGCCAATACCGGGGATATGGACACCCAGCAACCGGTCCGGATGAATGACCTCCGGCAGCAGATAGAGTGACTGGTCCATGGCGCCGATGATCGCCGACACCACCCAGACGGTGATCACCAGCGGGATCCAGATCAGCAGCCCGGTGATGAAGTATTTCTTGAAAGCTTTCACGTGGCGCGATCAGTTGCAGGAAGGACAGGAACCCGTGCCACCCTGGCAGGGCGGGGGACCATTGGACGCGGGGGCCTTGGGTTTTGCGCTGGCGCCCCCCTTGAAATCGGTCTGATACCAGCCGCTACCCTTCAACTGAAAACCGGCGGCGGTCAGTTGCTTGGCAAAATTTTCAGTGTTGCATTCGGGACATACGCTCAGCCGGGGATCGGACATTTTCTGCAAAACATCTTGCTCAAAACCACACTGGCTGCAACGGTAGGCATAAATTGGCATGAATCTCTCCGGAAATTTTGCAAATTATACAAGCGCTTGGGCACCCGGGCACAACAGGATGCGCCTTCTGATAGATTGATACCCAAGCGGCTTAAATCAAGCCCGGAAAAAGTCTAGATCACGCCCAGATAGGTCTGGTTCAGCGCCTTGCCCCAGAACAGGGCGATCAGGCCGGCCGCTGCCAGATAGGGGCCGAAGGGGATGGGTACGTTGCGCCCATGGCGCGCCAGCACGATCAGGGCAATGCCGACGACCGCCCCGACCAGCGAAGAAAGCAGAATGACCACGGGCAGCAGCTGCCAGCCCAGCCAGGCGCCGATGGCAGCCAGCAACTTGAAATCGCCATAACCCATGCCTTCCTTGCCAGTGGCGAGTTTGAACAGCCAATACACCGACCACAGCACCAGATAGCCGGCCGCTGCGCCAATGACGGCATTCGGCAGGGTGGTGAAGGTGTTGCCGACGTTCACCAGCAGGCCTCCCCAGAGCAGAGGCAGGGTGATATCGTCGGGCAGCAGCTGGGTATCGATGTCGATGAAGGCCAGGGCGACCATGGCGGCAACAAAGAACAGCGCGCACACGGTCGCGAACGTCGCGCCGTAACGCCAGGCGACATAGCCGAACAACAGGCCGGTCAGCGCTTCGACCAGCGGGTAACGCACACCGATTGGCTTGCCGCAACCCTTGCAGCGGCCCTTCAGCAACAGGTAACTGAGGAGGGGAATATTCTCCAGCGCCCGCACCGGGCGGCTGCAATGCGGACAGCGCGAGCCCGGCGATACCAGGGACAGCGGCTCGAAAGTCGGCGCTGGCGGGATGAAATGCCCCGCAGCGGGTACGGCGTCAGCCGCCCCAGCTGTGAATTCGGCGCACTGTTGACGCCAGTCGCGTTCCATCATGATCGGCAGCCGATGGATGACGACATTGAGAAAGCTGCCGATCAGGAGACCCAGCAGGGCGCAGACGGCAACGAGTGCCGCCGGGTCATAAAGAGCCATGGAAATCCTTTACACCACAGCGCCGAGCTTGAAGATCGGCAGGTACATGGCGATGATGATGCCGCCGATGAGGACGCCCAGCACCACCATGATGAGCGGCTCCATCAGGCTGGAAAGCGCATCCACCGCATCATCCACCTCGGCCTCGAAGAAATCGGCGACCTTGCTGCACATGGCGTCCAGTTGGCCGGACTCCTCGCCGATGGAAACCATCTGCAGCACCATGTTTGGAAACACGTTGGCATTCTGCATGGCGACCGTCAGGCTCGAGCCGGTGCTGATCTCGGCCTTGATCTGTTTCGTCGCCTCGCGATAGACGTAATTCCCTGATGCGCCACCGACCGAATCCAGCGCCTCGACCAGGGGCACGCCCGCAGCGAACATGGTCGACAAGGTGCGCGTCCAGCGCGCCATCGTCGCCTTGCGGATGACCTCGCCAAAGATTGGCAGCCGGAGAGCCAGCTTGTCCATGATCATCTGCATGCGTAGCGATCTTTTCCATGTATAGAAGAACGCATACAGCCCGGCGCCAACGGCGCCGAAAATGAAGAACCAGTTGGCCACGAAGAAATCGGAAATGGCGATGACCACGAGCGTCGGCCCGGGCAGATCCGCGCCGAAACTGGAGAATACCTGCTTGAACTGGGGCACGACGAAGATCATGATGACGGCGGTGACGATGAAGGCCACCACCAGCACGGAGATCGGATAAAACAGCGCGCTCTTGATCTTGCCGATGATCGCCTGGGTTTTTTCCTTGTAGATCGCCAGGCGTTCGAGCAACTGATCAAGGATACCCGCCTGTTCGCCAGCCTCGACCAGGTTGCAATACAACTGGTCAAATTGCAGCGGGTATTTCCTGAACGCCTGATTGAGCGCCGATCCGGTTTCGACATCCATCTTGATGTCCGCGATCAGCTTGCCGACGGCCGGATTCGCCGCGCCCTTGCTGACGATGTCGAAGGATTGCAGCAGCGGCACGCCGGACTTCATCATGGTCGCCAACTGGCGCGTAAACAAGGTGATGTCCTTGTCGGTGATCCTGCCGCCGCGCTTGAAGCGCTGCTTGCTGACCTTGGTGACCAGCAAGCCCTGACGGCGCAGGGTGGTACGCACGACCGTTTCCGTCGCAGCGCGCATTTCTCCGCGCACGATCTTGCCATTCTTGTCCTTGCCTTCCCAGGTAAAGACCGCCTGAGAGTCGCTTTTTTTCGGGATCGCCATACCTGCTCCTTGCCTTTCAAGAAACTCGCCGGGCCGCCCCAAGAGTTTCTTGGCCCTTTGAGGGGAAAGCGCTGCGAAGCAGTGCTCGCGGGGTGGGCTTGTTATGCGCCAGTGATAATGCCTTGCCTGCCTATCCTTGTAAAGGCGTAATACCCGGTGCTTTACCCCGGATTCAAACGTTTACCGGCACTGGGCGATAAATCTTGACGCTCTTGACGCGCCGATCCTCGGTTTGCACGATTTCCATCGCCACCCCGCTGATGCGCAGGCCGACTCCGATTTCCGGAATGTCGCGCAAATGTTCGAGGATCAGTCCGTTCAGGGTCTTGGGACCATCGAGCGGCAGGGCCAAGCCGAGCAGGCGATTGATCTCCCGCAGGCTGTTGGCTCCATCTACCATGGCGACCCCTGCCTCATCCCAGTTGAACGCGGCCACGCTGCCTGGCATGCTGGTCGTGAACTTCCCGACCATTTCCTCGATGATGTCCTCGATGGTGACCAGGCCCAGCAACTCCCCATATTCATCGACCACCAGGCCGAAGCGTTGGCGATTTTCGCGGAAGAAGCGCAATTGGGCATAGGCCGCAGTTTCGGCGGGGATGAAATAGGGTTGCGCCAGATCCTGCTGCAACAACTCATGGCTGAGGATGTCTCCCAGCGTGCCGGCCAGCAGCCGCCGCAAATGCAGAATCCCGATGATGTTGCCCGGTTCGCGCTCATACACCGGAAGCCGGGTGTGGAAGCTGGTTGCCAGTTTGTCCTTGATTTCATCAATGGGCGCGGCCAGATCGATGCTTTCGATTTCACCGCGCGGCGTCATGATGTCTTCGACGGTGACGTGCTCAAGGTCGAACAGCTTGAGGAGAATCGCGCGGTGCTCGGCAGGAATGAACTTGCCGGACTCCAGCACGACCGAACGCAATTCATCGGCCGTCAGGTGCGGCGCATCGGCCAGGTTCTTGGGCCGGATGAACATCAAGGCAAGCAGGCCGCGGGAGAACAGGTTGACGAACCAGACCACCGGATAGACCGCCCGCAGCAGCGGCCACAGCAAAAAGGCCAATGCCGGCGTCAGGCGATCCGCATAGTTGGCGGCAATCACCTTCGGGGTGATTTCCGAGCAGACCAGAATGAGGAAGGTGGTAAACAGGGTGGCGGCGGCCAGCGCCCACTTGTCCTCGCCGAGAAATTCGATGGCGATGACGCTGATCAGCGTGGCGATACCCGCATTGACGAGGTTGTTGCCGAGCAGGATGACGCCCAGAAGCTTGTCGGCCTGCTCCAGAAGCGAAAGCGCCAGGCGGGCGCCGCGATGTCCCGTGCGGGCACGGTGACGCAAGCGGTAGCGGTTGGCCGCCATCATGCTGGTTTCGGACATCGAGAAAAAGGCCGAGAGCACCAGCAAGATGATCAGCGCGAGGGATAACGCGGATAGCGGAATATCTAACAAGGTCAGGCCCGGCCGAGCACCACTTCCAGCACGAAGCGGCTACCCACATAGGCCAGCAGCAACACCGCGAAGCCGGTGAGCGTCCAGCGCAAGGCGATGCGCCCGCGCCAGCCGTAGCGATGGCGCCCGAACAACAGTGCCGCGAAAATCAGCCAGGACAGCACGGCGAATACCGTCTTGTGGTTGAACTGCAGCGCCTTGCCAAAGATGTGCTCGGAAAACACCGCCCCCGAAATCAGGGTCAGCGTCAGCAATCCGAAGGCGATGTGGATCAGCCGGAACAACAGCGCCTCCATCGTCAGCAGCGGCGGCAAACCGGCAAACAACGGGGTCAGCCGGCCACGATGCAGGCGGCGTTCGGCCACCGCCATCAGGATGGCGTGCAGGGCGGCGAGGGTAAACAGGCTGTAAGCCAGCATCGCCATCAACAGATGCACCCGGAAAGTCGGTGAGCCGGCATTGGCAAGCACATGCTGTCCCGGCAACACCCACGGCAACAACACGCAGGCCGCGGCAAGAGGCAGGCCGAGCATCTGCAGACCCTCCATGCGCGCGTAAAAACTTTCGATCCAGTACAGCACCACGGCCAGCCACGTCATGACCGAGAGGGCTACGGCAAAGCCGAAGTGCAAGGCTGCGCCACCGCCCGGAGTGATGTCCTGCCACAGGGCGACGCCGTGAAAAATCAAAGCAACAAACAGCAGGGTGCGCTCCCATCCGGCGACACCGGTGACCGGCTGGTTGAGCACCGCGCCACGCCAGCGGGTGCGCCAGAAATGCACCGCCAGTGCTACATAGAGCACGGCAGCGAGAAAATGCGGGATGGGCGAATGCAGTAGAATCAGCGGCATATCCGGAGTCTACACGCAAGCCGGCCCAGCCGGAACCATAGCCGAAACCCGGCACCCTTTTTTACCCAAATACCATGCTCGACAATCTGACTCAACGACTTGCCAAAGTTGTCAAAACGCTGCGCGGCCAGGCCCGCCTGACCGAGGACAATATCGCCGAAATGCTGCGCGAGGTGCGCATGGCGCTCCTCGAAGCCGACGTGGCGCTGCCGGTGGTGAAGGAGTTCATCGCCCGCGTCAAGGAAAAGGCGGTCGGTCAGGAGGTGATCGGTTCACTGACGCCCGGCCAGGCGCTGGTCGGCGTGGTGCATCGCGAGTTGACCGAACTGATGGGCGGGGCAAAGGCCGAATTGAATTTCGCCACCCAGCCGCCGGCAATCATCCTGATGGCCGGTCTGCAGGGCGCGGGCAAGACAACGACGACCGCCAAGCTGGGCAAGTGGCTCAAGGAGCGCCAGAAGAAAAAAGTGCTGGCGGTCAGCTGCGACGTCTATCGTCCCGCGGCCATCGAACAATTGAAAGCAGTCTCGGCGCAGGCCGGCATCGATTTCTTCCCCTCCGCCGTCGGCCAGAAGCCCGCCGAAATTGCCGCCGCCGCACTGGATTACGCCAAGCGTCACTTTCATGACGTACTGCTGGTCGACACCGCCGGCCGGCTCGCCATCGATGAGGCCATGATGGCGGAGATTCGCGAGCTCCATGCGCAACTCAAGCCGATCGAGACCCTGTTCATCGTTGATGCGATGCTGGGCCAGGACGCGGTGAACACGGCCAAGGCTTTCAGCGAGGCATTGCCACTGACCGGCGTGATTCTCACCAAGCTGGACGGCGATGCGCGCGGCGGCGCGGCACTGTCGGTGCGGCATGTCACCGGCAAGCCGCTGAAATTTGCCGGTGTCGGCGAAAAGCTTACCGGCCTGGAGGAATTCCATCCCGAGCGCATGGCCAGCCGAATTCTCGGCATGGGCGACATTCTCGGTTTGGTCGAGGATGCCCAGCGCGGCGTCGATCAGGAAAAGGCCCAGGACTTCGTCAAGAAAATGAAGTCCGGCAAGGGTTTCGACCTTAACGACTTCAAGGAGCAAATCGGTCAGATGCGCAAGATGGGCGGCATCGGTTCCCTGCTCGACAAGCTACCCGCACAGTTGGGCGCGATGGCGCAGCAAGCCGGTGGCCAACTTGAGGACAAGGCGACGCGCCGCATCGAAGGCATCATCAACTCGATGACCCCTACCGAGCGCTGCAAACCCGAACTCATCAAGGCCAGCCGCAAGCGCCGCATCGCCACGGGCGCCGGCGTCCAGGTGCAGGAAGTCAATCGCCTGCTCAACCAGTTCGAGCAGTCGCAGAAAATGATGAAGCAGTTCTCCAAAGGCGGCATGGGGAAAATGATGCGCGGCATGAAGGGGCTGATGGGGGGGGGCGGCTTCTCCGGCCCGCCGCGCTGATAAGCCTCGACCCTGCAGACGAATTCATTTTCGTAAAGCACGGTAAAATAGCCTTGCTCTCTTTTCAACATTACCCGCAACGCGCCCGTAGCTCAGCTGGATAGAGTACTGCCCTCCGAAGGCAGGGGTCGGACGTTCGAATCGTCTCGGGCGCGCCATCCCCGGTTGGTCAAGGGAGCCACTGAACCACCAGAGTCCTGACCTTGGCTTGATTGACTATATGACGAGGAAAAACGTGATGAGCAAGAAGTTACCGCGCCTGCTGACGATCTCCTGCCTGCTGGTCCTGGTACCGGTTCTGGCTTCAGCCATGGGCAGCAAACCCAAGGAAACGGATTTCGAGGCTGCCAATGCCCGCATTCAGCCGCTGGCCAAGGTCAAGCTGGCGCCACCGGCAGCCGCGACGAGTTCCGAACCGGGCAGCCGCACCGGCGAGGAACTCTACAAAGCCGTCTGCGGCGCCTGCCATGAAACCGGCGTTGCTGGTGCGCCCAAGACCGGCGACAAGGCGGCCTGGGCACCGCGCATCGGCGCGGGCCTGGCGACACTGACCAAGACCTCGATAACCGGCAAGGGGGCGATGCCGCCGAAGGGCGGCTCTGACGCAACCGATGAAGAGCTGGCCCGCTCCATCGTTTTCATGGCCAACAAGTCGGGCGCCAATTTCAAGGCACCCTGATTAATTCGTCACACCGGCGCAGGCCGGTGTCCTTGTTATTGATTTTCCTGGATTCCGGTTTTCGCCGGAATGACGAATCCGGACTTAATCAGCATTTCCTTAGCTGACAGCCGCTGCGACTGCCTTGCCGCAAAACCCCGTATCCGCCTGACCGCCGAGATCGCGCGTGCGCAGTTGCGGGTCAGCCAGCACCGCCTCGATGGCCTTGAGCATGGCGGCAGCAGCAGCCGGCTCGCCCAAATGATCCAGCATCATGGCACCCGCCCAGATCTGGCCAATCGGATTGGCGATGTACTTGCCGGCAATATCCGGCGCCGAACCATGTACCGGCTCGAACAATGACGGAAACTTGCGCTCCGGATTGATGTTACCCGAGGGTGCGATGCCGATGGTCCCGGTACAGGCCGGACCGAGGTCGGACAGAATGTCGCCGAACAGGTTGGACGCCACCACCACATCGAAACGATCCGGGTGGAGGACGAAGTGCGCGGTGAGGATGTCGATGTGGTACTTGTCCCAGGTGACATCGGAAAATTGTTGGGCAATCTCCTCCACGCGCTCATCCCAGTAGGGCATGGTGAAGCAGATGCCGTTGGACTTGGTCGCCGAGGTGAGATGTTTGCGCGCGCGCCGGCGCGCCAGTTCGAAAGCGTACTTGACGATGCGATCCACGCCGACGCGTGTCATCACCGTTTCCTGCAGCACGACTTCACGCTCGGTATCCGGGAATATCTTGCCGCCCACCGAGGAATATTCGCCCTCGGTATTCTCGCGCACGACCAGAAAATCGATGTCACCCGGCTTGCGGTCGGCCAGCGGCGAGCGCACGCCGGGCATCAGGCGCACCGGACGCAAATTCACGTAGAGGTCGAATTCACGGCGGAACTGGATCAGCGAGCCCCACAGCGAAATGTGATCGGGCACCTTGTCGGGCCAGCCCACCGCACCGAAAAATATCGCGTCATGCTTGCCGACCAGTTCCTTCCAGTCGTCCGGCATCATCTTGCCATGCTGCAGGTAGTAGTCGCAGGAGGCAAAATCGAAATGGTCGTACTTGAGTTCGAAGCCGTACTTGGCGGCCGCCACATCGAGCACGCGCAGGCCTTCCGGCACCACCTCCGTGCCAATGCCGTCGCCGGGAATGACCGCGATCCGGTAGATTCTTTTCTTCTGTTCAGTCATGGCTGTTGGTTCCGTTGATCAATTTGCGGGTAATGGGGTGAGCGCCAAAGCCGTCAGTGCGAGCAGGCGACACGGATCGCAGCAATCGCCGCATCGGTCACGCTGCGTGTCGTCGCCTTGCCGCCCAAATCCGGGGTATGGCAGGCCGGATCGGCAGTTACCCGCTCGATGGCCTGCATCAGCCGGGCGGCAGCGGCCGTCTCGCCGAGATGCTCCAACATCATCGCGGCGCTCCAGAACGTGCCCACCGGATTGGCGATGCCCTTGCCGGTAATGTCGAAAGCCGAGCCATGGATCGGCTCGAACATCGAGGGGAAAGCGCGTTCGGGATTGAAGTTCGCCGTGGGGGCGATGCCAATGGAACCGGCGAGTGCCGCGGCCAGATCGGAAAGAATGTCGGCATGCAGATTGGTGGCGACTATAGTGTCCAGTGATTTCGGGCTGAGCGTCATGCGCACGGTCATGGCGTCAACCAGCATCTTGTCCCAGGTGACAGCGGGGAACTCGGCGGCCACTTCGCGCGCAATTTCGTCCCACAGCACCATGCCGTTGCGCTGCGCGTTCGATTTCGTCACCACGGTCAGCAATTTGCGCGACCGCGACTGTGCCAGCCGGAAGGCAAATCGCATGATGCGCGTCACGCCAGCACGGGTAAAGATCGAGGTCTCCGTCGCGACTTCCTCGGGCAATCCGCGGTGTGTGCGGCCACCCTGGCCGGCATATTCCCCCTCGGTGTTTTCGCGGACGATGACCCAGTCCAGATCACCGGCCTTGACGCCCGCCAGGGGACTGCGGATGCCCGGCAGGATGCGGGTCGGGCGGACGTTGGCGTACTGGTCCATCGGCTGGCAGATCGCCAGACGCAGGCCCCACAGGCTCAAGTTATCGGGAACATCCGGCGCGCCGACGGCACCGAACAGGATGGCATCGTGGTGTTTGATCTGTTCCACCCCATCTGCGGGCATGAAGCTACCGGACGCCTTATAGCGATCCGAACCCCAGTCGAAGTGATCGAATTTGAGCTTGAAGCCCTGGTCCATTTCGGCCAGCGCCTCGAGAACCTCGACTCCGGCGGAGACGACTTCCTTGCCGATGCCGTCGCCGGGAATAGCTGCAATTGTGTAGGTTTTCATTGTGTTATCCGTTTAGAAAAGCAGGCCTGCCGGCATGCGCAGCAGCAGGACATTGGCCATCAGCACCTGGAAGGTGCCAACGATCGCTGTGGCAACGATCATGTATGTGAAAATGGTGCGGGCACTCGGCCGTGCAAAGCTGGCGACTGCCGTCAGACAGAAGAAAGCAGCCAGGCTGGTGACGAAGAAGCCGACCATCGGCAGCAGCGCGACCCAGAGCGCCATGATCACGATGGTGGCGAAACGACGTATGTTGGACGGTTTCACCGCAGCCGGGTCTGCCTGCTTCTTCCGTGCGGCGGGACGCCCAATCTGGAAGGCGATCAGCATGACCGAAAACAGGACCAGCGCCACCGACAGCGTTTTCGGGAACACGGCGCCCATCGGCGACAGATCCCTGGTTTCCATGTAGGCCAGCACACCGAGCCCGATGAACAATGCACCGAAGATGATCGCCGGGACATCGCGGTAATTTTCCAGTGTCGCCTTGTCGGCCTTGACGACGAGGTCAGTCGCTTCAGAAGGTGGGGCTTTGCGGCGGCGGCGGCGCAGACTCGTAAACAACGGGTAGAACAAGGTCAGCAGTGCAAAGGCGATGATGGCCATGCTGAGTGGTCGACCGAAGAACATTTCGATAATCGCGTCTTGCGCATTGCCGATCAGGTAGGACTGCACGAAGCCCTGCTCGGCGATCTGGCCAAGCACCAGACCCAGCACGATCGGCGACGGTGCAAAACCGTAGCGTTCCAGTATCCAGGCCAGCACGCCAAGGACGAACATCATCTGCATGTCGCTGGGGTTGCTGTGGATGGCGAAACTGCCGAGGATGGTGAGAAAGGCAACCGTCGGCACCAGCAGCGACTTCGGCACGCGGATGATGAACTTGTAGGCATAGCGGCCCAGGATCAGACCGATCGGCAGCATCAGGATCGTCGCGATCAACAGGCCGAACATGAACGTATAGACAATATCGGCCTGATCGTTGAACAGCGTCGGCCCAATTTTGATGCCCTGCACCAGCAGGGCACCGAGGATGATGGCGTCAGGGGGCGTGCCGGGAATGCCGAGCACAAGGGTCGGGATGAAGCCACCGCCGACGGTAGCGTTGTTCGCGGATTCGGTGGCGATAACGCCATCCGGTTCACCGGTACCAAACCGTTCTGGGTGTTTCGAAGTACGGCGTGCCTCGGAATAGGCAATCAGGCCGGCGATCGAACCGCCGGCACCTGGCAGAATGCCGACGGCGGTGCCGATCACCGAACTGCGCAACAGGTTGAACTTGCGAGTCATGCTCAGGCGCAGCGCCTCGAAAAAGCGGATACCCTGCTCGACCTCGATAACCTTGAGATGCGGCGCCTTGGTGGCGACCAAATCAATTATTACGGGGACGCAATACAGCCCGATCAGCGCCGACGTGATGTCGATGCCACCCAGCAGCATCTGTGAGTTGAGCGTGTAGCGGACATCGCCACCGACGACAGCGACGCCGATGGCCGATAGCAACAAGCCGAGGCATGCGCCGATCAGGCCCTTCACCGTGTTTCCGACGGACAGCGCCGAAATCAGCGTCAGTCCGAATACCGCCAGCCAGAAGTATTCGGTGGGACCAAAAGCCAGCGCCACGTTCGCCAGTGGGGGAGCCAACAATATCAGGCTGACGGCACCGATCAGGCCGCCACACACCGAAGCGATGGTCGCCAGTGTGACCGCCAGACCGCCGTCGCCGCGCTTGGCCATTGGGTAACCGTCGAAGGTAGTAGCAATCGACGACGGCGTACCCGGAGTATTGACCAGAATCGCGGCAAAGGCACCGCCGTAAATGGCGCCAGTGTAGATGGCACCGAGGGCGATCAGGCCCGAAGCCGGTGCCATGGCGAAAGTGAACGGAACCAGGACAGCCACCGCCATGGTCGCCGACAGCCCCAGCAAGGCACCGATGATGGTGCCGAGGATGACGCCAGCTAGCGCGAGCGCGAGGTTGAACGGCGTCAGGGCTGCAGCAAAATAACCAAGAACCTCCATGGCTGCCGTGCTGCCGGCTTACTGTTTCTTGATGCCGAGCTTCTCGGCCAGGGCGGCGTATTCCTTTTTCTTGTCCGCCATGAACTTGGGCATGTCCTTGTAGGTGATGTCCGTCAGCACGAAGCCGCCATCTTCCATCTTCTTCTTGAAGTCTGGTTCGGCGTTGATCTTGCTGATGATGTCAGATACCTTATGCCGGAGGTCTTCGGGCGTCGAGTTCGGCACGGACAGTCCGCGATAGGCACCGCCAACCAGATCAAAGCCAAGTTCGCGGAAAGTCGGCACGTCCGGGAAGGCCGGCATGCGTTTTTCCGAAGCGACAGCCAGCATGCGCATCTTGTCGCCATGCGTGATGGCGGAAGGCGCGTAGTTGAAGCCCGCGACCGTCTGCTTGCCGAGAATGGCCGTCACCGCTGGACCCGTGCCACTGAACGGGACGTAGGTAGTCTTGATGCCGGCGAGTTCATCGAACCGCACCTGTGCCAGGTTGTTCGAGGAGTTTGAGCCGGAGCCGCTGAAGGTCACCATGCCCGGATTCTTTTTCGCGTGGTCGATCAGGTCCTTGAGGGTCTTGAACGCGCTGTCCTTGTGCACAAAAATCGCATCGGGCGTGTAGTGGAAATAATTCACCGGCGTCAGCTCGTCGGTCTTGTAGCCGACATCCTTCTGCATCGGCTGCAACACGGTATGCGGCAAATTGATGCCCATGATGGTATAGCCATCGCCATGCATGGAGTTTAGCTGCGACCAGGCCTGCGCGCCGCCGGCACCGGCCATGTACTGGATGACCGCATCAACGCCAGCAATCTTCTTGAAAACCATCTGCTGAAAGCGTGCCGAGACATCCGACTCACCGCCGGCATTGAACGGGATGATGTAAGTGATCGCCTTGTTCGGATAGCCCTGTGCTGCTGCCGTACCGGTAAATGCCAGACCGGCGACCAAGGTGCTGCCGATCACTGCCGTGGAAAGAATTCCCTTCAGAATCAATCTGCGCATGACTTCCTCCTGTCGCGTTACGTTTTTTTGGGTGGGATGAGACTGTATAGCTAAACCGCAAGGAAATAAGGTCTAATATTTCAATTCATTATTTCATTTGAGTTAACAATGTCTGCTGACAGCGATCTCGCGTTTTTTGTGCTGCTTGCCCGCAAGGAAAGTTTTTCTGCCGCTGCGCTCGCCTTGGGCATATCGACGCCCGCCGTCAGCAAGCGACTGGCCAAGCTGGAGAACCGCCTCGGTGTGCGCCTGATGAACCGCACTACGCGCCGCGTCAGCCTCACCAGCGAGGGCGAGGCCTATTCCAGAAATGCCGAACGCATCTTGCGCGATATTCACGACCTGGAGCAGGATGTCTCGCGTGCAACGGAGACGCCGCAAGGACTCCTGCGCATCAATGCCACCTTCGGTTTCGGTCGCGAGCATGTTGCCAGTGTTGTGTCGGAATTTGCGGCACGCTACCCGGCGGTCGAGGTGCAACTGATCCTCAGCGATGCGCCCCTGAACCTGGTGGAGGAAGGCATCGACCTCGGCATCCGCTTCGGCACGCCGCCGAACTCCCGGCTGGTCTCGCGGCGCATCAAGGTGAACCGCCGCTTCCTTTGCGCCACACCGGCCTACCTTGACCGCTGCGGCACACCGGTCAAGCTCGCCGACCTGGCTAACCACAACTGCATCATTCTCCGCCAAGACTTCGATACCTATGACATCTGGAAACTCCAGCACGGCCAGGAGACGGCGTCGATCAAGGTCCGGGGCAGCCTCAGTAGTAACGACGGGGAAATTGCCATGAAGTGGGTGCTCGACGGACATGGCATCACACTCAGGTCCGAATGGGACATCTCTCGCCATGTCTCGACCGGGCGCCTGCGGCTGGTGCTGCCGAAATATTCCCAGATCGATGCCGACATCTACGTCGTCTACCCGCCACGCCACAACCTGTCGGCACGCATCAGCGTATTCGTCGAATTTCTCTCCAAGCGCCTGGCTGCGCCGACCGCGAAGCAGGGCTGAGCCGGCACCGCATTACTCAAAAACGGTCTGCAGGATCAGACTTCGCGCGGCCAATGCGCGCCCGCAGGAACCACGCGCTCGGCAGTCGCATCGGCTTCGGAGCGCATGGCAGCGAATTCGGGGTGTTGTTCGCGGGCAAAAACCAGCAGGCTCTCGACACTGCCCCCGATGAGTTTTTCATCAGCAGCAGTGGAGATGGCCGGCAGCCCGCCGGCGCCGGCAAGCGCCGCCGCCAACAGCAGTGGCAGGGGTCACATGACGATTAAAGGATGAAGAAGGAGAGGAAATCCAGCGGTCTTTCGTGGCGTATCGTCGGCGCCGGATCGGGAGCGCAAAATCACTTCGCGGGTTGGATGTCGGTCACTGTCATCCGGCCGTTCTCGCTCGACACCATGAACTGGATCTTTGCACCGACGGTGGCCTTGTCCAGCAAGGCCTTGTCCTTGACGTTGAATACCATTGACATTGGGGGCATGTCGAGGTGTTTGATCTCCCCGTGCTTAATCGTGATCTTGCCGGCATCCCTGTCGATCTTGCGGATCTCGCCGTCGGTCATGCCGGGTGTGGCCGGCATGCCCATCTTGCTGTGGTCCATGCCCATTTTGCTGTGATCTGCACCTGCTTGTGCCATCAAGGGCAAGGGCAGCGAGAGCGCGGCAGCGGTGAGAAGTTGCGCCACGGTTTGGGTGTATTTTTTCATGGTGTGTTTCCCTGGTTGAGATGTTGTGCTCGGTGATATTTAATTGGCGACGACTTTGATCTTGCCCACCATGCCGGCTTCGTAGTGGCCAGGCAGCAGGCAGGCGAAGTCAAACTCACCGACCTTGTTGAAGTTCCAGACGATTTCCCCCTTTTTTCCTGGTCCCACATGAGCCATGTACGGCTCGTCATGCTCCATGTTCGGAAACTTCTTCATCAGCGTAGCGTGCTCATCGAGTTCTTTCTTGGTGCCCAGGACGAACTCGTGCATCACCTTGCCGTTGTTGACGTGCACGAACCGGATCGTCTCGCCTTGCTTGACCTCAACGAGATCGGGCGTGAAGCGCATGTTGTCGGTCATGCCGATTTCCACGGTGCGCTTGACGTCTTTCGAGTGGCCGCCGATGCCCCATTCCTTTTGCTCCATTTTCATGGGCATTGCTCCTATGGCGTGTTCCTTCTCGCCATGAGCAAAAGAGGCCGCAGAAGCTGCAAGCATGGCGGACACGATTAGGGCTTTGGTGATTTTCATGTGAAGGTTCCTTGTTAATGGTCGGGTTGGCTGAGGGGGTGAGAAGAGAGTAACTTGATCAGTGCTTCATGGCTGAACCACTCGGCTTGACTGCCTTGGCGGTGGCAGGTGTCGCGTCTGCACTCGCTTTGGGCCTGACAGCGGGCACCGGTGCGCCGGTCCATTCGTGCGCAACAGTGCCTTCGGGAAACTTGTACGGACCCGGATCTCTGTAGTCGCCCGGCTTCTGGTCCTTGCGCACTTTGAACACGGTGAACATACCGCCCATCTCCAGGGGGCCGAACTGCCCCGTGCCGGTCATCATGGGGGCGGTGTTGTCGGGAATCTGCATTTCCATTTCACCCATGTCGGCCATGCCGCGCTCACCCATGAGCATGTAGTCGGGCACCACTTTCTGGATCTTGTTGACCAGGCCGCGGTGGTCCACGCCGATCATGGTGGGCACATCGTGACCCATGGCGTTCATGGTGTGGTGGCTCTTGTGGCAGTGCATGGCCCAGTCGCCTTCTTCGTCGGCGATCAGTTCGATCTGGCGCATCTGTCCCACGGCCACGTCGGTGGTCACCTCGTACCAGCGCGTGCTCGGTGGCGTCGGGCCGCCGTCGGTGCCGGTCACCAGAAACTCGTGTCCGTGCAGGTGAATCGGGTGGTTGGTCATGGTGAGGTTGCCGACGCGAATCCGAACGCGGTCGTTCAGGCGCACATTCAGGGTATCGATGGCGGGGAATATCCGACTGTTGAAACACCAGATGTTGAAGTCGGTCATGGTGTTGATCTTGGGCGTCTTGCTGCCGGGCTCCACATCAAAGGCATTGAGCAGGAAGCAGAAGTCGCGGTCCACCTCGCTGATGTGAGGATGCTTGCCCTTGGGGTGGGTGATCCACATGCCCATCATGCCCATGGCCATCTGCACCATCTCGTCCGCATGGGGGTGGTACATGAAGGTGCCGGGGCGGCGCGCCTCGAATTCATAAACGAAAGTCTTGCCTACTGGAATGGCCGGTTGATTGAGTCCAGCCACGCCATCCATTCCGTTGGGAAGGCGCTGACCATGCCAATGGATGGATGTGTGTTCGGGCAGCTTATTGGTCACGAAGATGCGCACGCGGTCGCCTTCGACCACCTCGATGGTTGGGCCAGGGCTCTGGCCGTTGTAACCCCACATGTTGACCTTGAAGCCGGGTGACACTTCGCGCACCACCGGCTCGGCCACCAAGTGGAATTCCTTGACGCCGTTGCTCATCTTCCACGGTGATGTCCAGCCGTTGAGCGTAACAACCGGGTTGTAGGGGCGGCCGGTGGTGGGCATCAACGGCGGTGCCGTGTCCACGGACGTTTGGTAAACAGGTTCAGGCAAAGCCGCCATGGCAGACCGCGCGACGGCCAGTCCAGCCACGGAAGCAGCAGCACCTACGAAAAATTGACGACGTGAATGGAGGAGACTCATGGTTGTTTTCTTTCAATGCGCTTGATGCAATCAGTGGCCTGCGGCAGCTGCGGGCTTGCCTCCACCACCACCCAAAGAGACAAAGTTTTCCGGGACACCGCCTTGAAGGACCCATTGCAGATCGGTCTCTGCGCTCCAGAAGTCGCGCTGTGCACCAATGGCATCGGCCGTCGCCTGCGCCTGGCTTCGCCTAGCGGCCAGCAGATCCCACACGCTTTTGAGCATGCCGTTGTAGTGCAGCACCGTTTCTTCTGTGATGTATTCGCGCTCCTTGAGCACTACGTCGCGGCTGTCCAACGCTTGGGCGTGCGCGGCAAGATAGGCACCAATGGCTGACCGGGCGAGTGCCTTGTTGCGCAGCTGCTCAGCGTTGGGCAACTGCCCCTGGATGGCCACGGCTCTTGTTTGTAGATCGACCTCGGACAGGGCCGTGGCTGGTACATCGGGCAGTTGGTCCGGCAAGTCAAGCGCGGTTTCGAGGCCCGCCAAACCCAGCAGCTTGATCAGGCTGGCCTGCGTCTGGGCGGCGGCCAGCTTGGCCCGTCGCAGATCCATGCGGGCTGATGCCTCGGCTAGCAGCACAGGTGACTGTTGCAGCCGGCTCCAGTTGCCAACGGTGAACATCCGCTTTCCCAGCTCGTTGGCGGCCTGGGCCGCCTCCAGACTGGTTTGCTGGTGGCGTTCGATTTGACGCGCCGTGACGGCCTCCATCCAGGCCTTGCGTGCCTGCACTGCCACTTCAAGCAATTCGCCCATGTCCTTCACCTGGCGTTGCAAGCTCGAATCCAGGTCCACCCAGCGCCCGGCGGCGATCATCTGCACGTTCTGCAGCCCCAGCCTTGACTGAACCTGGGCCAGCCCCCGATGAACCAGCCAGGCCCGGCGCACGGCGTCTTCCATTGTGGGCACCGCTATTACCTGGGGCTGGGCGCCCTGGGCCGGCTCGGCGGGCAGGTTGCTCTGTTCCCACCTGAGGATGTCGACATGGCCTCGCTTGAAAGCGCCGACGGTTTCATTGGCTCGGCGCCAGTCGGATTCCTGGGTGGGTGACGCCGTCTGCGCCGACAGGGTCAGGGGAATCACGAGCACACTGGCGGCCAGCCATGGGCCAAGGGCTCGAACAGGGTTGGGTCGTTTCACTGCAATCGCTCCTTCTGATGTAGATGAACTGGGGTGTATTCTCTTGGAGCTGGGCCGTCAGCTCCCTGTCTGGCAGATTACAAAAAAGTCATCTTCGTCCCATCTGTTGTTTGAGCAGGCACACTAGTGGCCAGGAGTGATGCTGTGAAGATTCTCATTGTTGAAGATGCGCCCAAAGCCGGGGACTATCTGCGCCAGGGTCTGTGTGAGGCGGGCTATGTGGTGGAATTGGTTGACAACGGCGTGGACGGCCTGCACCAGGGTCTAGAAGGGGATCACGATCTGCTGATCCTCGACGTGATGCTGCCGGGCCTGAACGGCTGGGAAATCCTCAGGCACCTGCGCAGCAAGGGCCGCGAGATACCAGTGCTGTTCCTCACGGCGCGCGACCAGGTGGAAGACCGTGTGAAAGGGCTGGAGTTGGGTGCTGACGACTACCTCGTCAAGCCGTTTTCATTCGCCGAACTTCTGGCCCGGGTGCGCACCATCATGCGCCGGGGGCGCTCCGGGCTGGAGCCAAACACCCTGCAGTTAGCGGATCTGGAACTGGACTTGCTGCGCCGGCGGGTCACCCGCTCGGGCAAGCGTATCGACCTGACCGCCAAGGAGTTCGGCTTGCTGGAGTTGCTGATGCGGCGCCAGGGAGAAGTCTTGCCGCGCTCGTTGATCGCCTCGCAGGTCTGGGACGTAAATTTCGACAGCGACACGAACGTGATCGAGGTTGCCATGCGGCGACTCAGGTCCAAGGTCGATGATGGCTTTGAACCCCGCCTGATCCAGACGGTGCGGGGAATGGGCTACGTGCTGGAAGTCCCTGAGGCATCGCGCTGATGTTTCAACGGATTTCGCTCACCGCGCGGTTAACCGCGCTGTACACGCTGGTGGCGGCCCTCGTTCTGGTCGGGCTGGGCGTTTTGGTGACACTGGTCATAGAGCGCCATTTCGTAGAACTTGATCGGGACTACCTGAAGGACAAGATCGCGCTGATCAGGAAAATCGTCCAGGAAACAGGCCCAGAGGAGCCGTCGCTTCGCCAACTTGGCAGGGCGCTGGCCTATCATCATGGTCTGTTCATCGAACTGCGCCAGGGCGAACAAGTGGTCTTCGCGACACGAGAAGGCGTTTTCCCCCCGTCTGTGCGGTCGGCCGACGCCAGCATCGTCCCGACCGACTGGAGCGTTGGGGATCAAACGCTTCGTGGCATGAATGCACACGTGGTAGCACCCGCTGCATCCGCGGCATCGGCGCTCCCCGGGCAGTCCATGCAGGTGCTGGTCGCGCTGGACACCGCTCACCACACGCACTTCATGCACAGCCTGATCCAGACGCTGGCCTGGTACCTGTTGGCGGCCATTTCGTTCAGCGGGGTGTTGGGCTGGTGGGCTGCGCGCCGAGGCCTGCATCCACTTCTGATCATGAAGGAGCGCGCCCTGAACGTCACCGGCCAACGGTTAGACCAACGCATGCCGGTCGAAGCCGTTCCGGTGGAGTTTGCCGATCTGGCGCAAAGCCTGAACAACATGCTGACGCGTCTGCAAGCGGACTTTGCGCGCCTGCAGGAGTTCTCCAGCGACCTTGCCCACGAGCTGAGAACCCCCATCAACAACCTGCTGACCCAGACCCAGGTGTCTCTGGCTCAAAAACGGGATGCTGAAGCCTACCGGGACATTCTCGCCTCCAACGCAGAAGAGTTTCAGCGTTTGGCGCGCATGGTGTCCGACATGCTTTTCCTGGCCAAGACCGAACACGGGATCGAGCTCCCCAACCCGGAGGTGATCTCGCTTGATCTGGAGGCGCTTGACCTGTTTGACTTCTACGATGCCGTGGCTGATGAAAAGCGCATCAGCTTGAAGATCAATGGACAAGCACAGGTCATGGGGGACCGCTTGATGGTCCGTCGTGCCATCAGCAACCTGCTGTCGAATGCAATCAGACACTCACCTGCAGAAGCCGAAGTCTTGGTTGCCATCAAAGAGAAGCCAGGCGAAACCACATTGTGTATCACCAACAGCGGGATGACCATCGCGACCGAATTCTTGCCACGGTTGTTCGATCGCTTCTTCAGAGTAGACAAATCGCGCAGCCATCCCGAATCCGATGGCACAGGACTCGGCCTGTCAATCACCCAAGCCATCATGACGGCCCACGGCGGCACCGCTTCGGTCACCTCCGTGCAGGGGAAGACCACCTTCTGTCTCAGGTTTCAAGGCATTTCAACCAAGTGAAGCGGAGTCTTCCTTACCGTGCGGACAGGTCAAGTCAAGTGCTTTGCCTCGGCTGCCCGCAGAGCCCACGACGTTTTCCCGCAATCACCCGCGTCGGGCCGGGAAATTCTCGTGTCGCATCGACAATCCGGCACTGTCAGCCCGGATGCGCGCGAGTCTCCCGTGGCGGGCGAGCTTACTCGTCACCAGGCGATACGCTGATCGAACTCGACCCCCGGTCCAGGCTGAGCGGCTTGAACCCATCGTTGATCGTTCTCCGCCTGTTCCGCCGCCGTAGCCATCTCCCACAGCGGTGGCCCACGTGCTGGGGCGATGCGTGGTGGCCGGGTCGATTCGCCGATGTGGTCGAGGATCTTCTTTACGGTGCTGGCATCGTTGATGAAGGCGATGATCCGTATCTGGCCGTGGCAGACTGGGCACAGCAGCGGGAAGGCCTCGTATATACGCGCCAGCAGCATCGCCCACAGGTTCCGGGCCACGGCGCGATGGCGGGACGCTTCGCCGGTCGCCGCAGAAGTCGGCGCTGGCGGGACGGCGGCACCAGGGCGGCGCTTGGCGCGCCGGATTGAACGGCTGCAATAGGCTGGGGAGCAGCCTCTCGCGAAACAACTTTCTGAGCGCGATGTAGGTCAGATGTCGATATTGCGGGCGTACAGCGCGTTGTCTTCGATGAACTTGCGGCGCGGTTCAACGACATCACCCATCAGCGTGGTGAAGATCTCGTCGGCGGCGATGGCATCGTCAATCTGCACCTTGAGCAGGCGGCGCACGGCCGGGTCCATGGTGGTTTCCCAGAGCTGCTCGGGGTTCATCTCGCCAAGACCCTTGTAGCGCTGTTTGCCGAGATTGCGTTCGACCTCGTTGAGCAGCCATTCCATTGCGGCGGCGAAGCTCGTCACCGGCTGCGCTTTTTCGCCGCGGCGGACGCTGGCGTCGGCGCCAATCAAGCCGGCCAGCAGTTGCGCGGTCTTGCGCAACTGGAGGTAGTCGCCGGAAATCAGAAAATCTTCGTCGATGGTAGTGACGCGCAGGTTGCCGTGGCGCATCTTTTCGAGGCGCAACTGCCAGGCTTCGGCCTTTTCGTCATAGACGGCATTCACCGTCAGCTTGCCGGCCAGCGGTTCGCGCAGGGCGGCGGCGCTGGCTTGCGCGGCTGGCGTATCCGCCAGGCTGATGGCGATGTCGCCGGCGATCAGGGCATGCAGGGCTTCGGCGTCGACGAAGTCGGCCAGGCGGCGAATGATCGATTCCGAGGTCAGATAGCTGCGCGCCAGCTCCTCGAGCGTGGCACCTTCGATGGCCGGAGCATCGCGCCTTGGCAGCAAAGCCGCACCATCGAGCGCCAGGGTCAGCAGATACTGGTTGAGTTCGTTGTCATCCTTGATGTAGCGCTCGCTCTTGCCATGCTTGATCTTGTACAGCGGTGGTTGGGCGATATAGATGTGACCGCCGTCAACCAGATCGGGCATCTGACGATAGAAGAAGGTAAGCAGCAGCGTGCGGATGTGCGCACCGTCCACGTCGGCGTCGGTCATGATGATGATGCGGTGATAGCGCAGCTTCTCGGGCTTGTAGTCTTCCTTGCCGAAACCGCAACCCAGGGCGGTCAGCAGGGTGACGATCTGCTCGGAGGAAATCACCTTGTCGAGGCGTGCCTTTTCGACGTTGAGCACCTTGCCGCGCAGGGGCAGGATGGCCTGGAACTTGCGGTCACGACCCTGCTTGGCCGAACCGCCGGCCGAATCGCCCTCGACGATGTAGAGCTCGCACAGCGCCGGGTCTTTTTCCTGGCAATCGGCCAGTTTGCCAGGCAGGCCGATGTTGTCGAGTACGCCCTTGCGGCGCGTCATTTCGCGGGCCTTGCGGGCCGCCTCGCGGGCGCGGGCCGCCTCAACGATCTTGCCGGTGATGACCTTGGCATCGCCGGGCTTTTCCAGCAGGAACTCGGCGAGCTTCTGCGCCACCACTTCCTGCACGGCCGGCATGGCCTCGGATGACACCAGCTTCATCTTGGTCTGCGAGGCGAATTTGGGGTCGGGCATCTTGACCGACAGCACGCAGGCGAGTCCCTCGCGCATGTCATCGCCGGCGATGTCGACCTTGGCCTTCTTGGCAATATCGTTTTCTTCGATGTACTTGTTGATGACGCGCGTCATCGCCTGGCGCAAGCCGGTAAGGTGCGTGCCGCCGTCGGACTGCGGGATGTTGTTGGTGAAGCACAGCACCTGTTCGGCGTATGAGTCGTTCCACTGCATCGCGACTTCGACACCGATGGCGCCACCACCCGGCAGGGGTGATTCACCGTTGGAGTAGAACACGGTGGGATGCAGAACGGTCTTGCTGCGATTGATGTATTCAACGAAGCCCTTGACGCCGCCGGAAAAGGCAAAGTCCTCTTCCTTGTTGTTGCGCTGGTCAACCAGCTTGATCTTGACGCCGTTGTTGAGGAAGGACAGCTCACGCAGTCGCTTGGCGAGTATGTCGTAGTGAAATTCGATGGTGCCGGCGCCAAAGATTTCCTCATCAGCAAGAAAATGGACCTCCGTGCCGCGGTTTTTCGTATCGCCAAGCACCTTCAGCGGCGAGACTTCAACGCCGTTTTGCACCTCGACGATGCGATCAATGGCATGGCCGCGATGGAACTCCATGAGGTACTTCTTGCCATCGCGGCGGATGGTCAGCCGCAACCATTTGGACAGGGCGTTGACGCATGACACGCCGACGCCGTGCAGGCCGCCGGATACTTTGTAGGAATTCTGGTTGAACTTGCCGCCGGCATGCAGGACGCACATGACGATTTCTGCGGCCGAACGCTTCGGCTCGTGCTTGTCGTCGAGTTTGACACCGACCGGAATGCCGCGGCCGTTGTCGGTTACCGAAATCGAGTTATCGGTATGGATGGTGATGACAATTTCATCGCAATGACCCGCCAGCGCCTCGTCAATGGCGTTATCGACCACCTCGAAGACCATGTGGTGCAGTCCGGTACCATCCGAGGTATCACCGATATACATGCCCGGCCGCTTGCGGACTGCTTCCAGGCCTTCGAGTTGCTGGATGGAGTCTTCGTTGTAGCCGTCATTTGGTGAAATGTTATCGGTCATGCATGGTCCCTGTCTGCTGTCCTAAATGCGCATTGGCATCACGACATATTTGAATCGGTCATTACCCGGCAGCATCATCAGCGCACTGGAGTTGCTGTCGGCGAGGCGAATTTCGATGATCTCGTTACTCACGTTATTGAGGACGTCGAGCAGATAATTGACGTTGAAGCCGACATCGAGTTCTTCACCCGAATATTCCACTTCAATTTCTTCCCGTGCCTCCTCGTTCTCGGCATTGGTCGATAAGATCTTCAAGCTGCCGGGACTCAGCACGAGGCGAACGCCCCGGAACTTTTCGTTGGTGAGAATTGCTGCCCGCTGCAGGGAATGCTGCAAAGTGGCGCGGTCGAGGGGAATGATCTTGCTTTGATGCTGCGGAATGACGCGCTCGTAATCGGGAAACTTGCCATCGATCAGCTTGCTGACGAATTCTACGTTACCGAAGCTGAACCGCGCCTGGGTAGCCGCCAGGGAAATTTCCAGCGGATCATCATTATCTGCCAGTTGGCGTGACAATTCCAGCACGGTCTTGCGCGGCAGAATCACTTCAATGCGCTCCGGCTGATCTGCGCTTTGCCCACCGATATCCTCGCTCGCATAAGCCAACCGATGACCATCCGTGGCCACCAGACGCAATTCACCCTTCTGGGCAACCAGCAGCAAGCCGTTGAGATAATAGCGAATATCCTGCTGGGCCATCGCGTATTGCACCAGTGCCAGCTGTCGCTTGAACTGCCGCTGCGTGAGTTTCAGCACCGCCGCCGGCCCGGTGGCTTCCGCCATGCGCGGGAAGTCCTCGGCGGGTAGCGTCTGCAGATTGAAGCGGCTCTTGCCCGCCTTGAGCTGCAGGCGGCGCTCATCGAGCATCAGACTGACCTCTGCAGTTTCAGCCAGCGAACGCAGGATGTCCTGCAGCTTGCGTGCCGCGACTGTGACGGAAGCATTTTCCGGCCCGCTGGATACCGTCCCGGTACGAATCTGCATTTCGATGTCGGTTGCCAGCAGCGTCAGGTGTTCGCCCGTTTTTTCGATCAGTACGTTCGACAGAATCGGTAGCGTGTGTCGTTTTTCGACGATACCGCATACCGACTGCAGCGGCGTCAGAAACTGATCACGGGGTCCTTTAAATAGGAGCATCTTTAAAAACTCCTTACGATGATGATGAGGGACAAGGTTTTATGTGGATAACAGGTTAAAGATTAAAAAAAACAATAAATTGAGCTATTTGTAACGCGTTGTGCAATTACTGCCGGCCATTGTGGATGATTGTGGGTAACTCTGATCTTCAGGAGAGAAGTGGAACTTATCCACATTTTCTCCCGTGGATACTAATAGCCTTGATTATGGTTTTATTAACCCTTGATGGTTTGTGAAAGTACCAGCACGTCGTTGTTCAGGTGGTTGTCCTTGCTGCGCAGATCGACAATGGTACGGCAGGCATGCAATACGGTCGTATGGTCGCGGCCGCCAAAAGCATCGCCGATTTCGGGCAGGCTGTGCGGTGTCAGATCGCGGGCCAGCCACATGGCAACCTGGCGCGGGCGGGCAATGGCGCGCGTCCGTTTCTGAGAATACATGTCGGAAACCTTGATCTTGTAATAGTCGGCGACGGTTTTCTGGATGGATTCGAGGGTGATCTGGCGGTTGTGCGCGCCGATGATGTCCTTGAGGGCCTCTTTGGCGAGATCGAGCGTGATTTCGCGGCCATGAAAACGCGCAAAGGCCAGCACTTTTTTGAGTGCGCCTTCAAGCTCGCGCACGTTGGAACGCAGATGCTTGGCAATCAGGATGGCCACATCGTCGATCAGGTCGATGGATTCGCTGTCGGCTTTTTTCTTCAGGATGGCGACGCGCATTTCGAGTTCGGGCGGCTCGATCTGCACGGTCAGGCCCCAGTCGAAACGGGAAATCAGCCGCTCTTCAAGACCCTGAATGTCCTTCGGGTAGGTGTCGCAGGTGATGACAATCTGTTTTTTGGCCTCGACCAACGCATTGAAGGCATAGAAGAACTCCTCCTGCGTGCGGGCCTTGTTGTTGAAAAACTGGATGTCGTCGACCAGCAGCACGTCGAGGCTGCGGTAGGTACGCTTGAAAACATCGAAGGATTTCTGCTGGTAGGCGCGCACCACGTCGGAGAAATAATCTTCGGCATGGATGTAGCGAATCACCTTATTGGGGGCATGACGCAGCACTTCATTGCCAAGCGCATGAATCAGGTGCGTCTTGCCGAGGCCGACGCCACCGTAGATGAACAGGGGGTTGTAAGAAACCCCCGGATTGATGGCGACTTGCTGGGCGGCGGCGCGCGCCAGGTCGTTCGAGCGGCCGGTCACCAGCGTGTTGAAGGTGAATTCCGGGTTAAGGCGGGTTTTCTCATAGCCGGGTGAATCTTCCGGATGTCTGTCTGACTGAACTACGGAAGTCTCAGTTTCAGTCACGGCAGCATGCTGGTCGGTGGCCGGCGCGCCATTGCTTGCCGGTGCAGCCTCGGTGGCCAGCCTGGTCGCTGCATCGTCCAGCACCAGATCGATGGTCACCGGTTCCGTGAAAAATTGGCGTGACAGGGTTTCGACGCGGTCGAGATAGCGGTCGCGTACCCATTTGAGGATGAATCCGTTCGGCGCGATCAGACGCAGGCGCAGCCCACTGCCGTCCCCATCGCCTTGGGTCGTCTCCATTCTCAGGGTTTTGATCCACGCGTTGAACTGTTGAGCCGGCAACTCACTTTCGAAGCGGTTCAGACAGTCCGTCCAGAATTGACTCATTTAAGCCTATGATCTATTGTTATTTATTGAGATGCTGGCGGGGTGGGGCGAGTGTCGGATGTCCCAGCCGGGCCGGTTGCCCATCCTCCTCGCGGCAATCCCGACCACCTTCGATCAATGTTCGAGGCGACGTATTCTAGCCAATTCACGCAAAGTTATCCACAAGCTTCGACAGCGGCCGCCTGAAATAAAGCTTGACAAAGGCGTGCCTAACAGGTTGTAATCGCGCGCTTTTCCCGCAAGGAACCCCGGTCATGAAACGCACCTACCAGCCTTCCGTCGTGCGCCGCAAGCGCACCCACGGCTTTCTCGTCCGCATGCGCACCCGCGGCGGCCGCGCCGTCATCCACGCCCGTCGTGCCAAGGGACGACGTCGTCTGGCCGTTTGAGCCGGGCCATACGGTCTCTGCTGAAGGGGTCTCTGCTGAAAACTTCGGCTTCGACCGGCAGTTCCGTCTGCGGGCAGCTGCAGAATTTTCAGAAGTGTTTGCGGCGCGCCGGGTTTTGCGCGGCGACTGCTTTGCCCTGCATTACCGGCCGAACGGCAAGCCCTACGCCCGTCTCGGGCTGGTGATCCCCAAGAAGCAAGCCCGCGTTGCCGTATTGCGCAACGCCGTCAAGCGTCAGGCACGCGAGTTGTTCCGGCAGCGTCGCGCCGGTTTGCCGCCGCTCGATCTGGTGCTGCGACTGGCACGCCCGCTGCAAAAGCCGGGTCAGCCCGCTGCCACGGCAAGCCTCACAGACCCGCAACACCGGGCGAACTGGCGTGCCGAGATTGGCGCCCTGTTCGATCAGCTGCGGGACCAAACGCAGCGCAACAGTCAAAAGCTTGCGTCATGAGCCATAACATCAAGTCATTGCTGGCCAGGCCGCTGATCTGGCTGGTGCGCGGCTATCAGCTGGCGATCAGCCCGATGTTGGCGCCTTCCTGCCGCTTCCATCCGAGTTGTTCGCACTATGCCATCGAGGCCCTGCAGCGCCACGGTCCCGTCAAGGGACTCTGGTTGTCCTTGCGGCGTGTCGGCCGTTGCAATCCATGGCATCCGGGCGGACACGATCCTGTGCCTTAGAATGGCGCACTTATTCCAATCACCCTGACGCCCAAACGTCACCGAGACGCTACCGAACCATGAATAATCAACGCCTGATTCTGCTGCTGGTCTTCTTCTTTTCGATCATGATGTTGTGGGATGCCTGGCTGCGTCAGGGACAGCCCGCTCAGCCGGCACAGACCGCGCAGACGCAGGGCAGCGGGGCCAGCAGTGCCGCCGTCCCGTCAGCGCCGACTTTTGCCGCCGCGCCGGGTGCCGTGCCCACGCCGGGCAGCGCCGCCGTCAGTCCGGCCGTGACGAGCGCTCCGGTCATGAAAGTGAAGACCGATTTGGTGGAGGTCGATATCTCCGCCCAGGGCGGCGATCTGGTGCGCCTGGAGCTGCTGCGCCACCACGCGACGGAAAACCGCAAGAAAAACTTCATCCTGCTCGACACGGCGCATACCTACGCCGCGCAATCCGGCCTGATCGGCGCCGGTCTCCCCAACCACAAATCGGTCTGGCGCCTGCCCGCCGAATCACTGTCCCTGAAGGATGGCGAAAACGAGTTGCGTGTGTCGCTGGAGGCCGCCGTCGACGGCGGCGGCAAGGTCGTCAAGACCTATGTCTTCAAACGCGGCAGCTATCTGGTCGACGTCGAGCATGCCCTGGTGGGCACGACTGCACCGGCCAATGCGAGCGCCTACTTCCAGCTGACGCGTGACGACAAGTCGCCCGAGGGTACCAGTTCGATGATGATGACCTTCACTGGCGCGGCCATCTACACCGATCTGGAAAAGTTCAAGAAGGTCGACTTCAAGGACTTCGGTGGCAAGAACAAGCATCCGACCGCCACTGACAACGGCTGGGTGGCGCTGGTGCAGCATTATTTCTTCTCGGCCTGGCTACCCCATGCCGGCGAGCGCGAATACTTTACCCGTCAGTTGGGCGGTGGCCTGTTCGCGGCCGGCGTGGTGGTCCCCTTCGCGGGCGACCGGCTGACCGTACCCTTCTATGCGGGACCGCAGGAGCAGGACAAGCTCGACCAGATCGCACCGGGTTTGAGCCTGGTCGTCGACTACGGCTGGCTGACCATGATTGCCGCGCCGCTGTTCTGGGTGCTGGAGTGGCTGCACAAGTATGTCGGCAACTGGGGCTGGGCGATCATCCTGCTCACCATGCTGATCAAGGGCGTGTTCTTCCCGCTGTCCGCCGCCAGCTACAAGTCCATGGCCAAGATGCGCGTGCTGACGCCCAAGCTGATGAAGCTGAAGGAAGCCTATGGCGACGACAAGGCGCGCATGAACCAGGAAATGATGGAGCTTTACAAGCGCGAAAAGGTCAATCCGCTCGGTGGCTGCCTGCCTATCCTGGTGCAGATTCCCGTCTTCATCGCGCTCTACTGGGTCTTGCTCGGCACCGTCGAAATGCGTGGTGCGCCCTGGCTGGGCTGGATCACCGACCTGACGACCAGGGATCCGTTCTTCATCCTGCCGATCATCATGGGTGTGACGATGTTCATCCAGACCAAGCTCAACCCGACGCCGCCCGATCCGATCCAGGCCAAGATCATGCTCTGGATGCCGATCGTGTTCACCGGCATGTTCCTCTTCTTCCCCTCGGGCCTGGTGCTTTACTGGACGGTGAACAACACCCTGTCGATTGCCCAGCAGTGGCAGATCAACCGCATGATCGAAGGTGGCAGCCAGAAGGCCGGTTGATGGCCCCCTTCTCCCCCAACCCCCCTTCCCGGGGAAGGGGGGTGACTGTAGTTCGCTACGCTCGCATATCACGGGCAGCCCTGTAATGACCGCGGTGCGGATTGCCCCTGCGGCGCGTGACGTCCCGGCTTGGGGCGGCCCGGCGCCGGGACTGCACTTACTCCAGACATGAGGCCGGCTGACACCATCGCCGCCATCGCCACGCCGCCCGGGCGGGGCGGCATCGGCGTGGTGCGGGTTTCGGGGCGCCATCTGCTGCCCATGGCCGCGGCGCTGACGGGGAAAACGCCGGACGCATTTACGCCGCGCCGTGCCACCAGCGCCGACTTTCTCGACGCCGGCGGCGGCCTGCTCGATCAGGGGCTGCTGCTGCACTTTCCCGCCCCGCACTCCTTCACCGGCGAGGATGTGCTCGAGCTGCAGGGCCACGGCGGGCCGGTGGTGATGCATGCGCTGCTGGCGCGCTGCGTCGAACTCGGCGCACGGCTGGCGGAGCCGGGCGAGTTTTCCCGCCGCGCCTTCGAAAACGACAAGATCGACCTCGCCCAGGCCGAGGGCATCGCCGACCTGATCGAAGCCGCCTCGGCGCAGGCGGCACGCGCCGCCCTGCGCTCGCTGTCGGGCGAATTCTCGGCGGCGGTGCATGCGCTCACTGACGGGCTGGCCGAGCTGCGCAGCCTGATCGAGGCGACCCTCGACTTTCCCGACGAAGAGATCGACCCCCTCACCGACACCGACATCGTGCCGCGCCTTGAGCGCCTGACCGCCGACCTCGCGACCCTGCGGGCGCGGGCGCGCGAGGGCAGCGTGCTGCGCTCTGGCTTGACCGTAGTTCTGGCCGGGCTGCCGAACGTCGGCAAGTCGTCGCTGCTCAACCGGCTGGCCGGCGCCGAGCGTGCCATCGTCACCGAGAT
This sequence comes from Rhodocyclaceae bacterium UBA2271, assembly GCA_002347405.1. Lineage (GTDB taxonomy): Bacteria > Pseudomonadota > Gammaproteobacteria > Burkholderiales > Rhodocyclaceae > Sulfuricystis. The sequence goes on along the minus strand of DDXB01000066.1, from coordinate 23,320 downwards.
TGCCGGCACCACGCGCGACGCGGTGCGCGAGACGATCCAGGTCGAGGGCATTCCGCTCCATATCATCGACACCGCCGGCCTGCGCGACACCGAGGATGCCGTCGAAAAGATCGGCATCGAGCGCAGCTGGCGTGAAATCGAACTGGCCGATGTCATCCTGCAGATCGTCGATGCGCGCAGCGGCGTGACGCCCGCCGACCAGGCCATCGCCGCCCGCCTGCCCGCCGGCATCGAGCGCGTGGTGGTCGAAAACAAGGCGGACCTGGCCCAGCGCAAAGCCGGGCGCCACGAAGAAAACGGTGCGGTGCATCTGGTGCTGTCGGCCAAAAGCGGCACCGGCGTCGCCCTTCTCCACGACGAACTGCTGCGCGTCGCCGGCTGGCGCGGCCATGGCGAGGACGCCCTGCTGGCGCGTGCGCGCCACCTCGAAGCGCTAGCCGAAGCCGCCGTGCGGATCAAAGCCGCCGCCGGGCAGCTTGGCCGGCTCGAACTCGCTGCCGAAGAATTGCGCCTGGCGCAGGCGGGGCTGTCACGCATCACCGGTGAATTCACTGCCGACGACCTGCTCGGCATGATTTTCGGCAGATTCTGCATCGGGAAGTAGTGGTCCCCATCCCCCCCGCCCCCCTTCCCGGGGAAGGGGGGTGACTGTTTTTTTGCCTACGGCCGCCGCTACGCGGCTTAACGCCGGCGCTGCCGGCATTAGCCTGCGCCGCAACGGCGCGACACGTCGCTTGTTGTCGCTTTGCTCGTTTATAACGGGGCGGCCCCGTTCGTGTTGGGGTGCGGCTTGCGGCTGGCGCCGCGTGTCGCCTCGCCTTGGGGCGGCCCGGCGGCGAGGCTGCGAGGCTGCGAGGCTGCGAGGCTGCTGAGGGGGTGCCTTTCTCCCCTTTCCCCCGGCGGGAAAGGGGGCGGGGGAAAGGGGGGGCCACCAGAAGGCCCTTCACCCGCTTGCGGGAGAAGGGCGGCGCGGCTGCGTTGCCGGGGCACTTGCTGTAGCTTGGCTTGCGGTTTTGAATTTTAGAAAGTCGGCGCTGGCGGGACGGCGCATGCGATGATGCCTGGTCCCGTTCAAGCCAAATTTCGTATGCCTGAGAATCCTGAAACCCATGAAGCAGCGGAGCGCCCACGCATCAACTGGACCGAGGGCGATGGGGAGCGCAGCGCCGACTGGCGCTCGACGGCCGGGCTGCCGCCGCCTCGGCGCGTGGTGCTTGCCGCTGACACCCTGTCGGCCGATTCCGCCTATCGCCTGGCCTGCGAAGGCACGGCGCTGCTGTGGCGCGGCGATTTTCAGAATGCCCGGCAGTTGCTGCAGGCGCTGACGCGGCGCGTCGAGCGCAAGGCCCGCAAACCGGTCGCCTCGCCGCTGGAAGCCTTCCATCAACATCGGCTGGCGCAGTCGCAGCGCGCCCGCACCCTGGGCATGCTGCTGCTGCCCTTCGAGGCGGATCACCGCATTCCGCTGCGCCGTGCGCCGGACGTCCAGGCGCCCTGTCAGGAAGTCTATGGCGTCGCTGCGGCGCCCTATGTGGCCTCGTTGCGCGAACTGCTGGGCCTGATCGGCGCGCATGAATGGCGCAAAAAGGGCGTCCCGGTGGCGGCCCTCGGCCAGTCGATTCATCCGTACCATGGCGTCTTTGCCCCGATCCGCAGCGAATACGTCGGACTGGTCGCCAGCGCGCCACTGCCCAAACCGCTCCCCGGACTGGCTTTCGATATCGGTACCGGCACCGGGGTGCTGGCAGCGGTGCTCGCGCAGCGCGGCATCAAACATATCGTGGCGACCGAGCAGGATCCGCGCGCGCTGGCCTGTGCCCGCGAGAACATCGACCGGCTGGGGTTTGCCGGAAAGATCAAGCTGGTCGCGGCAGACCTCTTCCCGCCGGGACGTGCCGCGCTGGTGGTCTGCAATCCGCCGTGGCTGCCGGCCCGGCCCAGCTCGCCGCTGGAACATGCCGTGTATGACCCGGACAGTCAGATGCTGCGCGGCTTTCTGGGCGGCCTGGCGGCGCATCTCGAACCCGGCGGCGAAGGCTGGCTGATTCTTTCCGATCTGGCCGAGCACCTCGGCTTGCGCACGCGTGACGAATTGCAGCAGCTGTTTGACGCCGCCGGCCTCAAGGTGGTCGGCAAGCTCGACGCCCGCCCAACCCATCCGAAAGCCAGCGATCCGACCGATCCCCTGCATGCGGCGCGCGCGGCGGAGGTGACCTCACTCTGGCGGTTGGTCGCCAAGCAAGGCGGCGCCGGTTAATCCTAGAAAAAGCAGTTGACCACGGAGGACACGGAGATCACGGAGCGAAAACAAGTCGTTCCGGAAGCAATCGACGTCATCCGTAGGGTGCGCACGCATCTTGTCCGTTTGCGCCTTTTCTCCGTGTCCTCCGTGATCTCCGTGGTGTGAACTGAGGTTTTAAGGTTAATTCGTCACACCGGCGCAGGCCGGTGTCCAGGCTGTTGAGCTTCCTGGATTCCGGCTTGCGCCGGAATGACAATACTGAAACTTATCAGCGCTCCGCCGCCAGCGCCCGGTCGGCAGCCCCCTGGGCATGCAGGCGGGTGGTGTCGAACAGCGGCACGGCGGCGTCTGTCTGGCCGACCAGCAGCGACACTTCAGTGCAACCAAGGATGATGCCCTGCGCGCCCTGGTCGATCAGCGCGGCCATGATCCGGCGGTATTCGTTGCGTGATTCGGGCAGGATCTTGCCGAGGCAGAGCTCTTCATAGATGACCCGGTGCACAATCGCCCGGTCGGCCGGCGCCGGAATGAGCACCTGCAGTCCATGCCGCTCGTGCAGGCGGTCGCGGTAGAAGGCCTGTTCCATGGTGAAGCGCGTGCCCAGCAGGCCGACGGTCGACAACCCGGCCTGTTTGATGGCGGCGGCGGTCGGGTCGGCGATGTGCAGCAGCGGGATGGCAACGGCAGCCTCGATGGCGGGCGCCACCTTGTGCATGGTGTTCGTGCACAGCACCAGAACCTCCGCGCCGGCCGCCGCAAGCGAGCGGGCGGCACGGGCCAGCAGTTCGCCGGCCGCCGTCCAGTTGTCGTCGCGCTGCAGTTGCTCGACCTCATGAAAATCGACGCTGTAAAGCACCAGCCGCGCGGAATGCAGCCCGCCGAGGCGCTGCTTGACCGCTTCGTTGATCAGGCGGTAATAGGGCACGGTGGACTCCCAGCTCATGCCGCCAATCAGGCCAATGACTTTCATGGGAACTCCTTGAGGTTTTGGGTCAACGTGCGCCGATGTGCGCTGCAATGCAGCATAGCACCGGCATCGCCGCATCATTTCCGGTCGTTTGTCATTTTCATGGTTGTGGCGTATTTTTTCCTTCCCCAACACATAAAACGGAGAAATAAAATGAAAAAACCCGATCCGGAATTCGATAGCCTCAACCCGGCGCTCAAGCTCAACCGCCGCGGCTTCATCGTCACCGCCCTCGGTGCCGGCTTTGCGCTGGCCACCCATCCGGTAATGGCCCTGACCGCGATCAAGACCGACACCAGCGGCCTCACCGCCGGCGAGATCAAGGTGCCGACCAGCGACGGCGACATGGTCGCCTACCGCGCCCAGCCGGCCAGTGGCGGCAGCTTCCCGGTGATCCTGGTGATTTCCGAAATATTCGGTGTCCATGAGCACATCGCCGACGTCTGCCGGCGGCTGGCGAAGCTCGGTTATCAGGCGATTGCCCCGGAGCTGTTCGCACGCTACGGCGATCCGCGCAAGCTCACCAACGTCCAGGAAATCCTCACCGACATCGTCGCCAAGACGCCGGATGCCGGCGTGATGGCCGACCTTGACGCCTGCGTCGCCTGGGCCGCGAAGAATGGTGGCGATACCACGCGGCTAGGCATTACCGGCTTCTGCTGGGGCGGGCGCATCACCTGGCTGTACGCCGTGCACAACCCGCGGATCAAGGCCGGCGTGGCGTGGTACGGCCGCATCAACAATCCGGTCACCCCGCAAACGCCCAAGCATCCCATCGACCTCGCCGCGCAGATCAAGCCGCCGGTGCTTGGCCTCTACGGCGGCAAGGATCAGGGGATTCCGCTCAGCGACGTCGATGACATGAACGCGGCCCTCAAGAAAGCCGGCGGCAAGTCGCAGATCCACGTTTACCCGGATGCGCCGCACGCCTTCCACGCCGACTACCGTCCGAGTTATCGCAAGGCCGAAGCCGAGGATGGCTGGCAGCGGATGCGCGACTGGTTCAAGGCCAACGGGCTCTGAACCGGCAGGGGCGGGTTATCCCCGCCCCGCTACCTGGCGACGATCCAGGCGGCGATCTGCGCGACGACATCGCGCTCCAGCCCGTTGAAACCGTGGTACGCCATGGCCGCGCAGGGATCGCCGCGGTTCTCGCCGCCCGTGAATGACAGCAACTGCTTCCGTGGGGCATTGCCCAGCTTGTCCATCAGGGCGGGTATCCCATTGAACGAGCAATGACTGCAGCCGTCCTGTTCATGGTGCACCACCAGGACGGGGATGCGCAGCTTGTCCAACGGCATGGTCGGGACCGGGCGGCTCTTCTTGTCGGTGAGAATCGTCGCGGTCAGCACCATGCCGTCCGGGCCCTCCTGGCCCGCCAGCTGGGTGGCGACATATGCGGCGGACTGCGTGCCGCGGCTGGTGCCTACCAGCCAGACCGGAACGGGGGCCTGTCCGCGCACCCAGGCCATCACCGCCTTGATGTCCTCGACGTGTTCCGGCACCTGGCGGAATCCCGAAAGAAAAGGTTCGCTCTGGCGGTCGGAGGGGGTATCGACGACGATCACCAGCAGGCCCTGATCGGCGAACAGCTGGCGCGTCCTGACCAGAAAATTGTTCTCTCCCCACTTGAGCGCGCCGTTCGGGAAAATTTGCAGGCCCCCGTGCCCGCCGGCAAACAGGATAACCGCAGCCTTGGGGTCGGGCGCGGGCAGGACCAGCATCCGCTGCGTGACGCCCGGCCGGGTGGGAATGTCCGCCACGCCGCTGGCGACTTGACCCTGGGCCTGGGCGAGATGGAACGCCAGCAGCAGTGTCAGCCAAATCTTCACCATCCCATACATGACGATTCTCCTTCTACCCAAAGCGTTTTTCGGAAAAGGCGCTCAAGCCTGTTTGCGCCTTCTGCCCAATTCATAGGCTTGCAAATGCGAGTAGGCAAGCTTCAGCAGCGGCGTCTCCACGGCGTGCGCCGCGGCACGGCCCACCATGTCGCCCAGAATGTGCTCCGCCTCGGTCGGCCCGCCACGCTCGATATCGCGCAGCATCGACGCGGTGAGGGTTGAGCCGCGCGCGCTCAGGTGGTTCCGGTAAAGCGCCAGTTGTTCGGGATTCGCGGTGTGCCCGCACTTTGCCGCTACCGCCAGGCATTCGTCCAGCAGGCCGACAATAAAGGTCGCGCCCGCGTGCGTTTCCAGAATGTCGCCAATCGGGCCGCGCATCGTGCAGGTGGCGGCGGCCAGGGTGCACAGGAAGATGAACTTGTCCCACATGTCGCCTTCGATGTTTGCGGATAGCGAAAAATCGATGCCGGAGCGGACCAGCAATTCAGACAATGCAGCGAGCTGCGGGGAAGCGGTATTGCCGCGTGCGCCAATGATCAGGCGGTGGAAGTTGTTGAGGTGCCTGATTTCACCGGTCGGGGCCAGAGTCACGGCCAGATGGGCTATCCCGCCGAGGACGTGGGACTTCCCGAAGCGCGCGTCAAGCCGGGACAGGTGCGCGATGCCGTTCAGCAGGGGGAGGAGCAGGCCTTCCGGACCCATTGCCGGAGCAATCGCATCAAGTGCGCTGTCGAGGTCGTACGCCTTGCAGGACAGGACAGCGACATCGAATCCGGCATTCGGCGCGTCGGTCAGTGAGGTCAATATTTTGGGGCTGATCTGGAGATCGCCGAGCGGGCTGCTTACCCGCAGGCCATGCGCCAGCAAATTTTCCGCCCGCGCCGGTCTGACCAGAAAGGTGACGTCGCCTCCGGCCGCGTGAACTCTGGCACCGAAATATCCGCCGGTCCCACCTGCACCCAGCATCAATATGCGCATTGTCTGCTCCTTTGCCCGGTTCGGTTATCCAGTCGCATCAGTCAGCCCGTCGGGGTTGAGTGTCCAGGCGGAAGTATCGCGCAACGGCTAGGTTGTGACTTGCTCCTGCCCGGTCATGTCGACAACATCGCTCGCCCACCCATCATTTTCTTGCGATGACATTGATGCGCCGGAAGGTCTCGAAACAGCGGCCATCCGGCTGCAGACTTGCTTCGATCATGCGTGCAATCACGCACTGACGAAACGTTTCTTTGAATTCACCGGGCAGGCATTGCATGAAAGGCACCAGGCTGGGCTGGTCAATCCATTTGATCATGGTTTCCTGGTCAGTAAAATAACGATCGGCATTTTCGCCCCGGACACTTGATTCGGCAAAGGGGAAGCCGCGCACGAGCTGCCGGTATGCCGCGAGATCCGGCATGTACCAGGGCCAGGCAAAGCCGGAGAAAAAGCGGGCGAATTGCGGTAGCTGCATGGCCGCCTTCACGACACGAATGAAATTCGCGCAATTGCCCTCCCCGGCAAAGCTGAACGCCACCGCCCCGCCACCATTCAACGCGCGCAGCGCATTGCCGAGCAAGGTTTGGTGATCCGCCACCCAGTGCAGTGCGGCATTGGAAAAGATGACATCGAAGCCGCTGCCGAAGCTCTGGCCGTCATTGATATCGGCGACCTTGAATGACAGGTTTGCGGCCTGGTGCGAACGGGCCGCCGCAATCATGCCGGCCGAGGCGTCGATGCCGGTCACCGCACCCTGTGGCACCAGCGCAGCCAGCTGTGCGGTCAGGGCGCCATCGCCGCAGCCCAGATCGAGGATGCGCTCCGTTCCAGCCAGGCGCAATTCACCGATGAGCCGCGCTCCCCATTCCTTCTGGTGGGCCGACGCCAGCCGGTATTTTTCACCGTCGAATTCGTGAGTCATTTCGCACGCGAAGTCCGGACCCGGCAGCTGTTGAGATACATCATCGTTATTTCGCCTTCGATTTCAGTTTGATCCTTTCACCGGCAAGCATGAAGTTGCCGCGCCCGCAATGATGAATCGTCCGCGGGATTTTCACTGCCGGGTCAGCCCATGCCTGGATGACCTCAAGCACAAACAGGCAGTACTTTGACACCATGCTGGCGTCAGCCACGCGGCATTCGAGATTGGCGAAGCACTCCGCGATGAGTGGTGCGCCGACGCGTGCCGCAGGCTGCGGCGTGAGGCCAAAGCGTTCGAACTTGTTTGTTTTCGTCCCGGACGCATTGCCGCAAGCCACCACCTGTTCGGCTAAGTCAACTGTCGGAATGTTGATGACGCACTCGCCGCTTGCCTTCAGCAGTTCGAATGAATGGTTGCGGTTGCTGATGACGCAAGCCATCAGTGGCGGCTCGAATTCGAGCATGGTGTGCCACGACTGAGCCATGATGTCCGGCCAGCGTTTACCGGCGGTGGTGATCAGGACGACCGGACCCGGTTCGAGCAAGCCATAGACACGGGAGAGCGGAAACGACTTTTTGCTCATATGGCGCGCCAGTCGAATTCCATTTGCCGGGCGGTCTGCGCGGCCAGCTCCAGACTGGCCAGGCGCGCCACCAAATGCAGGCTCAGGTCGATTCCGGTGGAAATGCCGGCGGACGTCAATATGCTGCCTGCGTCAACCCAGCGTTGCTTGCCGACGACCCGGACCGCGGGGAACTTGGATTGCAGGTCGTCCAGGTCTTCCCAGTGAGTGGTCGCGGATTTTCCGTTCAGCAGCCCGGCTTGCGCCAATAGAAAGGCACCGGTACAAACCGATGCCGTGAGTCTGGCTTCGTGGGCGGCCAGGTCGATTTTTCTATTGACGCGGGTGGCTGTTGTAAACACCTCATAGGGTCCGGCGAAATCGAGGACCTCGATTTCATCGAAGACGTAAATGCCGACCGAGCAGGCCACTAAACCCCCATAAAGCTAATTCAGCCGAGCGCGCGGGCAGTTCATTCCTGCTTTAACAGGAAAACCATGCCGAACGCGCCAACCGTGACAACCTTGTCATTGACCGTGGTGTAAGACGCCACGCCGACTGAGTGATAATTCGAGATGAATGCCGTCAGCACGCCGATGCCCAGCAGGCCGGCAACCGGGCTGCGCTGTGCCGTGGTTTCTTCGATTGTCGCGCGATGTTTTTCCGGCGAGGGATTGAAGGCAACGGCGAGCCCCACCGTGACCAGGGCAACGACAGTGGTAATGAACGGGTTCTTTATCATGGCTATTCCTCTCAAAGTTGGATCATTGCAGCTTGCCGTTCCATAGGGTCATTTCGTCCCAGAAGCGCGGTTCCATGCGGGCAAATTCAGAAAGGTAGCGCCCCTGCAATCCGCCACTGCCACTCGGGAAGAGCTTGGTGATCACGCTGCTGGTGCCGCTTGAAACCAACGAACCCGCGTAGGTGCCGACGTAGCGTTGCATGATGACGGCGTCACGCCGGCGCACCGTTGGCGCCCTTGCTTCAGCCTGCCTGGCGAAAGCCCTTGATAACTTGCGCGGGTGCTCCAGGCCTGCGGTCGTTTCGCGCAGAAAGACATGCCAGCGCGGGTCCCTGACCAGCCGCCCAGCCCAGCCTGGCAGCTGCTTGAGCAATCTGAACTCAGGAATTTGACGGGTCATCGGAACATTCGCGGAGGTTGGCGGGCATGGGGTTAGGGACTGCGGTCATGGCGAGGACATTGCCTGGCGCAAGCCGAAGGCGATCAGGAAGAAACCGCAGCTGCCTTCGAGCAGAGAGCGGCGGCGGCGATAGAAACTGGCGGCGCGCGCACTGGCAAGGGCCAACGCCACGCCACCATACCAAAGGGTGGCGATGCAGGCGACCATGGCGATTATGGCCAGCAAGGTACCCAGGGTTGCTCCGCCGGGCACCGCAGCGGAAAATACGGAAGCGTAAAAAGCCATCGCCTTGGGATTGGAGAGATTGGTGACGGCGCCATCGCGTACCGCCCGCATGAAGCCGGAGCGCGTCGTCAAGGCGGCTTTGGCCGGAAGCGGCTGCCCGAGGCGCCGCAGGAGCTGTATGCCAAACCAGATGAGATACGCCGCGCCAAGCAGCTTGACCGACCAGAACAGCCAGGGCAACAGCGCGAACAGCATGCCGAGGCCAAACAATGCCGCCGTCGCCCACAGTGCGCTGACGCTGGCGATGCCGATGACCAGGGCGGCGGCTTCGGTTTTCGAGGCAGTGACGGCGCGATGCGTCACCGCGACAAAGTTCGGCCCCGGACTCATGACCCCGGCCAGGCAGACCGCTGATGCAGTCAGTACTGCGGCAATGTCGATCATGGTGTGATGCCCGGCAGGCCTGATCGTTCGGCGACGCCATACCCCATGCGGGGCATTTCATCCCGCCAGCGCCGACTTTTCGGAAATGCCGGACGAGACATTCAGTTTGCCTCGCCAATCAGTACCGAGGTCATCGAAATCGAACCCAACACCGCCTCATTGAAGAAGCGGAGTGGCTCGCCCTCCCTGTGCAGCGCAAGGGCATACAGGAGCGGGAAGTAATGTTCCGGCGTGGGTACGGCCAGGTCGATCTGCGGGTCGAGCGTGCGATAGTCGATCAAGGCCTGGTGGTCTCGGGCGGCAATCCGCCTTTTGATTTCTGCGTCACAACGCACGGCCCAGTCAAGGGGTTGCGATGCATCACCGCGGAACAAGCCGAGGTTGTGGACAACATTGCCGCTGCCGACAATGAGCACGCCTTCATCGCGCAAACAAGCCAGCTCCCCGGCCATCGCATAGTGCACCGCTCCGGGCTGTCGCAAGTCCAGGCTGAGTTGTACCACCGGCACGTCTGCGGCGGGATACATCGCCGCCAGCACGCCCCATGCGCCATGGTCCAGGCCGCGTCGGGAATCGAGAGAGACCTCCCGGGTTGCAAGTTGCGCCATGATGTGGCGCGCCAGGGCGGGGTCGCCCGATGCCGGATATTGCATGGCGTAAAGCGCCGCCGGAAAGCCCTGAAAATCGTGAATTGTTTCGGGTTTTACGGCGCCCGTCAGGCAGACGCCGCGCGTCAGCCAGTGTGCCGAAATGCAGAGTATCGCCTTGGGTCTGGGCAGGCGCTGACCCAGTGACGCCCATGTGCGATGGCACGCGTTATCGGCCAGTGCGTTCATCGGACTGCCGTGACCGACGAACAGGACCGGCATGCGGTGTGGCTGGAGCGCGCTCATCGCCTGCCGTCGTGCGGGTCCATGGGCGGGGGCTGGCCGGCATCACGCATCACTTCCTGGCCACCATGAGGAAGATCGGGAATTCGGTCTGCTGCGGACCGGTGCCTTTCTGCATGTTGAACACGGTCGTGAAACTGACATCCCGAAACCCGGCGGCTTCCGCCTGACGTTGCAGGGCTTCGCGCTCAAAGCCTTGGTGGCCGTCAAATTCCGGGCCATGGAATGATCCATCCTCGGCATCAAGGTCGGCGACACACAGATATCCGGAAGACGCCAGCAGGGCATGCATGTCGCGCAACAATTTGTCGGTGTCGGCGATGTGATGGAAAGTCATCAAGGTGCAGATCAACTCATAACGTTCGGGCGGTAGCGGATCGTTGACCAGGTCGAGCCGGGTAGAGCGCAGCCTGGTCGCGCCACTGGCGGTAATCTTCTCGTCCAGCACCGCCAGCATGCCGGCCGAACTGTCCGCCAGGGTCATGTGATCGCAATGCGATTGCAGGGCGAAACCGAGCAAGCCGGTGCCGCAGCCATAATCGAGTGCCCGCGGCTGCCGCGGCACCTGATTGCGGATGCCGTCAGCGACGGCTTGCGCGCGCGCCAGCTTGACGGGGTCCTGGTCCCAGGTCCGGGCGCTGGCGTCGAAAGGGCTGGTCGGGTTCATGGTCGGTTCTTATTCCCGGTAATGGGCGCCGTTTGCTCGATGCCGGCCGCCACAAACAACGGCTTGCCTTGCAGCGTGTACTTCATCACCTCGGCGCCGGTGGTAATACGGACCGTCTTCGGCTCGACCTGCTCCCAGACGTCCATCTTTTTCAGCAGGTTCTCGAAGTAGATACCGGTCGAGGCGCGATTGGAAACGACCGACTCGGCCTCGAGTACGGTCTTCTTGATGTCATCGGCGCTGGCGATGGCCGGCAGCGGCGCGCCGGGGCGTACCGCAACCCCCGACCCGAACCGTCCGACATCCTCGCCGCCCGCATCCACCTTGCCGGTCTTGACGAATTCCGCGATCGCCGCCGGTGGCGCGATCACCGCGTCGAAGCTGTCGCCTGCGCCGATGCGCTTGAGCATCTGCGGCGTGGTGTTGAAGGTGATGATGACCTGATGGCCGGTTTGCATCTCGAACGCGGCCGCGGCCGTTCGCAGCCCGGGCTCGATTGCGCCGCCGCTGATGACGGTGATCTCCCCGGCATTCACCGCAACACCGAGGCACAGGGACAGGCTGGCAACGGCGAGACGGATCAGGCGCATGGTGTTCTCTTGGCAAGTATGGGCGGGCGGCTTGGGTGACTGTTTGGGGCGCAAGGCTGATCGAAGGCCACGCGCTATTTGACGATGCCCTGCTTGGCGAGCCGAGCACGCAAATCCTCGACCCGGTCGCGGTTGACGCCGAAATCCGAGCGACCCAGACGCGAGGCGGAGCGCACCGCGATGATGCCCGCGTCGGGGCGCAGGTGCAGTTCGAGGTCGTCGACGAAGCCGAGCACCGCGCTGCGGCACTCGGCGTGCAGGTAGTCGGCCGTCTCAGTGACGATTTGGGTACGCGGCAAGCCCGCCACGACGGCACGCACCGCCGGCCAGCCGGTGGCGGGCGCTGCCGCGAGCAGCAGCGGGGCAACCTGGTGCGCGCTGTCGGGCGCGTCGCTGGATACGCAGTTCGGCGAGGACGGGCAGGCTTTGAACGTGCCCGCGGCGACGCCGATGTCGGCCGGGCGTTTGCCGGCACAGGAAAGCAGGGGCATGGTGGCGATGAGTATTGCGGCGGTGATGGCGAAGCGATTCATTATGGGGTTTCTCGTTCGACGTTGCGGCTTGAACTTGCCATGAACCTGCTGGACAGCAATAAGGGAAGACCGCTAGCAGGGCAGCTGATTTGTCGTCGGGCTAGCCGCTTTGACCGCCCGATATAAGGACATGGTGCCAAACATAGTTGAAAAAGTTCGTTCTTCAGATACCTCTGAAAATCCCGCCTTCTGAAACAATTCGATCAGTTTGCCATCAACGTTGTCTTGTGTGTTCGCGAAACCATCCAGGACCTGAACTGCGCAGAACGCTCCGCGCATCAATATTCCCTGTGCGCGGCCCCAGTCTGCTATATGCAATACACCACCGGGACGCAGCACTCGATAGAGTTCTCCCGCGGTTCGTTGCTTGTCGGGCCAGGACAGATGATGGAAAAACAGGCTCGATAAAACACAATCGAAACTCGCGCTGGAATACGGCAAGCTGAATGAGAGGCCGCAGTCGAAATTGATTGCCACCTGCGCCTGTTTCGCCTTGCGCCTGGCAATGGTCAGAATATTCTGGTCGCCATCAAGCGCCGTGACGTTGGCGCGCGGATGATGCGTTTTTGCCAAGATTGCCAAGGTTCCGGTACCGCACGCCAAGTCCAGAACTTCCTGGCCAGGCGCAATCCTGGCCTGCTCGATCAACGCCGACCTGAATAGCTTCTCCCGGGTGGTCAAGCGCACAACGATGTCGTAAATCGGTGTCAGCCAATGGAAGCCCAATGCCGGCACATACGGCGACTTAACAGGTTGAGTCATTCTGGTATCTCCTTTTCCATAGTCAAGGAGCAACCTTATTGCGTTCGCTGTTGTCAGGATTGAACGAAAGAGCTAATCGCGTCCATCAGCGTTCTTTGGCATGGCGCTTCCGACAACATCGGATGGCCTGACCCCAAACATCTGCACAAAAGTTCTCGAGAAATGTGCCTGGTCGGAAAACTCTGCCCCATGTGCCGCATTGGTCAGGGTCGACCCTTTTAATGCCTGCTCAAGGCCGAAGATGAGACGTAGCCATTTACGGTAGCTGCGGAGCGGCAATCCCGTCTCCTCGCGAAACCAGTGCGAAAACCGGCTTTCAGACAGCCCGGCTATTTTGGCCAGGCAAGCACGATCGGTGCCGTGCGCCGCTCGAATCCCGCGATTGAGAATTTCAAGCACGGTCTGCAATTTTCTCGGGAGGGAATGCGGGGCGCTGACCTGGAATGATTTCATGAATTTCTCCAGACCATGGCCAACCGGTTTGGCATCTTCGAATAGTCCACTAATCATGGTGGCCAAGCGTTCCGGTAGCGCGACGATGGGGCCGTCGCAATAGATTCTGGAGCGCACCGCATGCGCCATGTCGCTGGGTGGGTCAAGATAAATGGAGAGAACGGAGTTTGCAACGAGCCGGTGCGGGGTGCCCGCCAGAATGAACAGGGCGCTTGCGCGGTGACCGATACCCTTGCTGATTACTTCAATCTCGTCATCCAGGCCGATACTCAGCTGATGTGCCCAGTGGCGATGTTCCCGGTTGCTGGCGGAGATGCCTTTGAAAACCCCGATGGCAGGCAATATGGCGATGTTGTGCGCCCTGTCCGGACGCTCCGGATCAGGTTGATGACTTGGCGTATGCACGTTCCACCCTGGCGACACGCAGCGCGTAGTGTTCATACCATACCTGCTTGCCCATTTGCTGGGCGGCCAAATGCTCGACATCTGCCTTCCAGGCGGCGATGGCCGCGGTGGAGGCCCAATACGAAACGGTGATGCCGAAACCGCCGCCATCAGCGTCGCGCGCGCTTTCCATGCCGAGGAATCCGGGTTGGCGGGCGGCAAGCTCGGCCATTTTCCTGGCCATCGCGGCGTAACCCTGGTCGCCGGGGGTGCGAGATGACGAGAAGATAACCGCGTAGTACGGTGGTGCGGGAGTCCGGGCAAAGGCGGCAGGGTTCATGGGCTGGCGTACCTCTAGATCAGCAACAACAGCGTCAGGCCGATGGCGGCGGGTAGCGCCTGGACAAAGAGAATCTTGCGGCTGGCGGTTGCTGCGCCATACAGCCCGGCCACCAGAACGCAGCCGAGAAAGAACATCTGTATCGACCCGCCCGCGGCACCCTGGCTCAGCCCCCAGAACAGTCCGGCAGCCAGAAAGCCGTTGTAGAGCCCCTGATTGGCGGCCAGGACTTTTGTGGCAGCTGCCCCTTCCCGGGTCAGGCCGAAGGCGCGCATGCCCGCCGGTTTGTCCCACAGAAACATCTCGAGGACGAGGATATAGACGTGCAGCAGGCCGATAAGTGCGACGACGAGGTTGGCGGCTAGTTGCATGGCGTTTCCCGCTGTCCGGTCATCCCGCCTCAGCGCACCGCGCTTGCATCGAAGTGGGGGTTCTCGATGATGCCGAGGCGATTGCCGAAGGGGTCCTGTACGGCGGCCACCCTGATGCCCTCGCCGACCGCGACAATCGGGTCGAGCGCAACCGCACCCAGCGCCAGCAAACGGGCATGTGCGGCGGCGATGTCGGCCACTCCCCAGAGGGCTTGCGGGCCGGTTGTTCCGGGTTGAGCGTTCGGCAGCAGGCCCAGCTCGAATCCACCCACGGCAAAGCCGACATAGAACGGCTCATCAAAACAGGGTACCTGGCCGAGCACCTCCGCATACCAGCGTTTTGCGGCGGCCAGGTCCGGAGCCGGATAAATTGCGGTGCGCAGTCCGAGCAGCATGGGCGTGACTCCTGTTCGATAAAGTCGGAGTGAAACGGCGAATCAGGCCGGGCGGCGGGCCATGTCGCGACCCGAAGGCTGGCGCGGCACGCCGAGCATGAAGACGACGACGCGGCAGGGTTCGCTGCCCTTGTTGCGCCAGGCATGCCGCGTGCCGTTCTGCACCACGGTGTCGCCGGCGCGCAGCAGCACCGCGGCGCCGTCATCCAGCTCCAGCCAGACCTCGCCGGAAATGATGTACTCGAAATCGATGGTGTCGGTCGTGTGCATGCCGGGGTTGTCGGGTTCCATGTGTTCGCCCAGACCGGGAAACTTCTCCTCCATCTCGCCCAGCAACGCCGGCCGGTCAATCGGCGCTTGCCCCGGCGTGGGCCGCGGCGCCACCGTGAACATGCGGAAGCGGTAGCCGCCGAGCGGCGGAAAATAGCCCTGATACTGCGGCTGTGTGCCACCGTCGGGAAACGTCGGCGGCGCATCCGCGCCCCAGAGTTTGTGGTATTCGGCACCCGGCAAGTGGTCAAGCGTGGCGCCATTCACCTCGACGTCGCTGACGAAAACGGCCTTTCCCGTGGCGTCATGGCCGGTGGTCACGCAGCGAACTTTCATGGCTGTACTCCTTTGCCGCGGTCGGCGGCCGCCTGGCGTGCAGGCAGCCGGTCGATCTGCCCGTCATGCAGGCGCGAGAAAAACAGCAGGGCGGTGACCCCGCCAATCAGTGCAAAAAACATGTCGGACTGCGTGTCCCAGGGATCGCCCTGGGTGCCCAGAAATTCGTCGGCGCCCTGCCCGAGTGCAACGGCGGCCGCCCATTCGATGAGTTCGTAGGATGCGCTGATTGCCAGCACCACGCAAATGGAAAGGAAGGCGAGCATCCCCTTGCCGCGGACATAGTGGCCGCGCCGGAGGATTTCACGCGCCGCCAGGGCGGGCACAAAGCCCTGAAAGAAGTGGCCGATCTTGTCGTAGGGATTGCGACTGAGGTTCAGCAGTTCGGCGAGCTCGAACCCGAGCGGCACCCGTGCGTAGGTGTAGGCGGCGCCGACCATGAGCACGCTGGCGTGGGCGAAGATGCACACGTACAGCAGATTGGTCAGGGGAAAGCGGCGATAGGTAGCCCACAGCACCGGCAAGACCAGCAGGATGGGAAAAACCTCGAGCACCCAGGTGGTGCGGTCGAAGGGCTCGATTCCTGACAGCACCAGCAGCGCCAGCAACAGCGCGGAGCCGATCAGCGGAGCCGTTGCGTGCTGCGAGGCCATTGCGCCCTGCCGTCCCGCTTCGCTCACAGATCGAGCACGCAGTCGAGGCCGCGATGCACGCCGACGAGCGTCGCCACCTTGCGCACGGCAAGCAGCGCCCCATCCACGTAGGGGCGCGCGCCGCTGCCGGCATCGTGCCGGATCGTCAGCCGCTGATCCGGCATGCCGAAGATGACTTCGGCGCCGATGACGAAGCCGGGCAGGCGCAGCGAGTGCACCTGCGTGCCGGCAACACTGGCGCCGCGGGCTTCGCGCGGGCCGACCGTCTTGTCCAGCGGGACGGTGGGCGCGGGCTGGCGCACCTGCGACAGGCGGAACGCCAGCTCGCGGGCGGTGCCGCTCGGTGCATCGACCTTGTTGTCGTGCGCGTAGTCGATGATCTCCCACTGCGGGATGAGCCGCGCCGCGCTTTCGGCAAACTTCTGCAGCAGCACGACCGTCAGGGCGAAGTTGCCGCAGGCCAGCACACCGCGATTCTGGCGACGTGCGACGGCGTCGATCGCCGCGAAATCGCTCTCGGAAAGGCCGGAAGTGCCGACCACGACATGCGCGCCATGTTCCAGCGCGGCGAGGATGTTGGCCCTGGCGCTGTCCGGCTTGGTGTATTCGACAAAGACATCGCAGGGCTGGGAGAGCGCTTCTATTGCCGAGGCGTAAACCTGGCCGTCGAGGCGCGGTTCGCCCAGCACTTCGCCCAGCACCCGCCCGGCGCTCTTGCGCGCCACGGCAGCGACCAACGCGAGGTCATCGGTGTGCGCCATCGCCCGGGCCAGTTCGGAGCCGGCCCAGCCGGTAGCGCCAGCCAGGCATACCTTGATCGTCATGGTGTTTCCTTTCGGTTCGATGCGGAAGTTTGACGCCCGCGTTCCGGTGCCGGTGTCACGCGGATATGGCGCCAAGGACAAGCAAAGGGAATAGCACGATGAGCGCCAGTTCCGCCAACAGGGCTGCCCAGCAGGCCAGGGAGAGCGGCGCATCACCGAGCGCCCGGAAGCGCAGGCGCCAGATGTAGCGCACCAGCGCCAGGCGCGGCAGCACGCCGCTGCTCATGGTGGCGGTGGGCTGGCCGAGTTCATCCCACACCGCGCGGTGCGCCAGTTGGAGCCGGTGCAGGATCCATGCGCCGTTCAGCAGTGAAAACACGAGGACAGCCAGGAAAGTGGAGAGCATCACGCCATTGATCATTTGTTGAACTCCGGGTGGGGCATGGGAGGTGTAGCAAAAGTCGGCGTGACCGAAGGAAATCCCTTTTTCAGGACTGGCAGTATGAAATGCCCCGCATGGGGTTCGGCGTCCGTGGGTCGAGCTTTCGTCATTGCTCCTTCAGCCGCTTGAGCAGGCCTTTACTTATAGATGGCCAATCACTGGAGATGATTGAATAAGCGGCGGTATCCCTGAGTGAACCGTCCCTGAGGATTTGATGGTGACGCAAACTTCCGTCGAGTTTTGCGCCCAACTTCTCGATTGCCCGCCGCGATCGCTGATTTTCGATGCGCGTCCTGAATTCGACGGCAATTGTGCAATGCTGCTCGAACATGAAGCGAAGCATCAGGAACGTGCACTCCGTATTGATCAGGCTCCCTTGCGTGGATTTTGCATACCACGTGCGCCCGGCATTGCCCTGCGATTGGCCGGTTCGACATTATAGAGCGTCTGAATTCAGGGGCGCGACGCGGCTTTAACGCGCAGCATCCGTGTGGAATGATGGTTCGACCACGCGTGTGAATAAGGCAATGGCTCACGCCGGAGAATGATTTTTGAGCCACTCGCGCAAGGCTGAGTCCACGCGTGTTTGCCAGCCCTCGCCACTTTCGCGGAATTGCTCAACCACTTCTCGTGACAACCGAATGGTAATGCGTTCTTTGGTCGGTGCCTTCTGGGGGCCACGTACGCCCAGTTTCTTTCTAAGGGACAGTGGCAACACTTCAGCGGCCGGCTTGAATTTCGCCAGATCTTCTGCGGTCAGTTCGCGGACCTCGCCGTCAGTGTCAATCAATGGTTTGCGGCTTGCCATGTCTATTTGCCTCTCTCGTATTTGCTTTACGAAAACTGATTACCCGAATGCCCGTCTCGGTCTCGGTAAAGCACAGAACATGCAGCCCGATCCAGGTAGCACAGCGCGATGAAACGAGTTTCGCTATATGCCTTTCGGGTGTCCGGAAACACCAGCGCAGTATTGAAATCGACTTCTGCCGCTCGCTTAAACGAAAGCTGGCGCTCTTTGATATTTCTCTCGTTCTTGATCGGGTCAAAGTCGACTTTCATGCGCTAGAGTGTATGCACAAACAGATGGTGCGTCAAGGTATATCGTATGCACAAACACACCCTGCGCTTTCGCGTGAAAGTGGGTCGGAACGTAGAAGTGACCGGCGCTGTGCGGCTTTATCGCGCAGCGTCCAGAGAGCGAAGCGAACGGGTTAGCCCGCGTTTAGACCCGACCCTTCTGCAATAAGAAGTCCTTCCTCAGCAGCCCACTCACGCAGAGCAAGTTCAGTGGCCTTGGCCTCATAGTCGTACCAGGCTTCCAAGCTGCCCTTTCGTTCCAGCAAATCCTTGAACCGCCCGTAGGCGCCGCGCTGGCGAAAGAAGTTTGCAACGGCTTGATAAGAGTCTCCGAGTTGCTCTTCAGCGAAAGTGAGGGCGAGGTTTTTCCCAAGATTCAGGTCATGCTTATTTGGCACAGCAACGTAGATGCTTTCGTCTTCAATGTCTTCGGGAAGCTCCTCGTCAAGTGCCATCGTGCTTGAGGACCAATGAACATCCCCGGTGACGCGGGACACAAAGGCCTCGCTGTCATCGGGCGACGAGCTTACCCACTCGTAGGCGGCCAGCAGATCGTCATACTTCACCGGAGCATGGTGTGTCATGGTTTGCGGGCTAACGAGGCTGTAGAAAAACTCGGTGAGGGGTCAGGCGGAGCAGATTTCCGGGGTCACTTGACCCCTCCCCAAGCAGTGATCGTTCAACCTGATCGATTCTGGCGCAAATATATTTTTGGTCGTTGATCGTCATTTTGCGAATTTGAGTTTTTCTACAGCTTCAACGTCTGAATTCAGGGGCGCGACGCGGCTTTATCGCGGCGCGTCCCTTGGAATGATGGGTTAGACCGAGGCATCACGAAATGCACGGAGGACGCTATTGATGCGGGTTTGATAGCCCGCGCCTTGCGCTTTGAACCACTCCAAGACGTCTTGATCCAGCCGCAGAGATATTGATGCCTTGGTGGGCAGGGGCTGGAGCCCGCGACGCACTATGCCACGGACGATATGACGAACATCCGCCTCCGGATGATCGTCGGACACGTTGGGTGAAGCTTCGTTTGACTCAAGATGAGCCCAGTCAGTTTTTGATTTCATCGAAGTAGATTTGCGTTTCGCGGTGGGTTGCTTTGCGGAAAGAGATGATGCGGATTTCATGTTCGTTCTCCGTGTGCGCAATTGATACGGGAATGCCAGCAAGGACACCCAAGGTCACGAAGCGTTGCTCACCGTAGGGAAAACGATCATCTTCAAAGGTGAACGTGACGCCCTCGAAGACTCGCGGAGCGTCGATGAAATCGATCCCGTGGCTCTTCAAGTTCAGGTTACGTTTCGCTTCAGACCAAGTGAACTCCATGCGTTTACTGTATATACGAAACGTAGCTGCGTCAACAAGAGGGTCTAACTTCGAAGTTCAGAGGCGCGTCGCGGTTTCATCGCGGCGCGTCCTCTGGAACGACGGGTTCGGCCACGCGAATGACAAGCGCGCCTATTTCCAATTCAGATTGAGTTTGCGATGAGAAGCCGCACAGTCCCTCAAATATAGGTTGATGAGGCTTTGGTACGGAATGCCTACGTTTTCAGAAATTGTCTTGAAGTACGTGATGGACTCTTCGTCGAGCCGAATGGTGATTTGCTTCTTGAGTTGTGCTGCGTATGGGTTTTTCCTCGCAGCGGAGAAGTCGTACTCTTTTCGCATGTGGCACCTCTATGGATAAGTTTTGGTTTCCTTGGCAGTCGCCTTGCGCGCGGAGATGATGCGAATGACGTTGCTTTCGCTCCGATAGCAGTGACAGACAAGCAGCAGGCGAAGCGTGCTGCTCAGGCCAAGAAGAACAAAGCGGTCTTCATCTTCTGAATGATCTGGATCGTCGATCAGCTTGGCGCGTTCATCGACAAAGATGGACTTGGCCTCATCGAAGCTCACGCCATGCTTCTTAGCGTTCGCGGCGGCTTTTCGATCATCCCACTCGAAGTGAAGTGTGCTCATGTGTGCAGTGTAACTACAATGTAGTGCATCAGCAAGAGCAACCTCCAATGCGCACTGGTGTCAAACGTTCAAGCTCAGCGGCGCCGCATTTTGGCGTCCGCTGGAGCGCCTTGTTCGGCGCTCCTGATTTCCCCGTCCAAGAGCTTTATTTGATCAACAATGCTGACCAGCTTCTGGCCGTTCTGGGTCAGCGAATACTCTGTCCTGGGTGGTACTTCTGCATAAACATGCTTAGCTAGCAAACCATAAGTGGTCAGTTTGCGCAGCCGCTCAGACAGAACCTTGGTTGAAATGCCTTGTACGTGACGTTCCAGTGCACCAGGACGCGAAACGCCCGCGGCGACGGCTTGCAGAACCGAGACAGACCACTTGCAACCAACTACATCTTCGAGTTGCGAATAGGCTGACTTAGCTGATGGTGACATTATTTATTCCCTTCATTTTCCACAAGTTACACCAAAAGGTTACCGGGGCACCGACAAGTGCCTGCTATGCGGAGACTGGTGTTGTTCCTATCATGCATGTGTGCCAGTGGCACAAACGAGCCCAGGAGAACAACCATGAAAACCAAAGCCATTTTCTATCACGCTGGATGCCCCGTATGCGTTGCCGCCGAACAGAACGTAGCCAACGCACTTGACCATGCCAAATACGACGTTGAGATTGTCCATCTCGGCAACGACAAGTCGCGTCTGAAAGAAGCGGAGTCTGCCGGTGTCAAGTCTGTGCCCGCCCTCGTCATGGATGGAGCAGCATTCCATATCAACTTCGGTGCCGACATCGAAGCATTGAAATAGTCCCTCATCACGCTTGTAGCGCAAAGGGTGTTTGCCTCACGGCAGACGCCCTTTTTTGTTGCCGAACGCTCAAGGTCAGGGGCGCTGCGCGGCTTCATCGCCCGCGTCCGTGTTGATGGACGGGTTGGGCCTCGATTCACTCAAAGTGAGTCCACATGCGCAAGATGCGAACCGTTTTCTCCTTCGTAAAGACCTCGAAGACCATGCGGTGCTGAATGTTGATGCGACGAGAGTAGGCCCCTGCAAGATCGCCGACCAACTTTTCGAAGGGCGGTGGATTATGAAATGGGTCACCTGCAAGAATCGCCAGCAGTTCCAGTGCCTTTGGCTTAAGACCACTTGCAGCAAGCTTCTTTGCATCCTTCATTGCTTGCTTGGCATAAACAATTTCCCAACTCACCACTTAAGCGCCTTTGAGCTCTTTGCGAGGGGCTCGGCCATGCCAGCTTTGATGGACTCTCGCATGCCAGGTACGGCTAGCAGGTGCAAGGTTTCTTGAATTGCGCTCCAATCATCCGCGGAGAGCAGCACGGCACTGCTGCGCTTTCCGGAAATGATGATTGGCTCATGAGACTCAACTGTTTGATCAATGAGCCGGTACAGATTGGCGCGAGCTTCGCTGGCGGTAAGTGTGTTCATTTCGTGCTCCTTCAAAGAAGCCTGAATGGTACGCCATTACGTACGTGAGTCAAGCGGCTAGGCGAGTGCTTCAAGAGGCCCAACGTGGAGGTCGCCGGCGCTGCGCGGCTTTATCGCGCAGCGTCCTCTGGTACGACGGGTTCGGCCACATGCCTATGCGCTACGGGAATGGCGCGATACGTACTGACGCAGCACACCATCCATGCGCGATTGCCAGCCTTCGCCCGTTGACTTGAAGTAGGCAACGACTTCGGGGCTGTAGCGCACCGATACCAGCAGCTTCTTGTTTTCGGACTTCGGCCGCCCGCGCAACGACCGCAAGGGGACCATTGCCTTAAGCTGAGCAGGTGTGAGCGGCTGTGCATCGGGATCGCTCTTGGCCGCCGCAGTAATGGCCTTGTCTTCGGCCGCGGTCGGCATGCGAACGGCAGGTCGTTTAGTGACTTTCGACATAGTGCCTAACCTCACGACGATTGGCGCGGCGAAGGCTGATGATCCTTCGCACATTGCCATGATCTACAAAGGCCACGGGTACAGGATTTCGGTATTTGGAGCGAGCGCGATCATTCGCATCTCGTGGTACTCAAACCGTTCATCAACCCACACCAGCGCGGCTTCCCAATCGAGTTCGATCGCCATGAGCAAGGACACGCCGTGTTTCGCTTGGTTTGCCTCATTCTTGGCTGGATCGAATTCGATACGCATGCATTACTGTAGCTACATCAAATGCGCTTGTCAAACGAGCGAAGGTGCGCGTTTCTATGGGGCCCATCGTGGAGGTCACCGGCGCTGCGCGGCTTTATCGCGCAGCGTCCGTGTGGACTGCCGGGTTGGGCAACGATTTGACCCCGTAGCTGCCGTCTCGCCAGCGCCGACTTTCACAGGAACCGTGGGGGCTCTATTGCTTCTTAACGAAGAAGACTTTCTTAATGCTGCCGTCTCTCCTCGATACCCATTCGAGATTTAAAACATTCTCTTCACATGTGACCGTGTGCCTGAGGAGCCTTACATCCTTAATGTCTGATGGGAAGTTGTCAGCTTGAAACTTGCTATAGAAGCTCCCGTAGGTGTATGTCACCGAATTTCCCTCGACGTCAATCGTGGTGGCAGGGTTATTTGGCCCGTTAAGCCGAAGCTTATTTTCACCTTCCACGATCCACAGGCCTTGACAAGACAATCCGGAGGTCTCTTGTGACCAAGTCACGCCAGACAAACTCGTGGCAAAAAAGACGGCGATCAACAAACAAGTATTTCGCATGCTTTACTCCAAACATATTGGCTGTGGTAGTGGAGGGAATGGCACTTGTCCGAAAACGAGAGACGGAAAAAGGCTGGTGAGGAAAAAAATGCTCAAATCATGACTGCCTCCAAATGAAATGAAAGGTCCAACGTAGAGCTAACCGGCGCTGCGCGGCTTTATCGCGCAGCGTCCAGAGAGCGAGGCGAACGTGGTTGAGCGCCGGGTTATGCATGCGGACTACAGCCTTCCACCTGGTTGGAAGTTTGAGCCTTTGCACAAAAACTGCCCAAAATGTGGGTGCGACCTAAGCAAAGAATTTGTAGCCTCCGAAAATAATGAGGCAGAAGCCGAGGACATCAAAGGCGGTGCCAATAGGCTCGGGGTTTCTCGGATGGCTGGTGAGGGTAATCCCCCCATTTTTAGTGG
>DDXB01000011.1 GCA_002347405.1 Rhodocyclaceae bacterium UBA2271 | reverse complement strand
TTGCACTTCGGACTTGAAACCGCCATGCCATCAAGTGGTAATGCCGCACTGGAAATGGCGGCGAGCGTGTCTTGCTCGATATTGTGAGTATTGGAAAAAACGACATCGCCCCAATGCTTGAAATATCCTGAATCCCTTTAGAGGTATTCGAATCTGACGTTCATCTATTGGTGCTTTTGCTTGTTGTCCACGAACAACTTGTTTCTGTGCCATGCAATGAACTCCACCTGCGGTTTAAAGCGTTCTGGCGCATCAATCGAGCGACCCTTGAGCGGCAGAATCACCGCTCTAATAAAAACATCATCACTGCATTTTAGTTCTTCCGAAACAACGATCCTGAAGTCATCAGTCAGCGTGATGAGTCCTTTGTCGAATGCTTTGTCATGTAGAGCAGACAGACATAAACCATTACTCGGATTGAGTCGATTGGCTTTGTCTTTGCTCCACGGAACGATATGACTGGCAACCAGCAAACGCGAGTCGGAAAGCCCAGACATACAGCATCTGCCGCGATAGCTGGCAAGGACGGCGCGGCGGAAGAAACTTTGTTTGATTCGTTGCTCAGTTAGAGCCTGTCTGGATTCCCCACTGAAGTCGTTTAGTTCAGAGGATTCGTCAGGCTCTGTGTCGCTAACGGGTTCAGCGCGCCCCGCGCGTAGCTGCTCGTTAAGCAGCGCACATTCCACGGCGAGCCGCTCCCAGTCCGCATGAAACTCCTCCCACACCTCACGATCCAGCGAAGAGGCATTGCCCAGTCCGCTTCTGCCTGTGCTGGTGATAGCGGGGTCAAGACTGGCGAAATTGACCAATTTCATTGCGACGGCGGAGGGCGTGCGAGCGATGAGCGATGCAAGTTCGATAATTTCAGCATTTCGGCTATGTAATTTACCGAATGGAAGTTGGCAATACAGGTTGAACGCGAGTTTCAACTGTTCTCTTGTCCAGCGATTTGAACTCATGATGTTTGTGGGTGGAACGGTAAGTTTGACCGAAGCCACCGGCTCCTCGACAGTAATTAGTGGTGCCATAAGTTTAGCGACGGATTCGGTCATCGGAATAACTGCGGCGTACGTGAACAACTGATACGGTACTGATGGTTGGCTTCATATGACCTGCACCTCGCCAGCCATAGTAAGAAATCGGCAGTAAGCCCCCCTCGCGGAATTGTTGCAAAAGTCGGCGCTGGCGGGACGGCGATATTTCGCTACACCGCCCGCAGCTTGAGCAATTTCACCAGCGCCAGCGGCGGTTTGGCCTTGCCGTTTTCGTGACGCGAGAAAGCATTCACCCCACCGCCGAACAGTGCGGCCGTCTCGCGCTGGTCGGGCTTCAATTTCTTGCGCACACCAGCGATGAATTGCGGATCGACGATGTCCTGAATTGGCATTTTCCGCCGCGTCGCCAGATAATGGACGTGTCGCATTGCTGAGCGTCGGAGAATCATGCGCAAGTACGGCACCGTAGCGATCCTGATCGGGATGTTCGTCTCCCTGCCAGCCATGGCCGGGGGCTACTATCTTTGCCAGGATCCCAGGACCGGGAAAAAGACCGGGCAGGATTCGCCTTGCCCGTCGGGGAAGGCACTCGGCAGCTACGCGCCTGTCAGTTCGCAAGAGCAGAAAGCCCGCGAAGAATCTGCCAGGCAGAGCAAGCGCGAGTTTGAGCGATTGCATCCGGGCACTTACCGGGCCGAGGAATACATGACGGAAGAGGAATACGCTGACTATCTGGTGCAGCGCAAGGCGCTGGAGGCGGAACGGAAGAAGCAGGAAGAACAGCAGGCCGTGCAGGATGCCCTGCGCCGCTCGGAAAGGGCCGAGCAGCGTGCCATCGAGGCCGAACGGGCAGCACGGGCAGCTGAAGCCAAGGCGACGGCGGCAGCTGAAGAAGCAGGCAAGAACCGAATGCTGTATCCGCGCCATTTGCCGCCCTATCCGCCGCAATATCCACCGCGCCCGCCGCGCGCCAGAAATTGCGATCGGGGCGATTGTCCGGATGAGCAAGACCAGCGCACCAACAAGGGCGGCGCGAAACCCTCTGTCGGTACTACCGGCCCCTGCACCCAAGTTGGCAACACAATTCGTTGCCCGTAAACCCGCAACGATTCACCTGCCGCCATGTGTGGTCGCTTTGTCCTCAGCACACCTACCGCCGAACTGGTCAACCACTTCGGGCTGGATGAGTGTGCCGACTTTGGGCCGCGCTACAACATCCCGCCCGGCACCGATATCGCCGTGATTCGCCAGTCGCCCGCGGGCAAGCGGGTCTTGGGCCTGCTGCGCTGGGGGCTGGTGCCGCACTGGGCGAAAGACCCCGGCATCGGCGCCAGGCTGAACAACGCCCGGGGTGAGTCGGTTGCCGGGAAACCGTCGTTCCGCGATGCCTTCAAGCGCCGCCGCTGTCTGATTCCGGCGTCCGGGTTTTATGAGTGGAAGGCTGAAGGGGGGATCAAGCAGCCTTACTACATCAGCCTGAAGTCGGGCGCGGCGATGGCGCTCGGCGGTTTGTGGGAATCATGGCAGGCGCCGGATGGCAACATCCTGCGGACCGCCTGCATCATCACCACCGGGCCGAATGACATCATGGCGCCGATCCATGACCGCATGCCGGTCATCGTTGCGCCCGAGGATTGGCAGGCATGGCTGGACGCTCCAGTGGATAACGTAGCCGGCATGCTTGCCCCGTATCCGGCCGCCGCCATGCAGGCCTGGCCGGTAAGCCGCCGGGTCAGCAAGTCGCAGGATGATGATGCCGGCTTGATCGAACCGATTTGAATGACTCACGGTGATGGTGCGCCGTGGGCCATCAAAAGTCGGTTCTGGCGGGACGGCGCCCGGCGCAGGGGCCACGCGTCATGCGGTCGCCGGGATGGCAAATCATGCCAAAATTGCGTATGATAAACGCCATATGGCAAACACTGGAGTGCAATCATGAACACCGCCGCCGCCGCAATTTCATCGCACCCCCTCTCGGTTGAATCACTGCTGGGTGGCCGCAAGGTGCTGCACGCGCAGCCGCGCACCGCGCTGGATTGGGTTTCGGTGATTCGTCAGGGCATCTCCTCGACAGCCGTGGAGACTCTGGCCAGGACGATTCGCGTCACGCAGGCCGAACTCGCCGTGGCCCTGGGCATCCCCGAGCGCACGCTGGCCCGGCGCAAGAAGGAAGGCACGCTCAACAGCGAAGAATCGGCCAAGCTCGTCCGGCTGGCCCGGGTGGTCGAGCGGGCCGAGGAAGTCTTCGGCGATCTGAACGCCAGCCTCGACTGGCTGAAATCGGCCAATGCCGCGCTATCCGGCGCAAGCCCGCTGTCCCTGCTGGATACGGACATCGGTGCGGAAAGTGTCATGGACACGTTGGGCCGGATCGAGCACGGCGTCTTTGCCTGATGAGCGTTGTCTGGCGGTTGCTGACGGCCCGCTTCGCGGATAGCGCATTCACCGGCGAAGGCGCGCGCCTCTACGGCGGTCGCTGGAATCGCAAGGGCGTGTCGATGGTCTATACCGCTGGCAGCCAGTCGCTCGCCGTGCTGGAAATGCTGGTGCAGGATGAGCCGCTCAGAGCCCGTTATGTCATGATTCCGGCCGTGTTGCCGAAGAGCCTGAAAATCGAGCGGGTCACGGCCGATCAACTGCCAGCCGACTGGCGCAGTTTCGCGCTGCGCGGGGAACTCCAGGCGATTGGCAGCGACTGGGCCAAACGTTGCAGCAGTGCGGTTCTGGCCGTGCCGAGCGCGGTTATCCCCGACGAGACAAATTACCTGCTGAACCCGCTGCATCCCGCATTCGCCAGGATTGAAACCGGTAAACCGCAGGCCTTCATCACCGACCTGAGGTTGATCGGAAAATGAGCAGCATCGATAATTTGATATTCCAGATATCCAGCAAATCTGAAAGGAGAAGCCAATGAAAAAGATATCCGCATTCGCGCTGACTGTTTTCCTGATGGGCTGCGGCGTCGAGACGGCCGGCACGGCGGCAACCGTGGCGACGCTGAAGGCCGAGGAAGCCAGGCAGGGGCAGGCCAGCAAGGAGAAAATCGTCAATCAGATCGACGCGCTGAGCAACCAGGCAGAGCAGCACCTGAAGGAAGCCGACAACAAGCCGGCGGGTTATTGACCGGCTGCCGGCGATGGACACTCGCGCATCGCACGGCGACAATAGCGGCTCACCAAACTCAAAGGAACACTGAACCATGCGCCTGTTGCACACCATGATCCGTACCGGCAATCTGGATCGCTCGATTGCCTTTTACACCGAAGTCCTCGGCATGAAATTGCTGCGCCGGAAGGACTATCCGGAGGGCAAGTTCACCCTGGCCTTCGTCGGCTATGGCGAGGAAAGCCAGAACTCCGTCATCGAGCTGACCTACAACTGGGGCGTCGATCACTACGAACTGGGCAAGGGGTTCGGCCACCTCGCCATCGAGGTTGCCGATGTCTACGCGGCGTGCGACGAGATCAAGCGTCTGGGTGGCAAGGTGATCCGCGAGGCGGGCCCGATGAACGCCGGGGCCACGATCATCGCCTTTGTTGCCGATCCCGACGGTTATTCCATCGAACTGATCGGCCCGCGCCATTGATTTTCTGCCGTTCGTAGCGTGCCGCTGAAGGACGCGTAATGAAACCCTACCCTGAAGGCAATTCTCCGTTTCAGTTTGGCCTTGCGTTCATCCTGCTGCTGGCGGGTCTGGCCGGCGGGGCCGGCTGGAGTGCTCCGGCTCTGGCCGATACGGAGACGGCGGCGGGTAAGGTGCCGACCTATACCATTAGCCCGGTCGGCTGGATCAGGAAAACCGGCGGCAAGACATTCATCGTGATCGACCAGCGCTACCAGCCGGCGTTGATGGGTGTCGAGAACCTGTCGTCGCTGTGGGTGCTGTACTGGTTTGACCGCAACGACAGCCCCGCGGAGCGTGCCATTCTGCAGGTGCATCCGCGCGGCGATCCGGAGCGGCCCTTGCGCGGGGTATTTGCCACGCGCTCGCCGTTCCGACCCAACCTGATCGCCGTGAGCAATGTCAATGTGCTGTCGGTGCACGAAAACATCATCGAAATCGATGCCATCGACGCCTTTGCCGATACGCCGGTGCTGGACCTCAAGCCATGACCGCCTTTCAGGAGACTCCCGGCCCGCTTTCCGATGAGGAACTCGAGGAACTCGACCAGTTCCTCATGTCCGATGCGACGGGCGAGGAGGCGATGGATATTTCCATGCTCGACGGCTTCCTCACCGCGCTCGCCATTGCGCCCAACAACCTGCCGCCGAGCCGCTGGATGCCGATCGTCTGGGGGCGTGAAATGCTCTGGGAATCGCAGCAGCAGGCGCAACGCATGATGGGCTATGTCTTCCGCCACGCCAATGAAATCCTGTTTCACCTGCGCGAGGAACCGGAAACCTTTGAGCCCCTGCTGTATGAAAGGGAACACGAAGGAAAGACCATTCCCATCATCGACGAGTGGTGCACCGGCTTCGTCAAGGGCATGGCGCTCGATGAACCCGGTTGGCGCCCCATGATGGATACCGAGGAGGGCGACGACATGCTTTACCCCATCCTGCTCTACGGTACCGAAGCGGGCTGGAAAGAATTGCTGGACAACCCGCTGCTCGCCGACCGGCATGAGGAATTCGCCGCATCTCTTGGCGATTGCATCATGGCGATCCAGGAATGGTGGCTACCGATCAGGAAGGCAAAATCCACTATCCGGCGCGAGGAGCCCAAGGTCGGCCGCAACGCACCCTGTCCCTGCGGCAGCGGCAAGAAATTCAAGCAATGCTGCGGCGGGAAAAAAATACTGCACTGAGCCGCCATTGACCTTCCGGTGCGGCCACTTCAATGGAGTGTCGTGACCGGGGATGGCGGACGCAAGCCGATATTCACGAACAGCACCGCCTGGCCGAGCATGGCGATGCTGCCGGGTCGCCGGTTGTTTCCCGTGTCGCTGTATTCAAAAGAGTAGACCCGCCGCAGTACCAGTTGGCCATCCTCATTGCGCGCGGGTTTCAGGCTCGCAATCGACACCGTCGCATCAAGGAGTTGCAACTCCGCGGCTGAGCAGGCGGCCTGGGCGGCCTGCACCGCGATGTCACGCGCCTTGACGCTGTCGAACCACAGCCAGGCGAGGGCAGACAGAATCAGCAGGCTGATGATTTCGAAGGTTGGCATGGTTGCAATGTGGAAAAATGGCAGGCTGGCAAATGCAATGTTTTCTGCCCGTCAGGGCGCAATCTGCAATTGTCCGGGATCGAGCAGCAGATAGCGGGCAAAGCGTTGGTCTTTGCGGCTGCCGTCATCGCTGACGATGACAATGCGCTGGCGACCGTCAATGATGGCCGGGCTGACGCCTTCGGCATGTTCGAAACCCGGCAGGCCGGGCACGCTGACGCGCCGCGGCCGCTCGGTGGGTTGGCCGTTCCAGAACCAGAGCTGGAACTGCACCTGCTCCTTGGCGACCGGGCCGCTGACCACCAGATAGCCCGCCAGCGCAGGAACGTAGGACAAGCCACGAATGCCGTGGCCGCCCAGGTCGAGCGTATTCAGCCGTGGCGCGATGCGGGGTGCCTCACCCTTTTCGAAGACGGCGACCGGATTTTCGATGCTCGCGATGATGGCGCGGCGATCGAGCAAGGGGCTGCGAAAGCCGATCAGCAGACGCTGACGGTCGGGTGTCATCTCCAGCGCCTCGATGTTCAAGCCGCCGGCCGCCTTGACGTCGGGGATCTGTGCGGCCGTGGCCAGGACCGGATGCGCTGCGCTCAGGGCGGCCTTCAGTTGCGTGACCACCACGGGCGCCACCGCGCGGTCTCCCTCGATGCGAAACCTGAGCAGTTTCTCGCGCGACTTCTTCTCCGCACCGGCATTGTTGCGTGAATGGGAGGTGATGGCGTAAATGAACCCTGCCGCGTCGACGGCAATGCCTTCCAGATCGTCCAGTTTTTTGAAATCCGGGGTGGCGTCCGGCGTTGCCGTGACGAGCGGGCTGCTCGTCACCGAGCCATCCGCGCGGATCGTCACCAGACTCAACGGCTGGGTTTTCTCGTCCTCGACGACAAGGAAACGGCCGTCCGGCAACTGCTGGATGGCGGACGGCTCGTAAATTCCGGTGAGGGCGAGGAACATGAGGAGATTGGCGACAGTCATGTCGATGATGGCGGGCGTTGCGTCAGGGCGCCGACAGCGAAGAGCAGCCAGGCCAGGATGAAGGCGCCTCCCCCGAATGGAATTGCCGCATGAAATGCATGGCTGCCGGCTATGCTGCGCAGGTAGAGATTGCCGCTGAACAGCACGATCCCCGCCAGCAGCAGCCAGCCGCACCAGGCAAACCAGCGGCAGGCCGGAACCCGCGCCACGGCAAGACCGACGACCAACAGGCCCAGGGCATGGAGTTGATGGTAATGGAGCGCCGTCTGGAACCAGCCGGCCGGATCGTTGCTGGCCAGTTGGGCCTTCAGCGCATGCATGCCGGCGGCGCCGAGCGCCACGCTCAGAGCCAGATTGAGGGCGCCGAGGATGAGAAACCAGCGGGCGGAAGAGGGCAGGGGTGTCATGGCAGTGGCGAACATGGTAAGGGTTCCAGTTTCGTCATTCCGGCGAAAGCCGGAATCCAGGAAAATCAACAACATGGACACCGGCTTTCGCCGGTGTGACAATCTAATCAGGGATAATCAGTTATCGAAGACAACCGGAAGGATACGGCAATGAGCACGATTCGCGCATGGGCGGCGCCGGCCGCCGGACAGAAACTGGAACGCTACGACTACGCTCCCGGCCCGCTCGGTGATGAAGAAGTCGACATCGCGGTCGAACATTGCGGACTGTGCCATTCCGACCTGTCAATGATCGACAATGACTGGAAATTCTCCGCGTATCCATTGGTGCCGGGTCATGAGGCAGTCGGACGTATCGTTGCGATGGGCTCCCGGGTCAAGGGATTGCGCCTTGGTCAGCGCGTCGGGGTGGGCTGGACCAGCAGCAGTTGCCTGCATTGCGCGCCCTGCGTGGGCGGCGATCAGCACCTCTGTGCTGATTCGCGGGCGACGATATCCGGCCGCCCCGGTGGTTTCGCCGAGCGGGTGCGGGCGCAGTGGGTGTGGGCCATCCCTTTGCCGGAGGACATAAACCCGGCAGTGGCGGGCCCGCTGTTTTGTGGCGGCATCACCGTCTTCACCCCATTCATTGAATATGACATTTCCCCGACCAGCCGGGTGGGCGTCGTCGGCATCGGTGGGCTGGGGCACCTGGCGATCAAGTTTGCCAAAGCCTGGGGTTGCGAGGTGACCGCGTTTACCTCCAGTCCGTCGAAACGCAAGGAACTCATGGCACAGGGCGCCCATCGGGTGGTTGCCAGCAACGATGCGAAGCAAATTGCCGCGCTGGCCGGCAGCCTCGACCTGGTCATCGTGACCGTCAATGTTCCGCTGGATTGGCAAGCCATCACCGCCACCCTGGCGCCGCGCGGCCGCCTGCATTTCGTCGGTGCCGTGCTTGACCCGGTTGAGGTCGAGGCGTTCTCGCTGATCAGCGGGCAGAAAGCCATCTCGGGTTCCGCAATCGGTTCGCCGGCCAACATGGCGAAGATGCTGGCATTTTGCGCCCGTCATGGCATCGCGCCCGAGGTCGAACACTTTCCGATGAGCAAAATCAATGAAGCGATCGATCATCTGCGCAGCGGGAAAGCTCGCTACCGCATCGTGCTCGATGCGGATTTTGGTGCCTGAGTTGGAGCGATATTCACCCTACGAATAGAGCTTTGCCGCCGGGCCAAACCCTCTCTCCCGACCTCTCTCCCAGAGGGAGAGAGGAGGCAGATAGCTTCCCTCTCCCGCTTGCGGGAGAGGGATTGAGGGAGAGGGCTGCCAAGGCGAGACGGCACGCGGCGCCAGCCGCAATCCGCGCCAAAGCATGAATGGGGGCGCCCCGTAACAAACGAGCGCAGCGACAACAAGCGACACAGTCGCGCAGTTGCGGCGCAGGCTAATGCCGGCAACGCCGGCGTTAAGCCGCGTAGCGGCGGCCGTAGGCAAAAAAACAGTCACCTCCACCGCGAGGGGGAGGCTCGGAGGGGGCGGGCGTTTAATCCCCGCGCGGGGGAGGCCGGGAGGGGGCGGGCCATTACGCAAGCTTGAATGTTCCGACGCTGCCGGAGAGTTCCGCCGCCATGCTGGCCAGATTCTCGGCCCGGCCGGTACCCTCGCCGACGGCGTCACGGATGCCGCCGATCAGGTCGGCGATGCGCGTGATGTTCTGTTCCACCTGATGCACGCTCGCCTGCTGGCGGTCGGTGGCCTGCGCGATTTCGTCGATCAGGCGCGTGACCTCGCCGGAACCGGCGACGATTTCATTGAGTGCCGCACCCGCCTCGCGCGCCATGTCGACCCCGGCACTGGCGGTCTGCGCACCCTGGCCGATCATCTGCACGGTCTGACTGATGTTGACATGGATGGCGGCAATCATTGTGCTGATTTCGCCAGTGGCGGTCGAGGTGCGCTCGGCCAGCTTGCGCACTTCGTCGGCGACCACCGCAAAGCCGCGCCCCTGTTCGCCGGCACGCGCCGCCTCGATGGCGGCATTCAACGCCAGCAGGTTGGTCTGGTCGGCGATGTCGTGAATGGTGCGGACGATGGTGTCGATCTGCTGGCTTTGGGCGCGCAGCCCCTCGACGGCCTGCGCGGCCGCGCCGACGCGCTGGCTGATCTGTTCCATGCCGGCGATGGTGTCCTGCACAATGCGCCCGCCCGCCGCCGCCCGCTCGGCCGCGGTGCGGCCCTGGCTGGCGGTGGTGTTGGCGCGTCCGGCAATGTCGTCCACCGTGGCGGCCATCGCGCTGACCGCGCCGCGAATGCCATCGGCCTGCTGCGACTGCTCGCGCAACTGGCCGGCGACGCCGCTGAGAAAGGCATGGATGTCGCGCGAGTCGTGGCTGACGCCATCCGACAGGCGGCGGGTTTCGCCGATCAGCCCGCGCAGGTTGACGGTCATGGCATTGAAGCTGTCGATGATCTCGCCGATGGTGTCGGCGCTTTGCAACGCGCAACTGTGCGTCAGGTCCTTGTTCGAAATCTGGTTGGTCACCTCGGCGATGCGGCGCAGGCGCGTGAGCAGGATGATGTTGAGCAGCCAGTAATTGACGACGCCGATCGACAGGCCGGCGACCAGGCAGCCGGCGACAAACCACGGCAGCATGCCGGGTTTCCACTCGACGAAGATGTTTGCATAGAACGGAAAGATCAGCGCCACGGCGAGGCCAAAGCCAAGATACGAAAGCAGCAGATTGCGCAGGATCGAGGGTCCGCCTCCACGGTTTGCTTGCATGGCAGTCACCCCACTTTAGTTAAAAGAATAGGGCAAGATACGCACCGCGCCCCGCTTTCGTCAATATCCCATGCCGGGGTACTATTATACTTTTCATCCTTCCGGGCCCTGTCATGTCCGAAAAATCCCTCACCGGGCATTTCATTCATGACGCACTGACAAACTCAATTATCACTCAAGGCACGCATACATCAATGGACTACCTCATTCTCCCTGTCACCCCCCTTGTACAAAATTGCACGATTCTTTGGGACCCGGCCACCCGCCAGGCGGCGGTGGTCGACCCCGGCGGGGATGTCGACGCGATACTCGATGTCATCAAGGAAAACGATCTCAAGGTCGAAAAGCTGCTGCTCACGCATGGTCATATCGATCATGTTGGCGGCACGGCGGCACTCGCCGCGCGCCTCGGCACAGTGGCCATCAGCGTTGAAGGCCCGCAGCGCGAAGACGCTTTCTGGCTTGAGCAGCTGACCGAGCAGTGCCGCATGTTCGGGTTCCCCCCCACACCGACGCTGTTGCCCGACCGCTGGCTGGAAGACGGCGACACAGTGACAGTGGGCAGCCTGTCGCTCGACGTGCTCCATACCCCCGGTCATACTCCCGGCCACATCTGTTTCATCCACAAGCCATCGAAGTTGGCCATCGTCGGCGACGTGCTGTTCGCCGGCTCGGTCGGCCGCACTGACTTTCCACTCGGCAGCCCCACTGCCCTGATCCGCTCCATTCGCGAAAAACTCTTTCCGCTCGGGGATGATTTTGTCTTCATTCCCGGCCACGGCCCAAGCTCAACTTTCGGGGAAGAGCGGCTCAACAATCCATACGCGGGCGACAAGGTGTAGCCGGCTACTTCTTCAACGCATCGCGAATCTCGCGCAACAGCACGACGTCCTCAGGCGTTGGCGGCGGTTCGGGCGTTGGCGCGGCGGGTGCCTCGCGCTTGAGGCGGTTGATCTGCTTGATCATCATGAAAATGATGAAGGCCAGAATGGTGAAGTTGATCAGGATGGTGATGAAACTGCCGTAGGCAAATACCGGTACGCCGGCCCTTTTTACTTCCGCAAGCGTCATGGTGACCCCGGCCGGAACCTCATTGAGGGCGATGAAAAAATTGCTGAAATCGAGGCCGCCGAATATCTTGCCGACGACCGGCATGATCAGGTCGCCCACTATCGAGTCGACGATCTTGCCGAAGGCGCCGCCGATGATGACGCCGACCGCCAGGTCGATGACATTACCCTTGACGGCAAATTCACGAAATTCCGACATGAATCCACTCATGTTTGCTCCTCCAGTCAGGTTACGAATCGCGGCACTATAACAAATCAATATTCCGTCATAAACAATCCACGATAACCATTTGACCTTTGTGGTGGTCGCTGGCGGAGAGGAGCGGCAAGCAATCCTTACTCTGTTGCAGGGGCTTAAAAGCCTGATCCATTACACAGCTGTCGGTGTAAAATTGTTTCCGCCAAGAACTTTCCCATCCAATTGCCGGCGCAGACTGCCGGTAATTTCCGTTTACCACCGACATTTTCATCCCCTACCGGCCAATTTTCCGCAGTTCGCAAAGAGCAGCGGCGACATGTCTTTCCATTCGTTAAGCACATCGCAACATCACAGGAGGCGTTATGCGAACCATCACCAAATTCATCGGAGCCGTTTCTTTTGCCACGCTGCTGATCGCCGGTTCGGCGCAGGCGCGCGACTGGAATGTCATCAAGAACTCGGGAACGATCATTGCCGCCACGGAAGGCGCCTTTTCCCCGTTCAATTATTTCGAGGGCTCGAAGCTGACCGGTTTTGAAGTCGAACTGGCCGAGGCGCTGGTCAAGAAACTGGGCCTGAAAATTGAATGGCGCGTGGTGCCCTTCGATGCGCAACTCGCGGCGATTGTTCAGGATCGCTTCGATTTCGCCATCGCTTCGCACGGTTACACCGAAGAGCGCGCCAAGTCGGTCGATTTTGCCAACCCGCATTACTGCACCGGCGGTCAGATCGCCGCCGCCAAGGGCGGCCCGCTGACGATGGACGCCCTCAAGGGCAAGACCGTCGGCGTGCAACTGGCGACCAGCTATTACGACAATGCCAAGAAGATTCCCGGCGTCAAGGAAGTCAAGACCTACAAGGCCGACCCGGAAGCCTTTTCCGCGCTCCGCGCGAAGAAAGTCGACGCCTGGATTTCCGACAAGTGGCTGATCAAGTTCACCCTTGAGAAGAACGCCAAAGCCGGCATCGTGGCTGGCGAGCAGGTATTCGTCGAGCGCGTCTCGATGATCCTGCGCAAGGACAACAAGGAACTGAAAGAGCAGCTCAACCGTGGCCTCGCCGAAATCGTCCGGGACGGCACCTACGACGCACTTTCACAGAAATACTTCAAGACCGATGCCGGCTGTCGCTGATCGGGTAGGGCCAGGCTGAGGACATGAACTGGACCAGGCAACATCCCGCCTGGGTGATGTTTGGCTCGATGGTCGGGCTCCTGTTGTTTTTATGGGGCATGGCCATTCCGCTGTCGTTCGCCCCGGCCCCGATCGGGCCGGTCGCGCACCTGTTCGCCGACGGGGCGCGGGCGACGGTCATGCTGACGCTGATAGCCGGGTCCATCGGCGTGGTGCTGGGGGTGCTGGCCGGCTTGGGCAAGCTCTCCAAATTCCTGCCGCTGCGCTGGCTGTGCGATTTCTATGTCTGGCTGATGCGCGGCACGCCGTTGCTGCTGCAGATTCTGTTCGTCTGGTTGACCCTGCCGCAGATCCTGCCGGACTCGATCCAGGTCTCCGACTTTGCCTGTGCCGCAATTGCCCTGGCGCTGAACATCGGCGCCTACAACACCGAGTGCGTGCGCGCCGGCATCCTCGCCGTCCCGCACGGTCAGGTGGAAGCAGCGCGGGCGCTTGGCCTGTCGCCGTTTCAGACCTTCATGGATGTCGTGCTGCCGCAAAGCATGCGCGTCGCCCTGCCGGCGCTGGCCAATAACATGGCCTCGCTGGTCAAGGACTCCTCGCTGGCCTATGCCATCAGCGTCGTCGAACTGACCATGGTCGGTTATCGCGTGCAGGCCGAGAGCTACCAGCCGCTCCCGGTCTTCCTGACGATCGCCGTGATCTACCTGATTCTGACTACGGCGTTCACGACGCTGACGGCGGCGTTGGAAAGTCAGCTGGATGTCGGCAGAAAGCGTGCGGAATAATGGTCCAGGCAAGCAATCGGCCGATCATCGAAGTGCGTGGCGTCGACAAGCACTTCGGCAATTTTCAGGCGCTCAATGACGTCACCGCGACCTTTTACGAAGGCCAGGTCACGGCCATCATCGGGCCGTCCGGTTCCGGCAAATCGACTTTCCTGCGCACGCTCAACCGCCTGGAAAAACATGACAACGGCTCGATCGTCGTGGATGGCATCACCCTCGACGACGACCTGCGCCACCTCGATGCCATCCGCCGCGAGGTGGGCATGGTGTTCCAGAGTTTCAACCTGTTCTCGCACTTGTCGATCCTGAAAAATGTCAGTCTGGCGCCGATGCGGGTGCGCAAGATGACGCGCGTCGAAGCCGAAGCGCGCGCGTTGACCCTGTTGGACCGGGTTGGCCTCAAGGATCAGGCGCACAAGTATCCGGTGCAACTCTCCGGCGGGCAGCAGCAGCGGGTCGCCATCGCCCGTGCCTTGGCGATGGACCCCAAGGTGCTGCTGTTCGACGAGCCGACCTCGGCACTCGACCCGGAAATGGTGAACGAGGTGCTGGCGGTGATGCGCGAGCTGGCCCACACCGGCATCACCATGCTGGTCGTCACCCACGAAATGGGTTTCGCCCGCGAAGTCGCCGACCGGCTGATTTTCTTCGATCTCGGCGTCATTCTTGAAGACACCACTCCGGAGAGCTTTTTTCTCAACCCGAACCACGATCGTGCCAAGGCCTTTTTGTCGCAGGTGAAGCACGGTTATTGATGGCCCCCGGCCCCCGCCCCGGGGCGGGGGTCGAAGTTTGTTCGCTGCGCTCATCAATGAACTCGACGTCAAATTGCGTATTTCAAGTTAAATTGCGGGAGCCGTTATCCGGCCGCCGTACCTGGACTTTCTCCCCATGACCCCCGACTTCCTCGCCACGGTTGTGTTGCTGCTGATCCTGCTGGATCCGCTCGGCAACATTCCCTTGCTGATATCACTGCTGCGGCCGCTGGCGCCCGCGCGGCGGCAGCATGTCGTGCTGCGCGAAAATGCCATCGCCGCAGCGCTTTTGATCGTCTTCGTCTTCATCGGCGACTGGCTGCTGGCCGCCTTGCGCCTTTCGCCTTCGGCCCTGGAGATTTCGGGCGGCCTGATTTTGTTCCTGATCGCGATGGGCATGGTCTTCCCGCGTCGCGGCCACGACGACGACGACCTCGAACGCGACGGCGAGCCGCTGATCGTGCCGATTGCCGTGCCGATGATCGCCGGCCCGGCCGCGCTTGCCATGGTGTTGCTGACGTCACACCAGCAGGGCACACATATGGTTTCCCTGGTTGGCGCCATTCTTGTCGCCATTGCCTTGAATACCATCATTCTGCTGGCCGGCGAACGGCTCGCCCGCCTGTTCGGCAAACCCGGCCTGGCGGCGATGGAACGCTTGATGGGCCTGATCCTGACGACGATGGCCGTGCAGATGCTCATCTCCGGAATCAAGAGCGCTTTCCTGCTGCCCATAGGATGAGCCCACCCCGTAAACCTTCGCTGTGCTCGGTTCTGTGCGGCAAAGCCGCATCCCGCTTCGCGGGACCAGCCTTCGGCTGTCCTGCGGCCTGCGGCCATGTCCCCTCAAGGGGCAGGAAACTCTCGGGGCGGCCCGTCGAGTTTCCTTCATGAGCCGTACCAGCGCCAACGCCCTGCTGCTGCTGGCGGCCCTGATCTGGGGCACCACCTTTGTCGCCCAGCAACTGGGCATGAAAGACATCGGCCCGCTGGCCTTCACCGGCATCCGCTTCCTGCTGGGGGCGCTGATCATCCTGCCGCTGGCCTGGCGGGAATATGCGCGCCTGGCCGAGCGCGGCGTGGTCATCGACCGGCACGATGTCCTGTCCTGGATCGGTCTGGGCGTCCTGCTGTTCTGTGGGGCCACCTTCCAGCAGATCGGCCTGCTCGATACGACGGTATCCAATGCGGGCTTCCTGACGGCACTCTACGTGCCCCTGGTGCCCCTGCTGGCCTGGCTCATCGACCGGCACCGGCCGCATGCGGCGGTCTGGCCGGCAGCGCTGGGTAGCGTCATCGGCACTTTCCTGCTCAGCGGCGGCGAGCTTGCCGCACTGACGGTCGGCGATTACTGGGTGCTCTCCAGCACGATCTTCTGGGCGGCGCACATTCTCTGGGTGGGGCGCCTCGCCATGAAAAAAGGCACGCCGATCCTGGTGGCCTTCAGCCAGTTCGTTACCTGCGGCATTCTGGCCAGTATCGGTGCTGTCGCGACCGAAACAACCCAAGTGGCGGGCATAGTTGCCGCGCTGCCGACGATCCTTTACAGCGGCCTGCTGTCGGTCGGGGTGGCTTTTACCCTGCAGGTGGTGGCGCAACGGCACACCCGGGCCAGCGATGCCGCCATCCTGCTGAGTGCGGAAACCCTGTTTGCCGCCGGCGCCGGCGCGATCTTTCTTGGCGAGCGGCTGAGTGTCGTCCAACTGAGCGGCGGCGCGCTGATTTTCGCCTGCATCCTGTTTGTCCAGCTGATGCCATTGGTGGGCAGAACGGGACAAGCAAAAACCCAGGGCGTGACCTGACGGATACCGTTGCTTCCGGCCGTCCGGTAGAATGATTCGTGATGAAAACTTCGAAATTCATTGTTATCGCTAGCGGCGCCGTACTGCTGCTTGCCGTCGTCATCGGCGTTCTGTCAGCAAGTTTCGATGCCGCGCGCCTCAAGAACGAACTGACGGCGGCAGTGCAGGAGCAAACCGGCCGCAAGCTGCAGATTGATGGCGACCTGTCCCTGAGCTTCTGGCCCAATGTCGGCGTCAAAGTTGGTCGCATGAGCTTGTCGGAACGTGACGGGGATGCCAGTTTTGCCTCCTTCAAAAGCGCACGTGTTGCCGTTGCCGTGCTGCCCCTGTTTTCGAAGCGGGTGGTGGCCAAAACGCTGGAGATCCGCGGGCTCGATGTCACGCTGATCAAACGGCGCGACGGTACCCACAACATCGACGACCTGATCGGCGCGCCGGGCAAGAAAGTCGGCGCTGGCGGGACGGCGCCAGCCGCCACGCCGCTGCTGTTCGCCATTGCCGGCATCAATATTTCCGACGCCGCGCTGTCCTGGCACGACGAGGGTTCC
The DNA here is from genome assembly GCA_002347405.1 of Rhodocyclaceae bacterium UBA2271. Classification (GTDB taxonomy): domain Bacteria; phylum Pseudomonadota; class Gammaproteobacteria; order Burkholderiales; family Rhodocyclaceae; genus Sulfuricystis. The sequence goes on along the minus strand of DDXB01000011.1, from coordinate 17,047 downwards.
GGCCGCACCGTGACGGTGGCCGATCTCGATCTGAGCACCGGTGGACTCACGCTCGATACCGCCCGCCGCACGGCGAGCCTGGCCGACGTGACGCTGATCGCCCAGGGCAACACCGACATGGAGGAGACCGGTGCCGAGAATTTCGTGTTGCGGCTCGACGCGCCCAGCCTGACGCTCTCCCCGGAAGGCTCCGGTGGCCAGGCGGTGACGCTGACGGCGCGCATCGATGGCGGCGGGCATAGCATCAATGCCACGCTGGAGCTGGCCGGCCTGGCGCTGCAGGCCGAGATTCTTTCCGCACGGGAAATGGCGCTGAATGTGGACGCACATCTGGCCGCCACCGCCGTGAAGGCGCGGCTGGCTACCCCGCTGTCGATTAATTTGAAAAAACAGGCGTTTGCCGTGGAGGGTCTGGTCGGCCAGCTGACCATTGCCCATCCCCGGATGCCGATGAAGTCATTGAAGCTGCCACTGTCGGGCAGCCTGCACGCCAATCTGAAGAAGGCCACGGCCGCACTCAGCCTGGACACCCGGCTGGAAGACTCGCCGATCGCCCTGCGCATCGACGTGCCGGAATTCGCCCCCTTGGAACTGGCGTTTGATCTGGCGATCGACCAGCTCAATGTCGACCACTACCTGCCGGCCAGCAACGGGAAGAGCGGACAGCCGTCCGCCCGGAAATCCGCCAGCACCAGGCTCGATTTCTCCGCGCTGCGCGGGCTCGATGTCCGCGGCAAGGTAAAGATCGGCGCGCTGCAGGTCTCGCAAGTGAAGCTGCAGGACGTGCGCATGCAGGTGAAAGTGGCGGACGACCGTCTCGAAGTCGCGCCGCACAGTGCAAAACTGTACGGCGGCAGTCTCGTCGGCACAATTGCGGTCGAGGCTGACAACAATCGTGTCAAGCTCAAGCAGACGCTGACCGGGGTCCAGGTGCAGCCGCTGCTGAACGACCTTGCCAACAAGGACATGCTGGCCGGACGCGGCAACATCGCACTGGATGTCACCACCCGGGGTGACAGCATTGACGCAATGAAAAAGGCGCTGGCCGGGACGGCAAGGCTCGCGTTGAAGGATGGTGCGATCAAGGGCATCAACCTGGCCCAGAGCCTGCGCGAACTGAAAGGGAAATTTGCCGGCGGACAGGACACGGTCGAACCGGCCAGCGCCGATCGGCAGACCGACTTTTCGGAACTGTCGGCCTCATTTCAGATTGCCGGCGGCGTTGCCCACAACAAGGACATGAAGGCCAAGTCGCCGCTGCTGCGCTTGAGTGGCGCCGGTGACATCGATATCGGCAACAACCGGATCGACTATCTGGCCAAGACCAGCGTGGTCGCCACCAGTGCCGGCCAGGGCGGCAAGGATCTCGCTCACCTCAAGGGGCTGACGATTCCGGTGCGTCTGCGCGGACCGCTCGACAGCCCGACGTGGAACATCGAAGTCGCCGGCCTGGCCGGTGGGGCGGTGAAGGCGCGGGTGGAGGAGGCGAAGGAGCAGTTGCAGCAGCAGGCCGAAGACAAACTCAAGAATTCGCTCAAAGGCCTGTTCCAAAACCGGTAAGCGCGCAAGCAAGATGCGGATCGGCATAGACCTCGGCGGCACCAAGATCGAGATTGTTGTCCTGGCCGACGACGGTACCGAACTGTTGCGCGAGCGCAAGCCGACACCGCGCGGCGACTATGCGGGAACGGTCTCTTCCATTGCCGAACTGGTCACTGGTGCCGAGGCAAAAGTCGGCGCTGGCGGGATGAAATGCCCCGCATGGGGTACGGCGGCAACGGTGGGCATCGGCATCCCCGGCGCGGAATCGCGGGTGACGGGGCTCGTCAAGAACGCCAACTCGACATGGCTGATCGGCCAGCCCTTGCGTCGCGACCTCGAAGCCGCGCTCGGTCGTCCGGTGCGGATCGCCAACGATGCCAACTGCTTTGCCCTGTCCGAGGCGACCGACGGTGCGGGCGCGGGCGCGGCGGTGGTTTTCGGTGTCATCCTCGGCACGGGCGTCGGCGGCGGCATCGTTGTCGATGGCAAGGTGCTGGTCGGCGCGAACGCCATCGCCGGCGAGTGGGGCCACAATCCACTGTGTGCCATGCCGGATGACGCCGCGTTGCGGCCGCCGTGTTATTGCGGCCGGCAAGGCTGCATCGAAACCTATTTGTCGGGCCCGGCGCTGGCGGCGGATGGCGGCGTCGATTCGGAAGCCGCCATGCAGCGCTATGAAGCGCGACTGGCGCGGGCGCTGGCGCAGGTCATCAACATCCTCGATCCGGAGGTAATTGTGCTCGGTGGCGGCCTGTCGAACCTCGACCGGTTGTATGATCGCGTGCCCCGGCTGTGGGGCGCGCAGGTGTTTTCCGATGTGGTTGCGACCAGGCTGGTGAAAAACCGCCACGGCGACTCATCCGGCGTGCGCGGCGCGGCGTGGTTGTGGCCGCCGCTTGCGCCAGGCCGGACATAAAAATAATTCGGAGGAGGGTTGATTTGTCTCAAGTACTGTCACGCCAATCTGGCGATAGCATCTTTGATACCGATCTGGACGGTTTCGAAGCGGCCGTCATCAAAACATCAATGACGGTGCCGGTCATCGTCGATTTCTGGGCCGAATGGTGCCCGCCCTGCGTCGCGCTGACGCCCGTGCTGGAGCGCGTAACGAGCGCGCTTGATGGCAGGCTCAGGCTGGCCAAGGTCGAGGTCGATGACGGCGACAACATGAAACTGGCCGGCCGTTACGCCCTCAAGGGTTTCCCGACCGTGCTGCTGTTCAATGGCGGTGAAATCAAGGGTCGCTTTGCCGGGGCGCGGGCGGGGCACTGGGTGAAAGCGTTTCTCGCCGAGCACGGGGTCACTTGAGCACGCCCCCTCCCTTCAACCTCTGGCGGCGCATCTTTGCGCCCTTCGCGGCCGGCTACTTTCTTTCGTACCTGCTGCGCAACGCCAATGCCGTCATCTCGCCGGAGTTGCGGAGCGATCTCGGCCTTTCCGCCGCCGACCTGGGGTTGCTGACTTCCGCCTACCTGCTCGCCTTTGGCGCCTTTCAGTTACCGCTGGGCATCCTGCTCGACCGTTATGGTCCGCGTCGCGTCGAAGCGGCACTGCTGCTGTTTTGCGCGGCGGGTTGCGCGCTCTTCGCGCTGGGCGAGAGCCTGCCGCAACTCACCCTGGGCCGCGCCCTGATCGGCCTGGGCGTGTCGGCCTGCCTGATGGCGAGCTTCAAGGCGTTTTCGCTGTGGTTTCCCCCTGAACGGCAGGCCTCGCTCAACGCCGCGATCATGGCCGCCGGCGGCCTCGGCGCGCTGGCCGCCAGTTCGCCGCTCTCCGCGCTGATGCCGTTGCTCGGCTGGCGCGGCATCTTCTTCGCGCTGGCTGCGATTGCGCTCGTGGTCGCGGGACTGATCTACACCACGCCGGAAAAGGCGAGCGGCGTTGCAAAGGAAAGCCTCCGCCAGCAACTGGCCGGCCTGGCAGCCATCTTCGGCAGCCGCGCCTTCTGGCGTTTCGCGCCGCAGACCACCTTCATCGTCGGCGGCTTCATGGCCCTGCAGGGCCTCTGGGCGGTGCCCTGGCTGATGACGGTGAATGGCGCGACACGCGAGGTGGCGGCCTTTCATCTGCTGCTGATGGCCGGTGCGCAGCTTGCCGGTTTTCTCGCCATCGCCTTTCTCGTCACGCGGCTGGCGCGGGCCGGTCTGCCGCCGGCGCGCCTGCTCGCCTTCGGCATGGGCGGCGGCCTGTTGGTCATGCTCGGCATCGTCCTCGATCTTGCCCCCACTTGGCTGCTCTGGCCGGCGCTGGGCCTGGTGTTTTCGGTGGGCAATCTCGCCTATGCGCTGCTGACCGGCGCATTTCCGCTCACCCTGGCCGGGCGCGCCAACACCGCGCTCAACCTGGGCGCCTTTGTCGGCGCTTTCGGCATCCAGTGGCTGTTCGGCGTGGCGGTCGATGGTTTTCAGGCGCTCGGCAGCGATCCGGCCACGGCCTACCGCGCCAGCCTCGCCGGTCTGCTGGTCTTGCAGACGGCGGGCTGGCTGTGGTTCATTCTGGATGCGCGGCGTACCCGATCATCCTGAGCGCCGTCCCCATCCAATTTGATCAATCTTATTTAACTTATCTATAATTCGTAAATCGACAAAACTTAATATAACCTGCTGCAATGGATCCAATCAAAAACCCTTACGCCCCCGGCGCCGGCACGCCGCCGCCAGAACTGGCGGGACGCGACGAGTTGCGCGAAACTGTCCGTATCGCGCTTGAGAGAGTGCGGGCCGGCAGGCCCACCAAGAGCATCCTGATGGTAGGACTGCGGGGTGTAGGAAAAACGGTACTACTGGATCGCCTCCGCGACGACGCCGAGACGGTGGGTATTCAGACACTCCGGGTGGAGGCGCCAGAGAGCCGCTCTCTGCCAGCCATTCTGGCTCCCCAGCTACGGCAGGCGTTGCTGCGGCTGTCCCGGAACGAGCAGGCGAAGGAATTTGCGCAGCGTGCCTTGCGCGGGCTGGCCGGCTTCGCCAAGGCGCTCAAGCTCAAGTACCAGGACATCGAGGTGGGGTTCGACTTTGAGCCTGAGCCGGGGCTGGCTGACAACGGCGATCTCGAACACGACTTGCAGGCGCTAATGGAAGTAACGGGTGCCGCGGCGAAGAAGGCCGGCACGGCGTTGGTCCTGTTCGTGGACGAGCTCCAATACGTGGCCGAGGAGGAACTGGCGGCGCTGATCACGGCACTGCACCGTACCGCCCAGCGCAGTCTGCCCGTTGTGCTGGTCGGTGCAGGCCTGCCTCAGTTGCCCGGCAAAATGGGGCGGGCCAAGTCCTATGCGGAACGCCTGTTTGATTTCCCACAAATCGGGCCGCTGCCCCGTGACGCAGCGCGTGTGGCGATTACCAAACCGGCACTGGACCAGGGTGTGAATGTAGAAGAAGACGCGCTTAATCGAATTATTCAAGAGACACGCGGTTATCCGTATTTCCTGCAGGAATGGGGCAAGCACGCTTGGGACGCGGCCAAGGACTCCCCGATTACTCTTCAAGATGTCGAGCAGGCCACCGCAAGCGCAATCGCCGCATTGGACGAAAGTTTCTTCCGGGTTCGCTTCGACCGCTTGACCCCGCTGGAAAGGAAATATCTGCGCGCCATGGCCGAGCTTGGCCGCGGCCCGCATCGTTCCGGCGACATCGCCGAACAACTGGGCCGTGAAGTCACTTCACTCGGCCCGACCCGAAGCCAGTTGATTGTCAAGGGCATGATCTGGAGTCCGAGCCATGGCGACACGGCATTCACAGTGCCGTTGTTTGATGAGTTCATGAAGCGAATCATGCCCGGTGACGACTGGAAGAACTGAGTCTGGCGCGCAGCGGGGATCAACGGATTGACATCATGGAATTCCAAACATCCACCGTCCCGCCAGCGTCGACTTTCAGAGTTCCAGCGGATCGACGTCGAGGTGCCAGCGCAAATCGCGCGGCACTTCAAGGATGTAAAGCCGTTCGAGCCAGGCTGCCCGTGAAACATTCTTGCCCATCCCGGTAGTCAAGTTTGTTGGCTGAGAAGACAGTCAAGGGCACTATTCGCCGCTCATTTTCCGAACTGATTGATCTGGGTAACGACCATCGAGCTGCGATGGAGCCTGATCTGTGTCGCGATTTCGAAATCCATGCCGATGACGGTGGCTGGTGTGTCGTCACGCCTTGGCTTTATGGTGATCGCGATCACGTCGTGATCTGGGCAGCACCCACAAACGAAGGCTGGCGCATCGACGATAATGGCGAGGCAGCATTCCGGATGGAACTGGATGGTGGCGATCCGGAAAGTCAGCGGTATCATCGACGGCCCTGCGCATGTTGCCCAGCAAGGACGTACAGTGAAACCAGACAACCAAACCGAGGAATTTGACGACCTGCTGCGCTTTGGCGTGCAGGCGGCGCTGGCCACCACCGATTTCGTTACGGCGCTCAACGCCTTTCGCCTGAACCTGCCGGAGCTGGCGCCACGGCATGCTGCGCTGATGCCGCCCGGTGGCGAGCGCGCCATCGCCTTCGCCATGTTCCGCGAAATCTGGAACCATCTGCCGCGCCCCGACCAGGGCTGGAAGCCGCTGACACTGGCGAAGCCGGAGCGGAACGCGCCCTGCCCCTGCGGTTCGGGGCAAAAATACAAGCAGTGCTGCGGGCCGCTGTCCGGCACGTCGCCCTTCGGCCCAAGCGGCTTTTCGGTGCTGGCCTATGTGCTCGAAACCATCCCGGTTGCGCAATACAAAAATCTGCCCTTCAAGAAGCTCAATCCCGAAGAGCTTGCCCACGTCGCCGAACAGTGGCTGCAAGACGGCCGCGACGCCGCCGCCGCCGCCCTGCTCGAACCGCTGTTGCTCGATGTCGCCAAGCTTGACCAGCGTCATGAGTATGCGTTTGACGTGTTGTGCGACGTCTATCTCGAACAGGGCGACCCAGACCGACGCATTGCGCTGGCCGACCGGCTGATGCAATCCTCGAACCGCGGCCTGAAAAGCGCCGCGATGCACCGCCGCTGCACCATGCTGGCGGATGCGGGCGACTACGCCGCCGCATGGACGCTGTTCAAGGCAGCGCAGCGGCAAGACCCGGACAATTCTTCCCTGTCCCATCTCGAAGTCGTGCTGCTGGCCAGCCAGGGCGAGATCGAACAGGCGCAAAACCGCGCCCGCTTCTGGGCGGCGCGCCTGCGCAAGCTGGGTTATGAGGAGGAGGGCATCGTCGCCTTCATGGACGACATCGCCCGCGACCCGCAAACCCTGCTCGACATGATGCGCGGCGGCCCCGGTGCCGATGAAGAAGATGCCGGCTTCACCGAAGTCTCAGCGGAGGTTGTCGAAGCCCTGATCGCGATGGCCGAAGCCCTGCCCGCGCCGTCGTGCCAGCACCGACTTTCCCCCCGGGATGGCCACGCCGGCCCGCTCGAACCCGTGGCCGCGCTGGCCGCGCTTGAAGCTGAATGGCTGAACGTGTATTGGCATGATGGCGACGACGAGGAAGCCGACCCGTGGACGGAAACCGGCTGGATCAACTGGCTCGCCAAACACCCGCTCGCCTGGCAGAGCTTCGCCGTGCTCGAAGACCTGGTCGGTTCGCTGGAAGATGCAATCTTTCCCGAGGATCGCGAGGAAGAGGTCGACTGGATCGAGGAAACCCTGCTCGACCATGCGATGGAACTGCTGCGCGTCAACATCGCCGCCAACCAGGCCGAGGACTGCACGCTCGAATGGGGCTGGCACGAAAACCGCCCGGCGTTGCGCCTGCTCGCGCAGCTCATCGAAATTGCGGGCGACTCGGACGAGGCGCTGCCGCTGCTCGAATGGCTGCTGGCGCTCAATCCCAATGACAACACCGGCCACCGCGTGGCGCTGGTGCATCGTTACTGCGAAGCGGGGCGCGCCGCCGAAGCGCTGGCCCTCTGCGACGAGCGTTTCCCCGACGACGCATTGAGCGGCATGCGCTATGGCCGCGTACTCGCCCTCTATCTGCTCGACCGGCGTGACGAGGCAACGGCGGCATTGGCCGAAGCGAAAAAACACGCCCCCAACATCCTCAAGACCCTCACCACCGAAAATCCGCGCATGCCGGCCTTGACGCCGGGGCTGGTCACGCATGGCGGCGAAGACGAGGCCTGGTATTACCGCATGGACTGGCTGCCGCTGTGGGAAAAGAGCGGCGCGCTGGCGCTGCTTTTCTCACGTTAACCCAAGGATGAAAACGCATGGACCAACGCCCCCGGTTTGACGCCAAATATCATGTCGGTATCGAGCAAGTCGACACCGAGCATCGCCAGCTCTTCGAGATCGCCGGCCGGGTGTACGACGCGCTCGGCGAGAAAGGCGCCGCGGCGGACGGCATCGCCCGCGCCGCGATTGCCGAACTGCTCGATTACACGACCACGCACTTCGCCAATGAAGAGGCGCTGATGGAAGCCGCCGCCTACCCCGAACTGGCAGCCCACCGGGAATTGCATCGCCATCTGCTCTCCCGCGCGCGCGACATGGAAATGCGGGTGGAATTCGACGCGCAATTCGTCCCGCTGGAACTGAACCGGTTCATTGCCAGCTGGCTGATCGAACACATTCAGGACAGCGACCGCAAGTTCGGCGACTTCGTGGCCGGGCGCGGCTAGAACGCCCGCCCCTTCGCCCGCCTCCCGGGGGTTCTTATTGATCCGGCCGGATCAATAAGCGCGAACTTCCTGGGGCGCAGTGTCGAGTGCGTTGATGGCGCCATCCAGTGCACGTTCGAAAATCGAAGTATCACGGGTAACGATACGGGCGGTATCTGTCTGCAAGCGATGTGCCAATGCCTCGGCTGTGATGGAGATGGCGCAGTTGGCGGCGTGATTGCTGAACAGAAAATATGCGCGACTGGGACTGACCCAGGTCAGGCGTTCGCGTCTGCTTTCACCATCGTCATCGACAAACTCGATCCAATCACCGCGCACCAGATTTTTGACATGACGCACGCCGCTACCCCGTGCGCTGTTCTCGGCCGGCGCTGCCGTTTCAGGGAATGACACTTCTTCAAGATGAAAGCCGTGATCCTCGGAATGGGTGACCAGCAGCGTGGGCACCGGGGCGGTCACTTTAGGTATGGCAGGTACCGGTGACGGGCTGAGCGCGCGCTTGTCACTACGCAGTACGGCCAGGTGCAACTCGACCAGCGCGTCCATGAACAGGCAGCGTGTATCCATGGCAGTGCCGACCAGGTCCATCCCCTGATTCAGGCCGCTCAAGAGTTTGGGTAACCGCGCTGCCTGGGTTTTTCTTTCTTCGGCGCCTTTCTTCGGCACAACGCTCCAGACAAGTTCCGCCGCAATGCGCTCAGCATCGTGATATTCGGCACTGTCGGTACCTAAGGTGAGCGCATGGTGCTGCAAGACCTCACGCCAATGGTCAAGCAAAAACTGTTCGATCGTGGCGGGTAAAGGGTTGGCGAGCAATGGTGCAAGCGAAAGATTGACGGTTTGCCGGGCACTGGCTTGCCGCTCGCGCTGCAAGAGTAACTCTTCTTCCTTGCGCTGCACGATTGCAGCGACGACGCGACTGGCTTCGGCCTCCATCGCCTCGTGCGCGGAGACGAAAGCAGCCAGTTCGGTGATTGCGATACCAAAGATATCGGCATTTTGATCAAAGGTGCCCTGAATGCGCTCGACGAGTTGCAATAACTCGAGGTAAAACGGATCGCCCTCATTGACGGTTTTTCCCCAGCGGATGGAAATGCCGGAAATGCTGTCGAGAAAGCGGCGCGCCGGATGACTGCGTTCGGTAAAGAACTGCTGATCAAGCATCGCCAACTTGAGCACCGGAATCTGCAAGCGACTAACCAGGCCCTTGACGGCATTCGGAACCCTTTCGTCGTCAAAGATCAGATCGAAGAGCATCGCGACGATGTCCAGCGTGATGGCCTCAAGGGGCTGGATCTGGCGCGCGGCGTCACTGTCGCGGGCAATGCGCACGAGGTTGGTCAACTCGCCCGGCGGACCCGCTGGAACGGTCTGGAGCGCTTGCAGCGACTCGAGCAAGGCGGCACTCACGGCCACCATATCGTCGGGCGACAGGATTTCCCCGCCACCCGCCCTGCCAGCGGAACCACTTCCCGTATTGCCGGCGTCCGTCATCCGGCTGGTGACGGGGTTGCCACCCCCCACCGCGGTGGAGCGCGCCTGTGCCAGACGCTGCAGCGTACCCAGGATATTGGCGGGATCAGACGCGACGGCCTTGCCGCCACGTGCCGCTACGGGACGATAGTTGCGCTTCAACTGGGGCAAGATGCCCGCGTCGATCAGGCGCTCGTTGATCGCGCGGTACAGTTGCGGTAATTCCGCACGAAGATGAGGTTCAATCTGGCGCAGCAGCAATGTATGCTGATCTTGATCGGCATACATTGCTGCGCAACCGGCCCAGACAGCTGCGCACACTGCTGACGGGCCAAGTTGATTGCCCCCCGCGTCGTGCTCCTCACGCCCGAGTAGATGAGCAATGCGCAGGTCAAAAGCGTAGGTTTCTTCGCTGCACGCCTCGTTGATACGCCCGGCGAACTCGCGGCGGACGATTTGCTCAGTTATTTCATCGTCGCTGACCAACTGCATTTGCGAAAAATGAGGCTCTATGAACTTTTCAGTGGCAAGCAGGCTGGTCGCCTGCAGCTGCCGGCCGAGTTCGTCGCGAAATGCTGCTGCCAGCTTCTCCCAGTCATGTTGCACATCTGTGCGCATGTGCAGATATTTCCTTTGCTCGGTACTGTCCCGGGTCGAATTGATCAAGGAGAGCAATTCCTCGGCAATCAGCGGGCCAAGCTCATCGAACAACGCGCCCAGGTCGTGCTCCAGAAAATCGCGACCTTCGCGCAGTAGTCTTTGGGAGATATGCGGGTCGATATCAGTCAAGGTATGTTGTGCGACAGGGTATGTTGTGCGGCAGGGCTACAGGCGGCTGACGGCTAATTTTCACATAAAAGAGTGCTTACTTTTACTGTTTCGGGCCAGGAGGCGTTAACTTGAACAAGCTTTGCCACAAATTCAGAAGTGCAGCGTCAGCCTGATGCTGACGCCGATGCAATTGCTCGATCGGCTGGCGGCGCTGATTCCACCGCCGCGGCTTCTCCGCCAGCGGGTGTACCCGCAACCGCCGCCGTCCCCATCAACGCGGCGGTCCGGCTGCCGCCGTACCCATCAACCCGGCGGTCCGGCTGACGCCGTACCCCATGCGGGGCATTTCATCCCGCCAGCGCCGACTTTCAGAATTCCTGCGGATCGACATCCAGATGCCAGCGCAGCTCGCGCGGGGTTTTGCAGGCGTAGAGGCGCGTCATCCAGCCGGTAAGAAAGTTTTGCAGCGCCGGGCGACTCCGCGATTCGACCAGCAACTGGGCGCGTTCGCGGTTTTTCAGGCGCGCCAGGCGCATTGGCACCGGGTCGTAGAGCATGATGTCAGATGTGCCGGGCGCTTCGGCGGCGGCGACGGCCGTGGCCAGAAATTCGAGCGCTTGCGCAATTTCGGGCGCTTCGGCGCGCAGCAGCGCCTGAAAGGCGAAGGGCGGGAAGCCGGCGGCCTGGCGTTCGGCCAGTTGTTCGTTGGCGAAGGCGGCGTAATCGTGGTCGATCAGGGCGCGATAGAGCGGGTGGCCGGGGTATTCGGTCTGGATCAGCACCGCGCCGGGCAGATGGGCGCGGCCGGAGCGTCCGCCCACCTGCATCAGTTGTGAGAACAGGCGTTCCGGTGCGCGGAAATCGGCGGCGAACAGGGCGGCATCGGCGCCGACCACGCCGACCAGGGTGAGTTTGGGGAAGTCATGTCCCTTGGCGAGCATCTGCGTGCCGACGAGGATGTCTGCGCCGTCCGCGTGGATGGTCGCCAGCAGCGTCTGCCATTTCTGTGGCGAACTCGCCGAGTCGCGGTCGATGCGCAGGATGCGCGACGCCGGAAAACGTTCGGTCAAGGCGGCTTCGAGCCGCTGGGTGCCGCGCCCGAAGGGTTGCAGGTCGAGGTTGCCGCAGCCGGGGCAGGCATGCGGAATCATCACTTCCAGCCCGCAGTGGTGACAGATCAATGCCCCCGACGGTCTCGCTCCGCTCGCCCCTCCCCCCGAGGGGGCAAAAAGCGCTTGGGGCGGCCCGGCGCGCTTTTGCCGCCGGTCGGCGAGGTGCAACACGAGATTGGCGGCGCAGCGCCGGCAGTGCGAAATCCAGCCGCAGGCCGGGCAGGCCAGCACCGGGGCGTAGCCGCGGCGGTTGAGGAAGATCAGGCTTTGTTCGCCTCGCCCCAAGCGCTCGCCGATGGCGGAAATCATCTCCGCGGAGAGGCCATCCTGCAGTTTCTGCTTGCGCGTATCGATCGTCGTCACCGTGGGCATGGCGGCGGCAACGGCCCGGAGCGGCAGGTCGAGTTTGGTGTAACGGCCGCTGGCGGCATGGTGAAACGTCTCCAGCGCAGGCGTCGCCGAGCCCAGCACGATGGGAATGTCGCGCTGCCGGGCGCGAAAGATCGCTACGTCGCGGGCCGAGTAACGCAAGCCGTCTTGCTGCTTGAAGGAGGCGTCGTGCTCTTCATCGACGACAATCAGTTGCAGGCGCGGCAACGGCATGAATACCGAGAGCCGCGTGCCGAGTACGATGGCGGCGCGACCTTCCAGCGCGGCCAGGAAGGCGCGCGCCCGCGCCGCATCCGCTACGCCGCTATGCGCCGAGACGACGTGAGTGCCAGGAAAGCGGGCGCTTACTCTGGATTCAAGCTGTGGCGTCAGGGCAATTTCCGGCACCAGCATCAGCGCCTGGCCGCCGCGTTCGAGCACGGCCGCGATGGCGCGCAGATAGACCTCGGTCTTGCCGCTGCCGGTGACGCCGTGGAGCAGGAAGGTCTGGAAACCATGTGCTGCGTTGATGGCTTCGATGGCCGTGGCTTGATCGGCGGTCGGTGCCGGCATGTTTGGCACCGCTCCGCCAGAGCCGACTTTTGCTTTCAGTGCACGCGGCCTTTTCCCTTTGCGCAGCAGCGGCGGCAGGGCGAAGGCCATCACCTGGCCGAGCGGATGGTGGTAATAGCGCGCACAGAAGCTGCACAACGCCAGCCAGTCGGCCGGCAACGGGGGCAGGTCGTCGATCAGCTCCGCGGTTTTCAGTTTGGCGGCCGGTTGGTCGCTGGTGTCCGTTGCGCCAACCACCACGCCGATCTTGCTGCCCGTGCCAAATGGAATCCTGACCAGCCGACCGACCGGGTCACCAATATGCTCAGGGGGCAACCGATAATCGAACAGTTGTGGGAGCGGCACATCAAGTGCGATTTTCAGAATGCTCACTGGGTGGTCTGGGTGTCGATTTAGCGCCGTTCTTTAGAATAATTATTCGTTAATTAACTTAATCACTTGGCAGCAAAGCAATTTTTAGTCAGCCTTCGATTTGTGGATAACTTTGTGAATAACCCTACGTAAAATCTCGCTTATTTCACCCGGTGGCCGCTTTAGTCATACTAATGTAACACTAAGCGAATTTAAACTTATTTAAATACAAATAGTTAAATATATATAACCGGATCATGGTGATCGCCGGACAGAATATTTCAAGATCAGTGTTCTGTGAATAAGTCAACTATTTGTGGCCCTTTGAAACCCTTTTGCAGTGCGGCTTCGCCGAGGGGGCAGTTCGACAACGATGCGTATAAAGGGTTCCCGGCCGACCTTAAATTTTTCTATGGCCATGCACCGTGTCTACAAGTACGGACACGTTCTCGGGCGGGGTGTGCTGGTTGATGCCATGTCCCAGGTTGAAGACATGCCCGGTGTTGCTGCCGCCCGCTGCGTTGGCAGCGCCATGATAATTGTCGAGGATGCGCGTGGCTTCGGCCGCCACCGCGGCGGGTGAGGCGAACAGCGCCATCGGGTCGAAATTGCCCTGCAGCGCGACCTTGTCACCGACACGCCGACGCGCGTCGCCGATGTCGGTGGTCCAGTCGAGGCCGACGGCATCGCAGCCGGTATCGGCTATGGCTTCCAGCCACTGGCCGCCGCCCTTGGTGAAGACGATGCAGGGAATGCGCTCGCCGTCGTGGGTCTTTTTGAGGCCTGAAATCACGCGTTGCATGTATTCCAGCGAAAACTCGCGATAGGCGGCATGTGACAACGCGCCGCCCCAGGTATCGAAGATCTGCACCGCCTGCGCGCCAGACTCGATCTGGGCATTCAGGTAATTCGTCACCGCTTCGGCATTCACTTTGAGGATGTGGTGCAGGAGATCGGGCCGGTCATAGAGCATGGTCTTGACGCTGCGGAAGTCGGCCGAGCCGCCGCCTTCGACCATGTAGCAGGCCAGCGTAAACGGCGAACCGGAAAAGCCGATCAGCGGCACGCTGTTATTCAAGGCGCGGCGGATTTCCGCCACCGCATCCAGCACGTAGCGCAAATGGTCGTAGGGGTCGGGTGCGGTCAGGTCGCGGATCGCCCATTCCTCGCGCAGCGGCCGCTCGAATTTCGGCCCCTCGCCATCGGCGAAATACAGGCCCAGGCCCATCGCGTCGGGTACGGTGAGGATGTCGGAAAACAGGATGGCGGCGTCAAGGTCGTAACGCGCCAGCGGTTGCAGCGTCACCTCGCAGGCGTAGCCGGGGTTCTTGCACAGCGCGAGGAAATTGCCGGCGCGGCGGCGCGTCTCGTTGTATTCGGGCAGATAGCGGCCCGCCTGGCGCATCAGCCACAGGGGTGTGAAATCCACCGGCTCGCGCAGCAGGGCGCGCAGGAAGTTGTCGTTATGGGGACGGGTCATGGTTTTAATCCAGTGTGTTTATGTGATTATCGCATGCCCTCATTGGCGCAATGGCCGGCAATTGACGCACAATGCGCCACTCAACCAGGAGGCGCACATGACCCAGCATATTGGCATTCTCACCGCCGGCGGCGACAGCCCCGGTCTCAACGCGGCCATCCGCGGCGTCGGCAAGGCCGCCATGGGCCACCATGGCATGCACATCATCGGTTTCCGCGACGGCTTTCGCGGCCTCATGGAAAACCGCAGCATGTCGCTTTCCGGTGGCCAGCTCTCGGGCATCCTCACCAGCGGCGGCACCATCCTCGGCACCAGCCGCGACAAGCCGCACAAGATGCCGGTGGGCGGCAAGGTGCTCGACATGACCGACGCCATCGTCGGCAACTACCACGACAACCATCTCGACTGCCTGGTCTGCCTGGGCGGCGGCGGGACGATCAAGAATGCACTGCGCCTGAAACAAAAAGGGCTCAACGTCATCACCCTGCCCAAGACCATCGACAACGACGTCTTCGGCACCGACATCACCTTCGGCTTCGACACCGCGCTGGGTATCGCCACCGAGGCCATCGACCGCCTGCACAGCACCGCGCACAGCCACCACCGCATCATCGTCGTCGAGATCATGGGTCACCGCGCCGGCTGGCTGGCGCTGGGCGCGGGCATCGCCGGCGGCGCCGACGTGATCCTGATCCCCGAAATTCCCTATGATGCGACCAGCATCGCCGAGTCGATCCGCGAGCGCAGCCGCAAGGGGCGGCCCTTCTCCATCGTCGCCGTCGCCGAAGGCGCGGTCTCGGCGCAGGACCTGGTCGCGCTGGAGGCCGCCAAAACCGCGAAAAAACCCGTGCGCAAAACCGACAAAAACGGCAAGGGCGCCGCCGAAGACAAGAATGACGACACCGCCGCCGACGCCGCCGAATTGATTTATGCCGGCCGTACCTTGCTGCTCGCCCAGCGGCTGCAAAAGCTTACCGGCCTGGAAGCGCGCCTGACCATTCTGGGTCACCTGCAGCGCGGCGGCACGCCTTCGGCGGCCGACCGCATCCTCGCGACAAGGCTCGGCACCGCCGCCGCCGACCTGATCGCCAAGAAACACTACGGTGTGCTGGTGGCCGCCAAGGGCGAGGACGTCCGGCCGGTCAAACTGGAAGACACCGCCGGCAAGGTCAAGACCGTGCCGCCGGATCATCCCTGGGTGCTGTCGGCCCGGCGGGTGGGGACGAACTTCGGCGACTAAGCAAACGCCCGCCCCCCTTCTCCCCTCGCGCGGGGGGGGCCAATCGGCTCGCTGCGCTCGCTTATCACGGGGCGCCCCGATCATGGGGTGGCGCGGGTTGTGTGCGATAAAGCCGCATCTCGCTGCGCGAGACCAGTCTTCGACTGTCCTGCGGCCTGCGGCCTGATGGCTGGCGCCGCGTGCCGTCCGGCCTTGGGGCGGCCCGGCGGCCGGACTGCCGCAGTGCCGGGGGGCTTACAAATCGTTACAGTTGCCCGGTTATCGCTTTGCCAGCCACCCCCGTTATTCGGGACAGGCGCATGTGCGCTGAAACCAACCGAAGGAAAACCAAAATGTCCAAGCTGCTTGCCACACTGATTGCCGGTCTGTTTGCCGTATCCGCTTTTGCCGCCGATGCGCCCAAGTCGGCTGTTGCCGAAACCAAGCCGGCTGTCGAGGCGAAGGCCGCCAAGGCGGAACAGAAAGCCGTGAAGAAGGCCAACAAGGACGCCAAGCCGGCTGCACCTGCCGCAACCCCGGCGACTCCGGCGGTTCCCGCAACCCCGGCCGCCCCCGCCGCGCCAGCCAAAGCCGCGACCCCCGCAGTACCGGCAACCAAGTAAAAACTTGCCGTTTTCAAGGAGCGCCCCCGCGGGGGCGCTCTTTTCATGCTCTCCAGAAGGCCGGTGTCAGCACCACTAGAAAGGTGAAAATTTCGAGTCGGCCGAGCAGCATGGCGAAGGTGCAGATCCAGGTCTGGAAGTCCGTGAGTATCGCAAAAGTCGTGGCTGGTCCCACCTGATTGAGGCCGGGGCCGGTGTTGTTGATGCTGGCGACGACAGCCGAAAAGGCGCTGACGATTTCGAGTCCGGAAAAAGTCATCAACAGTGTCAATAGCGAAATGCTGACCATGTAGATGAAACCGAATGCCATGACCGCCGACAGGATGTTGCCCGGCACCGGCCTGCCGCCAATCCGTACTGGCCAGACGGCGCTCGGATGCATGGCGCGGATCAGTTCGCGATAGACCTGCTTGTAGAGGATCATCGCGCGGATCATCTTGAGGCCGCCGCCGGTCGAGCCGGCGCTCGTCGCGAAGCAGCTGAGCAGCAGCATCCACAGCGGGGCGAAGATGGGCCAGAGGTTGTAGTCGGTGTTGGCGTACCCCGTGGTGGTGGCGATCGACACCACATTGAAGGCGGCATAGCGCAGCGCCGTGGCGAAATCCGGATAGACGCCGAGTTGCCAAAGATACAGCGCGATGCCCAGCACGCTGCCCAGCGTGACAAGCAGGAACCCGCCGACTTCCGGGTCGCGCCGGTAGGGCGCAAACGATTGGCGATGCACCGCCAGAAAATGGGTGGCGAAGTTCATGCCGGCGATGAGCATGAAGATGATGGCCACCATTTCGATGGCCGGAGAGTTCCAGAACTCGAAACTGCTGTCATGGCTGGAAAAACCGCCCAGGCCCATGGTGGTGAACGCATGCATGACAGCGTCAAACCAGTCCATGCCGGCCAGCTTGTAGCCGAGGGCGCAGGCCAGCGTGATCGCGGCATA